>NZ_JBEZZN010000008.1:0-304709 GCF_040639195.1 Micromonospora sp. NPDC023956
TATGCAGACCTCGAAGACCATCGTCGCGGTGAACAAGGACGGCGAGGCGCCGATCTTCGAGCTGGCCGATTTCGGCGTGGTCGGCGATCTGTTCAAGATCGTCCCGCAGGCCGCCGAGGAGATCCGCAAGCGTAAGTGAGTTCCACCGTCACCCGCTCCGGCCACGGAACCTGACAGGTTCCGTGGCCGGTGTGTCGTACGGGAGCTGATCGGCGGGCCGGGGAGCTGAGCCGGCCCGCCGATCAGCCCGTCAGGGCGCCCCTCAGCAGACTGTCGCCGGAGTGGGCGGTGTTGTTGTCGTACTGCTCGGCGGAGACGTCGACCACGGAGTAGCGGTCGAGGTCGACGCCAGGGGGCAACGGTAGCAGCGCGTCCGCTCCGCCGCCGAGGACTCCCACCGAGAGCATCTCCATGGTCCGGGGGTCGATCAGCCAGACCTGGTAGTAGCCGGGCACCTCGGGCAGGTTCGTCACGTGCAGGTGGAGTCGCCCGTCGGCGAAGACCCGGGCGTTCCCGGCGGCCTGCGGCGGCGTCGCCCCGTACGCGGCCAACGAGCCGCTGACCAGCACCTGCGGTGCTGGTTCCGGGGCGTCGGGGCGTACCACGGCCAGGGTGCCGACCACGCCGAGCAGCGCGGCGGCGGTGGCGGTCACCGCCCCGAGCAGCCAGCGGGAGACCCCGCGACGCCCCGGCCGGGCGGCCGGCCCGGCCGCGTTCTCCGCCGACTGCCGCTGCCGGCGGGCTTCCGGCAGCGACGGGAGCGACCGCGTCGCGGCGACCTCGGCGGCGATGGCGTCCCACACGTGCGCGGGCGGCTCGGGCAGGTTCCGCAGGGTCTGTGTCTCCGTGCCGAGACCGGCGACGTGCCGCAGGGTGGCCAGCTCGTCCCGGCAGTGCACGCAGCCGTCGAGGTGGTGGTTCTCGCCGGTGTCCGCCTCGCTCTCACCGAGGGCCAGGAAGACCAGCCGGTCGTGCGCCAGGTGCTGCACCGTCCACCTCCCATCTGCGCTTGAGGCTCGCCATGCCCCGTCGGATGTGGCTCTTGACCGTGCCGAGCGGCACTCCGGTCACCGTCGCTATCTGCTGGTGGGTCAGGTCGTCGAAGAACGCCAGTTCGAGCATGCGGCGCTGGTCGGCGGGGAGTCGGGCCAGCTCGTCGGCGACCAGCAGCCGGTCGGCGACGCGGTCCGGGTCCGGCCCGGTCGGCTCCGGTTCCGGCAACTGTCGCACGGTCTCGACCGCCCGGGACTCCCGGGCGACCACCCGCAGCCGGTCCACCACCTTGCGGCGGGTGATCCCGAGCAACCAGCCGACCAGGGAACCCCGCGCCGGGTCGAAGGTCTGCCGCCCCAGCCAGGCCGCGACGAACACGGCCTGGGTGACGTCCTCGGCGTCGGTCCGGTTGACCAGCGTGCTGGTCGCCAGGTGGAAGACCGCCCGGCCGTACCGGTCGTACGCCTCCCGCAGGGCCGCCTCGTCCCCGGCGCGGAACCGCTCGGCCAGGTCGTCCTCCACCGGGACGGTCTCGCGCGTCTCCGCTGTCACCAGGCGACTCGCCTCAACTGGGGCATGCCCGACTGTAGCTTCCGCAGCCATCGCACTCCCGTCCGCTCGGTCGCCGCGCCACACCGTCACCAGGGTCGTTCGTCGCGACCGGGCCGCCCGGATGCGCTCGGGACGGAAAAAGAAAAAGTTCCCGGACCCGCATCCGGCCGGGGCAAGGCCGCCGTAACCCGTTCTGCCAGCCGGGCCCGGCGTATCGGCACCTTCCCCAGCAGTGCGAGCGGCACCAGCCACCAGGAGGAACCACCCATGCAGGTCTCGACCTTCCGCCGGGTCACCGCGGGCACCGCGGTGGCCGTGGCGGCCTTCGCCGGCATCGGCGCCGTCACCGCGTCTCCCGCGTACGCCGCCACGTCGAAGGTCTCCGTGGTGCACGGCATCCCGGACACCCCGGTCGACGTCTACGTCAACGGGAAGAAGACGTTGGACAACTTCCAGCCCGGCGACGTCGCCGGCCCGCTCGACCTCGAGCAGGGGCGGTACGACCTCGCCCTGACCAAGCCGGGCCAGCCGGTCGGCAGCGCGATCCTCACTGTCGACGACGCGCAGGTGCCGGGCGGGGCGAACATCAGCCTCGCCGCGCACCTCGACGCGGGAGGCAAGCCCACCATCACGCCGTTCGTCAACGACACCGCCAAGGTCGGCGCGGGCAAGGCCCGGCTGATCGTCCGGCACACCGCCGCCGCCCCGGCGGTGGACGTCCGGGCCGGGGGCACCCCGGTCTTCGAGGACCTCACCAACCCGAAGGAGGCCAAGGCCGACGTGGACGCCGGCAGCGTCTCGGCGGACGTGGTCCTCGCCGGCACGTCGACGGTGGCGATCGGCCCGGCGAAGGTGAACCTCGCCGAGGGCACCGCCACGATCGTCTACGCGATCGGCTCGGCCGAGGGGAAGAGCCTGAAACTGGTCTCCCAGACCATCAAGGGGCTGCACTCCGCCCCGAGCGGCGTGCCCAGCGGTGACGGTGGACTCGCCGACACCGGTCCGCAGAGCTGGTGGTACGTGCTCGCCGGCGCCGGTGTGCTGCTGCTGCTCGGCGGCGGGGCGCGGGTGGCGACCGTCCGGGCCGGTCGCCGGTGACGGTGCGCAACCGCGGCGCGCTGGCGGCGATGGCCGCCGGCGCTGCCGCGCTCACCGTCGCGGCCGTGGTGGCCTGCGGCGCGCAGCCGGAGGGGGTGGGCAGTGCGGACGCCGAACGCCTCGCCGCCGCCACCGGGGCCCCGTCCGTGACGGCCACCGGCCCGACGGGCAGCCGTGTCCCGGTGACCACCGGGAACCTGCCCACCACGACCGGCACCGTGCCGCCGGCCCGGCTGCGGATCCCGGCGATCGACCTGACCGCCACGGTCGAGGAGGTCGGCGTCGACGCGCGGACCGGCGAGTTCGACGTGCCACCCAGCGTCGACCGGATCGGTTGGTACCGGTACGGCCCCGGCCTGGAGGCCGAACGCGGTTCGGTCGTCGTCGCCGGGCACGTGGACAGCGCCACCCAGGGCCGGGGGGCGTTCTACCGGCTCCGGGAACTGGACCGGGGCGACACCCTCACGGTCACCGGCCGCGACGGCCGGGACCGGGAGTACCGGGTGGTGGCCCGCGAGAAGTACGACAAGACGAGGATTCCGCTGGACCGCTACTTCGCCCGCGACGGCGCGGCGCGGCTCACCCTGATCACCTGTGGTGGCCCGTTCGACGCGGCGGCCCGCCGCTACCGTGACAACATCGTGGTCACCGCCGTACCCGGCTGACCGGTCCGCACCTCCCTCCGGGCGGGGTGGGGACGCCGGTGGCGGATAGGCTGAACCACGATGGCATACCTGGATCACGCGGCGACGACCCCGATGCTCGGCGAGGCACTCGAGGCGTACACCGCCACCGCTCGCGAGGTCGGCAACCCGTCGTCACTGCACGCGGCGGGGCGGCGTGCCCGGCGTCGGGTGGAGGAGTCCCGGGAGCGGGTGGCCGCCGCCCTGGGCGCGCGTCCGTCCGAAGTGATCTTCACCGGCGGAGGCACCGAGAGCGACAACCTCGCGGTCAAGGGGATCTTCTGGTCCCGGCGGGAGGCCGGACGGGACCGGGTCGTGTCCAGCGCGGTCGAGCACCACGCCGTGCTCGACGCGGTGGACTGGCTCCGCGGCCACGAGGGTGCGCAGGTGGGCTGGCTGGCGGTGGACGAGGCGGGCCGGCTCAGCCCGGAGGTCCTCCGCGCCGAACTGGCCGCGCACGGCGACCGGGTGGCCGTGGTGACGGCGATGTGGGCCAACAACGAGGTCGGCACCGTCCAGCCCGTCACCGAGCTGGCCCAGGTCGCCGCCGAGTACGGCGTACCGTTCCACACCGACGCGGTGCAGGCGGTCGGGCAGGTGCCCGTCGACTTCGCCGCCAGTGGCGTCGCCGCGCTGACCGTCACCGGGCACAAGCTCGGCGGGCCGACCGGGGTGGGCGCGCTGCTGCTCGGCCGGGACGTCCGGGCCACCCCGCTGCTGCACGGCGGTGGCCAGGAGCGCGACGTCCGTTCCGGCACCCTCGACACCGCCGGAATCGCCGCCTTCGCCGTCGCGGTCGAGAGCGCGGTCAAGAACCAGCAGGCGTACGCCGCGCGGGTCGCCACCCTCCGCGACGACCTGGTGGAGCGGGTCCGGCGGGCGGTGCCCGAGGTGGTGTACAACGGTGACCCGACCGACCGGCTCCCGGGGAACGCGCACTTCTCCTTCCCCGGCTGCGAGGGGGACGCGCTGCTGCTTCTCCTGGACGCCCAGGGCATCGCCTGCTCGACCGGGTCGGCCTGCTCGGCCGGGGTCGCCCAGCCCTCGCACGTGCTGCTCGCGATGGGGGCCGACAACGACCGGGCCCGGTCGTCGCTGCGCTTCTCGCTCGGGCACACCTCCACCGCGGCCGACGTGGACGCCCTGATCGCCGCGCTCCCCGCCGCCGTGGAACGGGCCCGCCGGGCCGGCGCCATCCGCTCCGCCCGCGGCTGACGCGCCCGGTCGGGGTCGACGCGCCCGGTCGGGGTCGACGCGCCCGGTCGGGGCTGGCGCGGCCGGTCGGGGCTGGCGCGGCCGGCCGCCGGGAGCGTGAGGGGCTCCGCCGGCAGGGGCTACCCTCGACGGGTGAAGGGGGTACGTCGGTGAGGGTCTTGGCAGCGATGTCCGGCGGGGTCGACTCGGCGGTCGCCGCCGCGCGGGCGGTGGAGGCGGGACACGACGTCACCGGCGTGCACCTGGCGCTGGCCCGCAACCCGCAGACCTACCGGACCGGGGCGCGCGGCTGCTGCACCCTGGAGGACTCCCGGGACGCCCGTCGTGCCGCCGACGTGCTCGGCATCCCGTTCTACGTCTGGGACATGGCCGACCGGTTCCACGCCGACGTGGTCGACGACTTCGTCGCCGAGTACGCGGCCGGGCGTACCCCGAACCCGTGCCTGCGCTGCAACGAGAAGATCAAGTTTGCCGCGGTGCTGGACCGGGCGGTGGCCCTCGGGTTCGACGCCGTGGTCACCGGCCACCACGCCCGGCTCGGCGCCGACGGGCTGCTGCGTCGCAGCGTCGACGTCGCCAAGGACCAGTCGTACGTGCTGGCCGTGCTCACCCGCGCGCAGCTCGACCGGTCGATGTTCCCGCTCGGCGACTCCACCAAGGCGCAGGTGCGGGTGGAGGCGGCCCGGCGCGGGCTGGCCGTCGCCGACAAGCCCGACTCGCACGACATCTGCTTCATCGCCGACGGCGACACCCGGGGTTTCCTCGCCGGTCGGCTGGGCGAGACCCCCGGCGACGTGGTCGACGCGTCGACCGGCGCGGTGGTCGGCAGCCACACCGGTGCGTACGCCTACACGGTGGGGCAGCGGCGGGGGCTGCACCTGGACCGTCCCGCCCCGGACGGCCGCCCCCGGTACGTGCTCTCCATCACCCCGACGACCAACACGGTCACCGTCGGGCCGGTCGAAGCCCTGGAGGTCACCGAGGTCGGCGCCGCGCGTCCGGTCTGGACCGGCGGGCCCCGTCCCGACCACCCGGTCGAGTGCGAGGTGCAGCTGCGCGCCCACGGTGACGTGGTGCCGGCCACGATCACCGTCGACGCCCACGGCCTGCGTGCCGCGCTGCGTCGCCCGGTGCGCGGGGTCGCCGCCGGTCAGGCGATCGTGGCGTACCGCCCCGACCCGGCCGGCGACGTGGTGCTCGGCTCCGCGACCATCACCGGCTGAGTCACCCAGTCGGTCGGGGTGGAGCGGGCCCGCCGACCGGCGGCCGGGGTGACGATTGGTTACCCTGTCGACCGTGACTGATCAGGTCTGGCCCTGGCCGCGTGGCGCGGCGACCGGCATCGGCTCCCTACCCGGTGCTGACGTCGCCGAGGCGCAACGCGTCGTGCTCGGCGAACTTCCGGACCTGCCCCACCTGCCCGAACTGCCGGCGCGGGGCCCCGGCGCGGATCTGGTCGGCCGCAGTGCCGGGCTCCTGGTCGAACTGCCGGTCGAGCTGTACGCGGGCCGCTGGCGGATCGCCCCGCGCCCCGGTCGGGACGTGCGGCGCGCCCGCGACCTGATGGAGCGGGACCTCGACCAGCTGGCCGAGCAGGCCGAGGAGTACGCCGGAACGATCAAGGTGCAGGTGGCCGGTCCGCTCACCCTGGCCGCCGAGCTGGAACTGCCGATCGGCGGACGCATGCTGCGTGATCCGGGCGCGGTTCGGGACCTGACCGGCTCGCTCGCCGAAGGGGTGCGCGGGCACGTCCGGGCGATCGCCCGCCGGGTACCCCGGGCCTCGGTGCTGCTCCAACTGGACGAGCCGTCGTTGCCGGCGGTGCTGGCCGGGCGGATCCGCACCGAGAGCGGGCTCGGCGCCTACCGGGCGATGGAGGAGGAGGTCGCCCGTACCGCGCTGCGCACGGTCGTCGAGGCGGCCGGGGTGCCCACCGTCGTGCACTGCTGCGCCCCGGGCGTGCCGCTGGAGCTGGTCCGGAACGCCGGCGCGGTCGCCGTCGCGCTGGATCTCACCCAGGTCACCGACCTCGACCCGCTCGGCGAGGCGATCGACGCCGGGCTGGGGTTGCTGGCCGGGGCCGCCCCGGCGCTGCCACCGCCGGACGGTCGCGCGCCGACCTCCGCCCAGGTCGCCGACCGGGTACGCCAGCTCTGGGACCGGCTCGGCTTCCCCCGTGCCCGGCTGCCCGAGCAGGTGGTGGTCACGCCGACCTGCGGCCTGGCCGGAGCGGATCCCCGGTACGTGCGCGAGGTGCTCACCGCCTGTCGCGACGCCGGCCGGCGGATGGCGGAAGAGTAGGCGTCCGATCGGCGGCCCGCCGAGGAACAGGCATCCGTGCGCGGTTGGCCGAGGAGCACGTGTCCGATCGGCGGGCTGCGGACGGCACATCCGGTCGCGGCTGCCGGGAGCCGGTTTCTCCGTCGTACCGGGCGGGCACGATGGCGTCATGATTGGACAGCTCCGCTCCGTGGTGATCGACTGCCCCGACCCGCGTGCCCTGGCCGGTTTCTACGCCGAACTGCTCGGCCTGTCGATCGCCGAGGACGACACCGACGACGACTGGGTGGTGCTCGGCGGCCCGCGCGGGCAGTACCCCCGGATCGCCTTCCAGGCGGCCCCCGACCTGCGCGCGCCGAACTGGCCCGATCCGGAACGCCCTCAGCAGTTCCACCTGGACGTGCAGGTGGACGATGTGGACGCGGCCGAGCAGCGGGTGCTCGCGCTCGGGGCGCGACGGCTGCCCGGGGAGGGCGACGACTTCCGCGTCTACGCCGATCCGGCCGGTCACCCGTTCTGCCTGGTCTTCGAGTGAGACGTGGTTGCCGGGGTCCCCTGCCGCGCAGGAAGCGGTAGCCGGAGGGCCCGGCCACCACCCGGGCGCGCGCCCACCCGCACCGGCGACGGCTGGGCGCAGGTGTGCGTGGTTGCGGTGACGGGGCAGGATGGGGGCCATGATCGAGTCTTCGGTGCGGCGTGCCTCCGGTTCGTTCTTCGGTCTCGCGTACGGCGACGCCCTGGGCGCGCCGACCGAGTTCCTGACCGTCGACGAGATCGTCCGCCGGTACGGTCCGGGCGGTCCCCGGGCCCTGACCGGTGATCCGGCACTGGTCACCGACGACACCCAGATGGCCCTGGCGGTCGCCTGGGCGCTGCGGGAGACCCCGACGCTGACCCCGGAGGCGGTCGAGCCGCTGCTGCGGCGACGCTTCGTCGACTGGTCGGTCAGCCCGGAGAACAACCGGGCTCCCGGCATGACCTGCCTCCGGGCCTGCGCCGAACTGGCCCGGGGGGTGCGCTGGCAGGAGGCGACCCAGGCCGGCTCGAAGGGCTGCGGGGCGAACATGCGGGTCACCCCGGTCGGCCTGCTCGACGTCGACCTGGACACCCTCGCCGGGTTGTCCCAGCTCCAGGCCGGGCTGACCCACGGGCATCCGACCGGCCTGGCCGCCAGCGAGTTGACCGCGTACGCGGTCCGGGCACTGCGCGACGGGGCGACCCTGCCCGACCTGCCCGACGTGCTCGTCGGGCACGCCCGCCGGCATCGCCGGGTCTACCGGCACGAGTGGCTGGGCGACCTCTGGCAGCAGCCGGGCGTGACCGACCCGGCCGACTTCATCGCCCGGGGCTGGGACGAGTGCCTGGAGGTGCTCGCGCGGCTGACCGCGGCGCTGGCCCGCCCCGACGACGGTGGTGACCCGTGCCGGGCGACCGGAGAGGGCTGGGTGGCCGAGGAGGCGCTGGCCACCGCCCTGCTCTGCGCCGTCAGGCACGCCGACGACCCGGTCGGCGCACTGGCCCGGGGGGCGACCACCGCCGGCGACTCGGACTCGATCGCCGCGCTGGCCGGCGCGTTCGTCGGTGCCGCCTACGGCATGGCCGCCTGGCCCGCCGACTGGGCCGCCCGCATCGAGTACGCCGACCAGCTCCGCACCCTCTCCGCCCCGCTCGACTGACCCTCCCACCCCGTCCCCGCCCCGCCCAGCGCGCCGGCCGGATGGCGGTGTCGGCGCGGCGGCACGGGGCGGGGCGTCCCACGGCAGGGCGGGACGAGGTCACGCGCTGCGGGGGAAGTCCCTACGCTTGATCTTGGCGCGGCGGCCGTCCGGGTGGTGGAACACGATGCCCTCGGCCAGGTGACCGGGGGCGAACCGGCTCTCCAGCCCGGCCAGGTACTCCCGTAGCCCGGTGTAGCTGCGCGGCGCGTCCGGCAGGGCGGGCGCGTGCAGGTTGAACGGCACACAGGTGTGCTCTTCCAGGCCCAGCGGGTTGCCCTGGACCCGGGGGCCGAGCGTCTCGCAGGGGTGCTCGCCGTCGGGCCAGCCCGACACGTCGGTGTTGCGGGCGGCGACCAGGATCCACTTGTCCTCCGGGCCGTGGTCGTCGGTGTCCACGTACCACCCGTCGATGATGCCCTGCTGCTTCTGCGCCCTGCTGGGGTTGCGTCGCTTCTCCACCCGCACGAGCTGTCCGGAGCGGACGGTGAGCCGTACGTTGGTGCCGTCGAGCTTCTCGGTGGGAGTCCCCTCGCCGTCGAACACCCAGGCGCACTCGGGCCGCGGGCGGTCGACGACCTGGAAGTGGTCGTCACGTTCGAACAAGGTGGGAATCTTCTCCATGACCTGCATTCCCTTCCTGACGTGCCCGATCAGCTCCTCGGCGGTGATCAGCCCGCCGGCCAGGCCGCTGGCCAGCGCACGGACCAGATCGGCCACGGCGACGTCGGCCTCGACGGCGACGTGCTTGAGCGCCTTCTTCTCCTCCGGCGAGATCCAGGCGACAAGCCGCGACCAGCCCTCCGGTGGAGTCCACCGGGCCAGCTGACCGGGCGTCTTGCGGGGCCGTCCGGAACGTCTCGCCTCGTCCATGTCGGGAACCGTAGGGGTCCGGGAAGTGTTGTGTCAATTGGCATAACAGAAATAGCGACACTGGTGCCGGGGCGCGGTGGTGGTGGACCGGGTGCTGCGGATGGCGACCCGAGAGCCCCGCCGGAGCGGCCGGGGCCTCGTCCCGCCGCCTCAGGGGTGGGACTGGAGGCGGCGCCAGAGGGCGGGATCGCAGGTGCCGGCGCGGTTGCCGAAGGCGTCGGCGTCGACCCGGATCGTCGTACCGAGGTCGACGAAGCTGTCGTGGTCGGCGTCGGCGTCCCAGCCGCGGGTCGGGATGCGGACGTGGTCGTCGCGGTCGCTCTTGTCCTGACTGGTGATCTTGAGCACGTCCGCGCCCCGCCGGTCGGCGCGCAGGACCAGGCAGGGCCGCACCTTCGACCCGGTGCCGTCGGCGTACGGCACCTCCGCCCACCAGATCTCGCCGGGTCGGGGCGTACGGGTCGTGGCACGGCGGTCGCGCGGGCGCGGCGGCCGGGTCGGTCGGTCGGTCCGGCGCGGCGGCCGGTTCCGTCCCGCCGGACGCGACGGTGGCGCCGGCCGGTCCCGCCAGCTGCTCCACGCCCAGCCGGCGGCGACCGCCAGCAGCACCGCCGCGGCCCAGGGCAGCCACTCCGGCATGCGTCCCCCGTCTCCCCACACCCGACCCCGCGCCGGGCGACCGGTCGATTGTCCCACCCGCCCGATACGGTGCCGGGGTAGCGTGATCAGCGAGCTCGCGGGGTGTCCGCGACCTCAGGGCGTGGAGGGTCGCACGGTGTCCGAGGAAGCCATCCCGCAGCACATCAGCCCGGAGCAGGCAGCGGCAGCCGGAGCGGAGCCGCCGGCCGGGGTCAGGGACCGACACGCCACCCTCAGCCAGGAGCTGACCGACCACCAGTACCGCTACTACGTGCTGGACGCCCCGACCGTCAGCGACGCCGAGTTCGACACGCTGCTGCGCGAGCTGGAGGCGCTGGAGGCGGAGTACCCGGCGCTGCGCACCCCGGACTCACCCACCCAGCGGGTCGGCGGCACCTTCTCCACCGACTTCGCCCCGGTGACCCACGCCGAGCGGATGCTCTCGCTGGACAACGCCTTCGCCGACGAGGAACTCGCCGCCTGGGCCGAGCGGGTGGTCCGTGACGCGGGTGGTGAGGTGCCGTACCTCTGCGAGCTGAAGGTCGACGGGCTCGCGATCAACCTCACCTACGAGCGGGGCCGGCTGGTCCGGGCCGCGACCCGGGGAGACGGCCGCACCGGCGAGGACGTCACCGCCAACGTCCGCAGCATCCGGGGCGTGCCGGCCGAGCTGACCCGCTCCGAGGAGTTCGGGCCGGCCCCGGAACTGCTGGAGGTGCGGGGCGAGGTCTACTTCCCGGTCGCCGCCTTCGCCGACCTCAACGCCTCCCTCGTGGAGCAGGGCAAGGCGCCCTTCGCCAACCCCCGCAACGCCGCCGCGGGCAGCCTGCGGCAGAAGGACCCACGGATCACCGCGTCCCGGCCGCTGCGGCTGGTGGTGCACGGCATCGGCGCCCGGCGGGGGTTCCGGCCCACCGCCCAGTCCGAGGCGTACGCGGCGCTGAAGGCGTGGGGGCTGCCGACCAGCGACCGCTGGCGGGTGGTGCCCGACCTGGCCGGTGTGGCCGGGTACGTCGCCCACTACGCCGCCCACCGGCACGACGTCGAGCACGAGATCGACGGTGTGGTGGTGAAGGTCGACCCGGTTTCCATCCAGGGCCGGCTCGGCTCGACCAGCCGCGCCCCGCGCTGGGCGATCGCCTTCAAGTACCCGCCCGAGGAGGTCAACACCAAGCTCCTCGACATCCAGGTCGACGTCGGGCGCACCGGTCGGGTCACCCCGTTCGCGGTGCTCGAACCGGTCCGGGTGGCCGGCTCGACGGTGGCGCTGGCGACCCTGCACAACGCCCGCGAGGTGGAACGCAAGGGGGTGCTGATCGGCGACACGGTGGTGCTGCGCAAGGCCGGTGACGTGATCCCCGAGGTGCTCGGCCCGGTGGTCGAGCTTCGCCCGCCGGACGCCCGTCCCTTCGTCATGCCCACCCACTGCCCCGCCTGCGGCTCCCCGCTCGCCCCGGCGAAGGAGGGTGACGTCGACATCCGCTGCCCGAACTCGCGGACCTGTCCCGGGCAGCTGCGGGAACGGCTCACCTACCTCGCCGGCCGGCGTGCGCTGGACATCGAGGTGCTGGGCGAGAAGGCCGCGGCGGCGCTGCTCGAGTCGGACGTCTTCGTCGACGAGGGTGACTTGTTCTCCCTGGACGCGGAGAAGCTGGCCCGGGTGCCGTTCTTCGTCAACAAGGACGGCAGTCTGGGTAGCAACGCGGCCCGCTTCCTGACCAGCCTGGACGAGGCTCGGCAACGGCCGCTCTGGCGGCTGCTGGTGGCGCTGTCGATCCGGCACGTCGGCCCCACCGCCGCGCAGGCCCTGGCCCGCCACTTCGGCTCGGTCGAGAAGATCCGGGCGGCGACCGAGGAGGAGCTCTCCTCGGTGGAGGGGGTCGGGCCGACCATCGCGGCGAGCCTGACCGAGTGGTTCACCGTCGACTGGCACCGCGCGGTGGTCGACAAGTGGGCCGCGGACGGGGTCCGGATGGCGGAGGAGGCCGTGGACGAGGGGCCGCGCCCGCTGGAGGGGATCAGCGTGGTGGTCACCGGCACCCTCGCCGGGTTCTCCCGGGACCAGGCCGCCGAGGCGATCCAGTCCCGGGGCGGCAAGGTCAGTGGATCGGTCTCCAAGAAGACCGGCTTCGTGGTGGTGGGGGACAACCCCGGCTCCAAGGCGGAGAAGGCCACCGCCCTCAAGCTGCCGGTCCTCGACGAGGCGGGCTTCCGGGTGCTGCTCGAGGCCGGCCCGGACGCGGCGCGGGAGGTGGCCCGGCGCGAGGAGTGAACCGGGGCCGGTGACCGGGCCGGGTCGGCACGGCTTGCGGGCAACTGGCCGCGTATACCAACTTAATTACGACTACGACCGATTCGTGGCTGTCCTACCGTGAAACCCCCGGCCAAAGGCGTTTGATGGGGAGCACGGCGTGGCATCAGGTCAGGCCGTGCGATCCGGACCGGACACCTCGGGAGGTGCGATGGAGGCCGCCGACCTGCGGAACGCCGTGCCGCCTGCCCGGCTGGGGCCGTTCTTCGGATTCGTCGGCGCCACCGTCGTACTGGCCGTCGGGCTCACCGCCGGTCCGCTGGCCGCGCTCCCCGGTGACCTCGGCACGCTGCCCGGTGCCTTCTGGATCATGGCGGCCCTCGCCGTCGTCTGCGACGCCCGACCCTTCGTACCGCCCGGCCAGCGGCACACCTCGGCGGTCTTCCCGTCGATCTGCTTCACCTTCGCGATCCTGGTCGCCTGGGGGCCCGGTGCGGCGGTGGCGGTGCAGACCGCCGCCGTGGTCGTCTCCGGCTGGCGGCTCGGGCACGTCGCCTGGCGGACCGTGTTCAACGCCGCCCAGTACGCCTGCGCCCTGGCCGCCGCGGACGAGGTGATCCAGCTCGGCCCCGGCTCGGCATTCGCCGACGACCGCCTGCACTGGACCGACGCGGTGGCGCTGGCCGGAGCGGCGGTCGCCTGGTTCGTGGTGAGCTACGGCCTGGTCAGCACGGCGGTACGGCTGCGCTTCGGCGATCCGTGGTGGCCCACCGTGCGGCGCGGGCTCGGCTTCGAGCTGCTCGCCACCGGTTCGCTGCTGCTGCTCGCCCCGGTGCTGGTGGCGGCGGCGCGGGCCAGCGCGGCGCTGATCCCGCTGGTGCTGGTGCCGCTCTTCGCCGTGTACCGGATGGCCCGGCTCTCCGCCGACCAGGAGCACCTCGCCGCGCTCGTTCCGCTGACCGGGCTACCCAACCGCAAGGCGCTGCTCACCGAGGTCGCCGAACAGGTCCGCCGGCACGCCGAACGGGGTGCCCAGGGGGTGCCCGACGCGCACCTCGCGCTGCTCCTGATCGACCTGGACCGGTTCAAGAACGTCAACGACGCGCTCGGCCACGCCGTCGGCGACCGGCTGCTGGTGGCGGTGAGCGAGCGGCTCACCTCGGCCCTCGGTTCCCGGGACATGGTGGCCCGGCTCGGCGGCGACGAGTTCGCCGTCGTCTCCACCGGGCTGTCCGGGGTGGACGACGCCCGGCGGGTCGCCGACCGGGTGGCCCGCGCCCTCGCCGAGCCGGTGCCGCTGGACGGGCTGCCACTGGACGTCGGTGGGTCGATCGGCATCGCGCTCTTTCCCGAGCACGGGGAGGACTTCGCCACCCTGATGCGCCACGCCGACGTGGCGATGTACGACGCCAAGCACCGCAACGACACGGTCGCCGTGTACGCCGCCGAGTCGGACCACAACTCCGCCGAGCGGCTCGGTCTCCTGGCCGACCTGCGCCGGGTGCTGGAGGCCGGGACGACCGATCCGGCCCTGCCCACCGCGACCGGGGCCGCCCGGGGCGGTGACGGGGCCGCCCTGCCCGGCGGGGACGACACCCCCGGCCGCCCGGGGCCACGCCGGTGGGGTGGCCGGCGCGGCCGGCCCGCCCCGCACTCCGACGAGCTGATCAACCAGATCCTCACCGGCGCGGACCCGGTCCGTCGCCGGGCCGGGCGGGCCGGCGACACCCCGTCCCCGCGCCCGCCCGAGTCGGTTCCGCCCGAGCCGGTCCCGGCCGAGTCGGTCCCGACCGGGGAGTGGACGCCGCCGGCCGGGACCGTCGGGACCGTCGGGTCCGGGGCGGCCGGCGGCACCGACGTCCGGGTCGAGGTGGGCGAGCCGGGCGGGATCACGATGTACTACCAGCCCCAGGTCCGGATCGCCACCGGCGAGGTGGTCGGGGTGGAGGCGCTGCTGCGCTGGCGGCACCCCCGGCGGGGCATGGTCGACCCGGAGGAGCTGATCCGGGTCGCCGAGCAGAGCGCGGTGATGCGGCTGCTGACCCGCCGGGTGGTCGACGACGTGGTGGGACAGTTGGCCCGCTGGTCGGCGGCGGGCAGCACCCTGCGGGCCGCGCTCAACGTCAGCGTCCGGGACCTGCACACCGGAGAGATCGCCGACCAGATCGGTGACCTGCTCGCCCGGCACGCGATCCGCCCGGACCGGCTGCAACTGGAGATCACCGAGGGCGCGTTGATGGCCGACCCCCGACGGGTGCTCGACACGATCTCCCGGCTGCACCGGATCGGGGTGGCCATCGCGCTGGACGACTTCGGCACCGGCTACTCCTCCCTCCAGCACCTGCGGCGGCTGCCGCTGTCCGAGGTGAAGGTGGACCGCTCGTTCGTCCTCGGCATGGCCGAGGACCCCGACGACGCCGCGATCGTCCGCTCGATGATCGAACTGGCCGGGGCGCTCGGCCTGCGGGTGGTCGCCGAGGGCGTGGAGGACGAGCGGACCTGGCGGTTGCTCCACGCGGCCGGCTGCGACCTGGCTCAGGGCTGGTTCTTCGCCCGCCCGATGCCGGCCGACGAGCTGACCGCGTGGCTCGCCCGGCACCGACCGGTCCGGCCGACCGGCGTCGCCGGCAGCCGTTCCCGCCCGAGCGGCTGACGGGCGACGGACGGCCCGACCGGCAGCGGTGAACCACCCGCACGGATGGTCCGGCGACCCGTCAGCGCGTCGGCCCGCAGGTGCCGCCGGGCGGCGTGCGGGGGGAGTCGGGGGCACGGCTGACGTGCCAGCCAATAGACTCGCTCAGGTCACCGCGCGGGCACTCGAACCCGCGGTCGGCGTACCGCCCGAATCAGCAGCACCACCACGAAGGGGGCACCGATGGCCGCCATCTCCCGCGAGGAGGTCGCGCACCTGGCGCGCCTGTCGCGGCTCGCCGTCACGGAGGAGGAGTTGGACACCTTCGCCGGCCAGCTCGACGTGATCCTCCAGGCCGTCGCCCAGGTCGGCGAGGTCGCCGCCGTGGACATCCCGCCGACCTCCCACTCGGTGCCGCTGACGAACGTCCTGCGGGAGGACGTCGTCCGGCCCGGCCTGACCCCGGCCGAGGCGCTGTCGGGCGCGCCCGACGCCGAGGAGCAGCGGTTCCGCGTCCCGCGGATCCTGGACGAGGATGTGGCTTCATGAGCGAGCGAATCAGCAGGACCGGTATGCCAGGCGCTCAGGGCGCCGGTGAGCGGAGCGAGGCGGCGGCATGAGCGACCTGACCCGGATGACCGCCGCCGACCTGGCCGGCCTGGTGGCCAGCGGTGAGACCTCCGCCGTCGAGGTGACCCGGGCGCACCTGGACCGGATCGCCGCCGTCGACGAGCAGGTCCACGCCTTCCTGCACGTCGACACCGAGGGCGCGCTCGCCGCCGCCCGTACGGTGGACGAGCGTCGGGCCGCCGGCGAGGAGCTGGGCCCGTTGGCCGGCGTGCCGGTCGCGGTCAAGGACGTGCTCACCACGAAGGGTGTGCCGACCACCGTCGGCTCGAAGATCCTCGAAGGCTGGCGCCCGCCGTACGACTCGACCATCGTCGAGCGGCTCCGTGCCGCCGGTACGGTGATGCTCGGCAAGACCAACATGGACGAGTTCGCCATGGGCTCCTCGACCGAGTACTCCGCGTACGGCCCGACCCGCAACCCGTGGGACCTGGAGCGGATCCCGGGCGGCTCCGGTGGCGGCAGCGCCGCCGCGCTCGCCGCGTACGAGGCTCCGCTCTCGATCGGCTCGGACACCGGCGGCTCGATCCGCCAGCCGGGCGCGGTCACCGGCACCGTCGGCGCGAAGCCCACCTACGGCGGCACCTCCCGGTACGGCCTGGTCGCCTTCTCCTCCTCGTTGGACACCCCGGGCCCGTGCGCCCGTACCGTGCTCGACGCGGCGCTGCTGCACGCGGTGATCGGCGGCCACGACCCGCGCGACTCCACCTCCATCCCACAGCCGGTGCCGGACGTGGTGGCCGCCGCGCGCCTCGGCGCGAGCGGCGACCTGACCGGCGTGAAGCTCGGCGTGGTCACCGAGTTCTCCGGCGAGGGGGCCGAGCCGGGCGTGCTCGCCGCCTTCCGGGACGCGGTCGAGGCGCTGACCAAGCTCGGCGCGGAGATCGTCGAGGTCTCCTGCCCGCACTTCCGCTACGCGCTGCCGGCGTACTACCTGATCGCGCCGAGCGAGTGCTCCTCCAACCTGGCCCGCTTCGACGGGGTCCGGTTCGGCCTGCGGGTGGGCGACGACGGCAACCGCTCGCTGGAGGAGGTCATGTCGCTGACCCGGGACGCCGGCTTCGGTCCCGAGGTCAAGCGCCGGATCATGCTCGGCACGTACGCCCTGTCGTCCGGCTACTACGACGCCTACTACGGGCAGGCGCAGAAGGTCCGGACGCTGATCACCCGGGACTTCACCGCCGCCTTCGAGCAGGTCGACGCGCTGATCTCGCCGACCACCCCGTTCGTGGCGTTCCCGATGGGCGCGCGGATGTCCGACCCGTACCAGATGTACCTGGCGGACCTGTTCACCATCCCGTCCAACCTCTACGGCGGGCCGGGCATCTCGGTGCCCTGCGGGCTCTCCGAAGGGCTGCCGGTGGGGCTTCAGGTGATGGCCCCGACCATGGCCGACGACCGGATGTACCGGGTCGCCGCCGCGCTGGAGTCGGCCGTCGGCACGTTCACCCCACCGGCACTGTGAAGCGGACAGGACTGTGAGGGGGCGGGATGCTGACGCGTATCGAGATTGACGGATTTAAGTCGTTTCGGGACTTCGCGCTGGACATCCCGCCCTTCCTCGTCATCATCGGAAGGAATGCGGCCGGCAAGTCGAACCTGTTCGACGCGATCCAGTTCCTCAGCCGGCTGGCCGGTGACCCGGTGCTGGAGGCCGCCCAGCACATGCGCGGCGATGTCGTCGATCTGTTCCACCGGCACACTGACGGCAACTCCGTCGAGACCATGTCGTTCGCGGCGGAGGTGCTGCTCGGCCGTACGGTCACCGACGCCTTCGGTGACACCGCCGAGATCCATCACTCCCGCCTTCGGTACGAGCTGACGATCGAGCGGCGGCCGACCGGCCCGAGCGGGTCACAGCGACCGTACGTGGTGCGGGAAGTGGTCCGCCGGATCCGGCGAGCGGACGACGACTGGATGGAGCACCGCACCGTTGAGCAGCGGAAGCGGCTGGCAGCCTACCGGTCCGGCGCGGACCCCTTGGAGACTGAGACGGACGATCTCGGCCGGCCGGTCTTCAGCATCAGGCAGCAGGGAAACCAGGGGCGCAAGCGAAAGCTGCCGGCGAGCGCCGCCACCGCGACCGTCCTGTCCAGCCTGACCACCGCCACGGACTTTCCGCTGCTGTACGCGCTCAAGCGGGAGATGCAGTCCTGGCGGTTGCTGCACCTGGATCCCAGCGCGCTCCGGGCACCCGACTCCTACGACGATCCAGACAGCCTGGCTCCGAACGGCGGTCACCTCGCCAATACCCTGCGCCGGCTCGCGGACGAGACGGGCACGGAGGACCGGCCCGACGGCGTTCTCAACGACCTTTCGGCAGATTTGGCCGCCGTCATTCCCGGGGTGACCCGGGTTCAGCTGAGCGAGGACGACGCCCGGCGACAGCGGCAGGTGGTCGTGATTACTCGGGACGAGGCGCCCTTCTCCGCGCGGGTAGCCTCGGACGGCACGTTGCGGGCGATCGCCCTGCTGGCGGCGCTCTACGATCCGCGTGGCGCCGGCCTGATCTGCTTCGAGGAGCCGGAGAACGGCATCTTTCCGCAGCGTCTGGCGCAGTTCGTTCGCTACCTGAGGAACCTGGTCGAAAGGGCGTTGAACAGCCCGTCCGATGGTGCGGCCCTCACCCAGTTGATCCTCAGCAGCCACTCGCCGGCCATCCTCCGCGCACTGGAGCCGGCCCAGACCCGTCGGCGTCCCGATGCCGTGTTCATGGACGTGGTGAGTCGCGTGCAGCGCGGTCATGCGATGAGTCGGGTCAGCCGTTGGCGGGCGATCGCCGGCGCTCAGCAGCTCACGCTCGATGAGGCGCTGGATGTAGCCGACGTGGTGAGCCCGAGCGAGATCGTCGAGTTCGAGGTACAGGCGGAGCTGGGCGACTGATGCGGTACCTCACCTCCGCGTTGGTCTCTGAAGGGCCCACCGACGATCAATTTTTGCCGAGGCTGCTCGGCCGAGCGCTCACATACCTCTGCATGACTGAGTTCGAAGATGCTGTCGACGTGGCGGACGTGCAGGTACTGCGCGACCGGAAGGGTCCGTCGTCGGTCCAAGACGTGATCAAGGTTGTCGAGCTCAACCGGGCCGCCTTCTCGCTGATCTTCTTTCACCGTGACCAGGGCACGGATCCCAGACGGGTGGAGCGGGAGTGGATCCAACCGTTGAGGGAGTTGTGGGGCGAGCGGGCTGAGCAGTTGGTCGCAGTAATTCCGGTGCGTGAGACCGAGGCATGGCTGCTCGCGGATGGCGACGCGCTGCGCAACGCGCTCGGTGTGCCTAGCTGGACGGACGGTTTCATGGGACTGCCGGCCAGACCAGCGCAGGTCGAAGACCTGGCCGACCCGAAACGGGTGCTGAGTGATCTGACGCAGCGAGTCAGCCGTTCCCGGGAGGACCACTTCGTGCAGTTGGGCGAGCTTGTCTCGCTGGATCGGCTGTACCAGGTGCCGGCGTACCGACGGTGGTGGGACGACACCCGCCAGGCATTGACCCGTCTCGGCTACCGTCGGGCCTGAACGTGTCGAGGCTCTCAAGCCCGGCCGGCTGCACGAAGACCCTCCGGTGCGGTTGCCGTACCTCAGCGGGCCAGAGCACGAGACCACGAAACCCGGGGGAGGGACGGTCGGGTAACCCGATTAGGCTGGACAGGTTCTGTCCGGATCGCGCCTGGAGCTCAGATGACCACGACCCTGCCCGCGTACGACGACGTCGTCGCGCGCTACGAACCGGTGATCGGCCTGGAGACCCACGTCGAGCTGGGCACGAACACCAAGATGTTCTGCGCCTGCCCGACCGACTTCGGCGGCGAGCCGAACACCCGGGTCTGCCCGGTGTGCCTGGGCCTGCCCGGTTCGCTGCCGGTGGCCAACAAGGCGGCCATCGAGGCGACCATCCGGATCGGCCTCGCGCTGAACTGCTCCATCGCCTCCTGGTGCCGGTTCGCCCGGAAGAACTACTTCTATCCGGACATGCCGAAGAACTTCCAGATCAGCCAGTACGACGAGCCGCTCTGCGTCGACGGCTACCTGGACGTCGAGGTGAACGGCGATCTGGTCCGGATCGGCATCGAGCGGGTGCACCTGGAGGAGGACACCGGCAAGAGCCTGCACGTGGGGGGCTCCGGCCGGATCCACGGGGCCACCGAGTCGTTGGTCGACTACAACCGGGCCGGCATCCCGCTGGTCGAGATCGTCACCAAGCCGGTCGACGGCACCGGGGCGCTCGCCCCGGAGGTGGCCCGGGCGTACGTGACCGAGCTGCGTGACGTGATCCGCTCCCTCGGCGTCTCCGACGTGCGGATGGAGGAGGGTTCGCTGCGCTGCGACGTCAACACCTCCCTGCACCCGGCCGGCTCGACCGAGTGGGGCACCCGCACCGAGACCAAGAACGTCAACTCGCTGCGTTCGGTGGAGCGGGCGGTCCGCTCGGAGATGCTGCGCCAGGCGATGGTGCTCGACTCGGGCGGCCGGATCGTCCAGGAGACCCGGCACTTCCACGAGGACACCGGTGACACCACCTCGGGCCGGTCGAAGGAGACCGCGACCGACTACCGGTACTTCCCCGAGCCGGATCTCGTCCCGCTCGCCCCGGACACGGCCTGGGTGGCCGAGCTGAAGGCCGCCCTGCCGGAGCTGCCCCGCCTGCACCGCCGGCGGCTCCAGCAGGACTGGGGCCTCTCCGACCACGACATGCAGTCGGTGCTCAACGCCGGCGCGGTCGAGCTGATCGAGGCCACCGTGGCCGCCGGGGCCACCCCGGCCGCCGCCCGCAAGTGGTGGCTGGGCGAGCTGTCCCGGCGGGCCAACGAGGCCGGTGTGGAGCTGGCCGACGTCGGCGCCACCCCGACCCAGGTCGCGGAGCTCCAGGGGCTGGTCGACGCGGGCAAGCTCAACGACAAGCTGGCCCGGGTGGTCCTGGAGGGTGTGGTGGCCGGTGAGGGCAGCCCCACCGAGATCATGACCAACCGCAACCTGGGGGTCGTCTCGGACACCGGCGCGCTCACCGCCGCCGTCGACGAGGCGATCGCCGCCAACCCGGACATCGCGGAGAAGGTCCGCAGCGGCAAGGTCGCCGCCGCGGGCGCCCTGGTCGGCGCGGTCATGAAGACCACCCGTGGCCAGGCCGACGCCAAGACCGTCCGGGAGCTGGTCCTGGAGCGCCTCGGCGTCTCCTAGCCGGCGCCGGTCGCCCTCGTTTCGGGCGAGCAGGGGCCCCTGTTCGACATGCGGTAACCGGGGCCCCTGATCGCACCCCCACCCCCCTCGGTAGGAGTTCAACGGTGAACGTCCACCCCTCCCCACCCGATGTCGACCTCGACGTGCTCGACGAGATCCAGCGGCGGGTGCTCTGGCTCGCCACCCGGATCGTGGACGCCGCCAACCATGACCGGCGCACCGGGGACGGGGTGAAGGTCGGCGGGCACCAGGCGTCCAGCGCGTCGCTGGTGACCGCGATGACCGCGCTCTGGTTCGCCCACCTGGACGCCGCCGACCGGGTCGCGGTGAAGCCGCACGCCTCGCCGGTGTTCCACGCCATCCAGTACCTGTTGGGCAACCTGGACCGGTCGTACCTGCCGAAGCTGCGGGCCCGGGGTGGGCTCCAGTCGTACCCGTCGCGCACCAAGGACCCGGACGAGGTGGACTTCTCCACCGGTTCGGTCGGCCTCGGCGCGGCGGCACCGCTGTTCGCGGCGGTCACCCGGCGGTACGTGGACGCGCACTTCGGTCCCCGTCCGCACTCCCGTTTCGTCGCGCTGATCGGCGACGCCGAGCTGGACGAGGGGAACATCTGGGAGGCGGTCGCCGACCCGGCCACCACCGCGCTCGGGAACGTGACCTGGCTGGTGGACTTCAACCGCCAGTCGCTGGACCGGGTGGTTCCCGGCGTACGGATCAACCAGTGGCGCGGCCAGTTCGAGGCGGCCGGCTGGCACGTCGTCGAGGTCAAGTACGGTCGGCGGCTCGCCGAGGCGTACGCCCGACCCGGCGGCGCGGCGTTGCGCGACTGGATCGACGCGATGCCCAACGAGCAGTACCAGTCGCTGTTCGGGCTGGCCGGGGAGGCACTGCGTACCCGCTTCCTCGACGGCGCGCCCGACGGCATCGGGGCGTTGATCGCCGACATCTCCGACGACGACCTCGGACCGCTCGTCACCGACCTCGGCGGGCACGACCTGGCCGCCATGCTCGACGCCTACGCCCAGTGCGACGCGGTGACCGACCGGCCGAGCGTGATCTTCGCGTACACGGTGAAGGGTTGGGGGCTGCCGATCGCCGGCAACCCGCGCAACCACTCCGCGCTGCTCAGCACCGAGCAGGTCGACGCCCTGCGCACCGCGCACGGGCTGGACGCCGCGACCGAGTGGGACCGCCTCGACCCGGCCTCGAAGGCCGGGATCTGGGCCAACGCCCGCCGGGAGGCGCTGTCCCGTCCGCCGCGCGAGCGGGCGCTGCCGGTCACCGTCCCGGAGGCCACCCGGGTACGCGCGAACAAGCCGATCTCCACCCAGGAGGTCTTCGGGCGGGTCCTGGTGGACCTGGCCCGGCACGAGGAGGTGGGCCGTTACCTGGTCACCACCGCCCCGGACGTGGCCACCTCGACCAACCTCGCCGGGTTCATCAACCGGACCGGGGTGTTCGCCCCGACGAAGCAGCGGTCCTGGTCCGAGGACCGGATGCTGCGCTGGGAGCAGCACCCCGCCGGGCAGCACATCGAGCTGGGCATCTCCGAGATGAACCTGTTCCTGCTGCTCGGTCAGCTCGGGTTGGCCTGGGACCTCTCCGGCCAGCCGCTGCTACCGGTCGGCACGGTCTACGACCCGTTCGTGCTGCGCGGACTGGACGCCTTTCTCTACGGCACCTACTCCGGTTCCCGGTTCGTGGTGGCGGGCACCCCGTCCGGGGTCACCCTCGCCCCGGAGGGCGGGGCGCACCAGTCGACCATCACCGCCTCGGTCGGGCTGGAGCTGCCCGGGGTCACCTTCGTCGAGCCGGCCTACGCGACCACCCTCGACTGGCTGCTCTGCGACGCCCTCGGCCAGATCGCCCGGGGTGGTACGCCGACCACCACCGCGGCGCCGACCGAGGACGGGGCGTACTACTTCCGGCTCAGCACCCGCCCGATCGACCAGGCGCCCTTCGAGGCGGCCCGGACCCGGATCGGCGACGCGGTGCTGCGCCGGCAGGCGGTCGCCGGGGCGTACCGGCTGGTCGACGCGCACCACGCGCACCCGGAGCTGGCCGACGCCCCGGTGGTGCACCTGGCCGCCTCCGGCGCGGTGCTGCCGGAGGTGCTCGCCGCCGCGGCCGAACTGGCCGAGGAGGGCATCGCCGCGCACGTGGTCGACGTGACCTCGCTGGACCGGCTCTACCGGGCCTGGCAACGCACCCTCCGGCAGGGCGTCCGGACGGCGAGCGTGCCGAGCGTGCCGGGCGTGCTGCGGGCGGCGTTCGGCGACCGGGCCCCGGTGGTCACCGTGCACGACGCGGCCTCGCACGCGATGGCCTGGCTCGGCTCGGCGCTCGGGGTGCCGGCGGTGCCGCTCGGGGTGGACGAGTTCGGCCAGTCCGGCACCGTCCACGAGCTGTACGAGCTGCACGACCTGCTGCCCGGCAGCATCGTCAACGCCGCCCTGGCCGCCCTCTCCCTGCGCTGACCGGCTGAGGTCGCCCACCCGGATCAGCTCGACTGCTGGTGACGGAGGGTGACCGGTCGGGGCGGCGCTGGCATCCTGCACCCAGCGTTACGGACCGTGATCAGCGGGTGGGGGTGGGGGTGACCGGCACGTCCGCGCCGGCCTGCGGGTCCCGGACCACCCGTCGCTCCAGGTTGACCTGTGCCTGGCCGGTGCCGCCGACGGTGATGTCGTCGTACGCCTGGAGCAGCTTGTTCTCGTCGAAGTAGAGCACGCTCATCGACAGCGGGGTCGGCTCCTCGCCCTCCAGCCCGCGCAGCCCGGCTCCGCCGGTGGAGCCCTGCACCATGAGCTGGGTCGACGGCTTCCCCTCCTGCGGGGGGAGCTTCGAGACCTGCCGGTTGTGGGTGTGCCCGGAGAGCACCAGCGGGCAGGTGCCGGAGAGCGGGCCGGCCGAGGCCGGGTCGTGCACCAGGGCGATGTTCACCGGTTTCGGTGACTCCCGGACGGTGGTGGCCAGCTTCTCGCCCACGGTGATCACCTGGTCGGCGGTGGGCTGGTCGAGGCCGCCGGCGGCCGGGGCGGTGCTCTTGTCCGGGGTGAAGCGCGGGTCGCCGATGCCGGCGATGGTCAGCCCGGCCACCGTCGTGGTCGCGTTGTCCAGCACGATCGCGTTCGACTGGCGGGCCACGGCGGCGGCGGTCCGCCCCGAGTCGTGGTTGCCCCGGATGTAGACGTACGGCTTCTTGAGCAGGCTGATCGAGGCGACGTAGTTCGCCTCCGGCTCGCTGCCCCAGTCGGTGATGTCGCCGGTGTCGATCACCACGTCGATGTCGAACTGCTCCACCACGGTGCGGATCAGCTGCCAGCCGGTCGGGTTGAGGTGCATGTCGGAGACGTGCAGCACCCGGGTGGTGTTCGGGTCCGGCTCGTACACCGGCAGCGCCGAGACGGTGGTGTAGAGCTGGCTGACGTTGCCGACGATCCGTTTGAGCTGCTCGGCGTACTTGGTGTAGTCGTCGGCGATCTGGCGGGCGTCGCCGATGATGGCGGGCGCGTTGACCAGCAGCCCCTCGTACCGGGGTTCCTCGATCGACTGCGGCCGGAGGGTGGACGCGGCGACGCCGAGGCTGCCGGCGGTGACCACCAGCGCCAGCCCACCGGCCCAGGCCGTACGACGGGTGTCCCGGAAGGCCAGTCCGGCCAGGACCAGGGTGACCAGGACGGCGGCGCCGACCGTCCGCAGGCCGAGGCGGAACGCGCCGTCGCGGACGTCCGCCACGGCGGACTGGCTGGCCCGGTTGATGCTCGCCGGATCGTCGATCAGCGCCTGGACCCGTCCCTGGTCGAGCGCCCCCAGCTCGACGTCGAGGTGGGCCGGTCCGTCGTGGCTGTCCAACAGGAGGGCACCCAGCGGCGGGATGTCGACGGTGGTGCCGCCGCTGAGCGTCGGGCTCAACGCCATCCGGGCCCGGAACGGCCCGATGTCGGTGTCGACCTGACCACCGGCGAGGACGCCGAGTGCGGTGCCGGTCAGGCTGATCGCCAGGACCGCCAGCCACACCCCGAGCCGCCGCAGGGCGCCGACCCATCCCCGCCCGGGGGGACGACCGTCCCCGGTGCGCTGCCGCGTGTTCTCGTCGTGCCCGTCCATGGTGAGATTCTGACCTGCCCCAGAGGGGATCTTGGTAAACCCGGGGGTTGCCGGCCTGCCGTGGCCCGTAGCTGTCTCCCCAGGTCAGCTACGACCGCCTCCGCCGCCGGCGAAGACCAGCCGGAGCAGGCGGTCGTCCTCCGGGGCCGGGTCGCCCCGACCGTCGTGGTTGGAGGTGCTCACCCAGAGCGAGCCGTCCGGAGCGGCGGCCACCGCCCGCAGCCGGCCGTACCGACCGGTGAGCAGTTCCCGGGGCTGGCCGAGCACGGTGCCGGTGTCGGTCAGTTCGACCAGCCAGAGCCGCTCCCCGCGCAGGCAGGCGGTGGCCAGCAGCCGCTCCACCACCGCCGCGCCGGAGCAGGACGCGTCGCCGGTGCGCCACTGCACGATCGGATCCCGGTAACGGCGGTCGCCGGCCTTCCCCTCGACCTGCGGCCAGCCGTAGTTGCCGCCCTTGGTGATCAGGTTGACCTCGTCCCAGGTGTTCTGCCCGAACTCCACGGCGTACATCCGTTTGCCGGCGTCCCAGGTGATGCCCTGCACGTTGCGGTGACCGAGCGACCAGACCGGCGAGTTCGGGTAGGGGTTGCCGGGGGCCGGCTTCCCGTCGGGGGTGATCCGGAGGATCTTGCCACCGAGGCTCTTGGCGTCCTGCGAGAGCGGACGGTCGCCGCCGTCGCCGGTACTGGCGTAGAGGAAACCGTCCGGGCCGAAGGCGAGGCCGCCGCCGTTGTGGATGCCGGCGACCGGAATGCCGGTGAGGATCGGCGTGGGCGTCCCGCCGAGGGTGAACCGGACGATCCGGTTGTCCTGCCCGGTGGAGTGGTACGCGAAGACCGTCCGGTCGGTGGCGTAGTCGGGGGAGACGGCGATACCGAGCAGGCCGCCCTCGCTGGACGCCTCGACGCCGGCGATGGTCTGCACCGGGGTGACCTTCAGCCCGTCCGGCCCGGACTCCGGCCCGACCTGGAGGATCCGGCCGTTGTCGCGCTCGGTCACCAGGGCCCCGCCGTCCGGCAGGAAGGCGATCGCCCACGGCACCCGCAGCCCCTTGGCCAGCACCGTGGCCACCACCTCCTGCCCGCCCTCCTCGGCGGCGGTGGCCGACGGCGTCGGGAAGGTCGGCGGTTCCCCGGCCGGGTCGGGTTCCGGCTCGCCGAGGCTGCACCCGGCGGTGGTCAGCAGCAGCACCGCGCAGGACGCCGCCACCGTCGCGCGCAGGCGACCGATGCGGGGGTACGGGAGACGAGCGCTCACCCGGACCAGACTAGCCGCTCACCGCAGGGCGTTCCGGGCCGTGATCCGGGGGCGTCCCGGGAAACGCGCCGACAAAGACTGATATGTCAGCTGGTAAGCCCCGAACTTGCGACACTGTCAGCCGTGGTGATCATCGACCGGCCGGCGCAGGACCCCGTACCGGTCGGCGTGCCGGCCCGGCGTCCGCTGGTCTCGCCCGGCCGTACGGCCCTCGCACTCGGAGCGGTCGGGGTCGGCTACCGGCTGGCGGCGCTCCTGGCCGGTCTGCCCCCGACCAACAGCGACGAGGCGGTCACCGGCCTGGTCGCCATGCACGTCGCCCAGGGACTCGGGTTCCCGCTCTTCTTCTACGGCCAGCACTACATGGGTGCGCTGGAGGCGTACCTCGCCGCCCCGCTGTTCGCGCTCGCCGGTCCGGGCGTGGTCCCGTTGCGGCTGCCGAACCTGGTGCTCTACGCCCTCTTCCTCGTCCTGGTGTGGCAGCTCACCCGCCGGCTCTACCACCCGTGGTTCGCCACCGCCGTGGTCGGCCTGCTCGCCCTCGGCTCGGACCGGATCCTCAAGAACCAGTTGATCGCCGGTGGCGGCTATCCGGAGATGAACCCGGCCGGGGCGCTGCTCGTCCTGCTCGCGGTACTGCTGGGCCTCGGCGCGGTCCGCCGCCGCGCGACCGCCTTCGCCGTCTTCGGTCTGGTCGCCGGCCTCACCCTCTGGGACGACTGGCTGGTCCTGCCGTACGTGGCCGCCGCCGGAGCGCTGCTGCTCGCCGGTGCCGGCCGGGAGCTGGCCGGACGCTGTGGAGCGGCCCTGGCCGCCGGGCTCGCCGTCGGGCTGCTGCCGATCGTGGCGCACAACCTCACCGCCGCTCCGGAGCACCGTTCGATCGCCGTCTACCGCCAGCTCGGCGGGGGTGCGCCCGGCGACTGGGCCGACCGGCTGCACGGCGGCGTGCTGTTCGGGCTGCCGATGGGCACCGGCCTCTGCCCGCCCGGCCGCTGCGCGGGCGGGCAGCTCTGGTGGGGGGTGGTCGCTCCGCTGCTGCTGGTGGTGGCCGGGCTGCTCGCCCTCCGGGCACTGTGGATCCTGCGTCCGGCGGGACCCGGACGCGACGACGCGCTCCGGGCGGCGCGGATCCGGCAGGGCGGCCGACTGGCGCTGGTCGGGGCGGCGGCGGTGAGCCTGGGCGCGTACGCCGCCAGCGCCGCCGCCGGCGACACGCCGGTGGAGAGTTCCCGCTACCTGTCCTGCCTGCTCATCTCCCTGCCGGCGCTGCTCTGGCCGCTCTGGGCGGCGGCCGGCAGCCGTCTGCTCCCCGCCGGTCCACGGCTCGCGGCCCGCGCCGGCCTGGCGGCGGTGGCCGGCGGTGCGCTGCTGGCCACCGGCACGGTGGTCGCCGAGGCGGACACCCTGACCCGCGCCGACGAGCGACGGCGAAACCTCGTCGTCGCCCTCGACCGGCTCGGGGTCCGGGACTTCTACGCCGACTACTGGACCTGCTACCCGGTCGTCTTCGCCACCCGGGAGCGGCTGGCTTGCGGGGTCATCGGGGACGACCTGCGCGCCGGCTGGGACCGGTATCCGGTGTACCCGGCGCGGGTGGCCCGAGCCGACCGGGTGGCGTACGTGCTGCCCACCGGCACCACGCTGGGCCGGGCGGTCGCCGACCACCTGGCCACCACCGGCACGCCGGTGACCCGGACGAGCGTGCCCGGGTACGACATCCACCTGCCCGCCGCCCCGGTGGGCCTGCCGCTGGACTGACGGCTAGGGTCGGCGAGCGTGAAGGTATGGATCCCGCACGAGCAGGGCCGGGCTCTCGTCGACGAGCTGCCCGGCGTCACCGTCGAGGTCGCCGAGAGCCCGGACCGGCTGCCGGGCGATCCGGCCGGGGTGCGCTTCTGGGTGCCACCGTTCCTCAGCGCCGGCGGCGTCATCGAGCTGGCCGGCGAGTTGCCCGACCTGGAGGTCGTGCAGCTGCTCAGCGCCGGGGCGGACGCCTGGGTCGGCCGGCTGCCGGCCGGGGTGACCCTCTGCGACGCCCGGGGGGTGCACGACTCCGCCACCGCCGAGTGGGTGGTCACCGCGATCCTGTCCCGGCTGCGCGGGTTCGACACGCTCGCCCGCGCCCAGGGCCGGCGCGAGTGGGCGTACGACGCGGTGGCCCCGACCGACGAGCTGGCCGGCAAGCGGGTGCTGATCGTCGGCGCCGGGTCGATCGGCGCGGCGGTGCGGGCCCGGCTGGCGCCCTTCGAGGTGGACCTCACCCTGGTCGCCCGGACCGCCCGCCCCGACGAGAGCGTGCACGGCGTCGACGAGCTGCCCGCGCTGCTGCCGGCGGCGGACGTCGTCGTGCTGCTGGTGCCCCTGACCGGGGCGACCCGGGGCCTGGTCGACGCGGCCTTCCTCGCCGCGATGCCCGACGGGGCCCTGCTGGTCAACGCGGCCCGCGGGCCGGTGGTGCACACCCCGGCGCTGGTGGCCGAGCTGACCGCCGGCCGGATCGCCGCCGCCCTGGATGTCACCGACCCGGAGCCGTTGCCGGCCGACCACCCGCTCTGGGCGCTGCCCAACGTGCTGCTCACCCCGCACGTCGCCGGCTCGGTACGCGGCCTGCTGCCCCGGGCCTACCGACTGGTGGCGGAGCAGCTGCGCCGGCTGGTCGCCGGTCGGCCGCTGGAGAACGTGGTCACCGACGGCTACTGACCCCGGCCCGGGTGACCGGATCCGGTACTCCGGCGGCCGGTGCCGGTGCCGGTGCCGGTCGGCGCGTCGTCGACCGTCACGGCCGGCGGTCCAGTCGTCGGCGTCGGCCGGCGGGCCGTCGAGGCACCGGCCGGCGGATCAGTCGTCGGTGTCGGCCGGGGATGCCTGACCGGTGACCGCGACGAGCCGGGGCAGGTCGGCACCGCGCACCGCCGGCAGGGCGACCCGCTCGCCGTCGTCGAGCCGGGCGACCGCCCGTCCCCTCGGGTCGGCGGCCAGCTCCGCGATCCGCGCCCAGGGCAGTCGACGTTGCCCGAACAGCGCGCGGACCCGGACCTCCCGGGGATCGGCGTCGGTGCCCGCCCGCCACGCCCAGACGGCGACCACCAGCGGGACGAGCAGCACCGGGAGGAGGTACCAGCGGGCGTCGGCGATCGGCAGGGCGCCGATGAAGGCGACCACCGCTGCGGCCAGGATGGCCTGGCTGTGCCGGAAACGGAGAGTGTCGGTGCGACTCACCCCCCGATGATTCCACCTCGCGGGCGGGGCCCCGGCGTCGGGCGGCCCACACCGGCGCGACGGTGACCGGGGTCACGGTCGGCGCAGCGTAACCGATGCCGGCCGGGGTCGTTGCTGCGAGCAGAGGCGTACTGATCTCATGTCCGGCCGCCCCGGGCCCCGTCCACGGAGGTGACCGACCGTGTCCCTCGCACCGCCACCACCGGCCCTCGTACCGTTGCCGGAGACCGTCGGCGTCGTGGCCGTGCTGCTGCTCGACGGCGCGGCCGCCGTGGCCACGATCTGTGCCGCCGGACTGTCGTTGGTCACCCCGGCCGACCGGGCCGCGGTGGCCACCGTCGGGCTCGCCGCCGTCGCCCTGCTGCACACCCTCGGGATGCTCCTGCTGCCCCAGCGCGCGCCCCTGCCGGCCGCCGACCGCGTGGAGCGCACGGTGCATCCCCTCGCCGCCACCGGGCTGGTGAGCCGGCGCGAGCTGCGCCGGGCGCTGACCGGCCGGCGAGCCGAGACGGGGGAACCCGCCACGCTGCTCGTGCTGGACCTGCACGGCCTCTGCGAGGTCGACGACGGCAGCGGGCCGGCTGCGGGCGACCAGCTGCTCGTCGAGGTGACCCGACGGCTACGGGCCGTCGCCGGCCCCGACGACCTGGTCACCCGGCTGGCCGGGGACGAGTTCGCGGTGGTCGTAGAGAGCGGCTCGGTGCCCGCCTACGGGCTCGCCGTCCGGCTGCTCGGCGCGCTCACCGAGCCGTACCGGCTGCCCGGGTCGCAGGTGCGGCTGGAGGTGAGCATCGGGCTCGCCGACGCCGCCGCCGGTAGTGCCGACGACGTGCTCCGGCAGGCGGACCTGGCCCGACGGCGGGCCAGCCAGCTCGGCCGCAACCGGATCGAGTGGTACGACATCTTCCTCGAGGAGCAGCTGGTCCGCCGGCTGGACCTGGAGCGGGAACTGGCCGGCGCGCTGGCCCGGGGCGAGCTGGACCTGGTCTACCAGCCGGTGCACGGGCTGGCCGACCGGACGCCGGTCGGCACCGAGGCGCTGCTGCGCTGGCGCAGCCCCCTGCTGGGTACCGTGCTCCCCGCCGAGCTGATCCCGGTCGCCGCCGACCTGGGTCTGCTCGACGAGGTGGGGCAGTGGGTGCGGGACCGGGCCTGCCGGCAGCTCGCCGCCTGGTCGGCGACACACCCGATGCTCTGGATGGCGGTCAACGTGACCCCGGCCGAGCTGACCGCGCCGGACTTCGTCACCCGGGTGGCGGGCACCCTCGCCCGGTACGGGGTGCCGGCCGACCGGCTGGTGGTCGAGGTCGGCGAGGCCGGGCTCGACGTCGACCTGCCGACCGTGGTGGCGCGGCTGGCCGGGCTGCGCTCCCTCGGCGTGCGGACCGCGCTGGACGACTTCCGGGCCGGGCACGCCTCGCTGCGACGGTTACGGGAGTTGCCGATCGACCTGGTCAAGGTCGACCCGAGGGCGGTCGGCGGCGGTGAGCCGGAACAGCCCCTGATCGACGCGGTGGTGAACCTGGGCCGGCGGCTCGGGCTGGAGATCGTGGCGCGGGAGCTGGAGCGGGCCGGTCAGGTCGACCGGGCGTACCGGGCCGGCTGCCGGTACGGGCAGGGCTTCGCGCTGTCCCGCCCGGCGACCGCCGAGCGGGTGGAGGCGTTCCTGGAGGAGTACCCGTCACCTGACCCGTTCGCCTGACCGGGGCGGTGCGGTGCTGCCGCGCGGGGTCAGGTGCGCCGTCTCGTCCTGGAACGCGCCGACCGGCTCCCCGGCGATCGCCGTCAGCAGGTTCCGGGCGGCGTGCGCACCGTACGCGGGGATGTCCCGGCCGAGCGCGGTCAGCGGCGGGTGGACCAGCCGGCAGAGCGGGGAGTCGTCCCACGCCACGATGGAGAGGTCACCGGGGACGGCGAGCCCCATCTCCTGAGCGACCGCGAGCCCGGCGACGGCCATCACGTCGTTGTCGTAGATGACGGCGGTGGGCCGGCCCGGGGAGCTGAGCAGTCGCCGGGTCGCCCGGGTGCCCTCCTCCCCGGTGTAGTCGGAGGGAACGGTCACCGCGTCGACCAGGCCGAGTTCCCGGCACACCCGCTCGAACGCCTCGGTGCGGGTCCGGGTGTGCAGCAGGTCGGGCAGCCCGCCGACCCGGGCGATCCGGCGGTGCCCGAGGGCGACCAGGTACTCCACCGCCTCGACGAGCGCGGCGGCGTCGTCACACCAGACGCTGGGCAGCGCGCCGGTGTGCCCCGGCCCGCCGATCACCACCGCGGGCAGGCGCAACTCCTCCAGCACCGGCACCCGGCGGTCGTCCACCCGCAGGTCGCAGATGAGCACCCCGTCGACCCGTCGTTCCCCCCACCAGCGCCGGTAGACCGCGATCTCCGCGTCCTGGTCGGCGACGACCTGGAGGGTCAGCGCGTACGACCGGGCGGAGAGTACGGCCTCGACGCCGCTGATCAGTTCCATGAAGAACGGTTCGATGCCGAGGATCCGGGCCGGACGGCACAGGGCCAGCCCGACCGCCGCGGCGGTGGCCCCGGAGAGGGCGCGGGCGGCGCTGCTCGGGCTGAAGCCGATCTCCTCGGCGATGGCGACGATGCGCTGCCGGGTGGCCTCGGACACGCCGGGCTGCCCGTTGAGCGCGTACGACACCGCTCCCTTGGAGACCCCGGCCCGTCGGGCGACGTCGGCGATGGTCGGCCGCTTCACCGGCGCGTCCCTCCACTTCCCGGTCACCCGCGCGGCGGTTCCGCTCGGACCCTCGGGCTGATCATGCCCGACCGGCCCCGGCGCACCCACGCTACTGCACGCCGCACCCGGCCGGCGCGAGCGACCTCACTTGCCCGGTTAAGTGATCGTCGGTGCCGAGTGGTCCCCTGCACCCGGCCCCGGTTGCCACCCTCGCGGGCGCGCTCCGATGCGCGTCGCTCCCCCGGGCAGAGATGTCGATCATCCTCGATCGTTGACAGGGTGGAGGAGGGCTCGTACGGTGGCGGAGCTTATCCGGTTCAGTCAACGTCTCTCGATGGCGGGAGCGTTCCCACGTGGAGGGGTGACATGGCACGGTCCTGGTCCCGATGGGCCCGACTGGTCGCGGCGGGTGTGGTCAGCCTGGCCATGGTCGCGGCATGCAGCGGCAACAGCGGTGGTGGCGACTCCGGCCCCGGCGGCACCGTCACACTCAAGATCAATTTTTGGGGCGACTTCGGTCTCGACGAGCTGAAGTCGACGTACGAGTCGGCCAACCCGAACGTCAGGATCGTGCTGAACACCGGGGAGTACAACGCCCAGCACGAGGACCTCCAGAAGAAGCTGATCGCCGGCAGCGGTGCGCCCGACATCGCCGCCATCGACGAGGGCTTCGTCATCCAGTTCCGCGGCCAGGCCGACAAGTTCGTCAACCTCCTCGACAAGGGGGCCGGCCAGTACCAGCAGAAGTACCTGCCCTGGAAGTGGCAGCAGACCCTCACCCCCGACGGCAGGACCCAGATCGGCCTCGGCACCGACGTCGGCGGCCTGGCCATGTGCTACCGCACCGACCTCTTCGCCGCCGCCGGCCTGCCCACCGAGCGGGACCAGGTCTCCGCGCTCTGGCCCACCTGGGACCGGTTCGTCGAGACCGGCCAGCGGTACACCGCCAGGAGCGGCAAGAAGTTCATCGACTCCGGCACCAACGTCTTCAACCCGGTCCTCGGGCAGCAGCCGGTCGGCTTCTACGACGAGAGCGAGCAGTTGACGATGGAAGGCGGCCCGAAGGTCGCCTTCGACGTGGCCGCGAAGACCATCGCCGCCGGCCTGTCCGCCAACCTCGCCGCCTTCTCGCCCGAGTGGAACGCCGGGTTCGTCAAGGGCAACTTCGCCGTGCTGGCCTGCCCGGCCTGGATGCAGGGACACATCAAGAACACCGCCCCGCAGACCGAGGGGAAGTGGGACGTGGCCGCGATCCCCGGTGGGGGCGGGAACTGGGGTGGCTCCTTCCTCACCATCCCCAAGCAGGGCAAGAACGTCGACGAGGCGTACCGGTTCCTGGAGTGGCTGGTCCAGCCGGCACAGCAGATCGAGATCTTCAAGAAGGTCGGCAACCTGCCGTCCCAGCCGGCGCTCTACCAGGACCCGGCGATCCGGGACTTCGCCAACCCGTTCTTCAACAACGCGCCCGTCGGGCAGATCTTCTCGAAGACGGCGGAGAACCTGACCCCGCAGTACCTGGGCAGGAAGAACGGCCCGACCCGGGTGGCCGTGGAGAACGTGCTGAACCGCCTGGCCACCGGCAACCTGAAGGGCAAGCCCGACCAGGCCTGGACCGAGGCGGTCAAGGAAGCCGAGAAGGCCGCGAAGTCCTGACCGTACGCGGGTCGGGCGGCCGGTGGGACGTCCTCGCGCGACGAGCGCGTCCCACCGTTCCGGCCCACCGCCGGTGGCGAACCCGGAGGTCCCCCGATGCCCCCCACCCCTGCCGCGGCCACGGCGCCCCGCCGCGGCCCCGACGCCCATCCCGAGCCCGACGGACGCCGGCCCTCACGGTGGCGCGACCGGCTGTACCGGTTCGACGTGCGCTACCTGCCGTACCTGTTGATCGCACCGTTCTTCCTGCTCTTCGCGGTCTTCGGGCTCTTCCCGATCGTCTTCAACGGGGTCGTGGCGCTGCGCACCTGGCGGCTCGACGACCCGACCCGGGACGGCTGGGCCGGCCTGGACAACTTCCGTCGCCTGCTCGACGACGGTGACTTCTGGAACGCCCTCTCCAACACCTTCGGCATCTTCCTGCTCTCCACCGTGCCGCAGCTCCTGCTGGCGCTGATCGTCGCCTCGCTGCTCAACCGGAAGCTGCGGGCGCAGACCTGGTTCCGGGTGGGCGTGCTGCTGCCGTACATCACCCCGGTGACCGCCTCCACCCTGATCTTCTCGGTGGTGTTCGCGCGGGACACCGGCATCGCGAACTGGGCCTTGTCGCTGCTCGGCATCGGCGAGACCGAGCCGATCGACTGGCGGGCGTCGAAGTGGGCCTCCTGGGTCGCCATCTCCACCATGGTCAACTGGAAGTGGATCGGCTACAACGCGCTGCTCTACCTGGCCGCGATGCAGGCCATCCCGCGTGACGTCTACGAGGCCGCGGCGGTCGACGGCGCCGGTCCGTGGCGGCAGCTCTGGCGGATCACCGTACCGATGATCCGACCTGTGGTGATCTTCACGGTGGTGCTCTCCACCATCGGCGGCCTGCAACTGTTCACCGAGCCGATGCTCTTCGACACCAATCCGGCGCTCGGCAACGGCGGCGACGACCACCAGTGGCAGACCATCGCCCAACTCGTCTACAAGGTCGGCTGGCGCGACCTCAACCTCGGCTACGCGGCGGCGATGTCCTGGGCGCTCTTCCTGGTCATCCTGCTCGTCGCGGCCGTCAACGCCCTGATCACCAACCGTCTGGGCGGAGGTAAGCGGTGAAGGCCTCGCGGCGGCCGGCGCTGGTGGGGCGGGCCCCACAGCACACCCCCGGCAGCGTCTGGAGCTACCTCTTCCTCAGCATCGTCATCGCGTTCTCGGCGTTCCCGCTGTACTGGATGTTCGTCATCGCCACGAACACCGACGAGGCGCTGGCGAAGATCCCCCCGCAGGTGCTGCCCGGCGGGCAGCTCACCACCAACCTGCGCGAGGTCTTCTCGATGCAGGACGTCTTCTTCCTCCAGGCGCTCGGCAACAGCGTGATCGTCTCGTCCGTGGTGACCGCCTCGGTGCTCTTCTTCTGCTCGCTGGCCGGCTTCGCCTTCGCCAAGCTGCGGTTCAAGGGGCGGAACGCGCTGATGGTCATGGTGATCCTCACCATGACCGTGCCGAACCAGCTCGGCGTGGTCGCCCTCTACATCCTGATGGGTCACATGCCCGGCGAGGGGGGCTGGAACGGCACCCTGCTCGCGGTGATCGCCCCCGGACTGGTGACCGCGTTCGGCGTGTTCTACATGCGACAGTTCATCCTCGACGCGGTCCCCGACGAACTGGTCGAGGCGGGCCGGATCGACGGGGCGAGCACCATGCGGATCTTCTGGAGCGTGGTGCTGCCGGCGGTCCGTCCCGCGATGGCGGTGCTCGGCCTGCTCACCTTCGTGGCCACCTGGAACGAGTTCCAGTGGCCGCTGATCACCCTGGGCGGCACCGACTACCCGACCTCGATGGTCGCCCTCTCCGACCTGGCCAGCGGCAACTACGTCCTGTACCGGCGGGTACTGGCCGGTGCCCTGGTCGCCACCCTGCCGCTGCTGGTGATGCTCGTCATCGGCGGCCGGCAGATCGTCCGCGGAATCATGGAAGGTGCGGTGAAATCGTGAGCGAGGCGCACGGGGGTGGCCCGACCCGGCACGCCCTGCACGACGGCTGGACCCTGCGGGCGCTGCCCGGCCCGCAGGTCACCGCCGAGGCCCCCGGGACCGACCAGACCGGCGGGGCTACGGTCCCTGCCGGCATCGCCGGCCGGGCGATCCCGGTGGAGATCGACGGCCGGGCGATCCCCGCCACCGTGCCCGGCTGCGTGCACACCGACCTGCTCGCCGCCGGGCTGATCCCCGACCCCTACCTCGACGACAACGAGACGGCGCTCGCCTGGATCGGCCGGACCGACTGGGTGTACGAGACGACGTTCGACCGGCCGTCGGGTGACGCGGACCGGATCGACCTGGTCTGCGCCGGCCTCGACACGGTCGCCGCGCTCACCCTCAACGGCGTCCCGGTCGGCCGGACCGAGAACATGCACCGCAGCCACCGGTTCGACGTGCGGGCGCTGCTGCGCGACCGGGACAACCAGCTCGTCGTCCGGTTCGACTCCGCCTACCGGTACGCCGAGGCGCACCGGGACCGGCTCGGCGACCGGCCGAACGCGTACCCGGAGCCGTTCCACTTCATCCGGAAGACGGCCTGCAACTTCGGCTGGGACTGGGGACCGACGCTGGTCACCGCCGGGATCTGGCAGGAGATCGGCCTGCACAGCTGGTCCACCGCCCGGCTCGCGGAGGTCCGTCCCCTGGTCACCGTCGCCGACGGCGTCGGCACGGTCGCGGTGCACGTCGAGGTCGAACGCGCCACCGACGTCCCGCTGGTCGTGCGGGCCACGGTCGCCGGGGCGGCCGTCGAGACGGTGGTCCCGGCCGGGGAGCGCACGGCCGTGCTCGACCTCACCGTCCGCGACCCCCGGCTCTGGTGGCCCCGGGGGTACGGCGACCCGCACCGGTACCCGCTGACCGTCACCCTGACCACCCTCGACGGCACCGCACTGGACGACTGGACCCGGCGGATCGGTTTCCGTTCGGTGCGTCTCGACACCACCCCCGACGCGCACGGCAGCGCGTTCACCCTGGTGGTCAACGGGAAGCCGGTCTTCGTCCGGGGCGTCAACTGGATCCCCGACGACGTCTTCCCCAACCGGGTGACCCGGGACCGGCTGGCCCACCGCTTCGACCAGGCGATCGGCGCGAACGTCAACCTGCTGCGTGTCTGGGGCGGCGGCCGGTACGAGTCGACCGACTTCTACGACCTCGCCGACTCGCTCGGACTCCTCGTCCAGCAGGACTTCCTCTTCGCCTGCGCTGCGTACCCGGAGGAGGAGCCGTTCCGTTCCGAGGTCGAGGCCGAGGCGCGCGAGCAGGTCACCCGGCTGGCCGTCCACCCGTCCCTGGTGCTCTGGACCGGTAACAACGAGAACATCTGGGGCTGGCACGACTGGGACTGGCAGGAGCCGCTCGCCGGGCGGACCTGGGGCCGGGGCTACTACCTCGACCTGCTGCCGACGATCGTCGCCGAACTGGACCCGACCCGACCGTACTGGCCGGGCAGCCCGTGGTCCGGCCGCGAGGAGATCCACCCGAACGACCCGGCGCACGGCACCACGCATATCTGGGACGTCTGGAACACCGACGACTACCTGAAGTACCGCGAGTACGTGCCCCGGTTCGTGGCCGAGTTCGGCTACCAGGCCCCGCCCGCGTACGCGACGCTGCGCCGGGCGCTCTCGGACGACCCGCTCGCCCCGGACTCGCCCGGCATGGCGCACCACCAGAAGGCGATCGACGGCGACCTCAAGCTGCGGCGCGGACTGGACGCCCACCTGCCCGCCCCGGCCGACTTCGACGAGTGGCACCACCTGACCCAGGTCAACCAGGCCCGTGCCATCGCCTGCGGGGTGGAACACTTCCGCTCGCACCGGGGCGTCTGCATGGGCACCATCGTCTGGCAGCTCAACGACTGCTGGCCGGTGACCTCCTGGTCGGCGGTGGACGGCGACGGCCGCCGCAAACCGCTCTGGTACGCGCTGCGCCACGCGTACGCCGACCGGCTGCTCACCGTCCAGCCCCGTGCCGGTGGGCTCACCGGCGACGGCGACGGTGGCGGTGGCGGTGGCGACCCGGCCGGCGACGGTGGCCAGGCGGGCGGCGGTGGGCTCGCCCTGGTGGCGGTCAACGACGGCGGGCAGCCCTGGCGGGCCACCGCCACCGTCACCCGGCACACCCTGGCCGGCGAACCCCGCGCCAAGACGTCGTACGACCTCGACGTACCGCCCGGCGCCACGGTGACCCTGCCCCTGCCCACGGAGCTGGCGCGCCCCGAGGAGGCCTGCGGTGAACTGCTGGTCGCCGAGGCGGGGGAGAGCGCCGAGCGGGCCCTGTGGTTCTTCGCCGAGGACAAGGACATCCCCTGGCCGGCGGCGACCTACGACGCCACCGCCGAGCCGGTCGAGGGCGGCGTGCGGGTGCACGTCACCGCGCGCACCGTTCTCCGCGACCTGACCCTCTACCCCGACCGCCTCGACCCGTCCGCCGACGTCGACCGGGCCCTGGTCACGCTCCTGCCCGGCGAGTCGACCACCTTCACCGTCCACACCCGACTCTCGCTCGACCCCGCCGCCCTCACCTCGCGTCCGGTGCTGCGGGCGGTGAACGGGTAACAGGGGCGCTGCGCGCCCCCCCGCTCCGGCTCTTGACATGACGCAACCGATGGACAAAAGTCGATTGAATCCAGGGTGCGGCGGCGCGCTCCCTCCACTCGAAGGCCCTTGCCCGGAAGGCAGCCGCCATGTCGCCTGTGCTCAATCGCCGTCACCTGCTGCGCCTCGGTGGTGCCACCCTGGTCGTCGCCGGCTCCACCGGCATCGGCCTGCCCGCCCTGGCCGCCAACACCGTCACCGCCGACCTGGTCGTGTACGGCGCCACCTCGGCCGGCATCGTGGCCGCCGTGCAGATGCGCCGGATGGGGCGTACCGCGTTGATCCTCGAACCGGGCCAGCACGTCGGCGGACTCACCACCGGCGGACTCGGCTACACCGACAGCGGCACCAGCGGCTCCATCGGCGGCATCGCCGCGGAGTTCTACCGGCGGGTGCACGCGAAGTACCACGGCAACACCGTCACCCCCGACTCGCCGATGCGGCTGGTCTTCGAGCCGCACGTCGCCGCCGAGGTCTTCGACGACCTGCTCGCCGAGCACGGGGTGCCGGTCTACCTCGGCGTGCGGCTCGCCCAGGTGGTCCGCGTCGGCAACCGGATCACCTCGCTCGGCACCGACAACGGTCAGACCTTCGCCGGCCCGATGTTCGTCGACGCGACGTACGAGGGCGACCTGATGGCGAAGGCCGGTGTGTCGTACGCCCTCGGGCGCGAGGCCAACACGGTGTACGGCGAGACGATCAACGGGGTGCAACTGCGTACCGGTCACCAGTTCACCCGGCCGGTCGACCCGTACGTGACACCGGGCGTCCCGGCCAGCGGCCTGCTCCCCGGTATCTCCGGCGCGCCCGTCGCACCCAACGGCACCGGCGACGGGCTGATCCAGGCGTACAACTTCCGGATGTGCCTGACGAAGGCGGCCGACCGGGTTCCGTTCCCGAAGCCCGCCGGCTACGACCCGGCCGACTACGAACTCCTGCTCCGCTACGTCCGGGCGGGCTTCACCGGGCCGTTCTTCACCACCCAGGGCGTCGGCAACGGCAAGACCGACTCCAACAACCACGGCGCGTTCTCCACCGACTTCATCGGCGCCAGTTACACCTATCCGACCGCCAGCCCGGTGGTGCGGGAGAGCATCGTCGCCGACCACCGCACCTACCAGCAGGGCCTGATGTGGTTCCTGGCCAACGATCCCCGGCTGCCGGCGACGATCCGGACCTCGACCGCCGCGTGGGGCTTGGCCGCCGACGAGTTCACCGCCACCGGCGGCTGGCCACCCCAGCTGTACGTCCGGGAGGCCCGCCGGATGGTCTCGGCGTACGTGGTGACCGAGCGGGACTGCCGGGGCAGGGTGCGGGTCGCCGACTCGGTCGGACTGGCCAGCTACACCATGGACTCGCACAACTGCCAGCGCGTCGTGGTCGACGGCGTGGTCAAGAACGAGGGCGACGTGCAGGTCGGGGTGCCCGGCCCGTACCCGATCAGCTACCGCGCGATCGTGCCCACCGAGGCGCAGTGCGCCAACCTGTTCGTGCCGGTCTGCCTCTCGGCCAGCCACATCGCGTACGGCTCGGTCCGGATGGAACCGGTGTTCATGATCCTCGCCCAGTCCGCCGCCACGGCGGCGACACTCGCCCTCGCCGCAGGGGTGCCGGTGCAGCAGGTGAGCGTCGCCGCCCTCCAGGCCCGACTCCGGCAGGACGGCCAGCACCTCCAGTGGCCCCCGGCCGTCGACGGTGAGATCGTCGTCGACAACGCCTCGGCCTCGGTGACCCGGGCCGGCACCTGGCTGAGCAGCAGCCACGTCGGCGGGTACTGGGGCGTCGACTATGAGCACGACGACAACACCGGCAAGGGCGTCAACCGGCTGCGCTTCACCCCGGCCCTGCCGGTCGCCCGCAGTTACGCGGTCAGCCTGCGCTGGACCGCCGACCCCAACCGGGCCAGCAATGTGCCGGTGGACGTGGTGCACGGCGGCGGCGTCACCACCCGTACCGTCGACCAGCGCGGATCCGGCGGGCAGTGGGTGTCCCTCGGGACGTACGTCTTCGCGGCCGGGACGGCCGGCAGCGTCCTGATCCGCACCGAGGGCACGGACGGCTACGTCGTCGCCGACGCCGCCCGCTTCGTCCCGGCCTGATCCACCCCACCTGGGTCGACTCCGCTTCGGCGATATCGCGGCATCCCTTTCCAGCGATGCCGCGATATCGCCAGAACGGCGAGCGGTGCCCGACAGGGGCGGGTCAGCGGGAGACGAGGCGGAGGGGCGAGCTGTGGGTACGGGCCGGGGACGGCGTGGTGTAGCTCCAGTTCACGATCACCTGGTGCTGGCCGCCGTACCGGTAGGGGCTGAGGATCTTCGTCACCGGGTCGAGGACGGCCAGCCGGAACAGCCAGCCGCGCTGCGCCGACAGCCCCGCCCAGGCGGTGGTGTTGCCGGTGGCCCAGCCGTTGGGCAGGTCGAGGCAGAGCAGCTGTCCCGGCCCGTCCGGGTTGCAGAGCTGGGCGATCACGTTGGCCTGGTTGGAGATGGAGTAGGTCCAGTAGATCGTGTCGATCGACGACGCGGCAGGCGTGCCGGTCGGTGCGTTGACCGTGGTGCTGGAGTACCACCAGTTCGTCTGGTGGAGCACCGTGCCGGTGGGGTTGACGACGTAGGCGGCGTCGGAGGCGTGCGCGGCGGAGGTGGGCAGCAGGACGGCGATCACGGCGGCGATCACGATGCCGAGCCTTTGGACGGTGGTCACAGGTGGACCTCCATGTGTGGGAAGGCCACCAACCTAGCCTTGCGTGCCGCCTCAATCGCAGAGGGTGATCATTCATTGCTCGCCACCCGTCAGCAGGATGGCGATCGAGGGCGAGCATCCCCTCAGCCAGTCCAGCGTGGTCGTGCTCTCCGTTGACGGGCGGTCTGTCGGACTCACCTGGCGTTAGGGTCGCTCCCTGTGACGAGCATCAGCGACCCTGGGATCGACGGCCTGGTCCACGCCCTGCGGCGGTTCGCCGACGAGCGGGACTGGGGGCAGTTCCACACGCCGAAGAACCTGGCCATGGCGCTCGCCGGTGAGGTGGGGGAGCTGCTCGCCGAGTTGCAGTGGCTGACCCCGGAGGAGTCGGCCCGGGTGATGACCGACCCGGAGGCCGGCGGACGGGTCCGCGCCGAGATCGGCGACGTGATGATCTACCTGGTCCGGCTGGCCGACGCCCTCGGTGTCGACCTGGTCGAGGCGGCCACCGACAAGCTGGCCGACTCGGCGCGGCGCTACCCGGTGGAACGCGCCCGGGGCTCGGCGGCCAAGGCACCCGGAGCCTGAGCGAAACGGCCATCTGGACGGAGGATCCCGGTCACCGGTATCCCACACGGCGGGGCCTACCGGAACGCGATCCAGTAACGCCGTACCGCGCCGAGTTCGGTCTCCCGGACGTCCTCCAGGACGCCGCCGTTGCGCTCGATCGTCTTCGCCGAGGCGAGGTTGTCCACCGCGCAGACGGTCAGTACCCGGTCCAGTCCGAGCCGTCGTGCCTCGTCCAGCATCCGGCCCAGCGCCCAGGTGGCCAGCCCTTGCCGGCGCGCCGACGGCCGGATGCCGTAGCCAATGTGGCCGAGCCGCTGCACGACCTCGTCGAGCCCGTGTCGCAACGCGATTCCGCCGAGCACCCGGTCGTCGTCGACGATCCACCGGTACGTACAGCGCGCCCGGTCGGCAGGCAGCGGTGTCGCCGGATCGGCGGCATCGGTCAGCCGGGCCACCCAGGCAGCGAACCCGGCCGGCGAGTCCACCTCGTCTTCCGGCCGCAACCCGAAGCCGTCCTCGTGGACGCCGGGACCCCAGTCGTCCCGCGCCTCACGCCAGGCAGCGTGCAGGCGGACGGTGGGTGCGATCAGTTCGGGCATCCGGCGACGATACTCAGGCTGCTCGGAAGACCACGTCGAGGTGCCACTCGAGGAACTCCCGGTGCGGACGTTCTCGAACCGTTGCCGGTAGGGCGATCTGGGATCCGGCCCTGGAGTAGAACTGTTCACCGTTGCCGAACTCTGCTCTGAGCCGAGGGCTGACCATGAGCCGGTGCTTCGGGTCGACCGCCAGGTAGCCGTGGTCGTAGAGAGTGTGCACGTCGGACCTGAGGAGCAGCCCGTTGTCGATGCGGTGCTCACCACCAGCGGGTAGAGGTCTGATGTGCGCGGCCTGGAGCACCGGTTGGATGCGGTCGCCCGTGATCGCACATCGCCTCCCGTAAGCGCTGAGAACGACGGCCTTGAACGACTGTTGACCCAGCCGGTGTCGGGTGAGCCGAGGATCGCTGTACACCGGGCCCGACCGGTGCCACGGCTGGCTGGTGTCGACTTCCACGGATGCGCCGAGCAGCCGACCGATCAGCACCTCGAAGTAGCCGGCCGAGTTCCGGTCGGTCACGTCGTACCCCTTGCCCTGAACGATGTTCGACGCGAACTCGGGAGGCGGCTCGGACGGCTGGTCGGTGGGGAAGAAGACCGGTTCTCGGACCATGACGCAGCCGATCATCGGATCGTCTTCCGGGGCAATGGGCTCCCGCCGGTACCGCCCCACGATCCGTCGCATCTCGGGCAGGCTCGGTACACCGTTGCCCTCGCCGAACAGCGCCCACGCCTCGGAAATTCGCAACTGCGCGAATCCGCTGAAGAACCCACCGCCGACCACGCGGTTGTGCGGATGGTGTGTCTTGAAGAAGAAGGGCTCGCCCGGGGCGAGCGCCCGGAAGGCACGGGATCCGGCAGGCCGCCAGAAGTTGACTTCCGTCAGCATCGGCCGATCGGCGAGGAAGCGGTACCAGTCCCCATCGGTCACTCCGACGTACGCCTTCACGGCAGCTATCTTGCACTCCGGCTGGCCGATCCGACAGTCAGGTAACGGCAAACCGGCCGCCGCGAGGGCTGGCGCTGGGCCGTTGTTGCGCCTGGGTACCGCAGCCCGTTGCATCCGTGGCCGCGACGCTCTCCTCCGGAGGGTTGGAACAGCTGGCTCTGGAGTGTGCCGAGCGCCCCTGGCCAGGCGTGTCGTTGCTGGTCAGGCGCCGTCGCGTAGGGCGGCCAGTCGGTCGCCGAGCTGGGTGAGCATGGCCCGGTGGTACTCGGTCGCCGTGTCGCCGTCCAGCCACCGCATGTGGTTGAGCAGGTCGAGCATGACCAGCCCGTGCAGTTGCGCCCAGGCGCCGAGGAACTGGGCGATCGCGCCGGGGGAGAGGTGCGGCGCCATGGCCTGCGTCGCCCCGGTGAGCTGCGCGGCCAGTGCCGGGTCCCCCGCCGGTACGGGTACCGCGGCGATCTGCTCGGCGGTCCAGCCGGCGAAGACCACCTCGGCGAAGACGCCCGCGACCCGGCGACCGGCCACCATGGTCGGTCCGTCCTCGGGAGCGGCGTAGCCGGGCACCGGGTTGCCGTAGAGCAGCAGGAAGAGGGGCTTGTTGCGGTGCGCCCAGTCGCGGTACGCCAGGCTCACCGCGACGCACCGCTCGACGTACCCGGCGTCGCGGTGGGTGTCGGCGGTGGCCTGGAGGGTGTCGGCGAGCGCGTTCTGCCCGTGCGCGATCAGTGCGGTGAGCAGCGCGTCCCGGCTGTCGAAGTAGTGGTAGAGCGCCTGCACGGTCATGCCGACCTCGCGGGCCACGGCGCGCAGGGACAGTTCGTGGACGCCGTGCTCGGCGAGGTGCCGCAGCGCCACGGTGACGATCTCGTCGATGGTGGCGGCCCGGCGGCGTTCGCGCAAGCTGGCCGACGGCTTCACGACTGACACTGCTCATCCTCCTTGACAGTGTTCAACAAACACTCCTAGCCTGACGATGTTCGCTCTGCCTGACACTATCAGGCAAAGTTTCCTGGAGGACGTCATGACCACCGGTCCACTCCGCCCCGCCTCCCTCTACCACCTGCACCGACCACTGATGGCCTTCAGCGCCGCGATGGCCGTCCTGGCAGTGGCCGGCGTCGTCGGCCTGGTCGTGGACGACCGCACCCTGGTCGGCGCGCCGATCTGGGCCAAGCCGCTCAAGTTCGCCCTCTCCTTCCTCCTGTACGGGCCGACGCTGGCCTGGCTCCTCTCCCTGCTCCGCCGGCACCACACCGCCGGGCGGCGGGCCGGCACGGTCGTCGCCGTCACCGCCACCGTCGAGATGGTGGTCATCGTGGGGCAGGTGCTTCGGGGCCGGCAGAGCCACTACAACGTGCTCACCGCGTTCGACGCGGCCCTCTGGACGGTCATGGGGATCAGCATCGGGGTGCTCTGGGCGGCCAACCTCGTGGTCGCCGTCCTCCTGCTCCGGGAGCGGATCGCCGACCGGGCCACCTCGTCGGCCGTCCGCCTCGGGCTGGCCCTGGCGGTGGCCGGGATGGCGCTCGGCTTCCTGATGACCGGTCCCACCCCGGAGCAGACCGCCAGCCTGCGCGAGGGGGTGGCCACCGTGGTCGGCGCACACAGCGTCGGCGTCCCGGACGGCGGATCGGGCCTGCCGCTGACCGGCTGGAGCACCACCGGCGGCGACCTGCGCATCCCCCACTTCGTCGGGATGCACGGACTCCAGGTGCTGCCCCTGGTCGGCCTGGTACTGCTCCGGTTCGGCCGTCGGCTGCCCCGGCTGCGCGACGACGGTACCCGCCGGAACCTGGTCCGCACCGTCGCCGCCGGGTACGCCGGGCTGGTCGCCCTGGTCACCTGGCAGGCGCTGCGCGGGCAGCCGCTGACCGCCCCGGACACGGTCACCCTCGGCGCAGCCGCCGTGCTGCTGGTGCTGACCGTCGGGTCGGCCGCCGCCGTGCTCGCCACCGCGCGGACTCCGCTGCCCGCCGCCACCCCGGCGCTCGTCGGCGGTACGCGGTGACCGAGCGGATCTTCGACCTGACCTTCCCGCTGGTCGTACCCTTCTGGGCTCTGATGATCCTGCTGCCCGGCTGGTCGTGGACCCGGCGGATCGTCGGCTCGCCGCTGGTCGTGGTGCCGCCGCTGGCCGGCTACCTGGTCCTCGCCGTCGCGGAGTTCGATCGGCTCTGGCCGGTGGTGAGCAGACCCTCGTTGGCCGGGCTGTCGGAGTTCCTCGGCACCCCGGCCGGCGCGGCCACGCTCTGGGCGCACGTGATCGCCTTCGACCTCTTCGTCGGTCGGTGGATGTTCCTGGACGGGCGGGATCGGGGGATGCATCCGCTGGTGACCGGGCCGGTCCTGGCGCTGACCGTCCTGCTCTCCCCGGTGGGCCTCCTCGTCCACCTGGCCCTGCGGAGGGTGGCCGGGCGTCCGCCGGCCGGGGTCCCGGCCGGCGGAGCCGTCGGTTACTCCGGCACGCGACGGTAGGCGCCGTCGCTGGCGGAGGTGGCCATCGAAGCGTACGCGCGCAGGGCGGCGGAGACCGGCCGCTCCCGGTCGACCGGGGTGTACGGGCGGTCCCGCTTCTCCTGCTCGATCCGCCGGGCCGCCAGCACCTCCTCGGGCACGTCGAGTGAGATCGACCGGTTCGGGATGTCGATGACGATCTCGTCGCCCGGCTCGACCAGGGCGATCAGCCCACCGGAGGCGGCCTCGGGGGAGACGTGCCCGATGGAGAGCCCCGAGGTGCCGCCGGAGAACCGGCCGTCGGTGAGCAGCGCACAGGACCGCCCGAGCCCGCGTCCCTTGAGGAACGAGGTGGGGTAGAGCATCTCCTGCATGCCCGGTCCGCCCCGGGGGCCCTCGTACCGGATCACCACCACGTCCCCGGCGACGACCTCCTTGGCGAGGATCGCGGTGACCGCGTCGTCCTGGGACTCGTAGACCTTGGCCGGACCCCGGAAGGTGAGGCACTCCTCGGGCACCCCGGCGGTCTTCACCACACAGCCGTCCGGGGCGAGGTTGCCGTGCAGGATGGCCAGCCCGCCGTCGGCCGAGTACGCGTGCTCGTGGTCCCGGATGCACCCACCGGCCGCGTCGGTGTCCAGCGTGGACCAGCGGTTGTCGGTGGAGAACGGCTCGGTGGTGCGTACCCCGCCGGGGGCGGCGTGGAAGAGTTCGACCGCCTCCGGCGTCGGCGAGCCGCTCCGGACGTCCCAGTCGGCGAGCCACTGCCCCAGCGAGGGGGAGTGCACCGACGTCACGTCCCGGTGCAGCAGGCCGGCCCGGTCCAGCTCGCCGAGGATGGCCGGGATGCCGCCGGCCCGGTGCACGTCCTCCATGTGGTACTGGGGCGAGTTCGGGGCGACCTTGGCCAGGCAGGGCACCCGCCGGGAGATCGCGTCGATGTCGGCGACGTCGAAGGCGAGTTCCGCCTCGCGGGCGGCGGCGAGCAGGTGCAGGATCGTGTTGGTCGAGCCGCCCATCGCCACGTCCAGGGCGACGGCGTTCTCGAACGCGGACCGGTTGGCGATCGCCCGGGGCAGCACCGAGGCGTCGTCCCCGTCGTACCAGCGCTTGGCGATCTCCACGACGGTGCGGCCGGCCTCGACGAAGAGCGACCGGCGTGCGGCGTGGGTGGCCAGGGTCGAACCGTTGCCCGGCAGCGCCAGCCCGATCGCCTCGGTGAGGCAGTTCATCGAGTTGGCGGTGAACATGCCGGAGCAGGAGCCGCAGGTCGGGCAGGCGGAGCGTTCGATCTCGCCGAGCTGGTCGTCGGTGACCGCCTCGTTGGAGGACGCGATCATCGCGTCGATCAGGTCGATCTTGGAGTGCACGACCCCCTCGATCGCCACCGTCTTGCCGGCCTCCATCGGGCCGCCGGAGACGAAGACGGTCGGGATGTTCAGCCGCAAGGCGGCCAGCAGCATGCCCGGTGTGATCTTGTCGCAGTTCGAGATGCAGACCAGGGCGTCCGCGCAGTGCGCGTTGACCATGTACTCGACCGCGTCGGCGATCAACTCACGGCTGGGCAGCGAATAGAGCATCCCGCCGTGCCCCATGGCGATGCCGTCGTCCACCGCGATCGTGTTGAACTCCCGTCCCACCCCACCGGCCTCGGCCACCGCGTCGGCGACCAGGCCGCCGAGGTCCTTGAGATGGACGTGTCCGGGTACGAACTGGGTGAAACTGTTGGCGATGGCGACGATCGGCTTGCCGAAGTCGTCGTCGGTCATCCCGGTGGCCCGCCACAGGGCCCGGGCGCCGGCCATCGTCCGACCGTGTGTGGAAGTCCTCGACCGCAGCTCAGGCATGGGGTCAAGTGTGGCACCACCGGCCCGGACCGTTCCCGGCGATCACACCGTGTCCCAACAGATGCACACCCCGCCCCCCGCGGTCGCACGGCGTCCGGCAGAGTTGACGCCGTGCAGTTCTCCCCGGTCATGATCGCAGTCGCGGTGCTGAGCGGGCTCGGAGCGACGGTGGCCACCGGTCTGCTGGTCATCTCGGTCCGGCACCGCAGCGGCGGATACCGGCAGGCCCACCTGCTGCTGGTCGCAGGCGCCACGGTCGCGACGCTCAGCCTGGCCACCGGGCTGACCGCCGTCGCCACCCAGGGGCACCACCAGGGGGAACGAACACACTGGGCGACCGTGGTGGCGATCGGCATCGCGGTCAGCGGCTTCCTCGGGTGCGCCGGGCTGCTCCGGATGCCCGGGGTGGTCGGTTCGCCGTCCGGCGCGCTCCGGCTGCTGCTCGACGGGGTGAGCGTGGCGGCGGCGTTCTGGTTCGTCGGCTGGGTGCTGTTCTCCGAGCCCACCCGGCTGCTCGGGGAGACCACCCACCTGGCCTGCCCGCCGATCCTGCTCGCCACGGTCAGCGCCGCCCTCGCCGCCGGGCTGAACGCGGTCGTCGCCGCCCGCGCGCCCCGCCCCCGGGCCCGGCTGGCCGGCCTCTGCTGCGGCGTCACCAACACGGTCTGCGGCGGGCTGGGGGTGGCCGGTGGACTCTGCGAGGGCCTGGCCTGGCTGGCCCTGACCGGTGGGGCGGTGCTCGCCGTCGGGCTGCTCTCCGCCGGGCTCGCCGTGCACACCACCCGTCCGCCCGGCCAGGTCGACGCCGACCTGATCCGTCGGGACAGCGAGTACGCCTTCATCCCGATGGTCGCCATGGCCGCCTCGGCGACGTACCACCTCCTCCAGGACGGCCGATTCGACGCCCTGGCCATCACCGCCGGCAGCATCGAGGGCTTCGCGCTGGTGACCCGGCAGTACCTCACCCTGCACGACATGCGCGGGTACGCCGCCCGGCTGGCCGAGCGGGAGGCGCATTTCCGTGAGCTGGCCCACACCGACCCGCTGACCGGGCTGGCGAACCGGCGGGGCCTGATGCGGGCGCTGGCGTCCGCCGTCGCCGGCCGCGAGCCGGTGGTGCTGCTCGGCCTCGACCTGGACGGCTTCAAGCACGTCAACGACATGCGGGGGCACGACGTCGGCGACGCGGTGCTCGCCGAGGTGGGGCGGCGGCTGCGCGCCGAGCAGGGCTCCGACGACCTTCCCGCCCGGCTCGGCGGGGACGAGTTCGCGGTGTTGACCCACCGCGGTCCGCAGGACGCCGACCGGCTCGCCCAGGCACTGCTGCACGCGCTCGGTGAGGCGTACGAGCAGCCGGACGGACCGGTCTTCCTCTCGGTGAGCGTCGGCGTCGCCGGACGGGGCGACCCGGACGGCGCGGCCGGATCGCGGCACGTCGACGAGTCGGACGTCGAGGTGTTGCTGCGCCACGCCGACCTGGCGCTGCGGCACGCCAAGCAGCAGGGCAAGAACCGGGTCGAGCGGTACGACGCCACGTACGAGCGGATGCTGCGCCGCCGCACGACCGTGGAGCACGAGCTGCGCGGGGCGATCGGGCGCGGTGAGCTTCGGCTGGCGTTCCAGCCGGTGGCCTCCCTGCCCTCGGTGCGCCCGGTGGGGGCGGAGGCGCTGCTGCGGTGGCGCCACCCGGAGCTGGGCACGGTCGGGCCGGACGAGTTCATCCCGCTCGCCGAGGAGTGCGGGATGATCGCCGCGCTCGGCGCCTGGGTGCTCGACCAGGCCTGCCTCCAGCTCTCCCGCTGGCTGGCCGACGGCCACGACGTCTGGGTGTCGGTGAACGTCTCCCCCCGGGAACTGCACGCCGAGGAGTACGTCGGCCAGGTCGCCGAGGCGCTGCGGGCGCACGGGGTGCCGCCACAGCGGCTGGTGCTGGAGGTGACCGAGCACACGGTGGCGACCGACGTCGACGCGTTGATCCGGCGGTTGACCGCGCTGCGGCGGACCGGGGTGCGGATCGCGCTGGACGACTTCGGCGCCGGTTACTCGTCCCTGGGGCAGCTCCGCCGGCTGCCGATCGACATCCTGAAGATCGACCACAGTCTGGTCGCCGAGCACGAGCCGGTCCACCCGGTGGACCGGGAGGGGCCGGCGTTCGCCCCGATGGTCGACATCGTGATGCGGCTGGGCCACCAGCTCGGGCTGGAGGTGATCGCCGAGGGGGTGACCTCCCCGACCGAGCTGGCCGCGGTGGTCGCCGCCGGCTGCCGGTTCGGGCAGGGCGCGCTCTTCGGGTGGGGCGTGCCGGCGGAGCACCTGGAGGCGCTGCTCGACGCCGCGACCTCGGTGGGCCCACGACCGGCCCCGGCCGCCGACGGCGACCCGGCGGAGAGCGGAGCGCCCGTCCCGGTCGCCACCGAGCCCCCGACCCCACGCGCTGCCCCCTCGGCGGTGCGGACCGAGCGGGAGGACCCGTCCGAGCGGGTCCCTGACCAGGCGGCATCGACGCAGCTCAGGCCGGGTGTGGGGCGGGGCGTGCGCGGTGGCGCGGTACACCGTTGACCAACATGTGAGATCAGTTGACTCATCGCGTGAGATGCGTCAGGCTGTCCCCATGCCGTCGATCCGCTTCCCGCGAGTACTTACCTGAGCGCACTCTCCCCTCGTGAGAGTGCGCTGGCCCCGTGCGTTGCACGAGGGCCGTTTTTATTGCCGTTGGACCCGTCGGGGCGGGCCCCGCCCGCGTTGCACCGCTTGACGAGCCACTCACCCGAGCCGAAGGCCAGAACCGTCATGACGAGACCCACGCCAGAGACCCTCGCCCACTCCGCCCGGCGAGCCCGGACCAACACCGAGCCCGCCGCCGACCGCCCCGCCGCTCCGGCGGTACCCGCCCCGGCCGCCCCGCTCCAGGTCTCCGGTGCCGGTTCGCTGGTGCGCTCGCTCGAGGCACTCGGCGTCGACGTGGTCTTCGGCATCCCCGGCGGGGCGATCCTGCCGGCGTACGACCCGCTCTACGACTCCCGGGTCCGGCACATCCTGGTCCGGCACGAGCAGGGCGCGGGGCACGCGGCGACCGGGTACGCGCAGGCCACCGGTCGGGTCGGGGTCTGCATGGCGACCTCCGGCCCCGGCGCGACGAACCTGGTCACCCCGATCGCCGACGCGTACATGGACTCGGTGCCGCTGGTGGCGATCACCGGCCAGGTGCCGCGCCCGGCGATCGGCACGGACGCCTTCCAGGAGGCGGACATCCAGGGCATCACGCTGCCGATCACCAAGCACAACTTCCTGGTGCAGACGCCCGAGGAGATCCCGCAGGTCCTGGCCGAGGCGTTCCACCTGGCCGCCACCGGGCGTCCCGGGCCGGTGCTGGTCGACATCCCCAAGGACGTCCTCCAGGCGCAGACCAGCTTCAGCTGGCCGCCCACCCTCGACCTGCCCGGCTACCGGCCGACCCTGCACCCGCACGGCAAGCAGATCCGGGAGGCGGCCCGGCTGATGACCGGCGCCCGGCGACCGGTGCTCTACGTCGGCGGCGGCGTGCTCAAGGCCGGGGCCACCGAGGGGCTGCGCCGGCTCGCCGAACTGACCGGCATCCCGGTGGTCACCACGCTGATGGCGCGCGGGGCGTTCCCCGACTCGCACGAGCAGCACCTGGGCATGCCCGGCATGCACGGCACGGTCGCCGCGGTGTACGCGTTGCAGAAGTCGGACCTGATCGTGGCACTCGGGGCGCGCTTCGACGACCGGGTGACCGGCCGGCTGGACTCCTTCGCCCCCGGGGCGGCCGTGGTGCACGCCGACATCGACCCGGCCGAGATCGGCAAGAACCGGACGGCGGACGTGCCGATCGTCGGTGACGCCCGACACGTCATCGACGAGCTGATCGGCGCGGTCACCGTCGAGCATGCCGCGGGCCGGACGACCGACCTGACCGACTGGTGGGGGCAGCTCGCCGACCTGCGCGAGCGCTACCCGCTCGGCTACGACGAGCCCGCCGACGGCACCCTCGCCCCGCAGTACGTGATCAGGCGGCTCGGCGAGATCGTCGGCCCGGACGCGATCTACGTGGCCGGCGTCGGGCAGCACCAGATGTGGGCGGCCCAGTTCATCTCGTACGAGAAGCCGCACACCTGGTTGAACTCCGGCGGGGCCGGCACGATGGGGTACGCGGTCCCGGCCGCGATGGGCGCGAAGGTCGGCCAGCCGGACACGGTGGTCTGGGCGGTGGACGGCGACGGCTGCTTCCAGATGACCAACCAGGAACTGGCCACCTGCGCCCTGGAGGGCATCCCGGTCAAGATCGCGATCATCAACAACGGCAACCTGGGCATGGTCCGGCAGTGGCAGACCCTGTTCTACGGGGAGCGTTACTCCAACACCGAGCTGGGCACCCACAAGCACCGGATCCCGGATTTCGTCAAGCTCGCCGAGGCGCTCGGCTGCGTCGGTCTGCGGTGTGAGAACGCCGCCGACGTGGACAAGACCATCGAGGCCGCGATGACGATCGACGACGCCCCGGTGGTGATCGACTTCGTGGTCGGCAAGGACGCGATGGTCTGGCCGATGGTCGCCGCCGGCACCAGCAACGACGAGATCATGTTCGCCCGGGGCGTCCGCCCGGTCTTCGACGAGGACGACGTCTGACCATGGGCGGCCGGAGCGAACGAACCAGCAAGCGCAGTCACCTGTCGCGCGACGGCGCGACCGAACGAAGCGAGGCCGTGGCATGAACCTGCACACGTTGTCGGTTCTGGTGGAGAACAAGCCGGGCGTGCTGGCCCGGGTCTCCGGGCTCTTCTCCCGACGGGGGTTCAACATCGACAGCCTCGCCGTCGGCGAGACGGAGAACCCGGACGTCTCCCGGATCACCATCGTGGTGAACGCCGAGTCCTCGCCGCTGGAGCAGGTCACCAAGCAGCTCAACAAGCTGGTCAACGTGCTCAAGATCGTCGAGCTGGACCCGCAGGTCTCGGTCGCCCGGGAACTCCTGCTGGTCAAGGTCCGGGCCGACCGGTCCGCCCGGAGTCAGGTGCTGGAGACGGTGAACCTCTTCCGCGCCCGGGTGGTCGACGTGGCCCCGGAGACGCTGACCATCGAGGCGACCGGCACCCCCGACAAGCTGGACGCCCTTCTGCGTGACCTCGAACCCTTCGGCATCAAGGAGATGGTCCAGTCGGGCACCGTGGCGATCGGGCGCGGCTCGCGCTCGATCACCGCCGGTCCGTCCCTCCGGGCCGCCTGACCCCGACCAGACGCGTCGCGCGCCGCCGGAACCCGACCGGGCCGGCGTCGCGGGTCGCCGGAAACCAGCCGCACCAGACCACGACCGGCCGCCCCGGGCCGTCGTACGAAAGGGAAGTTCTCATGAGCGTTGAGGTGTTCTACGACGACGACGCCGACCTGGGCCTGATCCAGGGCCGGAAGGTCGCGGTGATCGGCTACGGCAGCCAGGGCCACGCCCACGCGCTGTCGCTGCGCGACTCCGGCGTCGACGTGGTGATCGGTCTGCCCGAGGGCTCGAAGAGCCGGGCCAAGGCCGAGGAGCAGGGGCTGCGGGTGCTCACCCCGGCGGAGGCGTCCGCCGAGTCCGACGTGATCATGATCCTGGCCCCGGACACCGCGCAGCGCAAGCTCTACACCGAGTCGATCGCCCCGCACCTGAGCGCCGGCAAGGCGCTCTTCTTCGGCCACGGCTTCAACATCCGGTACGGGCTGATCACGCCCCCGGCCGACGTGGACGTGGCGATGGTCGCCCCGAAGGGCCCCGGCCACCTGGTCCGCCGCCAGTACGTCGACGGCAAGGGTGTGCCCTGCCTGGTCGCTGTCGAGCAGGACGCCTCGGGCAACGCGCTCGCCCTGGCCCTGTCGTACGCGAAGGGCATCGGCGGCAGCCGGGCCGGCGTGATCAGGACCACCTTCAAGGAGGAGACCGAGACCGACCTCTTCGGCGAGCAGGCGGTGCTCTGCGGTGGCGCGTCCGCGCTGGTGCAGACCGGGTTCGAGGTGCTCACCGAGGCCGGCTACGCGCCCGAGGTGGCCTACTTCGAGTGCCTGCACGAGCTGAAGCTGATCGTCGACCTGATGTACGAGGGCGGCATCGCCAAGATGCGCTACAGCATCTCCGACACCGCCGAGTACGGCGACCTGTCCCGGGGGCCGCGGGTGATCGACTCGCGGGTCAAGGAGGAGATGCGCAAGATCCTCTCCGAGGTCCAGTCCGGCGAGTTCGCCCGCGAGTGGGTGGCCGAGGACGAGGCGGGCCGACCGAACTTCGGCAAGTGGCGGACCGAGGGCGCGGCACACCCGATCGAGGAGACCGGTCAGAAGCTGCGCGGCATGATGAGCTGGGTCGACCGGCCGATCACCGAGACCGCCTGACCGCCGACCCTCCCGGTCGCCGGTGACCGGGAGAGCCCGGTCACCGGCGACCGGACCCGACGGCCCGCCGGTGCTCCGGCGAGCCCTGTGCGTCCGGTGGCGCACCCCGATGCCCGGTCCGGCATCGGGGTGCGCCACCTGCGCGTTTCCGGGTAGGCGCCGGATCTGGAGGACAGATCGAGGGTCGTGGGATGCCCGGCTGGTGTGTGAGGGCCCTCACCCCGGTACCTGGGACAGCCGTGGTGGGCGGCGGCCTACCATCGCGGGTAGGTGTTCCCGGCACCGCACGCCACCGCGGTAGGTGCTCCCGGCACCCGCACGGCCCATGGCCCCGGTCAAGCACAGGGCGCAGCGCGGCGTCCCGTCGACAGCCGCCCACCACCCTGACGATATCTACGAGGACCGATGAATCCTGTCGTACTGATCGCCGAAGAACTCGCTCCCGCCGCCATCGAGGTGCTCGCCCACGACTTCGACGTACGCCACGTCGACGGCACCGACCGCCCGGCGCTGCTCTCCGCCCTCGCCGAGGCCGACGCGGTGATCGTGCGCAGTGCCACCCAGATCGACGCGGAGGCCGTGGCCGCCGCGCCCCGACTGAAGGTGGTCGCCCGGGCGGGCGTCGGTCTGGACAACGTCGAGGTGCCCGCCGCCACCGCCCGGGGCGTGATGGTGGTCAACGCCCCCACCTCGAACATCGTCTCCGCCGCCGAGCAGGCCGTGGCCCTGCTGCTCGCCGTCGCGCGGAACACCGCCAGCGCCAGCGCGGCGCTCAAGGCGGGGGAGTGGAAGCGGTCCAGGTACACCGGGGTGGAGATCCAGGGCAAGACCGTCGGGGTGGTCGGTCTCGGCCGGATCGGCGTGCTGTTCGCCCAGCGGATCGCCGCCTTCGGCACCCGGCTGATCGCGTACGACCCCTACATCCAGCCGGCCCGCGCGGCCCAGCTCGGGGTCCGCCTGGTGGGGCTCGAGGAGCTGCTGCGGGAGAGCGACTTCATCTCGATCCACCTGCCGAAGACCCCCGAGACGGTCGGCCTGATCGGCGAGAAGGAACTGGCGATCGTCAAGCCGGGCGTGCGGATCGTCAACGCCGCCCGGGGCGGGCTGGTCGACGAGCAGGCGCTCGCCGACGCCATCGCCGAGGGCCGGGTGGCCGGGGCCGGCGTCGACGTGTACGCCAAGGAGCCGTGCACCTCCTCGCCGCTCTTCGCCTTCGACAACGTGGTGGCCACCCCGCACCTGGGCGCCTCCACGCACGAGGCGCAGGACAAGGCCGGTCTCGCCGTGGCGAAGAGCGTCAAGCTGGCCCTCCAGGGCGAGTTCGTACCGGACGCGGTGAACGTCCAGGCCGGCGGTGTCGTCGCCGAGGACGTCCGGCCGCTGCTGCCGCTGGCCGAGAAGCTCGGTCGGGCCTTCACCGCCGTGGCCGGCGGGGTGGCCGCCAGCGTCACCGTCGAGGTGCGTGGCGAGATCGCCAACCACGACGTCTCGGTGCTCAAGCTCGCCGCGACCAAGGGGCTGTTCAGCTCGGTCGTCGAGGAGCAGGTCACCTACGTCAACGCCCCGCACCTCGCCGCCGAGCGCGGCGTCGAGGTCACGCTGACCAGCCAGCCGGAGGCGGAGCAGCCGACCCTGGTCTCCGTCCGGGGCGCGCTGCCCGACGGGCGTACGGTCAGCGTCTCGGGCACCGTCACCGGTAGCGCCGGCCGGGAGGTCATCAAGTTGACCGAGGTCGACGGCTTCGACGTGGAGATCGGTGCGGAGGGCATCCTGCTCTTCCTCCGCTACGTCGACCGTCCCGGCGTGGTCGGTACCGTCGGTACGCTGCTCGGCGAGTCCGGCGTCAACATCGCGGCGATGCAGGTGGCCCGCCGCGAGGCCGGTGGCGAGACGCTGATGACGCTCACCGTCGACCAGGCGCTCGGCGCGGACCTGCTCACCTCGGCCGCCGAGTCGATCGGCGCCACCTCGGCCTCCGCCGCCGACCTGCGCGACGAGTAGTCCCGACCTCCCCGTACGACACCGGGGCCCGGCCAGTGGTGGCCGGGCCCCGGTGTGCTGTCGGGGCTCGCGCCCGTCGTCCGGGCCGCCGCCGGGGCGTCCCCCGGGCTCCCGGCGTCCGTCGGCCGGGAGGACCGTCGTCCTAGCGGGCGTGGGCGGAGTGGTGGGCGGGGGCGGTCGCGTGGTGGGCGGGGAGGGGGACGGCCGCCGGTGGCGGGTAGACGGAGCCGTCCTGCGGGTCGAAGAGCATCAGGTTGTTCTCGGCGGCGAGCCGTTCGATGTCCAGGAGCACCTGGTCCTCACAGGTCGGGTAGAGGCTCATCGCCACGTGGTCGGCGGCGGCGTGCAACGGCGTCACCTCCCACGGCGATCCCGGCCCGGGGCGGTCCGGGTAGCTGGCGGTGATCGCCCGATAGAAGGCGACCACCCGGGGGTCGGGGTAGCTCTCGACGTGCTGTCCCTGTCGACACCGCAGCACGGCCGCCCGCACGTCCGCGGGGGTGGCCCCTTCCGGTAGGGCCCACACGCTCAGATCGAAACTCACGGCGGACAGCGTGCCATCCGGGCGAATCGGCGCGTCACCGGACCCCGTGGACGGTCCGGAGAGGAACCCGCAGCGTCATACCGGGACGGTCTGCTGTGGAGACCCTTGCGGCGGCGTGCCGTGGTTCGCTAGCGTGTCCGTGCGGTTACTGACCGAACTTGCGGTGTCGACCCGTCTTCGGGTGGCGGTGTCCGGCGTCCGGCCGGTTGGTTCCGCACCCCTCGGATGCGCAAGCCACGCGCACTCGTCGCTACCGGCTCCCACGGTCGTTGCCGCGACCGTGGGAGCCGATCGCGGTCCCGGCTGGTCTGCGTCCGCCACCGTGCGGCTCCGATGCGCGTCCGCACCGCGCCCTCTCTGGTCCGTGCTCGTCACCGTGCCGCTCCGGCGGGCGTCACCGGTGGGCACCAACCGCCCACTCCGGACCGTCCCCGGTGTCCTGCCGAGGTCGTCGCCACCCACCCGTGCGTCATCCGGCCGCCGTCCACCGGCCCACGGGGGTCCGGTCGCCGTCCACCACCCACGGGGGTCCGGTCGCCGCCACGCCCTCGGTTCCGCCCGCAGGTCGGCGTGCGGGCAGGTCAGTCCCGGTGGGCGAAGAGCGGCCGGTAGCTCGACCCGTCGCCGAACCAGGCCAGTCCCGCCGGTCCGGCGGCGTAGAGAGCGGTGGCGTAGGCGTCGGCGACGGACAGGTCCGGCCCCACCACCGTGGCGGCGGTCATCTGGCGGGCCGGTTCGCCGGTGTGCGGGTCCACCACGTGGTCGCGTCGTCCGCTGACCCCCGAGGTGCCGATCGCGCCGGCGGTCATCTCCAGCACCAGCGGGGCGCGGTCGCCGTCCGGGTGGTGCACGGCCACCCGCCACGGCCCGCCGTGCGGGGCGTGGCCCCGGACGACCAGGTCGGCACCGGCGACCACGGCGTAGTCGTGCACCCCGCCGGCCCGCAGCCGGGCGGCGGCCTGCTCCACCGCCCACCCGCCGAGCAGGCCGCCCGGGTCGAAACCACCGGGCACCGACCAGGCGTCGAACCAGCCGTCGGTGGCCGCCCGCATGGCGGCGCAGCGGTCGACCAGGTCGGCCAGGGGGGCGTAGGAGTCGGAGGTGATCTCGCCCCGGCGCAGCCGGGAGACGAGGCTCTGCGGTCGGGCGGGGCCGTAGGTCAGGTCGATGGCGCGCAGTTCCGCGACGGCGTCGCGCAGCGCGTCGCCGACCCCGCGTCGCCCGAGCCACTCGGGGGCGTTCAGGACCAGGGTGTACTCGGCGGTGGAGGTGCGCACGGTGTGCGTGGCGGTGAGCCGGTCGGTGGCGACCCCACCCCAGCGGTCGAGCAGGCCGCGACCGCCGAGGCGCAGGTCGGGACGGCGGCTGGCATGGGCGGGCTGATCCACCCACCGGGTCCGGGTAGGTACCTCGATCCGCATGTGCCTGCTCCCTCCGGATGGTGCCGCGCTGTCGCCGACCCTCCGTCACGAGCCCCCGTGACCCGTGCGAACCCCACCCTAGGGGGTCGAGGTGACTGGACCATGAATGTCACCTGGAAAGCTGCTGTGCATTCCTATTTCCCATATTCTGAGCGCAACGTACCGGGAGGCGGGACGGCGTCGTACCGTACGAGTTCAACGGTGAGCTGAGGGGTGGAACGTGACGCGGATCGCGGTGGTGGCCGGGGACGGGATCGGACCCGAGGTGGTCGCGCAGGCCCGCAAGGTCATCGACGCTGTCCTCCCCGGCGTGGAGGCCACCGGGTACGACCTCGGCGCCGCCCGTTACCACCGCACCGGCGAGGTACTGCCGGACTCGGTCCTGACCGAGCTGGCCGGCCACGACGCGATCCTGCTCGGCGCGGTCGGCGACCCGACCGTCCCGCCGGGCGTGCTGGAGCGCGGCCTGCTGCTCCGGCTCCGCTTCGCCTTCGACCAGTACGTCAACCTCCGTCCGTCCCGGCTCTGGCCCGGCGTCACCGGGCCGCTCGCCACCGTCAAGCCGGGCGAGGTCGACCTGGTGGTGGTCCGCGAGGGTACCGAGGGGCTCTACGCCGGCGCGGGCGGCTCGCTGCACCGGGACACCCCCGCCGAGGTGGCCACCGAGGAGAGCCTCAACACCCGGCACGGCGTGGAGCGGGTGATCCGGGACGCGTTCGCCCGCGCCGCCCGCCGCGAGCGGCGCAAGGTGACCCTGGTGCACAAGACCAACGTGCTCACCCACGCCGGGTCCCTCTGGGCCCGCGCCTTCGCGGCGGTCGCCGCCGAGCACCCCGACGTCGCCACCGAGTACCAGCACGTGGATGCCGCCGCGATGTTCCTGGTCACCCAGCCGCAGCGCTACGACGTGGTGGTCACCGACAACCTCTTCGGCGACATCCTGACCGACATCGCCGCCGCCGTCACCGGTGGCATCGGGCTGGCCGCCAGCGGCTGCATCAACCCCGAGGGGCGCTACCCCTCGATGTTCGAGCCGGTACACGGCTCGGCCCCGGACATCGCCGGCAAGGGGATCGCCGACCCGGTGGCCGCGGTGCTCTCCGCCGCGCTGCTGCTGGAGCAGCTCGGCCATCCCGACGCCGCCCACCGGGTGACCGAGGCGGTCGCTCACGAGTTGGCGAACCGGACGCCCGGCGTACCGCTGCGCACCGACGAGGTCGGCGACCGCCTGGCCGAGTACGCCGCCGTCTGACTGCCCGGTCAGTCCACCACCCGGGCGACCGGGCGTCACGGTACGTAGCGCCGGCCCTCCCGCTGAACGGCCGTTCGGGGTAAGTTCCACAGCACCAGTCCTTCGGCGTGCGCTTTGGCATGCCGTGCCGTCCCAGGGAGGTCAGCGCGATGAGCGGTGGTGACAAGCTCGAATTCGAGATCCGTCGGAACCCCGCGCCCGTATCCGCCGCCGACCGGACCGCCCTGCTGGTGGACCCCGGGTTCGGCCGGGTCTTCACCGACCACATGGTCACGATCCGCTATGCGGAGGGGAAGGGCTGGTACGACGCCCGGGTCGAGGCCCGTGCCCCGATCCCCATGGACCCGGCCAGCGCCGTGCTGCACTACGCGCAGGAGATCTTCGAGGGGCTCAAGGCGTACCGGACCGCCGACGGCGGCGTGACGCTCTTCCGGCCGGAGGCCAACGCCGACCGGTTCGTCGCCTCGGCCGAGCGGCTGGCGATGCCCCCGCTGCCGCCGGAGGCGTTCCTCGAGTCGCTGCACCAGCTGATCGAGGTCGACCGGGAGTGGATCCCGGCCGGCGAGGACGGCAGCCTCTACCTGCGGCCGTTCATGTTCGCCAGCGAGGTCTTCCTCGGCGTCCGGCCGGCCCGGGAGTACCTCTACGTCCTGATCGCCGCGCCGGTGGGGGCGTACTTCGCCAGTGGGGTGCGGCCGGTCAAGGTCTGGGTCTCCCCGGACTACACCCGCGCCGCGCCGGGCGGCACCGGCGCGGCGAAGTGCGGCGGGAACTACGCGGCCTCGCTGGCCGCGCAGGCCGAGGCGATCCAGCACGGCTGTGAGCAGGTGGTCTTCCTGGACGCGGTGGAGCAGCGCTTCGTCGACGAACTGGGCGGCATGAACGTCTTCTTCGTCTACGACGGCGACACGCTGGTCACCCCGCCGCTGACCGGCACGATCCTGCCCGGGATCACCCGGGAGTCGGTGCTGACCCTCGCCGCCGAGGCCGGACTGACCGTGCAGGAGCGGCCGGTCAGCTTCGCCGACTGGCAGGCCGACGCGGCGAGCGGGCGGCTGCGCGAGGTCTTCGCCTGCGGCACGGCCGCCGTGATCACGCCGATCGGGCACGTCCGCTTCCCGGACGGCGAGTTCGCCGTCGGGGCGGGGGAACCCGGCCGGGTCACGATGGGGCTGCGCCAGCAGCTCGTCGACCTCCAGCGCGGCGTCGCCGCCGACCCGTACGGCTGGGTCCGGCGGGTGCTCTGACCCTGCTGCGCTGACCTTTCCGACTAATCGCCCCGCCGCTGCTGTCCGATTGCCGACAGTGCCGGCGGGGCGGTTTTCGTTTCAGCCGGTAGAGGCGGCGATCACGAAGGGTGTCCGAACGGCCGATCTATCTCCGGCCATCGATGCTGCCCTACCTTCCTGACGCAGAGCTGCTGCGTCATAGGGAGTCAGCATGTCGGGACCGCTCGGCCACCGCACGATCCGCTCCAGGTTCTGGGCCGGCCCCCGGCTCCGGCTCACCTCCGTCGCCGTGGCCCTCGTGGTGCTGCTGCCGCTCGCCGTCCGGGCGGACCTGCCGGCGCTGACCCCCGCCTCGGTCTCCTGCGACGGGATCGGCTGGGCGTACGACGCCGCCGGGCAGCTGGTCGGCGTGCAGGACCAGGCCAACCGGACGGCCCGGTACGCCTACGACGCGGTCGGCAACCCCACCTCGGTCACCAACGAGGGCACCCCGGACCTGGCCGTGCTGTCGTTCGTGCCGGTCACCGCCCCGGTCGGCGCGACGGTCACCGTCGAGGGGGGCTGCTTCTCCGACGTGCCCGCCGAGAACACGGTGCGGTTCAACGGCGTGCCGGCCACCGTCACCGAGGCCAGCGGACGCCGCCTGACGGTCGCCGTCCCCACCGGCGCGACCACCGGCCCGGTGACCGTGCAGGTCGGCGAGGACACCGCCGCCAGTTCGCAGAGCTTCGTGGTCGCCGGCCCGGACACCTCCGCGCCCACCATCACCGGGGTGTCCCCGACCGTCGTCACGCCCGGCACCCCGGTCGCCGTCACCGGCACCGGCTTCGCCACCGCCGTGGCCGACAACGGCCTGACCGTCAACCGCACCCGGGTCGCCGTCTCCACGGCCGCCACCGGCAGCCTGACCCTGGAGACGCCGACCGGGGCCGCCTCGGGCCGGGTCACCGTCCGCACCCGGTACGGCAGCGTGTCCAGCGGCGCGGACCTCTTCGTGGCCCCGCCCCCGTTCGCCGCCACGGACGTCGCCTACACCGGTCGGGCCGCGCTCGGGGTGGCGACGACCGTCACCATCCCGACCGGCGGCGACCTCGGGCTGCTCCTCTTCGACCTGGCCGAGGGCCAGCAGGCCAGCGTGAACCTGGCCGACGGCACGTTCGGCTCGTGCGGCATCTCCAGCGCGAAGGTGCTCGACCCGTTCGGGCGGACCGTCGCTTCGCTGGGCTGCGTCGGCGCGACCGGGTTCCTGGACACCGTCCGGGCCCGCAGTGCCGGCACGTACACGCTGGTGCTGGCCGCGGCCGGGGCGAGCACCGGATCGATCGCGGCGACCGTCACGGAGGTGCCGGCGGACGCCACCGCGAGCACCACGCCGGGCGGGGACGCGGTCACCGTGACCACCACCGTGCCGGGCCAGAACGCCACGGTCACCTTCCCGGGCAGCACCGGGCAGCGGGTCTCCGTCCAGGTCAACGACGGCACCTACGGCACGTACGACGCGACGGTCTCACTGCGCCGGCCCGGCGGGGGCACCGTGACCTCGAACAGTTCCTGCGGTACGTCCTGCTACTTCGACACGACCGTGCTGTCCACCGAGGGCACCTGGACCGTCCACATCGACCCCGAACTGGCGAGGACCGGCAAGCTGACCGTCCGGGTGCACGAGGTGCCGGCGGATCCGACGGCGTCGGTGACGCCGGGGGGTGTGCCGGTGACGGTGACGACGACGGTGCCGGGGCAGAACTCGTCGGTCAGTTTTGCCGGTGGCGCGGGTCAGCGGGTGTCGGTGCAGGTGACCGGTGGGACGTACGGGACGTACAACGCGTCGGGGATCGTGCGGAAGCCGGACGGGACGAACCTGACCGGCAGCCTGTACTGCGGCGCCTCGTGCTTCTTCGACGCGGTCACCCTCCCGGTGGCCGGCACGTACACCCTCGCCCTGAACCCGGACGCCACCTACACCGGCGCGGTCACCGTGCAGGTGCACGAGGTGCCGGCGGATCCGACGGCGTCGGTGACGCCGGGGGGTGTGCCGGTGACGGTGACGACGACGGTGCCGGGGCAGAACTCGTCGGTGACGTTCGCGGGCGTGGCGGGTCAGCGGGTGTCGGTGCAGGTGACCGGTGGGACGTACGGGACGTACAACGCGTCGGGGATCGTGCGGAAGCCGGACGGGACGAACCTGACCAGCAGCCTGTACTGCGGCGGCTCGTGCTTCTTCGACGCCGTGGTACTGCCCGTCGACGGCACGTACACCCTCGCCCTGAACCCGGACAGCACCTACGTCGGAAAGGTCACCGTGCAGGTGCACGCGGTGCCGGCGGACCACGCGGTGACCGCCACCCCGGGCGGCGCGGCGGTCACCGTCACCACCACCGTGCCCGGCCAGAACGGCGTGGTCTCCTTCGCCGGCACCGCCGGGCAGCGGATCTCCGTCGAGTTCAGCGGTGGCACGTACGGCACGTACAACGCGTCGGGGATCGTGCGGAAGCCGGACGGCACCAACCTGACCGGCAGCGCGTACTGCGGCGGGTCGTGCTTCTTCGACACGGTCACGTTGCCGGTCGACGGGACGTACTCCATCCCGGTCAACCCGGACACCACCTACACCGGCGGCGTGTCGGTCCGGGTCCACGACGTCCCGGCCGACGCCGCGGCCGCCACCACCCCGGGCGGCGCGGCGCGCACCCTGACCACCACGGTCCCCGGCCAGAACGGGGTGCTGTCGTTCCCCGGTACCGCCGGGCAGGCGGTCACCGTCCAGCTCACCAACGGCACCTACGGCACCTACGACGCGACGGTGTCGCTGCGCGCCCCGGACGGCAGCACCGTCGTCAGCAACACCTCCTGCGGCACGTCCTGCTCGTTCACGTCGGTGCCGCTGCCGGCGACCGGCACGTACACGGTGCTGGTCAACCCGGCCGGCACGAAGGTCGGCGCGATCACCGCCCAGGTGTACGACGTGCCGGGTGACGCCCTGGCGAGCACCACCCCCGGCGGCGCGGCGGTGTCGGTGACCACCACGGTGCCCGGCCAGAACGGGATCGTCTCGTTCCCGGCCACCGCCGGCCAGCGCGTCTCGGCGCAGCTGACCGGAGGCACGTACGGCGCGAACGAGGCGACGGTGACGTTGCGTCGGCCGGACGGCACGACGATCGTCTCGAACACCGGCTGCGGCGCCTCCTGTTTCCTCGACGCGGTGACCCTGCCGGTGGACGGCACGTACACCATCCTGGTCGACCCGAAGGGCACCGTCACCGGAACGATCACCGCGAAGGTCAACGCGGTGCCGGCGGACGCCGCGGTGACCGCCACCCCGGGTGGGGCGGCGGTGTCGGTGACCACCACCGTGCCCGGCCAGAACGGCGTGGTCTCCCTCGCCGGCACCGCCGGCCAGCGGATCGCGGTGCAGCTCAGCGCCGGCACGTACGGCGCGAACGAGGCGACGGTGACGTTGCGTCGGCCGGACGGCACCACGGTCGTCCAGAACACCGGCTGCGGCGCCTCCTGCCTGCTCGAGGTGGCGTCCCTGCCGGTCGGCGGCACGTACACCATCCTGGTCGACCCGAAGGACACGGCGATCGGCACCATCACCGCCCGGGTGTACGACGTGCCGGCCGACGCCGCCGCGTCCACCACCCCGGGTGGGGCGGCGGTCACCGTGACCACCACCGTGCCCGGCCAGAACGCGGTGGTGTCCTTCCCGGGCACCGCCGGGCAGGCGGTCACCGTCACCCTCGCCAACGGCACCTTCGGCTCGGCCGGGGCGACCGTCTCGCTGCGCGCCCCGGACGGCACCACCCTGGCCAGCAACTCCTCCTGCGCGGCGGGCTGCTCGTTCAGCTCGATCCGGCTCACCGCCACCGGCACGCACAGCGTCCACGTCAACCCCGCCGGGGTGGCGGTCGGCAGCATCGGCGTACAGGTCTACGACGTGCCGGTGGACGCGACCGTGTCCACCACGCCGGGCGGGCCGGCGGTGACCGTGACCACCACCGTGCCGGGCCAGAACGCGGTGATCTCGTTCCCCGGCACCGCCGGCCAGCGGGTGCTGGTGAACCTCACCGGCGGCACGTACGGCACGTACAACGCCTCGGGGATCGTGCGGAAGCCGGACGGCACCAACCTGACCGGCAGCCAGTACTGCGGCGCGTCCTGCCTCTTCGACACCACCGTGCTGCCGGTCGACGGGACGTACACGATCCTGCTGGATCCCAGCGGCACCTACACCGGCGCGATCACCGCCCAGGTGTACGACGTGCCGGCCGACGCCACCGTCACCGCGACCCCCGGTGGGGCGGCGGTGACCGTGACCACCACCGTGCCCGGCCAGAACGCGGTGGTGTCGTTCGCCGGCACCGCCGGCCAGCGGGTGCTGGTACAGGGCGCCGGCGGCACCTACGGCACGTACGACGCGTCGGCGCAACTGCGCAAGCCGGACGGCACGAACCTGGGCGGCAGCGTCTACTGCGGCGCGTCGTGTCTGGTCGACACCACCGTGCTGCCGGTCGACGGCACGTACACCATCGCCGTCAACCCGGCCGCCGCGAAGGTCGGCACGGTCAACCTGCGGGTGTACGACGTGCCGGCGGACGCCACCGCGAGCACCACGCCGGGCGGGGCGGCGGTCACCGTGGGCACCACCGTGCCGGGGCAGAACTCCTCGGTCACCTTCACCGGCACCACCGGCCAGCGGATCTCCGTCGAGGTGACCGGTGGCACGTACGGCACGTACAACGCGTCGGGGATCGTGCGGAAGCCGGACGGCACGAACCTGACCGGCAGCGCCTACTGCGGCGGGTCGTGCTTCTTCGACGTGGTGACGCTGCCGGTCGCCGGCACGTACACGCTGGCGGTGAACCCGGACGGCGCCTACACCGGCGCGGTGACGGTGACGGTCCACGACGTGCCGGCGGACGCCACCGCGTCCACCACGCCGGGCGGGTCGGCGGTGACCGTGACCACCACCGTGCCCGGCCAGAACGCGGTCGTCTCGTTCCCGGCCACCGCCGGTCAGCGGATCTCCGTGCAGGGCAGCGGCGGCACGTACGGCACGTACAACGCCTCGGGGATCGTGCGGAAGCCGGACGGCACGAACCTGACCGGCAGCGCGTACTGCGGCGGCTCCTGCTTCTTCGACCAGGTGCCCGCGCCGGTCACCGGCACGTACACCGTCCTGGTCAACCCGGAGACCACCTACCGGGGCGCGCTCACCGTGCGGGTGTACGACGTGCCGGCGGACGCCACCGCGAGCACCACGCCGGGCGGGGCGGCGGTCACCGTCGCCACCACCGTGCCGGGGCAGAACTCCTCGGTGACATTCGCCGGGACCGCCGGGCAGGTCGTCACCGTCGCGGCGACCGCCGGCACGTACGGCACGTACAACGCCACGGCCGTCGTGCGCCGGCCGGACGGCACCAACCAGACCAGCAGCAGCTACTGCGGCGGCTCCTGCACGTTCAGCTCGCTGACCCTGGCCACCACCGGGACGTACACCGTCTTCGTCAACCCGGAGACCACCTACACCGGTACGCTCACCGTCGAGGTGCGGCTGCCGGCGGCAGCCGCCGGCACCGGGGCTGCCACCGGGACCGGGGCGGCGACCACCACCCGGCCGGCGACACGGGCCCCGGCCGACCCGACCGAGAGTTGGCGGCCGGACCGGTTCAACCTGGCCGGCGAGGACTGGGAGAGCCACCGGGGCGACCCGGAGGCCAACCGGGAGCCGGGCCTGCGCGCTCCCGCCGGGACGACCGCGCTCACCGGGCAGGCCCTGCTGCTCAACGGCAGGCCGCTGGCCGACGTCACGCTCACCGTGGGGCGGCGGAGCACCCGGACCGACGCGACCGGGCGGTTCCTGCTCACCGGTCTCACCGCCGGACACCACGTGCTGGTGATCGAAGGGGCCACCGCGAGCCGTCCGGGACGGGAGTTCGGCCGGTTCGAGACCGGAGTCGACCTGACCGCCGGCGAGACCACCGAACTGTCGTACCCGATCTGGATGACCCGGTTGGACAGCGACCACAAGGTCCGGATCGCCTCGCCGACCCGGAAGAAGACGGTGGTCACCACGCCGGTCATCCCCGGCTTCGAGGTGCACCTGCCGGCCGGGACGGTGGTGAAGGACCGGGCCGGCAAGCCGGTGCGGGAGCTGTCGATCACCGCCCTGCCGGTGGACCAGCCGCCGTTCCCGCTGCCGGCCGGGGTCCGCACCCCGGTCTACTTCACCGTGCAGCCCGGCGGGTCGGTGGTCCTGCCCGAGGGGGCTCAGATCATCTACCCGAACACCCAGGGCCTCGCCCCGGGCGCCCGGCTGGACTTCTGGGACTACGACCCGACCCGCGCGCCGTGCACGCCGACGCCGGTGAAGTCGTACCCACGCAAGGCCAGCGCCCCGGCGAAGGTCCCCGCCGTCTGCGCGGTGACCGGCGCGGAGGCCGGCTGGTACATCTACGGCCGGGGCACGGTCAGCGCCGACGGGAAGCAGATCGTGCCCGACCCGGACGTGCGGGTCTGGGAGTTCACCGGGGCGATGTTCAACGGCAGCGGCAAGCGGCCCGCCGGCAGCGGCCCCGGTGAGGACGGCGACGAGGGCGGCGACCCGGTCGACCTGGGCAGCGGCCTGTTCGTCGACACCCACACCGACCTGGTGGTCGACGACGTCCTGCCTATCTCGATCACCCGCAGCTACCGGCAGAACGACACCCAGATGCGCGAGTTCGGCATCGGGACCAACTTCTCCTACGGGGTGTTCGTCCACTCGCGACAGGAGTACGTCGAGGCCGACCTGATCCTCCCGGACAGCGGCAAGGTGCACCTGGAGCGGATCAGCCCCGGCACCGGCTACACCGACGCGGTGTTCAAGGCCGTCGGCACCACCGGCCCGTTCCGGGACGCGCTGATGAGCTGGAACGGCGACGGCTGGGACCTGGTCCGCACCGACGGTATGACCTGGGTGTTCGGTGAGAACACCCCGCTCCAGTCGATCCGGGACCGGCACGGCAACCAGATCACGCTGACCCGCGCGAGCGGCGGGCAGGCCGGCGACATCACCCAGATCACCTCGCCGAACGGGCGCTGGATCAAGCTGTCCTACACCGGTGGCCGGATCAGTCGGGCGCAGGACAACGCCGGCCGGGCGGTGACCTACGCGTACGACACCGGCGGGCGACTGACCGGGGTGACCACGCCGGGCGGCCGGACCACCTCGTACACCTACGACAGCGCGCACCGGATGACCTCGGTCACCGACGCCCGGGGCATCACCTACCTGACCAACACGTACGACAGCGCCGGACGGGTGGCCAGCCAGGTCATGCCCGGCGGGGTGACGTACCAGTTCGCGTACACCACCGACACCGACGGGCGGATCACCAGGACCACCGTCACCGAGCCGGACGGCACGCTCCGGTCCACCAGCTTCGACGCCAACCGGCGGGTGGTCGCCGAGACCAGCCTGGTCGGCACGGCGCAGGAGCGAACCGCCAGCACCGTCCGGGACCCGTCCACCGGGCTGCCGACCGCCCTGGTCGACCCGCACGGCAAGCGCACCGAACTGGCGTACGGGCCGACCGGCGAGCTGACCTCGCTGACCGCCGACGCGGGCACCGCCGCCGCGCAGACCGCCACGGTGACCGCCGGTGGCCCGTACCGGCAGATCCGCACGGTCACCGACGCGCAGGGCCGGGTCACCTCCCTCACGCACGACGACCGGGGCAACACGGTCGCGGTGACCGACCCGGCCGGTCGCACCACGCGCTACACCTACAACGAGGCGGGGCAGGTCACCTCGGTCGCCGACCCGCTCGGCAACACCACCCGGTACACGTACGACCAGGGGGACCTGGTCGCGGTGACCGACCCGCTCGGCCGGACCACCCGCAGCTTCGTCGACGCGGCCGGGCGGACGGTCGCCACCACCGACCCGACCGGGGTGCTCACCCGGATCCAGTACGACCCGGACAACCACGTGCTCTCCGACGTGGACGGTCTCGGCCGGACCACCGCCTACGAGTACGACGGGAACGGCAACCTCACCAAGGTCACCGACGCCCGGGGCAACAGCACCCGGATCGAGTACGACAACCTCGACCGGGCGGTGAAGGTCACCGACCCGTTGGGCGCGACCGCGCAGCAGACGTACGACGTGCTCGACCGGATCGTCTCGCACACCGACCGGCGTGGGAAGACGACCGTCACCAGCTACGACCTGCTCGGCCGGACCACCCTCGTCGGGTACGGCGCCACCGCCGGCAACCAGTACGAGAGCACCAAGGGCTTCACGTACGACAGCGCCGACCGGCTCGCCTCGATCGTGGACTCGGCCGGTGGCACCCTCACCCTCGGCTACGACGACCGGGACCGGGTGACCAGCGTCGCCGGCCCCACCGGCACGGTCGGATACTCGTACGACGACGCCGGCCAGCGGACCGGGATGACCGTGCCGGGGCAGCCGGCCGTCGCCTACACGTACGACCCGGCCGGGCTGGTCGAGACGATCACCCAGGGCGGCCGTCAGGTGCGCTGGCACCGGGACGCCGCCGGCCGGGTCGAGCGGGTGGACCAGGCCGGGGTCACCGCCCGCTACGGCTACGACGCCGCCTCGCAACTGGTCAGCATGGCGTACCAGACCAGCGGCGGGGTTCCGGTCGGCCAACTCGGCTACCGGTACGACGGCAACGGGCGGGTGGTCGACCAGACCGGCAGCCTCGCCTCGGTCACCGTCCCGGGCACCGCCCCGACCAGCGCGTACGACGCGGCGAACCGGCTGACCAGCCGGGGCGGCCGGAGCTTCACGTACGACGCCGAAGGGAACCTCACCGGCGACGGCGTACTCGGCTACACCTGGAACGCCCGGGGCGAGCTGACCGGGGTGACCGGTCCCGGAGTGACCGCCGCGTTCGGCTACGACGCGAACGGCCGGCGGACCAGCCGGACCGCCGGCCCCACGACCACCACGTTCCTCTACGACGAGGCGAACCTGGTGCAGGAGAAGGTCGGCGGTAGGGTGACCGCCGACCGGCTCGTCGCCGGCCTGGACCAGACCCTGGTCCGCACCGACCCCGGTGGCAGCCGGGTGCCGGTCACCGACGCGCTGGGCAGCGTCCTCGGTCTGGTCGACGCCGGCGACGGCACGATCACCACCCGGTACTCCTACGACCCGTTCGGCGCGGTCACCGCCAGCGGGGCGGCCAGCGGCAACACCCAGCAGTTCACCGGCCGGGAGTACGACGCCGACACCGGGCTGCTGTACAACCGGGCCCGCTACCACAGCCCGGAGACCGGCCGGTTCATCAGCGAGGACCCGGCCGGGTTCGGCGGCGGCAGCGTCAACCTCTACCCGTACGCCCTGAACGACCCGGTCAACCTCTCCGACCCCAACGGCGACTGCCCGATCTGCGTACCGATCCTGATCGGAGCGTTGATGGGTGGCGCGATGGGGGTCGGTATGGGGGCCGCCGGGGCGGCGCTGAGCGGACGCAAGTACAGCCTCGGCGACGGCCTGCGGGACTTCGCCATCGGCGCGGCGATCGGCGGGCTGACCGGCGGTCTCGGGGCCGCGCTACGGGGTGCCGGCAGTGTCTGGAGGCTCAACCAGTTCGCCCGGGGTCGGGCGATCGAGAACTCGCTCGGTGGCGGGGCGGGGGCCTTCAAGAACTTCCCCACCATCGACAAGTTCGCCAACGGTGTCGCCACCAGCATCAAGAGCATGGACCTGGGGGCGAAGTCGTATCAGAACGCGAGCCGCGTCGCCAGCGTGGGCAAGGGCTACGTGGACAAGGTGGCCGGCTTCGCACCGAACGGGAGTTCGGTGACCCACGCCGGCATGAAGGTCGGCGGACCAGGGAACCCGGTCACCGGACGGGCGTTGGACCTCGCCGTGCCGCGTGGCGGCGGCAGCGCCGCCCAGCAACGCGCCCTCAACGACATCGTCCAGTACGGCGCGTCCAAGGGCGTGACCGTCCGGATCATTCCCATACGGTGAGTCACCGGGGCGTCCCGCTAGGCTCGTGCGGGACGCCCCTTCGAGAGCCGAGGAACAACCGATGACCACCTCCGCCGCGCTCGACCTGCGCCGGGGCCGCTACCTGGCCTGGTCCTCCTCCCTCGTCGTCGACGGCTATTGGGTCGCCAACGGCACCCACGAGGTCCTCGACGAAAGCGTGGACGACGAGAAGCTGGGCGAGACTCTGCGTCGGGTACTCGCCGCGTCGCGCACCGGCGTACCCAACCCGCCCCACAGTGGCGGACCGTCCCCGTTCGACCCGATGCTGGCCACGCTGGGTCTGCGCAGCTACTCGACCTTTCTGAAGGGCACCCGGCACGTCGACGTCGAGGCCGACGACGACACGGTCGTCCTGACCCCCACCCGTAACGGCGGCTCCCGGGAGGGTTTCGTCGGGCTGCCCGAGCAGGCCGTCCGGCTGACCGCGCCCGATTCGGCCGCGCTGGGGGCGGCGCTGCGGACCGCACTGGCCCGGAGCACCTGATGCCCGACCACCCGGCGGTGCGCCGGCGGGCGCTGCTCGGTGGCGGGGCGTTGGCGGCGGCGGCCACCGCCCTCGCCGCCTGCTCCTCGGTGGCCCGTACCCCGGACCGACCGGCGACCCCGCGAGGGTCGACCCTGCCGGACATCCAGTTCGACGTGGCCCGGTACAGCGCGCCGGAGCAGTCGTCGCCGACCGGCGGCCCGTTCACCATGCCGCCGGTGCACACCGTCTACCTCACCGCCGCGCTGAGCCGCCCGCCCGGCCCGGCCGACCAGCGGGAACTGGCCCGGGTCCTCGACGAACTGGAGTCGCGGTACGAGTTCGGCGCGGCCGGCCTGATGACGTTCGTCTCGTACGGGCTGCCCTACTTCCGGCGGCTGCCCGGCGACCTGGTCGGCGCGCACCTGCCCCGGCTGCTCGCCGACCCGACCCGGTCGGTGCTGGAGGAGGCGGTGCCCGGCCCCACCGACGTGCACCCCGACCACCCCGGCGTCACCAAGCAGCGGTTCACCGTGCCGGTCCGGATCGAGACGAACGACCTGCTCTTCACCTTCCGCAGCGACCGGGCCACCACCATCCAGGACGTGCTGGCCTGGTTCGGCGGCAGCGGGAAGCTGGCGGGGGAGCCGGTGCCGTCGCCGGCCTTCGCCGGGCTGCTGACGGTCACCTCGACCCGGCACATGTTCACCCAGGTCGGCCTGCCCCGCTCGGTCGCCGAGCAGAACCAGCTCCCGTACGCCCGGTTCATCCAGCGCGACTCACCGATGTGGATGGGCTTCTCCGACCAGCAGACCAACGCCTCCGGGCCGCCGGCGATCTGCACCTTCGCCGGCACCGACGCGGCCCGGCTGACCACCGCCACGCCGGGCGACTACCTGGACAACGGCAGCGTCCAGCACCTCTCGCACGTCATCCTCGACATGCTCCAGTTCTACGACATGGCGACGGCGACCACGCCGCCCAGCGAGAACGGCAGCTTCGTCAAGCGGGTGCAGTACATGTTCCACGCCCCGGCGGTGCACCCCGGCAACGCCGACCAGCTCACCGACGGCGGTGGCCCGTCCTTCCTGCCGGCGGAGAACCGGGGTCCGGACTACGCCGAGCGCACCGCCCGGGGGATCGGCCTGCCGGCCGGCGAGCGTCGGATGGGCCACCTGTCGACCCTGCAACGCACCTCGCGGGCGGCCGACGGCACACCGATGCACCTGCGCATCGACGGCCCCGGCTTCGACGCGATGGACGTGCCGGACGGCAGCAGCCAGCCGAAGCTGCACTTCAGCGTCTTCGTCCCGACCGCCGACTTCTTCGCCGGCATGCGGCGCAGCCAGGCGTCGGTGGACCTGGCCCGCAAGCACCGGGTCGCCGAGCAGGACAACGGGCTGGAGCGGTTCCTCACCTGCACCCGACGGCAGAACTTCCTCGTCCCGCCCCGCCGGCACCGGGCCTTCCCGCTGGTCGAACTGGCCCGCTGAGGTGCCGGGAGGGGACCTTCCGCAGGAGCGTCCCCTCCCGACACCGGGGGCCGCGCCGGCTCAGCCGAGCAGGTGGGCCCGGAGCGCCGCCAGCTGCGCGTCGGTCAGCCCGGCGTGCCGGAGGTACCCCTCGACCGACCCGTGCCGTGCGCGCAACTCGTCGAGGAAGAGCGGCATCACCTCGGTCGGCGAGGCGAGGAACGGCGCGGGCGGGTCGGCCGCCTCCGGCGTGCTCGCCACGAGCCAGGCGCTGAACCGGGCCGACGCCTCGGTGCTCAGCGCGTAGTCCGCCGCGATGTCCGCGTCGCTCACCCCGAGCGCCGACAGGGTCAGCGCGCAGACGATGCCGGTGCGGTCCTTGCCGGCCACGCAGTGCACCACGACCGGGGCGTTCTCGGCGTCGGCGATCAGTCCGACCGCCTCACCCAGCCCGGCCGCGCCGGTGGTGGCCAGTTCGACGTACCGGTTCACCAGGAAGTGGGCCAGGCTGGTCGTCGGGTCGTACATCTGCTCGGCCCAGGACCGGTGTTCCGGATGGATGTTGCGGTAGCTGAGCCCGTCGTACGCCGGTACCCGGCCGTCGCGGGTCACCTCGGACGGCCGCCGCAGGTCGATCACCGTCCGGACGCCGAGCGCGGCGAACGCCGCCCGGTCGGTCCGGTCGACCCGGTGCAGGGAGTCGGAACGGTAGAGCCGTCCCCACCGGACGGTGCGTCCGTCGTGGCCCCGGTAGCCACCGACGTCGCGGAAGTTGAACATCGCGGAGAACGGGATGCGTCGATTCGCTCCAGGGGTGTCCACCCGGACACGGTAACGGCCGGCGGGGCGGAACCCCACCGGCCGTCACGTCGTGGTCACCGACCGGCGGTGCCCGGTGGCACGGGGGCGTACGTGTCGTCGTAGTAGCCGCCCAGCCGGTCCCGGTACGCCGGGTCGGTGTCGGCCTCGTCGTACTCCGGGGCGGCCTTGACCTGGTCGCGGGTCCGGTCGACGAAGACCGTGCGGGCGTCGTGCTCGACGTGGTTGACCGTGCCGGCCGGGAGCATCACCTTCCGGCCGAAGATCCACGGGCCGGTGTCCACCACCAGGTAGCTGGCGTTGACCTCGTGGCTCGCCTCGTCGATCTTCCCGATCGAACCGTCGGTCGCCTCGACCCGGTAGCCGGTCAGGTCGGCGTCGGTGACTCCGGCCTCGTCCCGGTAGCGCCAGGGGTCGAAGGTGCCGGCGGGCGCGCCGCCCGCGAAACCGCCCTGCCCGTCGTCGGTCACGGGCTTCGGCGAGGCGTGCGCCGCGCCCGGATCGAGCCTGTCCATCGGACCGCCCTCCTGCCTCGACTGCGTCGTATCGGGGATGCTGTCCCGTCAGGGCTCTTCGTACCCTCCGGTCGCGGTCGCACACCTGACCGGAGGCCGGTCGTGGTCGGCCGGGTGCCCCGGTGCGACGCGACCGGGGCCGTCGGTCGGACGGCCCCGGTCGTGGTCCGCCGGCGGGTGCGGCGTCAGGCCAGCGCGGCCTCGGCGTCGAGGGCCACCGCGGCGGCGTGCACCACGGCGGCGATCCGCAGTCCCTCGTGCACCTGCTCGCGGGTGAACCCGGCTCCGCGCAGGGTCTTCTCGTGCGACTCCAGGCACACCCCGCACCCGGTGATCGCCGAGACCGCCAGGCACCAGAGTTCGAAGTCGCCCTTGTCCACCCCGGGCCGGGCGATGATCTGCATCCGCAGCCGGGCCGGCATCGAGCCGTACGACTCGTCGCCGATCAGGTGCTTGGACCGGTAGTAGATGTTGTTCATCGCCATGATGGTGGCCGCGCCCTTGGCCGCCTCGACCGCCTCGGGCTTGAGGTGGTCGGTCGCCCCGGCCGCGATCTCCCGCAGCACCACCGGGTTCCGGGCGGCCACCGCGCAGGCCAGCGCGGTGCCCCAGACCTGGACCGGGCTCAGCGTCGAGGTGCCGACGGTCGACCCGAGGTTGAGCTTGATGTCCTTGGCGTACTCGGGCAGAGCCGCCTTGATCACGTCGAGGCCCATCGGTCAGGCTCCGGCCATCAACCTGGTGGCGTCCAGGGTGTCGCCGCCCTTGTTCCAGTTGCACGGGCAGAGCTCGTCGGTCTGCAGGGCGTCGAGCACCCGCAGCACCTCGGAGACGTTCCGGCCCACGGAGCCGGCGGTGACCATGGCGAACTGGATCTCGTTGTTCGGGTCGACGATGAAGGTGGCGCGCTGGGCGACGCCGTCCTCGCCGAGCACACCGCAGGCCTCGGTCAGCTCGCGCTTGATGTCACTGAGCATCGGGAAGGGCAGCTCGCGCAGGTCCGGGTGGTCCTTGCGCCAGGCGTAGTGGACGAACTCGTTGTCGATGGAGACGCCGAGGACCTGGGCGTCGCGGTCGGCGAACTCACCGTTCAGTCGGCCGAACTCGGCGATCTCGGTGGGGCAGATGAAGGTGAAGTCCTTCGGCCAGAAGAACACGACCCGCCACTGGCCCTGGTACGACTTGTGGTGGATCGTCTCGAACGCCTTGTCCGCCTCCAGGGAGACGCAGGCGGTGAGTTCGTACTCCGGGAAGCTGTCACCGACGGTGAGCACAGGTCCTCCTTGACGAGCGGCACGAGGCCGTAACTGGACTGGTTCAAGATATGCCGCAGCGTCGCGAGGGGTGGATGGTGGCCGGGTGGGTTGTGAAGTTGATCACCGAATGGGCGTTCCGGCCCCGCTCCGGCCGGTGGTGTGCCACGTGACACTCCGCCACCGGGCTTCCCATGATGTGGATTTTGCCTCCCATATCCGGGTCGCGGGTGGCACAGTACGGATCGTGACCAGCACCGCCCTGATTATTGGCACCTAGCGCGCCGGCAACCCTCCGCCGAGCGCGCAGACCTCCCGCACCCCGCGGGGGGTCTTTTTGTTGGTGCCGGAAAGGTCTCCCATGACGTACCAGGTCTACGACACGACGTTGCGCGACGGTGCCCAGCGCGAGGGAATCAGCTACTCGGTGGTGGACAAGCTCGCCGTGGCCCGGCTGCTCGACGAGTTCGGTGTCGGCTTCATCGAGGGTGGCTGGCCGGGCGCGGTGCCCAAGGACACCGAGTTCTTCCGCCGGGCCGGTAGCGAACTCGCCCTGCGCCACGCGCTGCTGGTCGCGTTCGGCGCCACCCGCCGGGCCGGGGTCGCGGTCGCCGACGACCCGCAGGTGCGCGCCCTGCTCGACGCCGAGACCCCGGCGATCGCGCTGGTGGCCAAGGCGGACCTGCGGCACGTCGAGCGGGCGCTGCGGACCACCCCGGCCGAGAACCTCGCCATGATCCGGGACACGGTGGCCCACCTGGTCGCCGAGGGCCGTCGGGTCTTCGTGGACGGCGAGCACTTCTTCGACGGCTACCGCTCAGACCCGGCGTACGGGGCGGCGGTGGTGGAGACCGCGCTCGGCGCCGGAGCCGAGGTGATGGTGCTCTGCGACACCAACGGCGGCATGCTCCCCTCCCAGGTGACCGCCGCCATCACCGACCTGACCGCGCGCACCGGCGTCGGCCCGGAGCGGCTCGGCATCCACTGCCAGAACGACACCGCCTGCGCGGTCGCCAACACCGTCGCCGCCGTCGAGGCCGGGGTGCGCCACTTCCAGGGCACCGCCAACGGCTACGGCGAGCGCCCCGGCAACGCCGACCTCTTCGCGGTCGTCGCCAACCTCCAGCTCAAGCTCGGGATCCCCGTCCTACCGGACGGGTGCCTCGAGCAGATGGTGCGCGTCTCGCACGCCATCGCCGAGATCGCCAACATCGCCCCCGACACCCACCAGGCGTACGTCGGGGCCGCGGCCTTCGCCCACAAGGCGGGGCTGCACGCGAGCGCGATCAAGGTGGATCCGCTGCTCTACAACCACGTGGACCCCGCAGTGGTGGGGAACGACATGCGGATCCTGGTCACCGAGATGGCCGGCCGGGCCAGCATCGAACTCAAGAGCCGTGAGCTCGGGCTCGACCTGGCCGGCCGTCCGGAGACGCTGTCCCGGGTCACCAACCGGGTCAAGGAACTGGAGGCCGGCGGCTGGTCGTTCGAGGCCGCGGACGCCTCCTTCGAGCTGCTGGTCCGTTCCGAGCTGCCCGACCGCGCCCCGGCGAAGCCGTTCGCTCTGGAGTCGTACCGGGTGATCGTGGAGCACCGGGAGGACGGCGCGGTGGTCTCCGAGGCGACCGTGAAGATCCGGGTACGCGGCGAGCGGGTGATCGCCACGGCCGAGGGGAACGGCCCGGTGAACGCCCTGGACGAGGCGCTGCGGGTCGGGCTGACCCGGCACTACCCGGAGCTGCGCGGCTTCGGGCTGGCCGACTACAAGGTCCGCATCCTGGAGGGGAGCCAGGGCACCGGCGCGGTCACCCGGGTGCTGGTGGAGACCGCCGGCGCGGGTCGGGACTGGACCACCGTCGGCGTGCACCCGAACGTCGTCGAGGCGAGCTGGCACGCCCTGGTCGACGCCCTCACCTACGGCCTCGACCGCGCCCACGTCTGACCCGTCCCGTCCCGCCGCGCACGCCCTCGCCCTGGCCCGCGAGCCGCACGCGCCAGGCGCGGGCCGGGGGCGGTGCGCTGCGCCCACAGGGGGCGGTGCGTCGGGTCACGTGGTGCGGCTGGGCAGGCGGAGTTCGGCCAGGACGGTGCGGTGGTCGCTGCCCGGCAGCGCGCGCACCGTCACCGCGTGGACCGCGATCCGCCGGTCGACCAGCACGTGGTCGATGGTGACCGGCGGGATCGGGTCGCCGTCGTACGGCCCCCAGGTGCCGGTCAGCCCGGCCCCGACCGCGTCCGCCGCGTCGACGTACCCGGTGGCGAGGAGATCCCGCAGGAGGGCGTGGTCCAGGGTGGCGTTGAAGTCCCCGGCGAGGACGGACAACTGCCCGTCCGGGGTGGCCGGGGGCTGGGCCGCGAGGTCGGTCCGCCAGTCCGGCACCACCGACGGGGAGTGCGGGGCCGCCGGGTGCGCCGACTCGACCCGTACCGGGGGCGCGCCGGGCACGACGAGGGTCCCGTACGCCTGGCTGAAGCCGAAGCCGACGTTGCGCCGGATCCCGACGAGGGTGAGCGGGAAGCGCGCGTAGAGCCCGGAGCCGGTGGTGCCCACCTCGGGGTTGAGCTGCCGGTACGGCAGCAGCCCGGCCAGGCCGAGCCGGTCGAGTTCGGCCTGTGCGTCGGGGGTGAACTCCTGCACCGCCAGCAGGTCCACCCGCTCGGCCCGGACCAGGTCGACCAGCCGCCCGGCGTCGCCCGCGCCGGCCAGCAGGTTGGCGGTGAGCACCCGCAGGGTCGGCCCGTCGGCGGCCGGCTGGTCGGTGGGGATGGCCCGGGGCGCGACCACGGCCACCAGGGCCAGCGCGGTCAGGGCCGCGACCAGGGCGGGGCCGCGCCGCCGCAGGGCGAGCGCCAGCACCAGGGGCAGCACGGCCCAGCCCGCCACGTACGGCGTGAAGGCCACCGCCTGCACCAGCGCGCCCCGTTCCAGGCCGGCCAGGCGGACGGCGGCGAAGGCGAGCCCCGGCGCGACGGCGAGCCAGCAGAGCACGGTGCGGTGGCGTCGCGCCCCGGTCGTCGGTGGGTCCTCGACGCGTACGGTCACCCCGACACGCTAGCCGTCCCGGTCCGGGGCCCGCCGCCGCAGGTCTTCGTGAATGATTCTTCGATTCGCCGGCTGCGCTGACGGGAGTGGACTGGAAGTTCCGTAAACTGTGATCAAGCATTGACTCAGCACATTCTTTGGTGCTACTTTCCTGTGTGGTTATAGCCGACACTCTCCGTAGTTTGGCCAGCTCAGCACGGGTGCAAAATCGAGGAATTTTGCTCAGTCGGAATGCCTGACGGCATTTTCTCCGGCCTGCTGATCCGGCAACAATCCGTTCCGTAAATAGCGGAGCGGTTCCACTCTCCTCGCTCGAAGCAAGGGAGATCTGTCATGGCCACACTGTTCTCACGTAAGGCGGTCGCGGTGACTCTCGCCGTGTTGGGGCTGACCCTGGCCGGAGGGGGGATCGCCGCCGCCCAGCCGACCGAGGCCACCGGCGGTCAGCCGACGGCGGTTCGGCAGGGCGGTCAGCCGCCGCTGGCGCCGGAGTCGGCCCGGGTGGCGCGGGAGGCGCTGAAGCAGGACACCGGAGCCCTCGCCACCACCGTCTCCTTCGCCGTCGTCCACTCGAACGGGGTGCTGGCCAGGGGGCAGGACGTGGCCCTGGTGCGGCGGTACGGCGCCGGGCAGTACGAGGTGATCTTCAACCGGGTCGTCTCGCGCGGCGCCTACATCGCCACCATCGGCGACTCCGGCAACTGCTGCATCCCGCCGAGTGGGCTGATCTCGGTGGCGCCCCGGCTGGACACCCCGAACGGGGTCTTCATCCAGACCCGTACCTACAGCGGCACCGCCGCCGACCGCCCCTTCCACCTGCACGTGGCGGGCTGACCCGCGTGGCGTCGTCGGGTGGTCGGTGAACCGGCCACCCGACCGGCGTCGTCGCCCGGGGCGACCCCGCCAGCCGCCGGGGATCGGACGCGGCGGGACGGAAGGCGTCCCGTTGCGGCGGGAAAGGGTGGGTTAGCGGCTGAAATTCCGACGTTTGTCGTGGTGGTGCTCCGGGAAGCAAGCACCGTGACGGACATCTCGGACACCTTGGCCAGCGTGCCCACCCCGGACGATCCCGGCGCGCCCGACGTCGAGTGGGAACAGATCCTCCACGAGGTCAAACGTGTGATCGTCGGGCAGGACCGACTCGTCGAGCGCCTGCTCACCGCCCTCGTGGCGGGGGGACACTGCCTGCTCGAGGGCGTGCCCGGCGTGGCCAAGACCCTCGCCGCGCAGACCCTCGCCACCGTGGTCGGCGGCACCTTCTCCCGGATCCAGTTCACGCCCGACCTGGTCCCCTCGGACATCGTCGGCACCCGGATCTACCGGGCCTCCCAGGAGACCTTCGACGTCGAACCGGGCCCGATCATGGCCAACCTGGTCCTCGCCGACGAGATCAACCGGGCGCCGGCCAAGGTGCAGTCGGCGCTGTTGGAGGCGATGGCCGAGCGGCAGGTGTCCATCGGCGGACGCAGCTTCCGGGTACCCGATCCGTTCCTGGTGCTCGCCACCCAGAACCCGATCGAGTCCGAGGGCGTGTACCCGCTCCCCGAGGCGCAGCGGGACCGCTTCCTGATGAAGGTGGTGGTCGACTACCCGGACGCCGCCGAGGAGCTGGCCATCCTCTACCGGATGAGCACCGACCGGCCCCGTCCCCGCCGGGTGCTGGACCCGCGTCGGCTGCGCGCCCTCCAGGCACGGGCCCGGGACGTCTACGTGCACCACGCCCTCGCCGAGTACGTGGTCCGGCTCATCCTCGCCACCCGCGATCCGGGGCGTTTCGGCCTGGCCGGACTCGCCCCCATGCTCGCCTACGGCGCGAGCCCCCGCGCCACCCTCGGACTGGTCGCCGCCGCTCGGGCCCAGGCCCTGCTGCGCGGTCGCGAGTACGTCATCCCCGAGGACGTCCGAGAACTGGCGGTGGACGTGCTCGCTCACCGGCTGGTGCTCTCCTTCGACGCGGTCGCCGACGGGGTGTCCGCCGAGGCGCTGGTCCACCGGCTCGTCGAGGCCGTACCCCCGCCCCGGATCGCCCCCGGCCGGCGACCGGTCACGCCCGACCTGGCGGCGGCATGAGGGTCCGCCGCCCGCCGATGCCGGCGCATCCCGCGCAGCGCGACCCGGGACTGGCCGACCTGACCCCGGACCAGCGACTGCGCCAGCTGGAACTGACCGTCACCCGCCGGCTCGACGGACTGCTGCACGGCCAGCACCGGGGCCTGCTTCCCGGACCGGGCAGCGAGGCCGCCGGCAGCCGGGAGTACCGGCCCGGCGAGGACGAGGTACGCCGGATGGACTGGGCGGTCACCGCCCGCACCGCCGTGCCGCACGTACGGGAGGTCGACGCCGACCGGGAACTGACCACCTGGCTGCTGGTGGACGCCAGTCCGAGCATGGACTTCGGCACCGCCGACCTGGACAAGCGGGAACTGGCGGTGGCGGCCGTCGCGGCGGTCGGCTTCCTCACCGCCGGCTCCGGCAACCGGCTCGGCGCCCAGGTGCTCACCCGGGACGGGGTGCGCCGGTTTCCCGCCCGGAGCGGACGTCAACACCTGGTGAACCTGCTCCGCACCCTGCTCACCGCCCCGCGCGGCGACCGGGACGACGAGCCGGTCCCGGCCGGCGCCCCGGCCGCTGCCGGGGACCTCGTCACCGGGCTGCCGGTCGTCCCGGCGGCGGACGACCCGCCGTCGCTGGCCGGGGCGCTGGCCACGGTGCACCGCCTCGCCCCGCGTCGGGGGCTGGTCGTGGTCGTCTCCGACTTCCTCGACGCCCTCCCCGACGACCCGTGGGCCGAGGCCGGGTGGGAACCGCAGCTGCGCCGGCTCGCCGTCCGACACCAGGTGCTCGCCGTCGAGGTGACCGACCCGCGTGAGCTGGAACTCCCGGACGTCGGGCTGATCACCCTGGTGGACCCGGAAACCGGTCGGCGTCGCGAGGTGTGGACGGGCGACCCGGTGCTGCGGGACCGGTTCGCCCGGGCGGCGACCGCCCAACGGGAGCAGGTGCGCCGGGTACTGCGTCGGTGCGGGGCGGCGCACCTGGCGCTGCGGACCGACCGGGACTGGGTCGCGGACATCGTCCGGCACGTGCACGCCCAGCGTCGGCTGGCTCTCGCCCCGGCCGGTCGCGGTGTCCCGATCCGGGGAGGTGGCGCGTGATCTGGCAGTCCCCGGTCCGGCTCTGGCTGCTGCTCGGCGTGCTCGGGCTGCTGGCGGCGTACCTGCTGGCGCAGCGCCGGCACAGCCGCTACGCCGTACGGTTCACGAACCTTCGCCTGCTCGACCGGGTCGCGCCGCAGCGGCCGACCTGGCGGCGGCACCTGCCGGCCGGGCTCTTCCTGGTCATGCTGGCGCTGCTGGTGGTCGGATTCGCCCGGCCGACCGCCGAGGTCCGGGTGCCCCGGGAACGGGCCACCGTGATGGTGGCGGTGGACGTGTCCACCTCGATGCTCGCCACGGACGTCGACCCGGACCGGTTGACCGCCGCGAAGCAGGCGGCCCGGCGCTTCGTCGACGGTCTGCCCGACGAGTTCAACGTCGGGCTGGTCGCCTTCGCCGGCAGCGCCGCCGTGCTGGTTCCGCCGAGCATCGACCGGGAGGCCCTGCACGAGGGGATCGAACGGCTGGTCGAGGGGGCCACCGGGGTCCAGGGCACCGCCATCGGTGAGGCGATCAACACCTCCCTCGGCGCGGTCCGGGCGCTGGACAGCCAGGCGGCGAAGGACCCGCCGCCGGCCCGGATCATCCTCCTCTCCGACGGGGCGAACACCTCGGGCAAGGACCCGATCGAGGCGGCCGGCGACGCGGTGTCCGCCAAGGTGCCGGTGCACACCATCTCGTTCGGCACCCCGAGTGGGTTCGTGGACCGGGGCGGACGGCCGATCCAGGTGCCGGTCGACGGGCAGACCCTGCGGGCGGTCGCCGAGGAGACCGGCGGCGGCTTCCACGAGGCGACCACGAGTGACGAGCTGCGCGCCGTCTACGAGGACATCGGCACCTCGGTCGGGTACCGGACGGTGCGACAGGACGTGTCGGCACGGTTCATCGGGTTCGGGCTGCTCCTCGCCATGGGCGCGGCGGCCGGGTCGATGCGGTGGTTCTCCCGCCTGCCCTGACCGGGCGGCATCCCCGGCGGCAGCGCCCGGACCGGAGGACCGGGTGGCACCGGCGGCGGCAGCGCCGGCGGGTGGAAGCGCCGGCGGGTGGAAGCGCCGGCGGGTGGAAGCGCCGGCGGGTGGAAGCGCCGGCGGGTGGAAGCGGGCGGCACCCACGGCGGGCGGCCGGTGGGCGGACGGACGGCAGGAGCGGACTTCACGTGAGGAGCGGACGTATGGCGGTGCAGACCGGACTCGGCGAGCCGCGCGGACCCTGGTTCGTCTCACCCGAACTGGACCCGGACGGGCGGGGCCGTGGTGACGTACCGGCGGCCGGTCCGGACCGTCCCGGCCCGCTCGGCCCGGGACGGCTGCTCGTCGCCGCGGCGGCGGTGGTGGCCCTCTCCACCGCGGCCGGCGCGGTGGCCGGCGGCTGGGTGGCCAACCTGGACGAGTTGACCGAGCCGTCGGCGGCCTCGGCCGCGCCGGTCCCGGCGGAACTGGTCACCGCCGCCGAGCGCACCGTGCCGGGCGTGGTGTCGGTCCTGGTCGGCAACGGTCGGGGCCGGGGTGCGACCGGCTCGGGGTTCGCCGTGGACGACCAGCAGCACATCATCACCAACGATCACATCCTGGCCCGGGGCGGCGGGACGACGGTGGCCGTGGAACTGCCCGACGGCCGTCGCGTCCCGGCCGAGGTGGTCGGCCGGGAGCCGCGCAGCGACCTGGCGGTGCTCCGGGTGCCGGCGTCGGCCGGGTTGGCCCCGTTGCCGCTGGCGAAACCGGGCTCGACCCGGGTCGGCGAGCCGGTGCTGGCCGTCGGCTCTCCGCTCGGCCTCTCCGGCACCGTCACCGCCGGCATCGTCAGCGCCCTGGACCGCCAGGTGCAGCTGGGCGAGAACCGGCACACGGCGGTGCAGACCGACGCCTCGATCAACCCGGGGAACTCGGGCGGACCGCTGGTCAACGCCCGGGGCGAGGTGGTCGGGGTGAACACCGCGATCGCCACCATCGACGGCAACGGCTCGATCGGCATCGGTTTCGCCATCCCGATCGACCAGGTCCAGCAGACCGCCGACACGATCATCGGCCGGGGCGGCTGACCGTGGCCGCGCGACAGGCCGCGCGACAGGTCGCACGGCCACCGCCAGCGGCGGTCGTCGCCGGGTGGAGCGGGTGGCCGGCCGGGCAGGGCCGACCCGAAACTGGCGGGCGGTCCCGCCGGCCCGACGACTAGCCTCGGGGCATGGACGACGGACTACGGGTGACGGACCGGCTGACGGTGCCCGGCGGGGAGCTGCGGGAACGGTTCTCCCGGTCGTCCGGGCCGGGCGGCCAGGGCGTCAACACCACGGACTCCCGGGTCGAGTTGAGCTTCGACCTCGCCGCCTCGCCGAGTCTCCCGTCGCACCTGCGTGAGCGGGCCCTCCAACGGCTCGCCGGTCGGCTGGTCGACGGGGTCCTCACCGTCGCCGCCAGCGAACACCGGGCGCAACTGGCCAACCGCGAGGCGGCCCGGGAACGGATGGCGGCGCTGCTGCGCGAGGCGGTCGCCGCGCCGCCGCCGCCCCGCCGACCGACCCGCCCGTCGCGGGGGGCGAAGCAGCGCCGCCTGGACGAGAAGAAGCGCCGCTCGCAGACCAAACGCAACCGCCGGGTCGACGGCGACTGACCGGGAAACCTGGTTGGCCGGCGGTACGGGGGCGGCGAGGATCAGCGGATGCAGATTGATCCAGCGTCCGCCGCGCCCGAGCGTCGCCCCGACTTCGCCGCCAAGCCCACCCTGACCGGGGAGCGCGTGCTGCTGCGCCCCTTCCTCGACGACGACCTGCCCGCGCTGCGGACGGCGCTGGCCGATCCGGAGGTGGTCCGGCTGACCGGCAGCACCGGCGTCGCGCACGACGAGGAGGGGCTGCGCCGGTGGTACGCCGGCCGCAACGCGCAGACCGACCGGCTCGACCTGGCGGTGGTGGACCGCGCGACCGGAGCGTGTGTCGGCGAGGTGGTGCTCAACCAGTGGGACGCGCACAATCGCAGCTGCAATTTCCGCACCCTGATCGGTCCCGCTGGCCGGGACCGTGGCCTCGGCACCGAGGCGGTACGCCTCGTCGTCGGGCACGGCTTCGAGCGACTCGGCCTGCACCGGATATCGCTGGAGGTCTACCACCTCAACCCTCGGGCCCGCCGGGTGTACGAGAAGGTCGGGTTCGTCGCCGAGGGCGTGCTACGGGACGCGTTGCGGGACGGGGATCACTGGGTGGACGCGACGGTCATGTCCATCCTGGCCCCCGAGTGGACGGTGCACCGGGGCCACCCGGAGCGGATCGGGCGTTGAGTGGCGGAGAGGTTTCTGATGGAATGCTGCCGGGAGCACCAGGGCCGTCACCGTACGTTTCTCGTCACGTGACAGGAGTCCCTCCACCATGCCCCGAAGGCCCTTCCTTCCGACCCTGCTCGCGGCCCTCACGGCCGTCCCGCTCGCCCTACTGCTCGGCCTGGTCGCCGGGGCGCCCGCCCATCCGGCGGTCGCCGCGTCACCGGTGCGCGTCATGCCCCTCGGCGACTCGATCACGGGCTCGCCCGGCTGCTGGCGGGCCAACCTCTGGAACCGCCTCCAGTCCACCGGTCACACCGACGTGGACTTCGTCGGCACCCTCGGTCCGCAGGGTTGCGGACAGCCGTACGACGGCGACAACGAGGGCCACGGCGGCTACCTGGTGACCAATGTCGCCAACCAGAACCTGCTGCCCGGCTGGCTCGCGGCCACCCGCCCCGACATCGTGCTGATGCACTTCGGCACCAACGACGTGTGGAGCAACATCCCGCCGGCGACCATCCTGGCCGCGTACTCCCGGCTGGTCGACCAGATGCGGGAGAGCAACCCGGCGATGCGGGTGCTGGTCGCGAAGATCATTCCGGTGGAGCCGCCGACCTGCGCCGAGTGCGGACAGCGGACGGTGGCCCTCAACGCCGCGATCGACGGCTGGGCGGCGGGGAAGACCACGGCGCGCTCCCCGATCGTGGTGGTCGACCAGTGGACGGGCTTCGACACGGCCACGGACACCTACGACGGAGTGCACCCCAACGCCGCCGGCGACCGGAAGATGTCCGACCGCTGGTACCCGGCGCTGGCCGCCGCCCTCTCCGACGTCACCCCCACCGCGACGCCGACCGGTACGCCGACGCCGACGGGTACGCCGACGCCGACCGGCCCACCGACCCCGACGCCGACCTCGGGCACCGGCTGCGTCGCGGTCTACCGGATCGTCGGGCAGTGGCAGGGCGGTTTCCAGGGTGAGGTGACGGTCCGCAACACCGGGTCCGTCGCCAGCCGGGGCTGGACGGTGAGCTTCACCCTCCCCGACGGCCAGCGGATCGACCAGGCGTGGAACGCCGAGCTGACCCGGACCGGCGCGACGGTCACCGCCCGCAACGTGGGCTGGAACGGCGCGCTCGCCCCCGGTGCCGAGGCGACCTTCGGCTTCCTGGGCGGTGCCACCGGCACGCCGGCCGTACCTGCGGTGACCTGCACGGCGACCTGAGCGCACCGGGCCCCGCCACCGGCGGCGGGCCGCCCGGTCTCCGTGCGTCCGGCCGGGCCCCGCCTGCTCGCCGCCCTGGGGTGAGCAGGCGGGGCCCGGGGCCGCCGCGCGCCACGGCGACCGGCACGAGCGGACGCCCGGCGAACGGTCAGTGGGCGGCCGTCCGGGGAACGGTCAGTGGGCGGCCGTCCGGTTGCCGGTGTCCGCCAAGGCCGGTCGCCAGCTGTTGAGCCGGCGCACGGCAACCCCGAGCACCCGATCGAGGGGGACGGGCCCGAAGTGCCGGGAGTCCCGGCTCACCTCGGGGTTGTCGCCGAGCAGCACCACGTGCCCGGCGGGCACCCGGCCAGCCGGATCGCACGCCCAGCCGGGCAGGAACCTGGGCGCGGGATCGCCCGGTAGCGCCACGACGCGTTTGACCACCCAGGTGTGTGCGGGGCGCTCCGGGCGCTCACCGGGACGGCACGGCTCGGGGACCTCGATCAGGATCACCTGACCCCGGCGCGGCACCCGGCCGCGCCGCCTGCGGACCAGCACGAGGTCACCGTGGCCCAGGGTCGGTGCCATGCTCAGCCCGCTGATCCCCACGACGACGATCCGACGACGCACCAGCGCCACAGCCGCCGTGACGAGAGCCAACAGCACGACGGCAGCCGGCAGCAACAGCCTCATCCAACCCCCTTCGTCGCCGGTACCGGTTGGTCGTCGAGACCAGTGGGTCGGTAGCTGGCGGCCTGGAGCGTGAAGAGCCGCGCGTATGCCCCACCGGCTGCGACCAGGTCGTCGTGGCCGCCAGATTCGACGATCCGTCCCTCGTCCAACACGACGATCAGGTCGGCCTCCCGCACCACACCCAACCGGTGGGACACCAGCAGACTGGTCCGGTCACGCCGGTGTTCCCGCAGTGTGGCGTGCACCTGGTACTCGGCCTCGGCATCCAGGGCCGAACTCGGCTCGTCGAGGACGAGTAGATCGGCCCGGTCGAGCACCAGGCTGCGGGCGATCGACAGGCGCTGCCACTCTCCGCCGGACAGGACAACTCCGGTGCTTGCGTCTCCGGCGTCGCCTGGGGAGAAGAAGATTCTGGTCAGGGGTGTCTCGTAACCGTGGGGCAGTCGTGTGATCAGGTCGTGTGCGCCGGCTCGACGGGCGGCCCGCTCGACGCGGACCGGGTCGTGCAGGGCGCTCAGATCGCCCAGAGCGACGTTCTCCCGGGCGGTGAGGTCGTACGCGGTGGCATCCTGGAAGACCGCACGGATCCGGTTCCGTAACCGCGCCGGGTCGAGGTCGCGTACGTCGACTCCGTCCCAGAGCACGTGTCCCCGGGTGGGGTCGTACAGCCGGCACAGCAACTTGATGAGAGTGCTCTTCCCGGCACCGTTGAGCCCGACGACGGCGGTGCTGCGGCCGGCGGGGATGCGCAGGTTCACGCCGCGCAGCACCCAGGGAGCGTCCTCGGCGTAGCGGAACCACACGTCGCGCAGCTCGATTCCGGCACGCAGGGGCGGTGCGTCCAGCGGCTCGGGCCGTACCGGCAGATCCGACTCGGCGTCGACCACCGTCAGGTAGTGGTCGAACAGCAGACGTGCCTGGTGGACGCCGGCGGCATCCGTCACCAGGCTGGAGAGCGCACTCTGGACCGCGGCGACCGCCGCGATGACGAGTGACACGTCGCCGACCGTGAGCACGCCGACGGTGACCGAGCGGACCGTCCACAGCAGGAGTCCGGCGGCGACGCCGGCGCCCAGCAGCGCCAGAGCGCTCTGCGTCACCAGCTCCCGCCGGTCGAGCCGGCGGTATCCCTCGTTGATGCCGTGTAGTTCGGTGGACATCTTCGCCCACAGGTACGGACCCGCGCCGAAGATCCGGATCTCCTTCGCGGCCTGGCTGTTGGTGAGCAGGCCGGCGTAGAAGATCTCTCGTCGCTCCGCCTGACCCACCTCGGCCACCACCGAGGCGCGGCGACGGCTCAGTGCCAGTTCGGCCAGGAACGCCGGGACGGCGGCGACGAGTACCACTGCGGCCACCCATGGACCGAGCAGGAAGAGACTGCCACCGAAGCCGGCGATCGTGATCGTCGCGCGGATGATCCCGAGGCCGTGGTCGACCAACATTCCGGGAGCGTTGACGCCGCTGGTGCGGCTGATCTGCATGCGGTCGAGGAAGGCAGGGTCCTCGAACCGGCGCAGTCCCACGAAACGGTCCACGGCCCCGTACAGCCGGGCTGTGGCGAACAGGCGTATCCGGCGTTCCGTCTCCCGACGCAGATAGCGTGCGGTGGGCGGAAGGAGCGCGGCGGCGACCCCGGTGGCGGCCAGCGCGAGGGCGAGTCCGACCAGATCGCGCCATGCCACCCGACCATCCACCAGGCGGTCGACCACCAGTTTGGTCAGCCAGGCCGCCGCCAACGGCGTGAAGCCGCCGGCCAGGCTCAGTCCGAGGTAGGCCGCCACCGGGAGCGGGGCGGCATGCCGGGCGAGCGCGGCCGCCCGCCCGAGCGTGCGCAGTGACGGCATCGGTGCTCAGATCGAGACGAGCGGAGCGCTGTCGCGCCCGGTGACGGTGCCGAGTTCGAAGTCGGATGCGGCCACCACACCCTTCTCGACCAGCAGGAAGGCGGGGAAGCCCTTGACCCCGAACGCCTTCTGCACGGGGCCCTGGTCCGGCTCCACCACGACGGTCGCGACCTGTCGGAGCTGTTCGACCGTCTCGGCGGTCTCCTGGGGCGTCCCGGCGACCACGGCGAGGACGTTCTCCCGCCCACCGGCCCTGGTGGCCGCGTACTTCAGGAAGCCGGGCATCCGGTCCTTGCACGGCTGGCAGCCCGGCGAGAAGAAGCCGACCAGAGGACGTTCACCGAGTTCGGCCAGACTGACCGACCGCTCGTCGACCGTCGTGGCGGTGAATTCGCCGACCCGGGCATCGATCGGCAGCGCGACGGGCATGCCGGAAACACCACCGCCGGTGCCGCTGCGGTTGCGCAACTCCGCCAGCTCGGTGGTGTGCTCACGCAGCCGCCGAACGACGCCGATGGTGAGCAGCAGATTGACCGTCGCGATCAGTCCGACGAGAACAGCGGCCGCGGCCAGGTACGCCATCAGAAGGCCTCCTTCGAGTGGTCGGTGCGGGACGTCGGGGCGAAGAGCGTGACGATGTCGTCCAAGGCGGTGACGAGCAGACCGGCCAGGGCGCCGGTGAGCAGCGCGAGAAGCGTGCCGGCCAGGGCCGGTGCGGGCGGCGCGGCGACGAGGCCGGGGAGCGCCGCTGTGCCGAGCAGCACGTTGCGGGCCAGGTGCCGACGACTCAGTGGAAGTGCCGACGCGCCGAAGCAGCGGCACGGTTGTGCGGTGCCGCGAGCGAGAACCCGGGCCACGCCCCCGGCGAGCACGGCGAGCAGCACGGCGGCGGCGGCGAACCCGGCCCGCCGGGTGGCCGGGACCAGCAGCAGCACCGCGACCACCGCCTCCGCGACGGCGAGCGCGGCCGTGATCCGTACTGCCCATCGAGAGCGGACCAGACGCATCGCGACCAGCGAATCCGCAAGGGCGCGCAGGGCCTGCCCGCTGCGCAGCTTGCTCGTCGCGGAGACGAGCAGCACTACGGCGAGCAGGCCCTGACACGCTACGACCAGGTGCGGCATTCAGCAGCCGGGGCCGACGTAGTAGCAGCTGCCACAGGGCTCGAAGTCGCAGCACTGCTTCTTGTACAGGTCGATGCCACGGCAGTAGCACGACACTTCGTGGCAGGCCCGGATCTGCGCTGCCTGCGCGGTGGCCCTGGGTGCCACCGCACCTACCAGACTGTCTGCGAGTCGGGTGACTGCACGGATCATGAATCCTCCTCAGAGTCGGACACCGGATGTGCCGATGCACACCCGCAAGATGGCGGCAATCTATGTAGATCATAGAGCCGCATCGATTAGACAGAATACCCGCCGGTGGAAGTGCGAGGTCAATAGAATCGTCACCAAAAATGCCTGCGGCTTCTGGTGCGGATAGGCATATGGCGTGACGCGGGCGGCTGGCGATCATCCGCCAACGAAGAAGTGCACCCTGATCAAATGGAATAGGGGAGGGTGTCTCGGGAGGTCAGTCCCGCACCCTCGCCGGTGGCTCCGCTCCCTCGAGCAGCGCCACACACACCTTGATCAACCGAGCGCGTAGTTGGCCCGCGCGCTGCGAGAACTCGCGTTGACGAGCGACGTACTCGGCCTTGCCCTCGAGTGTCTCGATGGCCACCGCCGGTTCCCCGTAGGAGGAGAAGTCGTACGGGGACGCCTGCATGTCGAGCAGCCGGATGTCCCTCGCCAACTCGAAGCAGTCCAGCGCCAGGTCCCCCGGAACCGTGGGGCCCAGCTTGGTCGCCCACTTGTGGCAGTCCATCGAGGCGTGCAAGCAGCCCGGCTGGTCGAACTCGACCTGGCTCTCCCTCGTGGGTTGCAGGCGGTTGAGGCTGACCGCGTCGGGAGTGAAGAACCGGAACGCATCGAAGTGTGTGCAGCGGATCTGGTGAGACTCGACTACCGCGTCCGTGCCCTTCTGCCCGAGGCGCAAGGGAAGTGCGTGTCGATGCTCGGGTTGGCGGTACACCATTGCCCACTCGTGCAGGCCGAAGCAGCCAGTAAAGGCTGGTCGTGATGCGATCGCGGACAGCAGTCGATGGATGAAACGCACCGACTCGGCCCGGTCGGCGAGGAACGCCGCGACGTCGAGGCTCACGACCCCGTCCGCGTTCCTGGCATACCAACGCCACTTCTGGTGTGGGGCAGAGCCGTTCGTTCCGGGCTCCAGGGAGACGCCGATGCCCGGGTGCCACCGGCGGAGCACGGAGGGCCTGGTGCCGTAGTAGTCGTACAGAAAATCATCGATCGCGTGGCGTTGCCTCGTGGCCTTGCGGGCGCGATGTCCGGCGGTGAGGGAGTCGGCGCGCTCCTCGTGTGTCCGTGAGAGGGCCGCCCAGGTGGAGGCAGGTAGGCGAGTCACTGGTCTCGACCCCGGCGACGGGCCCGCCAGATCGGCGCGTCGAGCACGGTGGCGAGGGCGGCGGTCACGGATCCCAGGGTACGACCGCCGCCCCGCGTCGCGGCGCGGGCACCGAACCGCCCGTGCGCGCACCGACGGCGGTCAGGGCACGTCCACCCGCACCCCGGCGGAGAACACCCCGCTGCGCAGTTCCACCTGTCGCGGCGGCTCCGGCCCACCGACCGTGAAGACCAGGGGCACCACCATCCGCTGGTCGGCCGCCACGGGTTCGGCGAAGACGTCCCGTCCCCGGTTGGCCGCCCGGGTGGCCGGCTCGTCGGCGGTGACCCACCGGCCGTCCGGCAGGTAGGCCCGCTGGAGTTCCCCGTGCCAGACCTGCTGCTGCGAGGTGAGGTTGCGCACCCCGACCGTCGCCTGGCAGCGCCGTCGGTCCGCCGCCGGGTCACAGGCCAGCCGGTAGACGGTGAACTCGAACGCCGCCTCCCGCAGGGGCGTCCCGAGCGCGCCGGCCCGCCCCTGCCCGGTCCACGCGCCGCTGGTGGGCTGCGCACCGGAGTTCATCGCGGCGACCCGGGTGGTCGCGGTCCAGCCCGCCGCGCCGACCACCCCCACCAGGACCGTCAGGGCCACCCCGACCACCAGCCAGACCGGCGGCCGGCGGCGACGGTACGCGGGCGACGGCACCGCCGCGCGCGGGTACACCGTGCCCCGGTCGACGGGGTGACCGGTGTCGCCGGGGGCGCCGTCGGATCGTCCGGCGCCCGCCTCGGTCGGCCGGCGGCGTCGGCGCAGCCACCAACCCGTACCGGCCAGCACCGGCAGCAGCGCCAGGCCGGCGGCCAGCGCGGTGGTGGAGCGCCGCCACAGCGGCGTGGCCCCGGCCCCGTCCCCGGACGCCGCGGCCTGCTGCCAGGTCGCCGTCGCGCAGTCGTACGGCCGGTCGCCGGTGTCGTCGAAGGCACAGGCCGGCGCGGTCAGCGGGCGGTCCACCGTGGCGGTCAGCGCGGTGTTCAGCGTCGTGGTGCTGTGCGCCGGCAGGGTGAGCCGCCAGGTCACCTCGGCCGAATCGGCCCGGCCGGCCGACCGGGTGGTCCGGCCCCCGGCGGTGACCCTGGCCGTCGACGCGCCCTGCGGCAGCTCCTGGCGGACCGTGGTGTCGACCGGGGCGTCGCCGTCGTTGCGTACCTCGATCCGGTAGGCCGGGGCCGGCGTGCCGGCGGGCGCGACGCTGACCCGGACCGCCGGCGGTGCCCCCCGGTCCGCTCCGCGACGCGCGCCCGGCGTGACCCGGGTGCTCGGCGTGGGTGCGCCGGCCGTGGGCGGCGGCGCCGGATGCGCCGTGCGGGCCGGTGGCGACGCGGGCGTGACCGCCGGTGTGGCCGCCGCGCGCGGCGGGTCGGGCGTCGACAGCGCCGGTAGCGCGGCGAGGAGACCGAGGCAGTGGACGAGCACCGCGAGGGTCCGGTGGGGCCGTGTCGATGCAGGCATACGAACGCACCTCCCGGGCCGAACGCTAGGGGGGCGGCCGTCCCGCCCGGGTGGGAAGTGTCGAACCGGGGCCGCCCGACCAGCGGCGCCGGTACCCTGCGTCATCCGTGGCGAGGTGCCCGTGGCCTGGGCGGCGGGGCTAGATTGGCGGCGTGCGTATCGCTCGTTTCGCTCATGCCAAGGGAATGTCGTTCGGTGCCGTCGAGGGGGAGTCGGGGGCGGGACCGCAGGGTCTCACCATCGCCGAGATCGAGGGGCACCCGTTCGGGCAGATCCAGTTCAGCGGTGCCCGGTGGGCGCTGTCGGACGTCCGCCTGCTCTCGCCGATCCTGCCCAGCAAGGTGGTCTGCGTCGGCCGCAACTACGCCGACCACGCCGCCGAACACGGCAGCGAGGTACCGAAGGAGCCGCTGCTCTTCCTCAAACCCTCCACCAGCGTCATCGGGCCACGGGACGCGATCCGGCTGCCGGTCTTCTCCCGGCAGGTCGAGCACGAGGCGGAGTTGGCCGTGGTGATCGGGCCGCCCGGGGCCCGACGTGCCGACCGGGCCGCCGCGGAGCGGGCCATCTTCGGCTACACCTGCGCCAACGACGTGACCGCCCGGGACCTGCAACGCAGCGACGGGCAGTGGACCCGGGCCAAGGGCTTCGACTCGTTCTGTCCGCTCGGGCCGTGGATCGCCACCGGGCTGGACGTCCGGGACCTGGAGATCCGCTGCGAGGTCGGTCGCGACCCGGAGGAGATGGAGGTCCGTCAGCTGGGCCGGACCAGGGACATGGTCTTCGACGTGCCGTCCCTGGTGTCGTACGTCTCGCACGTGATGACGCTGCTGCCCGGGGACGTCGTGCTGACCGGTACCCCGGCCGGGGTTAGTCCGCTCCTGGACGGGGATACCGTCACGGTGCGTATCGAGGGGATCGGGGAACTCTCGAACCCGGTGGTCCCGCTCGGATGACCCGTGCGGAGGGTGACATCGCAGCTCAAGCGCGGTTTCGGTAACCCGATTTGGCCTGTCGGCACCGGTGGAGTAAAGTTTCTCCCCGGTGCCGGAAGGCGCCGAACCGGTGCCGCGAGGCACCAATGGGGTATGGGGTAATTGGCAGCCCGACTGATTCTGGTTCAGTTAGTCTAGGTTCGAGTCCTGGTACCCCAGCGCAACCGAGGTTCGAGAGAGCCCCGGAACGCTGGATTCTGGCGGAGTTCACCTCCCGCCTCCACGCGGAGGCGGGAATTCGATCTCTGTTAGAGTGCAGCATCACCGCCCGCGAGGGTGGTGGTGCAACGAGAAGTTCTGGCCCCGTCGTCTAGCGGCCCAGGACGCCGCCCTCTCAAGGCGGTAGCGCCGGTTCGAATCCGGTCGGGGCTACAGCGTCACCGGTCCGTCCCGTGTGCGTCAGCGGGACGGATTGTTTCGCTTCTGCCGGATCTACCCGGTTCCACCCGGCCGACACCCGGTCCGGGGGACATGGTTAGACTACGGCGGCACCGCCCGGCAGGGTGGTGAAGCACAGGAAAAGTCTTGGCCCCGTCGTCTAGCGGCCCAGGACGCCGCCCTCTCAAGGCGGTAGCGCCGGTTCGAATCCGGTCGGGGCTACCACGCAGGCCCGTCTCGTCCACCCGAGACGGGCCTTTTCCGTTGCCCGGCTCCGGACGCGAGCCCTCGATCCTGTCCCGGCCGGGAGTGCCACCACCGACCGCCGGACCCTCGGGTCCGGCCCCCCGCGGCGTCCGGATCCCACCGGGGCTCCCGCGCGGCGATCGGTGCGGGAGGTTGGCGGTGCCTCCGATCCGGCGGAGACACCGCCAACTCCATCGTCAGCGTGCGGGGAGAGGGCTCAGAGGCCGGAGAGGCGTTGCCCGGCGCGGACCACGGCCATGGCGTGACGTTCGCCGGGACGGCGACCGAGGCGTTCGATCGGGCCGGAGATGCTGACCGCGGCGATCACCCGACCGGTGCGGTCGCGGATCGGGGCCGAGACGCTCGCCACACCCGCCTCCCGTTCCGCGACGCTCTGCGCCCAGCCGCGTCGGCGTACCTCGGCCAGGGTGCGGCCGGTGAACTTCGAACGGGGCAGGAGCGGCATCACCGCCTCGGGCGGCTCCCAGGCCAGCAGGATCTGCGCGGCCGAACCGGCGGTCATCGGCAGCACCGAGCCGACCGGGACGGTGTCCCGCAGTCCGCTGGCCCGCTCGGCGGCGGCCACGCAGACCCGCTCGTCGGCCCGCCTGAGGTAGAGCTGGGCGCTCTCCCCGGTGGCGTCGCGCAGGGCGGCCAGCAGCGGCTCCGCCGCGGTCAGCAGCACGTCCGGCGCGGCGTTGGCCAGCTCACCGAGGCGCGGGCCGGGTCGCCACCGCCCCTGTGTGTCCCGGACGAGCAGCCGGTGGATCTCCAGCGCCTGCGCGAGCCGATGGGCCGTGGCCCTCGGCAGCTTGGTGCGATCAACGAGTTCGGCCAGGCTGGCGCCGTCGACACAGGCGGCCAGGATGACCACCGCCTTGTCGAGAACGCCGACACCGCTCATACTGTGTCCCACGAACCGAAATTTACCTCCCAGAATTTAGGATGTCCAGATGGTGGGAGTCACTCCGAAGCCAAAGACCTTGGCCGAGAAGGTCTGGGACGCGCACGTCGTGCGATCCGCCGAGGGCGAGCCCGACCTGCTCTACATCGATTTGCATCTGCTGCACGAGGTCACCAGCCCGCAGGCGTTCGACGGCCTTCGCCTGACCGGACGCCGGGTGCGCCGGACCGAGCTGACCATCGCGACCGAGGACCACAACACCCCGACCGGGTACGCCGATCCCGCGTTCCGCCAGCGCCGGGGCGACCTGCTCACGATCGCCGACCCGACCTCCCGCACCCAGATCGAGACGTTGCGCCGCAACTGCGCCGAGTTCGGCGTCCGGCTGCACCCGCTGGGCGACGAGAACCAGGGCATCGTCCACGTCATCGGTCCCCAGCTCGGCCTGACCCAACCCGGCATGACCATCGTCTGCGGCGACTCGCACACCGCCACCCACGGCGCCTTCGGCGCGCTGGCCTTCGGCATCGGCACCAGTGAGGTGGAGCACGTCCTGGCGACCCAGACGCTGCCGCAGGCGCGTCCGCGGACCATGGCGGTGAACGTGATCGGCCAGCTCGGCCCCGGGGTGACCGCCAAGGACCTGGTGCTCGCGCTGATCACCCAGGTGGGCACCGGCGGTGGTCGCGGTCACATCGTGGAGTACCGGGGGGAGGCGATCCGGTCACTGTCCATGGAGGGGCGGATGACCATCGCCAACATGTCCATCGAGTGGGGCGCGAAGGCCGGCATGATCGCCCCCGACGAGACGACCTTCGGGTACCTCAAGGGGCGGCCGAACGCGCCGCAGGGAGCCGACTGGGACGCCGCGGAGGCCTACTGGCGGTCGCTCCCCACCGACGAGGGGGCCGTCTTCGACGCCGAGGTCACCCTGGACGCCTCCCGGGTGACCCCCTTCGTCACCTGGGGCACCAACCCGGGTCAGGGCGCGCCGCTGGCCGCGCGGGTGCCCGACCCGGACGGGTTCGACAACGAGGCCGAGCGGGCCGCCGCCCACCGTGCCCTGGAGTACATGGACCTGCGGCCCGGCACGCCGCTGCGCGACCTCACCGTGGACGTGGTCTTCGTCGGCTCCTGCACCAACGGCCGGCTGGAGGACCTCCGCTCGGCGGCCGACGTGCTGCGCGACCGGCGGGTAGCCGACGGGGTACGGATGCTGGTCGTGCCCGGCTCCGCCGCGGTCCGCCAGGCCGCCGAGGCGGAGGGGCTGGACAAGATCTTCACCGACGCCGGGGCGGAGTGGCGCTTCGCCGGCTGTTCCATGTGCCTGGGCATGAACCCGGACACCCTCTCGCCGGGGCAGCGTTCCGCCTCCACCTCCAACCGCAACTTCGAGGGCCGGCAGGGCCGGGGCGGGCGTACCCATCTGGTGTCGCCCCCGGTCGCCGCCGCCACCGCCGTGGCCGGCCGGCTGGCCGCGCCGGCCGATCTGTGAAGGGATGACGGGGACGATGGACAGGTTCACCACGCACACCGGCACCGCCGTGCCATTGCGGCGCTCCAATGTGGACACGGATCAGATCATTCCTGCGGTGTACCTCAAGCGGGTGACCCGCACCGGTTTCGCCGACGGCCTCTTCAGCGCGTGGCGGGAGGACCCGCGATTCGTGCTGAACGATTCCTCGTATTCCGGGGCATCGATTCTCGTAGCCGGTCCGGACTTCGGCACCGGGTCATCCCGCGAGCACGCCGTGTGGGCGCTGCGGGACTGGGGCTTCCGAGCGGTGATCTCATCCCGCTTCGGTGACATCTTCCGTGGCAACGCGTTGAAGGAGGGGCTCCTCCCGGTCGAGCTGGAATTGAAGACGGTCGAGGCGCTGTGGGATCGGCTCGACGCCGACCCGACCACTGCGGTCACCGTCGACCTGGCCGCCCGGGAGGTCCGGGTCGGGGCGGACACCTGGTCCTTCCCCATGGACGACTTCAGCCGTTGGCGGCTCATGGAAGGCTTGGACGACATTGGACTGACCCTCCGCCACGAGGCGGAGATCAGCGCCTACGAGAGCCGGCGGTCGCCGTTCCTGCCCATCCTGGGCTAGCCGGAAGGTCCACCCGCGCCTTGGGTTTTCGCCCCCGCCGGCTCACCGGCGGGGGCGAATCCGTTACGACACAAGGGCTTTTTTCCACCGAATGTTTGTGTCCAGGCAGCAGAGGGCATACCGTGCGCGCAGAATGGCTCGCGTCGAGTCAGTTGCACAATCGGGAGGAAGTCGTGAACAAGGCCGAGCTCATCGAGGCGCTCGCCGCTCGCCTGGGGGACAGGAAGTCGGCGACTGCGGCGCTCGACGCAGTCCTCGCTGAGGTCCAGGCGGCGGTGGCGACGGGCGAGAAGGTGTCCATCACCGGTTTCGGAGCATTCGAGAAGCGCGTACGGGCGGCCCGAACAGCCCGCAACCCTCGCACCGGAGAGGCGGTGAAGGTCAAGAAGACATCCGTGCCGACCTTCCGTCCGGGCGCCGGGTTCAAGGAGATGGTGGCCAGCGGCAAGGCGCCGAAGGCCACGACCGCCGCGAAGAAGACCACGGCCGCCGCGAAGACGACGGCGGCAGCCAAGGCGACTGGGGCCAAGGCCACCGGCGCGAAGGCGACCAGCGCGAAGGCGACCGGGGCCAAGGCCACCGGCGCGAAGGCCACCGGCACGAAGGCGACCAGCACCAAGGCGACCGGGGCCAAGGCCACCAGCGCCAAGGCGACCGGCACGAAGGCGACCGGCACGAAGAAGGCCACCGCCACGGCCAAGGCTGCCCCGGCGACGGCCACCAGGGCCGCGACGAAGGCGACCACCAAGGCGACCGGCACCAAGGCGGCCGGCGCGAAGGCCGCTCCGGCAAAGAAGAGCGCCACCACCAAGGCCACGGCGGCGAAGAAGACGACCGCGGCCACGAAGACGGCCACTGCGAAGAAGGCCGGCACCACGGCCAAGAGCACCACGGCCAAGAGCACTGCGGCGAAGAAGTCGCCGGCCCGCAAAGCGTCGGCGAAGAAGACCGCCACCCGCTGATCGCGGACCGGCCGAGGGGCGTCCACCACAGGTGGGCGCCCCTGGTCGTGCCCCCACCCGGCCTCGTCGTGTCGGCCCTGCCCGCCTACCTTTCCGAGTGGACCGGTGCCGGGCGGGGCTCGGAACCGGCCGGGTCCAGCGCGGTCGGGACTCAGAGCGGGTCGGGCGGGAGCAGTCCGTCGGCGGTGAACGCCAGCAGCCAGCCGGTCCCCTTGGCGGTGGTGAAGTCGTTCGTCCGGCCGGTCAGCCGCTCCAGGGCCGGTGGGATCACCTTGCCCTGGCTGCACACCGCGACCGGTCCACCCGAGGCGGCCAGCGCGGTGAGCCGGGCCGCGGCGGCCAGGGCCCGCTCCACCGGCTGCTGGCCCGGATCCGGCTCGTCCAGGTCACGGTCCACCTCGATGGGCAGGTCCAGTAGCTCGGCCAGCGGGCCGAGGGTCTGCACGCAACGACGGGGCGCGGCGGAGACGAGGCGTACCGGGCGGATCGCGGCCACCAGCCGGGCGAGCGTCCGCGCCTGCTCCCACCCGGTGACGTCGAGCGGCCGGGCGGTGTCCGGTCCGGACCAGGTGCCCCGGTTGCCGGCGCGGGCGTGCCGGACCAGCGCCACCGTCCCGGTGACCGGCGGCAGGGCGACGAACGCGCGCAGCACCTCGGCGTCGTGGGGGTAGCTCACCAGCTCCAGCGCCGCCGCCGCCGGCAGCCAACGCACCTCGTCGACCTCGGTGTCCGCCTGGAAGCCACCCCGCGCCACGGCCCGCAGCGACCAGTAGTCGACCACCTTCGGGCGGCCCTCGCTGCGGTACGAGACGCTCGGCAGGCGGGCCTGCGGCACCCCCTGGACGTCACTCTCCTCGGCGACCTCACGGATCGCGGCGAGCAGCGGGTGTTCCCCCGGCTCCAACTTGCCCTTCGGCAGCGACCAGTCCCCGTACCGGGGCCGGTGCACCAGGCAGACCTCGGTCCCGCCGGCCGGGGCGGGACGCCACGCCACCCCGCCCGCCGCCCGGATGACGCTCATCCCCGCCAGCCCTTCCGGCGGCGGACCGCCCGACGCCAGGTGTCCGGGAAGTCGGCACGGGCCCGGCGGACCTCGGCGCGCTCCCGCTCGGCCAGCCGGCCGGCGGTCACCGCCAGGGCCGGGTCGTCGGGGTGCGCCAGCGCCAGTGCCGTCCAGGTCTCGGCGGCCACCGCGGCGTCCTGGTGTGCGCCGAGCAGCGTCTGGCTCTCCCGGACGGCCTGGGCGAGCTTCGTCGCGCCGGTACCGAGCACCGGGGCGACCGCCTCCAGCGCGTACCGGGCCCGCTTGGCCGCCTTGCGGACGTCGTGCCACTGCTCGTCGGGCCCGAGCGGGTCGAGCGCGGGCACGCCGCCGTGCCGTGCGTTGCCCTGCGCCAGCCTGCGCCACGGCTTGCGGACCAGTCGGGGCAGCGCCTTCCCCGCCGGGGTGTCCGCCTTCGACGTCAGCCCGGGGGCGCGGTCCGCCGCGACCAGGGACTCGACCAGGGCGAGGTAGCGGGGCGAACGCAGCGCGTCGGCCACGGCGGTGGCAGCCTGCCGCTGCCGGGCGGCGAGCGCGGCGTCCAGGCGCTCCACCGCGCCCGCGTCGAGCGGACTGACCGGATCGGCCCCGGCGGTACGCCGCAGCCGGTCGCGGAGCACCTCGACGTCCCGGGCCTCGCCGAGCACCCCGCCGAGCCACCGCAGTTCGTCGGCGAGCGGATCCGCCCAGGCGGCGTCGAGCAGGCGGGCGAAGGTGCGCAGGTCGCTGCGGAGCCGTCGGGTGCCGACCCGCATCTTCCGGACCGCCTCGACGTCGCCGGCCTCCTCGCCGAGGCGTACCAGCGGGTCGTAGCGGAGGATGCGGCGCACGCCGCGCCGGATCGCCGCGGTGACCACGTCGCCGGCGGTCGGCTTCCCCGGCAGGTCGCCGGGGGCGGCCAGGTCCGGAGCCTTCCGCGCGGCGGCGCCGAGCGCCTTGACGTGCTTGGGGACGAACTCCGCCAGCCGGGCGCCCGCCGTGGCGAGCAGCGCGTCCACCCGGTCGAGCAGGTCCTCGTCCGCGCTGCCGCGTTCGACCTCCACCTCCCGGAAGCTGAGGTCGACCGTGCGGTCCGAGCCCTCGGCGGCCAGCGAGGTCACCCGGTCCTCGACCACCTCGGCGAGCAGTTCACCGTCGGCGTCGCGCAGGTCGCGGCGCTCGCGGACCGTGCTGATCAGGGCGACCGCGGCCAGCGGCGCACCCCGGTGGTACACGGTGACCAGCTCGGCCAGCTCGGTCGGCATCGCGTCGGCCGACCCCGGACGGGAGATCTCGTGCCGGACCCCGGGGGAGCCGGCGGGCAGCTTCACCGTCCAGGGCCGCTCGTCGCCCTCCCGGTGGCGCAGCGAAACCCCGGCGCGGGCCAGCCGCAGGTCGGCGGTGTCGAAGTAGGTGGCGACCAGGGTCACCGGTGCGGGACTGTCCACCCGACCCCCCGGCGGCAGGGCGGGCGACAGGTCCGGCAGCCGGAAGGCGGCCGGTACCACGTACTTGCGTTCCTGTTCGACCATCGCCCCAGACTATGTCGGACGCCGGGTCAACCGGCGGTGCCACCGACCCGGCGCAGCAGCAGCTCCTGGAGATGCTGCGACGGCGTGTCCGGGCTGCTCTCCCGGCGGGTCCAGGTGCCGTCGGCGGCCAGGTCGAACGCGTCCACCCCGGGGCTCATCGCGGCGGTCAGCACGTGGTCCAGCTCGGCGCGGGCGACCGGGTCGCTGACCTGCACCAGCGCCTCCACCCGGCGGTCCAGGTTGCGGTGCATCAGGTCGGCCGAGCCCATCCAGAACTCCGCCGCGCCGTCGTTGCCGAACCGGAAGATCCGGGAGTGCTCCAGGAACCGGCCGAGGATCGACCGGACCCGGATGTTCTCCGACAGGCCCGGTACGCCCGGCCGCAGCGTGCACATGCCCCGGATGAGCAGGTCGACGTGCACCCCGGCCCGGGACGCCCGGTAGAGAGCGTCGGTGATCTCCTCGTCGACCAGCGAGTTCACCTTGATCTGCACCAGGCCGGGCGCGCCGAGCCGGGTGTGCGCGATCTCCCGGTCGATCCGCTCGACCAGGCCCCGGCGGATGCCCTGCGGGGCGACCAGCAGCCGCCGGTACGTGGTCTGCCGGCTGTAGCCGGTGAGCACGTTGAACAGGTCGGTCAGGTCCGCGCCGATCTCCGGGTCGGCGGTGAGCATGCCGAAGTCCTCGTAGAGCCGGGCGGTCTTCGGGTGGTAGTTGCCGGTGCCGATGTGGCAGTAGCGGCGGATCTGGTTGCCCTCCTGCCGGACCACCAGGGCGGTCTTGCAGTGCGTCTTCAGTCCCACCAGGCCGTAGACGACGTGGCAGCCGGCCCGTTCCAGGGTGCGGGCCCAGCCGATGTTCGCCACCTCGTCGAAGCGGGCCTTCAGCTCGACCAGCACCACCACCTGCTTGCCGGCCTCGGCCGCGTCGACCAGCGCGTCGACGATCGGGGAGTCGCCGCTGGTGCGGTAGAGGGTCTGCTTGATGGCCAGCACGTGCGGGTCCGCGGCGGCCTGCTCGACGAAGCGCTGCACGCTGGTCGCGAACGAGTGGTACGGGTGGTGCACCAGCACGTCCCCGTCCCGCAGGGTGGCGAAGACGCTGCGCGGCACCTCCCCCTCGGTCAGTCGGGGATGGGTGGCGGGGACGAACGGTGGATCCTTCAGGTCCGGGCGGTCCGCCTCGCCGTAGAGCTGCCAGAGCGCCGAGAGGTCCAGCAGGCCCCGCACGCGCAGTACGTCGGAGGCGTCCATGTCCAGTTCCCGGACGAGCAGCTCCAGCATGTGGTCGGAGATGGAGGCGGCCACCTCCAGCCGGACCGGCGGGCCGAACCGGCGTCGGGCCAGCTCCCGTTCCAGGGCCTGGAGCAGATCCTCGTCGCGGTCCTCGTCGACCTCGAGTTCCGCGTTGCGGGTGACCCGGAACAGGTGGCACTCGACCACGTCCATGCCGGAGAAGAGCTGCCCCAGGTGCACCGAGATCAGCTCCTCGACCGGGAGGAACCGCACGCCGGGCAGGTCCCGGCAGACCCGGACGAACCGGGGGACGTTGTTCGGCACCTTGACCCGGGCGAACAGCTCCGCCCCGCCGTGCGGGTCGCGGACCGTCACCGCGAGGTTGAGCGACCGCCCCGAGATGTACGGGAACGGGTGCGCCGGGTCGACGGCCAGCGGGGTCAGCACCGGGAAGATCTGCTCGCGGAAGTAGGTGCGCAGCCGCTCCCGCTCGGGGTCACCCAGGTCGGACCAGTTGAGCAGGTGGATGTCCTCGGCGGCGAGCTTCGGCTGGACGTCGTCGACGAAACAGCCGGCGTGCCGGGCGACCAGGCCGGCGGTCTTCCCCGTGATCAGGTCGAGCTGGGTCCGCAGCGGCATCCGGTCGCCCCCGCGTACCGGCAGGCCGGCCTGGAGGCGTCGCTTCAGCCCGGCGACCCGGACCATGTAGAACTCGTCGAGGTTGCTGGCGAAGATGGCCAGGAACTTCGCCCGTTCCAGCAGCGGGGTGCGCGGGTCCTCGGCCAGGGTGAGCACCCGGGCGTTGAAGTCGAGCCAGGAGAGCTCGCGGTTGAGGAAGCGGTCCTCGGGCAGCGGTTCCCGGGCGGGCCCGTCCCCGGCCGGGCCGGGCAGGTCCGGCCCCGGGTCGGTGACCTCCTCCAGCCCGGCGGAGGCGGCACCCCCGGCACCCTGTTCCGGCTGGCCGTCGTTGATCCGGCCGTCCACGTCGCTCGCGGTCGTCCCGTCCCCGCCACCCAGGGCGCTGCCCGGCCGGGTGGGAGCGACGTCCGCCGGTGTGCCGTCGGCGACCGGGGCGGGCGGCTCCGGGGTGCGGCGCGGGCGGACCGGTCGGCGGCGCGGAGGGGTGCTCACCCCGCCATCATGACCCGACGAGGGTGAACGCGAAATGAACTTGCCCAGGCCAGGTCAGTCCATCGTCGGCAAGGTCACCCTGACGATCTCGCCGGCGGCGTCCCGGTCGACGCGGACCCGTTGGCCGAGGCGGAGCAGGCGCAGCCCGGAGGCGTCGAAGGCACCCGCCGGGAAGGACAGCTCGCTGCCGTCGTCGAGGAGCAGCGTGCCGGTGCGTGTCGTGCCGTCGAAGGTGGCCACCGTGCCCTGCATGCCCCGCACCGTACACCCCCGCCGGGGTCAGCCGGGGGCGGTGGCCGGGCAGCGGGGGAGGGCCAGCGCGGCGGTGTGCGGGCCCAGCCCGAGCCGGACCGCCTCCGCCAGGTCGGCCGAGGTGTCCACGTCCCGGCGCAGGGTCGGCCAGCCGCCGGCCAGGGGGAGCGCTCCGCTGGCGGCGTGCGCGGCGGCCGAGCCCACCCCGAAGCGCGGGTCCAGCGGTACGCCGGCCGGTGCGGCGAGCAGCACGGTGCCGTCGCCCGGGGCGTCGGCCACGAAGTGACGTACCCCCGGGTTGTCGGCGGTGGCCCGCAGCGCTGCGGCCAGGTCGGCCGGGAGCAGGGCGGGCAGGTCGGCGGTGAGCCCGGCCACCGGACCGCCGGCGGCCCGCGCGCCGTGCCGCAACGCGGCGTTGAGCCCGGCGTCGGGGGCGTCCGGCAGCACCCGGGCGCCCGCCGCGCGGACCGCCGTGGCGACCCGGCGGTCGTCGGTCACCACCAGCAGGTCGGCCACCGCGTCGCAGCCGAGCACCGCCCGGACCGTGTCGAGGGCGAGCGCCAGGGCCAGGGACTCGTGCGGTACGCCCGGCAGCGCGCCGCGTAGTCTGCTCTTCGCCACGTCAAGGCGCTTCACCGGTACCACGACGGTCCAGCTCGGCTCGCTCACCCGCTCATCCTGCCCCAGCCGGGGCGCGGCACCCTCGCTGGCCCCAGCCGCGGAGAGCAGGCATGATTTCGCTGCGGGCGTCACCGGTGGACGCGATCGCGGGCGGTGCAACGAGGAGGCAGGGTGGCGCGGCGCAGGCTGGGATTCTGGCAGTGGTTCGCCGTGGTGGTCGTCAAGCCCGTGATGACCGTCTGGACCCGCCGTACCTGGATCGGTATGGAGCACATCCCGCGCGACGGTGGGGTGATCATCGTGCCGAACCACCTCTCGTACGCCGATCCGCTGGTTTCCGCGCACTTCGTCTACGACGCCGGCCGGTGGCCGCGCTTCCTCGGCAAGGCCAGCGTCTTCCGGGTGCCGGTGGTGGGGTCGATCCTGCGCCGCTGCCGGCAGATCCCGGTGGAGCGGGGGACCGTGGACGCGGCCCGCTCCCTCGACACCCTGGTCGCCGTGCTCGGCGAGGGCGGCGCGGTGGTCGTCTATCCGGAGGGCACCCTCACCCGGGAGCCGGCGCTGTGGCCGATGCGCGGTAAGACCGGCGCGGCCCGGCTCGCCCTGGCCACCGGCGCGCCGGTGGTCCCGGTGGCGATGTGGGGGCCGGAGCGGATCATCGACCCCCGGACCAACCGGCCGAACCTGCGCCCGCGTATCCCGGTCACGGTGGCCGCCGGCCCCCCGGTCGACCTGGCCCGCTGGACGGACGCCCCTCCGACGAAGGCGACCCTGGAAGAGATGACCGACGAGATCATGCTCGGGATCCGCGACCTGCTGGCCGGGATCCGGGGCGGCACACCCCCACCACTCTGGGAGCGACCGGGACGGCCGGACGCCCTCGGGTCGGGCCGGGACGGCGTCGAGCGACCCGGGGGTGCAGGGTGAGGGCGCGGCGCGATCCGGGTGCGATGAAGGGCCACGTGGCGGTGCTCGGGGCCGGGTCCTGGGGCACCGCGTTCGCCAAGATCCTCGCCGACGCCGGCCGGGAGGTGGCGATCTGGGCGCGGCGCCGACCGGTCGCCGAGGAGATCCGGTTCCGGGGGCGGAACCCGGAGTACCTGCCCGACCTGCACCTGCCGGAGCGGGTGACGGCCACCGCCGAGGCGGTCGAGGCCGTCTCCGGAGCCGAGGTGGTGGTGCTGGCCGTGCCGTCCCAGACGCTGCGCGGCAACCTCGCCGAGTGGGCCGGCCACCTGGAGCCGGACGCCACGCTGGTCTCCCTGATGAAGGGGATCGAGCTGGGCACCACCAAGCGGATGAGCGAGGTGATCGTGGAGACCGCCAAGGTGGCGGCGGACCGGGTGGTGGTGGTCTCCGGTCCGAACCTGGCCCCCGAGATCGCGGCCGGGCAGCCGGCCGCCACCGTGGTCGCCGGCACCGACGTCGGGCGGGCCACGTTGGTGCAGCGCTCGGTCACCACGCCCTACTTCCGGCCGTACACCAACGACGACGTGATCGGCTGCGAGCTGGGTGGTGCGGTCAAGAACGTGATCGCCCTGTCCTACGGTATCGCCACCGCGATGGGCTTCGGGGACAACACCCGCGCCATGCTGATCACCCGTGGGCTGGCCGAGACCGCCCGGCTGGGCGTGGCACTCGGCGCGGACCCGCTGACCTTCGCCGGGCTGGCCGGCATGGGTGACCTGGTCGGCACCTGCTCGTCGCCGCTGTCGCGCAACCGCACCTTCGGCGAGCACCTGGGCCGGGGAGAGACCCTGGAACAGGCGCAGGTGGCCACCCGGCAGACCGCCGAGGGGGTCAAGAGCTGCCTGGCGATCCGCGACCTGGCCCGCGCGCACGGGGTGGAGATGCCCATCACCGAGCAGGTCGAACGGGTCTGCCACGAGGGCGTCGACCCGCGCCTCGCGGTGCGGGCCCTGATGAGCCGGACCACCAAGCCCGAGTAGGACGGGGACGCCACGTGGGGGAGCGGACGGGCGGGACACCGGCGGACCGGGCCGGCGGGCCCCCGGGCGGGAGCCCGGCGGACTGGGCGGACGGCACCCGGTGTGTGCACGCGGGGCTGCCCGAGCCGGCCCCCGGCCAGCCGTTCCTGCCCGGCCCGGTCTTCGCCGCGCCGTACCACCTCGACCCGTGGCAGGGGCCGGCGGCCAGCCCGAACGGCTACGGCCGACCGGACAACCCCACCCGTCGGCTGCTGGAGGCGGCGATCGGGGAGCTGGAGGGGGGCGACTGCCGGGTCTTCGCCAGCGGGCAGGCCGCGATCACCGGCCTGCTGCTGGCCGTGCTGCGTCCCGGGGACACCGTCCTGCTCCCCGCCGACGGGTACTTCCCGGTCCGGGCGTTCGCCACGCAGACCCTGGCCGGGATGGGGGTGGAGGTCCGCTTCGCCCCGACCGCCGGGCCGTACCCGGCGCTGGACGGCGTACGTCTGGTGCTGGTGGAGACCCCGGCCAACCCCGGCCTGGACGTCTGTGACATCGCCGCGCTGGCGGAGCGGGCGCACGCGGCCGGGGCGCTGCTCGCGGTGGACAACACCACCGCGACCCCGCTCGGGCAGCAGCCGCTGGACCTCGGCGCGGACCTGGTGGTCGCCTCCGGCACCAAGGCCCTGACCGGCCACTCCGACCTGCTCCTCGGCTACGTCGCCAGTCGGTCGGCCGACCTCCTGGAGACGGTGACCGCCTGGCGTACCACCACCGGCGCGGTGCCCGGCGCGTTCGACGCCTGGCTGGCCCACCGCTCGCTGGCCACCCTGGACCTTCGCCTGGCCCGGCAGTCGGCGAACGCGGCGGCGGTGGCCCGGCTGCTCGCCGGCCGCCCCGACGTGACCGGGGTGCGCTGGCCGGGGCTGCCCGACGACCCGGCGCACCCGGTGGCGTCGGTGCAGATGCGCCGGCTGCCGGGGATCGTCTCGTTCGACCTCGGCGACGCCGGGCGGGTCGCCCGGTTCGTGGCGGCGTCCCGGCTGGTCGCCGCCGCCACCTCGTTCGGCGGGCTGCACACCACCGCCGACCGGCGGGCCCAGTGGGGCGACGACACCCCGCCGGGCTTCGTCCGGCTCTCCTGCGGGGTGGAGGACACCGTCGACCTGGTGGCCGACCTGACCGCAGCCCTGGACGCCGTGCGCCCGGAGTGACCGCCCGGTGGGTTACCGTGTTCCCGGCCTGCGAGCAGGCCCTGACCGGAGGAGGTGAGTCCGATCCCCCAACAGCAGGACCGGCGTTCCCTCCCGGTGCCGTCGCCACGCTAGGTGACCGGTGGGAGCGCCGACGAGCGTCTTCGAGAGGCCCCACCATGGCGTCGTCCCACTCCCGCCCCGCCCTCGTCCGTCGGCTCCGCGCCGCCGGCTGTGTCTTCGCCGAGGACGAGGCGGACCTGCTCATCGCCGCCGCCGCGTCACCCGCCGCACTGGCGGCGCTGGCCGACCGCCGGGTCGCCGGCGATCCCCTGGAGCACGTGCTCGGCTGGGCCGAGTTCGGCGGCCTGCGGGTGTCCGTCGCACCGGGGGTGTTCGTGCCCCGTCGACGGACCGCGTTGCTGGTCGCCGCCGCCGAGGCGGTGGCCGGGCCGGAGCCGGCGGTGGTGGAACTCTGCTGCGGGTCCGGGGCCGTCTCGCTGCTGCTGGCGCGGCGGCTGCGGCCCCGCTGGCAGGCCGCCGCCGACGTCGACCCGACCGCCGTCGGCTGTGCCCGGCGCAACCTGGCCGGGCTGGACGTGCCGGTGTACGAGGGCGACCTGTTCGACCCGCTGCCGGTCCGCTGGCGGGGCCGGCTGGACCTGGTGGTGGCCAACGCGCCGTACGTGCCGACGGCGGCGGTGGAGTTGATGCCGCCCGAGGCCCGCCTGCACGAGCCGACCGTGGCGCTGGACGGCGGATCGGACGGGCTCGCCGTGCTGCGCCGGCTTGCCGGGGACGCCGTGCGGTGGCTCGCCCCGGGCGGGCATCTGGTGGTGGAGGTCGGTGCGAGCCAGGTCGACGCGCTCTGCGTGGAGCTGGCCCGGGGTGGGCTGGAACCCACGGTGAGCCGTTCGGCGGAACTCGACGCCACGGCGGTCACCGCCCGCCTGCGGGGGTCGCAGGGGCCCCTTCCCACCGCATAGTCACGGAAGGTGCCCCTGCAACCGTCGGGTCAGGCCGTCGGTCGTGCGGGCGGAGCGTCGGCGAAGGAAGCCCAGGCGGCCGGCGGGAAGAGAAGCACCGGCCCGGTCGGGTCCTTCGAGTCGCGGATCGCGACGGTGCCGGTGGAGTCGCGGATCGCGACGGTGCTGGTGGAGTCGCGGATCGCGACGGTGCCGGCGGAGTCGCGGGTCGCGACGGCGTCCGTGACGACTGCCATCTCCACGCAGGCGCCCTCGTCTCCACTGTGGCTGCTCTTGCGCCACCGGGCCGTGGCCAGCGCTGGGTGGGTCGTCGGTGTCATGTCTGCCGTCCCTTCAGGAGTCGGACGAGCTGGTCGCGGCTCGCCGCCGGGCTGAGCGCGACGCTCCGGAGGTGTTCCATGATCTTGGTGCAGGTGCGCAGGTCACCGGGGCGGTCGAGGACCATCTGGCCGGCCACCGTCTCCACCGAGGCGATGATCGGGTCCTCCGGGTCGGGGAACTCCAGGATGTGCAGGGAGCCCCGGGTGCCCCGGTGGTAGCCGGCAACCAGCGGGATGACCTGAACCGTGATGTTGGGCAGGTCGATCATCTTGAGCAGGTGGTCGAGCTGCGTCGCCATCACCGCCTGGTTGCCGACCGGGCGGATCAGTGCCCCCTCGTCGATGATCGCGTCGAAGATGGGCGGTTCCGGTCCGGTCAGCCGTTGCTGCCGGTCCAGCCGGGCCTTCACCCGCTGCTCGACCCCCTCGTCGGTGAGCGTGTGCGGGCCGCCCCGCATGACCGCCCGGATGTAGTCGGCGGTCTGGAGCAGGCCCGGCACCACCGACGGCTCGAAGTTGGCGATGGCGCTCGCCTCGGCCTCCAGCGCGATGAAGTCGATGGTCCGTTTGTCGAGGACGTACGAGTAGGACACCCACCAACCGGGTTTGCGGGCGTCCTTGGCCAGCGCGACGGCGGCGTCGACGTCCTCCGCGCCGACGCCGTAGAGGGTGAGCAGCGCCCGGACGGTGGCCGGGCTGACCAGGGTCTGGGCGTTCTCGTAGCGGGACAGGGTGCTGCGGGTGCTGTTGATCTCGTCTGCGGCGGCCTCGAGGGTCAGGCCGGCCGCCTCCCGGTGACTGCGCAGCGCGATGCCGAGCCGACGGGCCCGGGCGGTCTTCGGTGCCATGGGTCGATCGTCGCACAGATTCATGGGAATGCGTGCATGAGAGAGAGGGGATGAGAGTTGCATTCACGTCGTTCGACATGTCAGGGTGTCATCGAGTCCTCACCGCCAGTGGTCGTGGCGACGGTGGTGGTGAGCGACGGAGGGGAAATGAGACGCGTGGTGGTCGGGTTCCTACTCCCCCACCCGACCACCACGTGTCCCGGACCACGGCGCACCGGAAGGGATCAGGATGACCACCGGTTGCTGGCCTCGGGTGTCGCGTTGCCGCTGGTGCGCACGCCCGGTGCTACGGGACAACGAGGGCACCTGGATCCACGCCGACCTCGCGTACGTCTGCCGTGACTCCTCCGGTGGCCTCGCCGCCACCACGGCAGAACCCGAGGAGGTGCGCCGTGCCTCCTGACCCCGGGTGTCCGCGACACTCCTGCCGGCCCGGGCAGGAGATCGCGCGACGCGCGGGAAACGACCGGACGACGGGAGCGGCCGTCCGGTTCGGCGTGCCGCGTCACGCGAGGGGTGGCGTGGCGCGGCACGCACCGTACGACATCGACGGGTCCACTCCACCGGGGCCGGCCCGGAGCGTGCCGGGATCCGGGCGGTGCGGCGGTGATCCCCGATGACCCGGTTCCTGGTCGTGCTCACCGACGTCCGCCCGCTCGACGGCACGCTCCGCAACGAGCGGACCATGCCCGAGCGGCGGCGGCAGGTGGTCGGCGCGAGCAGCCGGGCCGCCGCCGACCGGATCGCCAGCGCCTTCATGGCGCTCGGCATGGTGCGGGCCGGCCGGCAGCGGGTCAAGGTGATCGCCGTGGGGCGTCGCTACGGCGGCTGTTGATCCACCCCCACGCCCCGCGCCGGTCGCCGGAGCACCCGACTCAGAGCAGCCGGCGCCGCTTGAGGTAGGCGACCAGGTCGTCGTAGACGCCGCCCTCGTTGGCGAACATGGCCACGTTGCGGGCGGTCGCCAGCCACGGACGCGTCGACGGCCGGACCTCCTTCAACGCCCGGTCGAGGTCGCCCTGACCGATCATCCGCACCTCGCCCCGGCGTACCGAGTCGGCCATCGCGAACTCGGCGGCGGTCTCACAGAGGTGGGCCAGGTCCGCGCCGGAGAAGTCCTCGGTCGCGGCCACCACCTTCCGCAGGTCGATCCCGGCGATCGGTCGGTCCCGCAGGTGGTACTCCAGGATGGCCCGGCGGGCCTCCGGGTCCGGCGGCAGCACCAGCACCATCCGGTCCAGCCGCCCCGGCCGGCGCAGCGCCGCGTCCACGTCCCACGGGGTGTTGGTGGCGGCCAGCACGAAGACGCCCTCGTTGCTGCCCTCCATGCCGTCCAGTTCGGCCAGGAGCTGGTTGCCGACCGTCCGCATCGAGCTGGAGGTGACCTTGGACCGCTTGTGCCCCAGCGCGTCCACCTCGTCGAGGAAGAGCACACAGGGGGCGTTGCGTCGGGCCGCCTGGAACAGCTCGTGCAGGTTCCGCTCCGAGTTGCCCATCCACATGTCCAGCACGTCCACGATGGACAGGGAGAGGAACTTCGCGCCCATCTCCCCGGCGACCGCGCGGGCCAGGAACGTCTTGCCGCAGCCGGGCGGGCCGTAGAGCATCAGGCCGCCGCGCAGGCTCTTGCCGTACATCCGGCGCAGCTCGGGATTGCGCAGCGGGCCGAGGAAAGCCAGCTCCAACCGCTCCTTCACCGCCTCCATGCCGCCGACGTCGGCCAGCCGCACCGTCGAGGCCTCCACGTCGTAGGCCCGGTCCGCGTGGCCGGTCACCGGCTCCGGTTCGTCCCCGGACCGGACGAAGCGGGGCGGTACGACGTCCGCCAGCTCCCGTTCGTACGCGGCGAGCGGATCGCCCGGGGAGTCCGGGGACCCGGACGACGCCAGGGCGTCGCCTGCGCCCGGGGTGACGGTCCCGCCCGGGGTGCCGCCCGCGTCCGGGGGAACGGTGCCGGCCGGGGGCGTGCCCAGCGCGCGCTGCATCAGGGCCTGCGCTCCGGTGTTGCCCGGATCGCGGGTCAGCGCCTGTCCGAGGTGCGCGATCGCCTCCCCGGTACGCCCGGCGTCGAGCAGCAGGCCGGCCAGGTGCAGACGCAGCGGCAGGTCGTCCGGGCGGGCGTCGACAGCGGCGGTGAGACTGGCGATCAACGGGTCGGCACTGGTCACCAGGGCAGGGTAGTGCCCGTCGTACCACCCGCCCAGCCGCGCCGATCCGGTCACGTACCGTATAGGGCGCGCTGACCGATTGCGGAGAGGGTGTCGGCCGGTCCGGGTATCGGCACCGACCCGCCGCCACCCACAGTAAGGTCGGTCGGGTGAGCGCCGTCAGTGGGCTCGCGGGCCACCGCAGTCGCGAACCGGAGATGAAGCCAGTGACCACCCCAGGCAAGACCCGCGTCGCCATCGTCTTCGGCGGCCGTAGCCCCGAACACGGCATCTCCTGCGTGAGCGCCGGGAGCGTGCTCGGCGCGCTGGACCCGGACGAGTTCGAGGTGGTGCCGGTCGGCATCACCCGCGCCGGGCAGTGGGTACTGGCCGACGGGGACCCGTCCCGTCTGGCCATCGCCGACCGCCGGTTGCCGGAGATCACCACGGCCACCGGGGCGGAGGTGGTGCTCCGGGCGGACCCGACCAGCGGTGGCCTGATCGTGCTCCACCCGACCGAGGGGCCCCGGGCGCTGGCCGGGGTGGACGTGGTCTTCCCGGTGCTGCACGGCGCGTACGGGGAGGACGGCACGATCCAGGGCATGCTGGAGATGGCCGGCATCCCGTACGTCGGGGCGAACGTCTTCGCCTCCGCCGCCGCGATGGACAAGGAGTTCACCAAGAAGCTCTGCGCCGTCGAGGGCATCCCGGTCGGCGCGTACGCGGTGCTGCGCAGCGGCGCGACCCTCACCGAGGGGGAGAAGGAGCGCCTCGGCCTGCCGGTCTTCGTCAAGCCCTCCCGGGCCGGCTCGTCCTTCGGCATCAGCAAGGTCACCGACTGGTCCCAGCTCGACGCGGCGGTCGCCACGGCCCGTCAGATCGACTCCAAGGTGCTGGTGGAGGCGGCCGTCGTCGGCCGGGAGATCGAGTGCGGGGTGCTGGAGGGGGAGGCGGGCGGCGCGCCCGAGGCGTCCGTCCTCGCCGAGGTGCGGGTCGTCGGCGACCACGACTTCTACGACTTCGAGGCGAAGTACATCGACGCCGACGAGGTCTGCGAGTACGACGTCCCGGCCGACCTGCCCGAGCACGTCACCCGGCGGGTGCGCGAGTACGCCACCCGCGCCTTCACCGCCCTGGACTGCGCCGGCCTGGCCCGGGTCGACTTCTTCGTCACCCCCGAGCTGGAGGTCTACCTCAACGAGGTGAACACGATGCCGGGCTTCACCCCGTCGTCGATGTTCCCCCGGATGTGGGCGGCCTCCGGGCTGGAGTACCCGAAGCTGGTGAACCGGCTGATCCGGACCGCGTTGCGGCGCGCCTGACCCGCTGTGGCGGTGGCCCCGGTGGGGCCACCGCCGTGGTCGGTGACGCCTCAGCCCCGGCAGCCGGACGGCACCGGCCCGGCGGTGAGGATGGAGGCGACGATCGCCTCCGAGATGGGGCTGACCCACTGCAACGGCTGCTCGTACCCCTTCGGCACCGTCACCCGGACCGCAGCCTCCCGGTCGACGGTGGTGAGCACGGTGACGTCGCTCTGCTCGCTGGCGTGCCAGCAGACCTGCTCGACCACCCAGACCGTGTCGGTCAGCGGGATGGCCGGCTCGGGAACGCCGCAGGACACGGTGAGCGCCGGGTCGCCGTACGCCGCGTTCTGCTCGGGGCCGGCGGTGACCGGCCGCTGCGGCAGGTCCCGGACGCTCGACGGGAGCTTCGACAGCAGCGCCCGGCAGACCGTCGCCGGACGCTCGGCCAGCGGCGGCGCGGCCATCTCCACCGGGACGGTGGACTTCGGCCCGAGGGCCTGCACGCTCTCGCTCGGGCTCGGCCCGGCGGCCGGCTCGTCCGGTGCGAGCGCCGTGAAGGTGAGACCGGCCACGGCCACGGTGACCGGCAGGGCGACCAGTGCGGCGACCAGGGCCGCAGTGCGCGTCGACCGGTCCCAGCCGCCGCGCCGCTTCACCGGGCGGGTCGGCTCGGCGGCGGTGGCCGCCGGGGTGGTCGGCTCCGTACCGGTGCTCGCCCGGCCGGTCGGCTCCGCGCCGGTGGCCGCCGTGGCCTCCGTGGAGCCGGTCGGGGGAGTCTTCTCGTCGTCCACTTACAGTCGCACCACCGAACAGGTCAGGGTGCGGGTGATGCCGGGCACCATCTGCACCTTGCTGACAATCAGTTTGCCGAGCTCGTCGACGTTGTTCGCCTCGGTGAGCACCACCACGTCGTACGGCCCGGTGACGGCGTCGACCCGTACCACGCCGGCAAGATCCGCGATCACACCGGCCACGTCACGTGCCCGGCCGACCTCGGTCTGGATGAGGATGTACGCCTGTACCACGACTCGACCTCCGTCCGTCGCCACCAGGGGCGGCCCGAGGAGTGAAACTACCCTACCCACCAGGCCCGACCCCGATCGGTGGTCAAGGAGAAGCGGTGAGCGAGCAGAGCGGCGTGGAGCGCGGCAACGGTGACGCCGGCAACGACAGGAGCGTCGTGGGCAGCGGAGAGTTCGGACTGATCGACCGGGTGACCGCCCGGCTGTCGTACGGGTCGGCCTGCCTGCTCGGCCCCGGCGACGACGCGGCCGTGGTGGCCGCCCCGGACGGGCGGGTGGTCGCCTCCACCGACGTGCTGGTGGAGGGGCGGCACTTCCGGCGGGACTGGTCCGCCGCGGTGGACGTCGGGCACCGGGCGGCGGCGGCCAACCTCGCCGACATCGCGGCCATGGGGGCCAGCCCGACCGCCCTGCTGGTCGCCCTCTGCCTGCCGCCGGAGATCGACGTGAGCTGGGCGGAGGGGCTCGCCGACGGGCTGGCCGCCGAGGCCGCCAAGGTCGGGGCGGGCGTGGTCGGGGGCGACATGTCCGCCAGCCCCACGCTGACCGTCGCGGTGACCGCCCTCGGCGACCTGGGGGGCCGGGCACCGGTGCTCCGCTCCGGTGCCCGCCCCGGCGACGTGGTCGCCCTGGCCGGCCGGATCGGGTACGCGGCGGCCGGCTACACCGTGCTGTCCCGGGGCTTCCGGACGCCGAAGCTGCTGGTCGAGGCGTACCGACGGCCGGAGGTGCCGTACCCGGCCGGGCCGTACGCCGCCCGCCTCGGCGCCACCACCATGATCGACGTATCGGACGGGCTGGTGGCCGACCTCGGGCACGTGGCCCGAGCCAGCGGGGTCGCCGTCGACGTCCGGCGCGACGCGTTCGAGGTGCCCCGGCAGATGGCCGACGCCGCCCAGGCGCTCGGCGTCGACCCGTACCGCTGGATCCTCGGCGGCGGCGACGATCACGCCCTGGCCGCGACCTTCCCACCGGCGGTGGCGTTGCCGCCCCCGTGGCGGGCGATCGGCCGGGTGACCGAGGGGAGCGGGGTCACCGTCGACGGCCAGCCCTGGGACGGTCCGGCCGGCTGGGATCACTTCCGCTGACCCGCGTTCCCCGGCCGGGGCGGCCGGGACGTGACGTACGACAGGTCCGGGCCGGCCGGCCCGGACCTGGGCCGTTGGCGGTCGTACCCTGCGGGGGTGAGCGACATCGAGATCCGCGTGCTGCGCTTCGACTCCGAGGTGGCGCAGCAACTGGTCCGGGCGGCCCTGGCCGATCTGGGCGCCCGGTACGGCGGCAGCGGCGACGAGACCCCGGTCGACGCGGCCGAGTTCGAGCCGCCGCAGGGCGCGTTCCTGGTGGCCTACCGGGACGGCGAGCCGGTCGGCTGCGGAGGCTGGCGCAGCCACGGCGACACCGGCGAGGTGGCGGAGGTGAAGCGGATGTACACCGCCCCGGCCGCCCGGGGCAGAGGCGTTGCGCGGGCGGTGCTGGCGGCGGTGGAGCGCTCGGCGCGGGAGCGGGGCCGCAAGCGGATCGTCCTGGAGTGCGGGGACCGGCAGCCCGAGGCGATCGCCATGTACGAGGCGGCCGGCTACGAGCGGATCCCGAACTTCGGCTACTACCGGGACGCGCCGGGCTGCGTCTCCTTCGGCCGTACCCTCTGACGCCGGACGCGGGTCCGGCGGGACGCGACGTCCGGCCGTACCCTCCGACGGCCGCCCCGGGGCCGGGCCCCTGCCGGTCGTGTCGTCCCGACCGCGTGGTCGACGCCGGTCGTGTCGTCCCGACCGCGTGGTCGACGCCGGTCGTGTCGTCGGGGTCAGGCCACCGCGAAACGGATCAGCCCGACGGCGCGCCGTGCCGCGTGTGCCGCCGCTGTCGGGTCGGCACCCCAGACCAGCACGTGACCGCTGCGCTGCCGGGAGGAGACCACCTCGGTCACCCGGTCGCCGACCGCCACGTCCAGGCGCAGGTCGAGCAGACCGGGCACCTGGCCGGCCTGGCGGACGTCCTCGATCGCGGTGACCGTGCCCGGCGGGGCGATCAGGAACTCCACCGCCGCCGCCGCGACCGCGTGGGCCGGCAGCACCGGGCGTTCCCCGAGGAGCACCCGCAGGTACGCCTCGACGAACGACGCCTCGTACGCCACCGCGATCAGCGCGGCGATCAGGTCGCCGGGGAGCCGGGCGGCGCACTCCACCAGGGTCGGCACCCCGTCCGCGAGAATCCACTCACTGTGCAGCACGCCGGTGCGGAAGCCGGCCGCCCGGGCCAGCCGGCCGGCGACGTCGAGCAGGGCCCGGCAGTCCGCCCCGGGTAACCCGGACGGGACGGTGTGTCCGGTCTCCACCGGGTGCCGACCGGGCAGCACCCGCTTGTCGGTGACGTTGCCGAAGAGCACCTCACCCTCGGCGACCAGCAGTTCGACGCTGTGCTCCGAACCGGCCAGCGCCGCCTCGGCCAGCACCTCGGTGGGCATCCCAACCTCCTCCTCGCCGCCGGGCGGGTCCGTGGTGGCGACCCAGGCGGCGGCCACGGCGTCCGGGCCGTCGAGGAACTGCACCCCCAGGCTGCCCGCGCGCCGGGTCGGCTTGAGCACGCACCGTCCACCCACCCGCTGGACGAACGCCTCCGCCTCGGCCGGCGTGCGGACCAGCGCGTACTCCGGATTGGGCAGGCCGTGGTCGGCGGCGAGCCGGCGCAGGCGGTGCTTGTCGGTGAAGGTCTCGGCGGCGGTCACCCCGGCACCGGGCAGGCCGAGCCGTTCGGCCAGCCGCGCGGCGGCGGTGACCGCATACTCCACGCCGGGCATGACCAGCCGGGCGGTGGCGAGCGCCGGCTCGGCCGCCAGCAGCGCGTCGACGTCGAGGGCGTCCCGTTGGTACGCGGCCGGCACCACCCGGGAGACGAACGGCAGCCCGGCCAGCGTCCCGTGCAGGTCACGGCGACGGATCAGCTCGGGATCCTCGACGATCACGGCACTGCCGACGGGGAGCAGCTCACCCAGGACGCCGAGTACGCCCGGCGGCACCCCGACGATGATCATCTCGTCTCGGGTGAGGTGCAGCGCCACGGGTCGGCCCTCCGGGGTGGTTCGGTACGCGGGGAAGGTCGGCCCCGCGCGGGGCGGGGAGGGGCGCTGTCCGCGCTGCGTGGGAGCATTGGCCGGCCACGACGGTGTCGTGGGCGTACACGACAGTGCCGACGGACCTCTAGGGTCCGCCGGCAATGACGACGGTAGGGCGCGGCGTTACCGCGTCAGGCGCGGGTGACCTTGCCGGCCTTGATGCACGAGGTGCAGACCTTGAGCTTCTTGGTGTTGCCGCCACCGGCCGGGGTACGCACCGACTGGATGTTCGGGTTCCAGCGGCGGTTGGTCCGCCGGTGCGAGTGGGACACGTTGTGGCCGAAGCCCGGCCCCTTGCCACAGACGTCGCACACGCTAGCCACGGGATACTCCTGGGATTTGTTCGTTCACGAGGGTCGCCGGCAGGTGCTGCCCGGGCAACCTGGTCAGGTTACCCGATGCCCCCGCAGACCAGCCAACCGGCTCCCGGCCGCCCCGCCCCAGGGCCTCCGGAACAGCTCTCGGCCGGGGCGTCACGGCGCTGCCCGGAGCCGTCCGACGCGGCGTCGGGAGCCTGTTGTCCGGCGGGTGTCGGTGCCCGCCAGTAGGCTTTCCGCCGTGCTGGACACCCTGGACGCCGCCGCGGTGCGTCGCTGGTGCGCCATCGGGCTCGCGGCGTTGCGACGCCATCAGGGCGAGATCGACGACCTGAACGTCTATCCGGTGCCCGACGGTGACACCGGCACCAACCTGGTACTCACCCTCACCTCCGCCCAGCAGGCCCTGGGGATGGACCTCGACACCTCGCCGGAGGGCGGGACCGGCCCGCACGGCCACGTGTGGCGGCTGATGGCGCGGGGGGCGCTGCTCGGCGCCCGGGGCAACTCCGGGGTGATCCTCGCGCAGATCCTGCGCGGTCTGGCCGACACCCTCGCCCCCGTCCCGGCGATCCGGGGCCGGGCCCTGGCCGAGGCGTTGCGGGCCGCCTCCGTCGCCGCCCGGCGCGCGGTCGCCCACCCGGTCGAGGGGACGCTGCTCACCGTGGCCGCCGCCGCGGCGGACGGGGCGGCGGAGGTGGCCAGCGACGATCTCCGCGCGGTGACCCGGGCGGCGGCCGGCGCGGCGAGCCGGGCGTTGGAGCGTACTCCGGAGCAGTTGCCGGAGCTGGCCCGCGCCGGCGTGGTCGACGCCGGTGGGCGGGGCCTCTGCCTGCTGCTGGACGCCCTGGTCGAGGTGGTCACCGGGGACGTGCCCGCCCGGCCGGCCCCGCCGCGCCGTCCGGTCCGCCCGCCGACCACCGCCGCCCGTGAGAGCGGCTCCGACGCGTACGCCTACGAGGTGCAGTTCCTGCTCGACGCCGAGCCGGCGGCGGTGGCCCGGATGCGTGCCACCCTCGACGCGCTCGGCGACTCGCTGGTGGTGGTCGGCGACGACCCGCCGCCGGGGGAGCCCGGCACCTGGAACGTCCACGTCCACGTCAACGACGTCGGCGCGGCGGTCGAGGCCGGGGTGGAGGCCGGGCGGCCGTACCGGATCTCGGTGACCCGCTTCGCCGACCAGCCGGCGCCCGCCGGGCCGCCGAAGCCGGACGGCGCGGCCCGCGCCGCGGTGGTGGTCGCCCCCGGCGCGGGCCTCGCCGCGATCTTCTCCCGGGAGGGCGCGGCCGTGGTCCCCGCCAACCCCTCGATCGGGGAACTGCTCGACGCGGTCCGGGCGACCGGGGCGGCCAGGGTGGTGGTGCTGCCGGACGACTCCGCCACCGCGGCGGTCGCCGGGGAGGTGGTCCGCCAGGCGCAACCGTTCGGGGTGAAGGTGAGCGTGGTGCCGACCCGCTCGTCGGTGCAGGCGCTCGCCGCCCTCGCCGTCCGGGACCCGTCGCGGTCGTTCGAGGACGACGTCATCGCGATGGCCGAGGCCGCCGGGGCCTGCCGGTACGCCGAGGTCTGCCACGCCGGCCGGGAGGCGCTCACCGTCGCCGGTCCGTGCCGGCGGGGCGACGTGCTGGCCCTGGTCGAGGGGGAGGTGCACCTGATCGGCGCCGACCTGCTCGACACCTGCACCGCGCTGCTGGACCGGATGCTCGGCGGCGGCGGGGAGCTGGTCACCCTGCTCGCGGGGGCGGACGCGCCGACCGGGCTGGTCGACGCCGTCCGGGCGCACGTCGAGCGCCGCTGGCCGTTCGTCGAGGTCCAGGCGTACGCCGGGGGCCAGCCGCACTATCCGCTCCTGGTGGGGGTCGAATGACCGAGTCGTCCACGGTGGACACACCGCTGAAGAACCTGGTCGGGGAGAAGACCGCGAAGGCCCTCGCCGGCCATCTCGACCTGCACACCGCCGGCGACCTGGTCTACCACTTCCCGCGCCGGTACGACGAGCGCGGCGAGCACACCGACATCCGGTCGCTGGACGTCGGCGAGCAGGTGACCGTCCTGGCCCAGGTGCAGCGCACGGCGGTGCGCCCGATGCGGCAGCGCCGGGGCAACCTGCTGGAGGTGACCGTCGGGGACGGCTCCGGCGGCACCCTCACCCTCACCTTCTTCGGTAACCAGGCGTGGCGGGAACGGGAGCTGCGGCCCGGTCGGTGGGGCCTGTTCGCCGGCAAGGTCACCGAGTTCCGGGGGCGACGCCAGCTCAACGGGCCGGAGTACGTGCTGCTCGGCGAGGGGGGCGAGGGCGAGGCGGCGGCCAGCGAGGAGGTCGAGGAGTTCGCCGGGGCGTTGATCCCGGTGTACCCGGCCGCGGCGGCGGTGCCCACCTGGGTGATCGCCAAGTGCGTCCGGACGGTGCTGGACACCTTCACCTCCCCGGAGGACCCGCTGCCGGGCACCCTCCGGGCCGCCCGCAACCTGGTCGGCCTCGACCCGGCCCTGCGGGAGATCCACCGACCGTCCACCAAGGAGGCCCTCTACCGGGCCCGGCGGCGGCTGAAGTGGGACGAGGCGTTCGCCGTCCAGGTGACGCTGGTGCAGCGCAAGCACCGGGCCGCCGACCGGCCGGCGCGACCCCGGCCGCCGCAGCCGGACGGGCTGCTCGCCGCCTTCGACGCCGGCCTGCCGTACGAGCTGACCGGCGGCCAGCGGGACGTCGGCCGGGAGATCGCCGCCGACCTGGCCACCGGGCATCCGATGCACCGGCTGTTGCAGGGCGAGGTCGGCTCGGGCAAGACCCTCGTCGCGTTGCGGGCGATGCTCCAGGTGGTCGACGCCGGTGGCCAGGCGGCGCTGCTCGCCCCGACCGAGGTGCTCGCCGCCCAGCACCACCGGGGGATCCAGGAGCTGCTCGGCCCGCTGGCGCGCGCCGGTGAGCTGGGCGCCGCCGAGCACGCCACCCGGGTCGAACTGGTCACCGGTTCGCTCGGTGCGGCGGCCCGGCGGCGGGCGCTCGCCGAGGTGGCGGAGGGACGGGCCGGCATCGTGCTCGGCACCCACGCCCTGCTCTACGAGGGCGTCGACTTCGCCGACCTGGGGCTGGTGGTGGTGGACGAGCAGCACCGCTTCGGGGTCGAGCAGCGCGACGCCCTGCGGGCCAAGGCCGACCAGCCGCCGCACGTGCTGGTGATGACCGCCACCCCGATCCCCCGGACGGTCGCCATGACCGTCTACGGCGACCTGGAGATCTCCACTTTGGCCCAGTTGCCGCGCGGCCGGTCGCCGATCGCCTCGCACGTGGTGCCGGCCGCCGAGAAGCCGGCCTACCTGGACCGGGCCTGGCGTCGGCTGCGTGAGGAGGTGTCGGCCGGCCACCAGGCGTACGTGGTCTGCCCCCGGATCGGCGAGGGACTGACCGCGGAGGAGGAGGCCCCGAAGGAGGACGACACCGGCCGGCGGCCACCGCTGGCGGTGACCGAGGTGGCCCCGCTGCTGGCCGAGGGCCCCCTGCACGGGCTGCGGATCGGGGTGCTGCACGGGAAGCTGCCCGCCGACGAGAAGGACGCGGTGATGCGCTCCTTCGCCGACGGTGGGCTGGACGTGCTGGTCGCCACCACGGTCGTCGAGGTGGGGGTGAACGTCCCGAACGCCACCGTGATGATCGTCCTGGACGCGGACCGGTTCGGCGTGTCCCAGCTGCACCAGTTGCGCGGCCGGGTCGGGCGGGGCTCGGCCGCCGGGCTCTGCCTGCTGGTCACCGAGGCGACCGAGGGCACCCCGGCCCGGGAGCGGCTGGACGCGGTCGCCTCCACCACCGACGGCTTCAAGCTCGCCGAACTCGACCTGGAGCAGCGTCGGGAGGGGGACGTGCTCGGCGCGGCCCAGTCCGGTCGCCGTTCCCACCTGCGGCTGCTCTCCCTGCTCCGGGACGCGGACCTGATCCGCGACGCCCGTTCCGAGGCGGTCACCCTGGTGACGGAGGACCCGGAGCTGAGCCGGCACCCGGCGCTGGCCGCGTCCGTGGCGGCCCTGGTGGACGAGGAGCGGGCGGAGTACCTGGAGAAGGGCTGAGGGCTGCGGTGGCGCCCCGACGGGCCCTCTGCGCACCACCACGGCCACGAGCGGACCGCGGCCACGAGCGGACCGAGCGGACCGAGGGGATGCCGTCGACCGGGGAGGTCGACGGCGTCCCCTCGGACGCTCAACTCAGGTCGGCTCAGGCGGTGAAGCGGATCCGCCGACGCCGGGCGACGACGAAGAGCACCGCGCCGAGCGCGAGCAGGGCCGCCGCACCGGCCGCGATGCCGCCGGCCGCCGCGCCGGTCACCGGCAGGCCACCCTCCTGGTCGCCGCCACCGGTGCCACCGTCACCGCCGCCGGCGCAGCCACCCTTCGGGGCGGTCCAGGCGATCGGCTTCTCCGAGGCCAGGTCGCCGGTGACGACCACGGTCAACCCCTCGGCGGCGGGGAAGGTCACCTCCTTCTTGGTGCCCGGGGCGAAGGTGACCGTCTTCGGCTCGCCCACGCTCGGGGTGAAGGTGGAGGTGAGGCTGATCCCGTCCGCCGGGTTGGTGACCTGGAGGGTCAGCTCCTTGCAGGTGCTGTCGTAGGAGGTCTTCGGCTCCCCGACCGTCGGCTCCTGGCAGTCGGCCGGCTTCTCCCAGCCGCCCTTCCAGGTCTCCATGCCCCGGGCCTCGGCCGTGATCTCCTTGCCCTGCTCGGCGGTGAGCTTCTTCGTCACGTTCCCGCCGGCGGGAACGGTGACCTTCTCCGCGAAGTCTCCGCTGCCGCGCAGCGTGAAGGTCGCCGGCACGTTGCCCCGGTTGGTCAGGACCAGCTCGACGCCGCCGGTGCAGTCCGACTTGGCCTCGACGGCCGGAGCCTGCACGCAGGTGCCCGCGCCGCCGTTGTACCAGGCGTCGTCGCTGCGACCGTCGAAGAAGGCCCGGTCACCCGTGGAGCGGGCGCCGATGCCGGTGGAGCTGCCGACCTTGCGGTCGCCGTACCGGTCGCCCTTCTCGGTGATCGGGTCGATGACGGCACTGCCGAAGACGAAGTCGACCTGGGTGAAACAGGCCGGCACCTCGACTGCGAACTCCAGCTTGGTGACCGCACCGATCGCGCCCTCGGCGACGCTGGTGAAGGCCTTCACCGACGTGTCGAAGACGTACTGCGGCACGGCGAACGTCGCCGACGGGGCGATGTACGAGACGAGCGCGAACTCCTGCTTCTCGCCCGCGCAGAGCGGTCCGTTGGTCAGGGTGATGCTGGCCTCCCCCTTCGGCCCGTCGAAGGTGTGGGTGTAGCGCGCCTGCTCGGCGCGCACGCAGGAGGACGCCGGGGACCCGGTCGGCGAGGCGGTCGGCGTGGGCGTGGGGTTGGCGGCGGTCACCGGCGTGACGACCGCGAACGTCGTGGCGAGGCCGGCCAGTCCGGCGGCGGCCACGGTGAACGGCCGCCGCAGCGACAGCTTGGGACGGATCACACGTACTCCCGGGGTCAGGGAACGTCATGGGTACGGCACGGGGCGGCGGCGGACGGTCGCTGCCGGTGGTCGGCGCGTGTCCCGTGACGGGCCTCCCCGGCACCGTCGGTCGGCGGGGAGAAACCGCCGACACCGGGAGGACCCTAGCGATACCGCCCCGCCCGGCGCAGCGCACCCCCACCGTCGGCGACGATGTTATGAAGGTGCAATCATCGATGTACGGACGGTCACCCGGTCGATGTCCGCCGGCCGCGTACCGTGTCGTCGCCGTGCCCGGTACGTCGCGTAGCGTCTGGGCCATGGGCAGGGAGAGCTGGGCCTTGGGCAGGGAGAGACGGTGACCCGGATCGTGGCCGGGACGCTCGGCGGGCGGCGGATCGCCGCGCCGCCCGGCGCCGGCACCCGACCCACCTCCGACCGGGTCCGCGAGGCGCTGTTCAGCGCGGTCGAGGCGAGCCTCGACCTGGCCGGGGCACGGGTGGCCGACCTCTACGCCGGCTCCGGCGCGGTCGGGCTGGAGGCGGTCTCCCGGGGCGCGGGGCACGTGCTGCTGGTCGAGTCCGACCCGCGTGCCGCCCGGGTGGTACGGGAGAACATCGCCCTGCTCCGGGCCGCTCCGGCCGCCCGGCTGGTGACCGGGAAGGTGTCCACCGTGCTCGCCGCCGGCCCGGGGGGTGGACCGTACGACCTGGTCTTCGCCGACCCGCCGTACGCGGTGTCCGGCCGGGAGGTCAGCGCGGTCCTGGCGGCGCTGGTCGACGGCGGCTGGCTGGCCCGGGACGCCCTGGTGGTCGTCGAGCGGGCGAGCCGGTCCGGGCCGGTCGAATGGGTGGACGGGGTCACCGCCGAGCGCAGTCGGCGCTACGGCGAGACCACTCTTTGGTACGGTCGCCGATCATGAGACGTGCGGTCTGTCCCGGCTCGTTCGACCCGGTCACCAACGGTCACCTCGACATCATCGGCCGGGCCAGCCGGCTCTTCGACGAGGTGATCGTCGGCGTGCTGATCAACCAGTCCAAGAGTGGCCTGTTCACCGTCGACGAGCGGCTCGCCATGCTGCGGGAGGTGACCGCCTCCTACGACAACGTCCGGGTGGCCTCCTTCCAGGGCCTGCTGGTCGACTTCTGCCGGGAGCAGCAGGCGAGTGTCCTGGTCAAGGGGCTGCGGGCGGTCAGCGACTTCGACTACGAGCTCCAGATGGCCCAGATGAACATCGGCCTGGCCGGCGTGGAGACACTCTTCATGCCGACCAACCCGCTCTACTCGTTCCTCTCCTCCAGCCTGGTCAAGGACGTCGCGAAGTGGGGTGGCGACGTCTCGCCGCACGTGCCCGACCTGGTCCGGGAACAGCTGCGGACCCGGCTGACCGCCCAGCGGCGGAGCTGACCCGTCCCGGGGGCGGTCGGCGTGGCGACGCGCCGGGTGGGCGGGATGGTCCGGCTCTCGTCCGCACCCCGCATGATGGGTGCAGCAGGAACCCGGCCGCACCCCGCATCATGGAGGTCGGCCGACGACGACAGGAGTGAGGTACACCGGTGGACCCGCTCGACCGCATCGACGAACTGATCGCCATGGTGGATACGGCCCGTTCCGTCCCGATGTCCCGGAACAACTGCATGGTCGACCGGGGCGAGATGATCGCCGCGCTCGACGAGCTGCGCGCCGAACTCCCCGCCGACCTGCGTCGGGCCGCGGTGCTCCTGGGGGAGCGGGACAAGATCATGGAGGCCGGTAAGCGGGAGGCCGACCGGATCATCAGCGAGGGTGAGGCCGAGCACGCCCGGCTGGTCTCGGTCAACGAGATCACCGTCTCCGCCGAGCACGAGGGCGCCCGGATCATCGCCGAGGCGCGGGCCGAGGCCCAGCGGCTGCGCGAGGAGGTCGACGACTACGTCGACACCGCGCTGGCCAACTTCGAGCAGTTCCTGACCCGCGCCCTCGCCTCGATCGAGCGCGGCCGGGACAAGATGCACGCGTTGCGCGAGATCGGCACCTTCGGGGGCGACGACTCGGAGCGCCCGCTAACCTTCTGAGCGGCATCTCAGCGGCCGGCCGGGGTGCCGCTGGCGGTCGCCCCCGGTTCGACGGTGGGGCGGCGGTCCAGGTAACCTCTTGTGTCGGCCTGTCCACGGCCGGAGTCTAACTATGCCCAAGCACTCGCCATCGCACCTCGACCCCAGGTCGCCGCTGGTCCTCGACACGAGGGAGCTACCGCGCCGACCTGGCGCTCTGCGTACGGTCAAGCGGGTGGTCCCGGCACCGGCGGACCTCGGCGTGGAGTTGATCAGCGTGCCGGAGGGCGCGGACCTCGACCTCGATCTGAGGTTGGAGTCGGTGTCCGAGGGCGTGCTCGTCTCGGGGCGGGTCTCCGGTCCCGTGCGGGGCGAGTGCGGCCGGTGCCTCCGGGAGATCAACGATTCCGTGGCCGTGACGATCCAGGAGCTGTACGCCTACGCGAACAGCACCACGGACGCCACGACCGAGGAGGACGAGGTGGGCCGGATGCAGGGCGATCTGATCGACCTGGAACCGGCACTGCGGGACGCGGTGGTGCTCACGCTGCCGACCAACCCGCGCTGCCGGGAGGACTGCCCAGGACTGTGCCCCGAGTGCGGGGTGCATTGGGACGATCTGCCGGCCGACCACAGTCACCAGCAGATCGACCCGCGTTGGGCGGGCCTGTCGCAACTGACCCGTAAAGAGGAGTAAGAACCGTGGCCGTCCCGAAGCGCAAGATGTCGCGCAGCAACACCCGGTCCCGCCGGGCGAACTGGAAGGCGGCCGTGGTCGCGACCGTGGCCTGCCCGCAGTGCAAGTCGGCCAAGCTGCCGCACGCCGCCTGCTCCGTCTGCGGCACCTACAACGGCCGCCAGGTCCTCGAGGTCTGACCTGGACGCCGGGTGACGCCTCCGACCTCGGGTCGGGTGGCGCGCACGTCGTGGCGATCGCCCGGTGTGCCGGCTTCCTCCGTCGCCGGTCGGGACGTCCCGACCGGTGTTCCGGTGGAGCCGGGCACCGCGCGGATCGCCGTTGACCTCCTCGGCGGGGACCACGCACCCGCCGTCGTGGTTGACGGCGCTCTGCGAGCCCTGCGCGCCGACCCGGACCTGCATCTGCTGCTCGTCGGCCCCACCGAGGTGGCCGGCGGGCTCGTTGGCGTGCTCACTCCGGAACAGCGCAGCCGGGTGACCGTGCGCCAGGTCCGGCACGCCGTCACCATGGCCGACCAGCCCATCCGCGCGCCCCGGGCCGCGACGACCGTCCGGGCGGCGGTCGCCGCGGTGGCCGAGGGCACCGCGGACGCGGTCGTCTCCGCCGGGTCGACCGGCGCCACGGTCACCGCCGCCGCGCTCGGCCTCGGCCGCTGGCCGGACGTGCGCCGCCCGGCCCTGGTCGCCACCCTCCCGGCGGTCGCCGGTCCGGTGGTGCTGCTCGACGTCGGCGGCAACCTGGAACCCCGGAGCACCACGCTCGCCCGGCACGCCGTGCTCGGGTCGGCGTACGCCGCGGTCGCCCACACGGTCACCGCCCCCCGGGTCGGCCTCCTCTCGGTCGGCACCGAGCCCGGCAAGGGCGACCGGCTCCGCCGGGCCGCCGACCCGCTGCTGGCCGCGCTGTCGCTGCCCTGCGGCGGTCGGTACGTCGGCCTCGTCGAGGGCTACGACGTCGCGCTCGGCGAGCGTGCCGACGTGGTGGTGACCGACGGCTTCACCGGTAACGTGCTGCTCAAGGCGATCGAGGGCGCGTACGCGATGGCCGGCGGGCCGCCGGAGGGCGGCGGCGTCCCCCGGGCCGCGGCCCTGCTCGGCGTGGCCGGGACGGTGGTCGTGTGCCACGGCGCCGCGGACGGGGAGGACGTCGCCTCCGGTATCGCGCTCGCCGCCCACCTGTGGCGCTGCGACGCCACGGCCCGGGTCGCCTCCCTGCTCGCCGCCGGTCGCCCCGCCGACACTTCCGACCGCACCACGCACACCGAGGTGATCCCATGAACAACGACAAGCGTCGCCGTGCCCCGGTGGGCCATCTGGAGGCGGCCTTCGGCGTGTCGCTGGACCCGGAGCTGCTGGAACGCGCGCTGACCCACCGCTCGTTCGCGTACGAGAACGGTGGCCTGCCCACCAACGAGCGGCTGGAGTTCCTCGGCGACTCGGTGCTCGGAGTGGTGATCACGACCGCGCTCTTCCGTAACCACCCGGATCTCCCGGAGGGGCAGCTGGCGAAGCTGCGGGCCAGCGTGGTCAACATGCGCGCGTTGGCCGAGGTGGCCCGGGGACTGGGTCCGGAGGGCCTCGGCCAGTACCTCCTCCTCGGCAAGGGCGAGGAGGCGACCGGCGGCCGGAACAAGGCCAGCATCCTGGCCGACACCCTGGAGGCGCTGCTCGGCGCGATCTACCTCCAGTACGGCCTGGACATCGCGGCGGAGGTCATCCACCGGCTCTTCGACCCGCTGATGGCCGAGTCGGCCGGCCGGGGGGCGGCGCTGGACTGGAAGACCAGCCTCCAGGAGCTGACCGCGGCGCTCGGCCTGGGCGTGCCGGAGTACCGCATCGAGGGGGCCGGACCGGACCACCTGAAGACCTTCACCGCCTGGGTGGTGGTCGCCGGCAACCGGTACGGCGGCGCGGAGGGGCGCAGCAAGAAGGAGGCCGAGCAGCGGGCGGCCGAGTCGGCCTGGCGGACCCTCACCGAGCAGGCCGAGGCCGACGCCGCAGCTCCCGAGGCCGCCCCCGCCGAGGCGGCTCCCGAGGCTGTCGCCCCTGACGCGTCCGCCCCGGCTGGTGCCCCCGCCGCCGACCGCTCCGTGGCCGTCGCCGAAATGGTCGTGGTCGACCTGCCCGACGGCCGGGTTCCCGCGGACGTGACCCCCGACGCCCGTCCGGAGGCCGGCCGTGCCTGAACTGCCCGAGGTGGAGACCGTCCGGCAGGGCCTGGCCCGCTGGGTGTCCGGGCGGCGGATCGACGCGGTGCAGGTCCGCCACCCCCGGGCGGTACGCCGGCACCTGCCCGGCGCGACGCACTTCACCGACGTGCTCGGTGGCCGGACGATCCGGGACGCCCGGCGGCGCGGGAAGTACCTCTGGCTCCCGCTCGACAGCGGGGACGCGCTGGTCGGACACCTCGGCATGTCCGGGCAGCTCCTCGTCCAGCCCGCCGAGGCCCCCGACGAACTGCACCTGCGGGTCCGGTTCACCTTCGCCGACGGCGGGCCGGAGCTGCGCTTCGTCGACCAGCGGACGTTCGGCGGTCTCGCCGTCTCCGCCGGTGGGGCGGAGTTACCCGCCGAGATCGCGCACATCGCCCGGGACCCGATGGACCCGGCCTTCTCCGACGCCGGGTTCGTCGGCGCGCTGCGGCGGCGGCGTACCGAGGTCAAGCGCGCCCTGCTCGACCAGACCCTGATCTCCGGGGTGGGCAACATCTACGCCGACGAGGCGCTCTGGCGGTCCGGGCTGCACGGTGCCCGCCCCACCGACGCGATGACCGGTCCGGCCGCGACGCGGCTGCTCGGCCACGTCCGGGACGTGCTGGGCGAGGCGATCACCTCGGGCGGGACGAGCTTCGACGCGCTCTACGTCAACGTGAACGGGGAGAGCGGCTACTTCGACCGGTCCCTGAACGTCTACGGCCGCGAGGGTGAGCCGTGTCGGCGGTGCGGCGCGCCGATCCGACGGGAGCCGTTCATGAACCGGTCGTCGTACAGCTGCCCCCGGTGCCAGCCCCGGCCCCGTACGGCGTCGCGCGTCTGACCGACCACCGCGCGACGCCCGGCCCCGACGCCGAGGGACGTCGCCGGAGCCGGATCCGGCGACGGTCAGCCCGGGGTACCGAAGACCTGCGTCCAGTACGGACCGTTGCTGCGGGCCACGCCGACCCCGATCTCGGTGAACGCGCAGTTCAGGATGTTGGCCCGGTGGCCGGAGCTGTTCATCCAGGCGGACATCACCGCAGCCGGGGTCTGCTGGTTCCAGGCGACGTTCTCGCCGTAACCGCGCCAGTCGTAGCCGACGCGGTCGAGGCGGTCGCCGACGTTGCTGCCGTCGCTGCCGGTGTGCGACATCTTCCGGTTGGCGGCCTGGTCGTCGCTGTGCCGCTGCGCGGCGGTGGTCAGCTTGGTGTCGACGCTCACCGCGCCACAGCCGGCCCTGGCCCGTTCGGCGTTGACCAGGGCGACGACCTGGGCCTGCTCGGTGCCTCCGGTGGCCGGCGCGGCGGCGGTCGTGGCGCGGGCGGTCGGGGTCTTGGTCCGCTCGACGGTGCGCCGCGAGGGGGCGGTGGTGCGGCTCGGGGCCGGCGTCGGCGTGATGCTCCGGCTCGGCGAGGGGGTCGGGCTGGCCGTCCGGAGGGAGGGGCTGGCGCTGGCCGACGCCGAGGGGGACAGGCCGGTGCCGGGCAGGGGCGGGGCCATCGGCAGCTCCTCGGCGGTCACCGCGGCGGGCGGGGCGTCCTCGGGCAGCAGTACCGCGCCGACGCCGACGGCCACCACGAGTGTGGCCGCCGCAGCGGTGCCCACGACCAGGAACGGCCGGGGGAAGCGGCGACGCGACCGGTGACGGCCGTCGCCGACCGGCATGCTGGCGGGCCGACGGTGGACCGGGGCGTCCGTGCCGGGTCCGGTCCGTCCCGGGTCCACCGGCGGTGGGGCGTGGTGGGTCTGGCCGGTCCACGCGTACCCGGTCGGCCGCCCGCCGTGCTGGCGACCGGCGTGCGGCCCGTCGGGCCAGCCGGCGGTCGGCTCCTCCGGCTCGTCTCCGAAGAGGTACGCCGAACGGGGCATCGGGCGACCGTTGTCCAGGTATGGCGACCCCTCCGTCGGCGGCTCGGGGCGCCGGCCGGCGCTGTCCGGTTCCATCGGGTCGGTCCAGCCGTACACTCCGGTGCCTCCACGGGTCGGGTTCACGGGCCGGGGTGACGCTACGTGGTGGTTCTGAGCAGCGGCAATGCCACTAAGAAAGAGTTAAGGCGAAACGGGTTCGCGGGGTGACCGCTTCGACACCCTGCGGAGTTACAGTGGTGCGGTCCGGACGGCGCCCGTCCGTGCCCGAGGGTGATCCGAGTGACGTTCGGATTGACACGGTGATGATCCACGGCCTGCGGGAACTTGACGAAACAGGGGTTGGCGGCCCAATATAGAAGTGTCGCCAGTCGCGCCCAGTCGTGCCCGAATTTCCTCGGCATGGCAGCCGCGAACCAGTGGGCGCGCGTTGGCCGGCCGTTCCGGCAGCGCATATCGAGGAGTCAAAATGGCGAAGGCCCTGTACGGCCACGTTGGTGCGGCGTCCGACCGGCGCCTGCTCGACGAGGTCACCCGGCTGCGTGCCAGGGTTCAGGCACTGGAGTTCGAGATCACGCGTGTACGGGCCGAGAACGATCGGCTCGCGGCGGCGGCGTCGGAGGCGGACGACCTGCTCCGGCTGGCCGAGCCCGCGCTGACCTGATCTCCGGTCACCGGAAAACTGAATCGCAGTAGAAACACATCGCGCGCCGACACGTATGTGCCGGCGCGCAGCTCTGTGCACCGCTCGTTCCCGCCCCTGTCTCCGGCTCCCCGTGTGGTGGGTCGCGTACCGGGGCCCGCCCGGCAGCGGGTTACTCTGCGGGTTGACCAGGTCCGCGCGGCCCACCACGGCACGGCAACCGAGCCCGGCGCGGCAGCCCGCGAGGGTACGGCGGCCACCGGACGAGGATCGAGAAGGTGCATCTCAAGAGCCTGACGGTGAAGGGGTTCAAGTCCTTCGCCTCCACCACGACGCTGAAGCTGGAACCGGGCATCACCTGCGTGGTGGGGCCGAACGGCTCCGGCAAGTCCAACGTCGTCGACGCCATCGCCTGGGTGCTGGGCGAACAGGGTGCCAAGGCGTTGCGCGGCGGCAAGATGGAGGACGTCATCTTCGCCGGCACCGCCGGCCGCGCCCCGCTCGGCCGGGCCGAGGTGACCCTCACCATCGACAACACCGACGGCGCCCTGCCGATCGAGTACACCGAGGTCTCCATCACCCGCCGGATGTTCCGCTCCGGTGAGAGCGAGTACGAGATCAACGGCGACTCCTGCCGCCTGCTCGACATCCAGGAACTGCTGTCGGACTCCGGCATCGGCCGGGAGATGCACATCATCGTCGGCCAGGGCCGGCTCGACGGCATGCTGCACGCCAAGCCCGAGGACCGGCGGGCCTTCATCGAGGAGGCGGCGGGCGTCCTGAAGCACCGCAAGCGCAAGGAGAAGGCGCTGCGGAAGCTGGACGCGATGCAGACCAACCTCAACCGGCTCACCGACCTCACCGCCGAACTGCGTCGCCAGCTCAAACCGCTGGGCCGGCAGGCCGAGGTGGCCCGCCGGGCCGCCGCCATCCAGGCCAACCTGCGCGACGCCCGACTGCGGCTGCTCGCCGACGACCTGGCCACCCTCCGGGCCACCCTCGACCGGGAGATCGCCGACGAGGCCGCGCTGCGGGACCGCCGGGAGCAGGTGGAGGCCGAGCACAGCCAGGTGCAGGAGCGTCTCGGCGAGCTGGAGGCGGCGCTGGCCGAGGACGCGCCGCTGCTCGCCGCCGCCCAGGACACCTGGTACAAGCTCTCCGCGCTCTCCGAGCGGTTCCGGTCGATCGAGCAGCTCGCCCGGGAGCGGCTGCGGCACCTCAGCGCCGCCGGGGACGACGAGCGTCCCGGCCGCGACCCGGACCAGTTGGAAGCGGAGGCGGAGCGGGTCCGCGAGCAGGAGGAGGACCTGCGCGCCGCCCTCACCGAGGACCAGATCCGGCTCGCCGAGGCGGTCGAGCACCGGCAGGAGCTGGAACGGCAGCTCGCCGCCGCCGAACGGGAACTGGTCGCCGCGGCGAAGGCCATCGCGGACCGGCGCGAGGGCCTGGCCCGCCTCACCGGCCAGGTCAACTCCGCCCGGGCCCGGACCACCAGCGCCGGGGAGGAGATCGAACGGCTCGCCGCCGCGCACGCCGACGCCCTCGCCCGCGCCGACCAGGCCCAGGCCGAGCTGGACGCGGTGGCCGAGCAGTCCACCGAGGCGGACCGGGACAACGCCGACCTGGACGCCCGGCACGCCGAGGCGGTCGCCGCCCACGAACGGGCGCAGGCCGGCGTCCGGACGCTGACCGACGCCGAGCGGACGGCGGAGAAGGACGCCGCCACCTGGAAGGCCCGGGAGGAGGCGCTCGCCCTCGGCCTGCGCCGCAAGGACGGGGCGGGTGCGCTGCTCGCCCGCGCCGGCGAGGTGCCCGGCCTGCTCGGCAGCCTGGCCGGGCTGCTCACCGTCGCCCCCGGTCACGAGGCGGCCCTCGCCGCCGCGCTCGGCGGACTGGCCGACGCGGTCGCGGTCACCGGCGTCGACGAGGCGGTCGAGGCGATGCGGCTGCTGAAGATCGCCGACGCGGGCCGGGCCGGGCTGCTGGTCGGCAGCCCCGCCGGCCCCGGCATGGACGGTTCCGCCGAGGCGCTGCGCCCGAAACTGCCCGACCACGCCCGCTGGGCCCCCGACCTGGTCGAGTGCGCGGCGCACCTCCGTCCGGCGGTGCACCGGGCGCTACGGGACGTGGTGCTCGTCGACGACCTCGCCGCCGCCGCCGAGGCGGTCGCCGCCAACCCGGAGCTTCGGGCGGTCACCCCGGACGGCGACGTGGTCGGGGCGTACGCGGCAGCCGGCGGCTCGGCGAAGGCACCCAGCTTCATCGAGGTGACCGCGGCTGTCGAGGAGGCCCGGTCGAACCGGCTCGCCGCCGAGCGGACCAGCGCCGAGCTACGCGACCAACTCGTCGACGCGCGGGCCGAGGTGGCCGGCGCGAAGGAGGCGGTGCAGCACGCCGCCGCCGCCAAACGGGAGGCGGAGAGCCACCGTAACGCCGCCGCCCGCCGGCTGGCCGAACTCGGGGCCGCCGCCCGCAGCGCCAGGGGGGAGACCGACCGGCTCGGGGAGTCCCTGGCCCGGGCGCAGGCGGCCCGCGAGCGGGACCTGACGACCCTCGCCGAGCTGGCCGAGCGGCTCCGGCTGGCCGAGGCCACCCCGATCGACGCGGAACCGTCCACCGAGGAACGCGACCAGCTGGCCGCGCTGGTGCCCCGGGCCCGGCAGAACGAGATGGAGGTCCGGCTCGCGGTGCGGACCGCCGAGGAACGGGTGTCCTCGATCGCCGGCCGGGCCGACTCCCTGCTCCGGCAGGCCGGTGCCGAACGGGCCGCCCGGGAACGCGCGGCGGCCCGCCGGGCGGCGCGGACCCGGGGAGCGGCCATCGCCCGCGCGGTGGCCGGTGGCGCCCGCGAGACGCTGACCCGGTTGTCCACCTCGATCACCCGGGCCGAGGAGCACCGCGACGCGGTGGCGGCCGAACGCGCCGGCCGGGAGGCCGAACTGTCCGAGGTGCGCGGCGCGGCCAAGCGGCTCGGCGCGGAGCTGGAGCGGCTCACCAGCCAGGTGCACCGGGACGAGGTGGCCCGCGCCGAGCAGCGGCTCCGCATCGAGCAGTTGGAGGCGAAGGCGGCCGAGGACTTCGGGCTGGACGTTGCCGCCCTGATCGGCGAGTACGGCCCGGACCAGCCGGTGCCGCCCACCCAGGCGGACGTGGCCGCCGCCGAGCGGGACGGGACGCCGGTGCCCGAGCCGGTCCGCTACGAGCGGGCGGTGCAGGAGAAGCGGGCCGCCAAGGCGGAACGGGAGCTGACCCTGCTCGGCAAGGTCAATCCGCTCGCCCTGGAGGAGTTCGCCGCGCTGGAGGAGCGGTACAGGTTCCTCTCCGAGCAGCTGGAGGACCTCAAGGCCACCCGTCGGGACCTGCTCACCGTGGTCAAGGACGTCGACGAGCGGATCCTGGAGGTCTTCGCCAGCGCCTTCGAGGACACCGCGCGGGAGTTCCAGCAGGTCTTCACGGTGCTCTTCCCCGGTGGCGAGGGGCGGCTGGTGCTCACCGAGCCGGACGACCTGCTCACCACCGGCGTGGAGGTGGAGGCCCGGCCGCCCGGCAAGAGGATCAAGCGGCTCTCGCTGCTCTCCGGCGGGGAGCGGTCGCTGACCGCGGTGGCCATGCTGGTGGCGATCTTCCGGGCCCGGCCCAGCCCGTTCTACATCATGGACGAGGTCGAGGCGGCCCTCGACGACGTCAACCTGGGCCGGCTGATCACCCTGATGGCACAGTTGCGGGAGAAGAGCCAGCTGATCGTCATCACCCACCAGAAACGGACGATGGAGGTCGCCGACGCGCTGTACGGGGTGACCATGCGCAACGGGGTGACCCAGGTGATCAGCCAACGACTCAAGGACCAGCCGCTCCGCGGCAGCGAGGAGAATCAGTAGTGGTTCGGGAACGCGCGACGGCGCTCCTGGTGGACTTCGACGGCGTCCTGCGGCGCTGGGATCCGGCCGTGGCGGCCGGGGTGGAACGACGCTACGGCCTGACCCCGGGGGTACTCGGCGACATCGCCTTGCAGTGGGGGCTGCTCCAGCCGGTGCTGGTGGGGCGGGTCAGCCACGCCGACTGGATGACCAGCGTGGCCGACGCGCTGGCCGGTCAGGCGGTGGAACCGGAGCAGGCCCGCGCGGCGGTGGCCGAGTGGCAGGAGTACCGGGGTGAGGTGGACCCGGACGTGCTCGCCCTCGTCCGCGAGGTGCGGGCCGCCGGGATCCCGGTCGGGCTGGCCACCAACGCCACCGACCTGCTCGACGCCGACCTCGCGGCCCTCGGCCTGACCGACGAGCTGGACGCCGTGGTCAACTCCTCGGCCCTCGGGGTGCACAAGCCGGCCAAGGAGTACTTCCGGGCGGCCTGCGAGGCGTTGCGCACCCCGCCGGACCGGGTGCTCTTCGTCGACGACGACGACCGGATGGTCAGCGGTGCCCGGGTCGCCGGGCTGCCGGCGTACCGGTGGAGCGGGGTAGAGGGGCTGCGGTACGTCCGGGCCGCGCTGGCGTACTGACCCGTCGGGCCCACCGGCGTCAGTGGTGGCGGGTCAGTCGCCGGTGACCCCGTCGACGCGTTCCCGGAGCAGGTCGGCGTGGCCGTTGTGCCGGGCGTACTCCTCGATCATGTGCACGTACACCCAGCGCAGGTTGCGCTCCCGGCCGCGCCGGTCGGTGAAGGTCTGGTCGAGGGACCGCCCCACGGCGGCGGCCCGCGCCAGCTCGACCTGCTGCCCGAAGACGGCCAGGTCGGCCTCGGCGTCGGCGTCGGTCACGTCGAAGTCGGCGTCCGGGTTCTCGTCGGTGAAGTACGGGTAGTCGACGGTCTGGCCGGCGGCGTTTTCCCGGAACCACCAGGCCTCCACCTCGGCCATGTGCCGTACCAGGCCGAGCAGGGTCAACCCGGACGGTTCCACGCTGGGCGTGCGGAGCTGCTCGGCGGTCAGGCCGGCGCACTTGAGCAGCAACGTCTGCCGGTGGTAGTCGAGCCAGCCCTCCAGCATGGTGCGCTCGTCGCCGACCAGGGGTTCGGGGGTACGGGTGATCTGCGGTGCTCTCCAGGTCATCCGGCCATCCTGGTCGGTCGGGTGACGACAGGCGATCGGATTTGGCGGCCCGCGCCGGCTCCTGCTCCCGCACGGGGCCGCGCCGGCACCTGCTCCCGCACGGGGGCGCGCCGGCTCCTGCTCCCGCACGGGGGCACGGGCGGCGGTGGTCCGGGTCAGGGCACCACCACGACCGGCCAGCGCCCGGCGCGGACCAGGCGGGTGGCGACGGAGCCGACCAGCCGGCGTCCGGCCCGCTCGGAGGCGCCGACCACGACCAGGTCGGCGAGCGTCTCGTCGGCGGCGGCGGAGAGCTCGGCGTAGGGGTCGCCGCGCCGGGACAGGAAGATGACCGGCAGGCCCAGGCTCTCCGCCTCGCGGCGGCACTCCGCACGCAGGTCGGCGGCGAGGTCGTCGTGGGTGCGCTGCACCGCCCCGGCCACCACGCCGTCGGCCAGCGCGGTGTAGAGGGCGGGGGAGTGGACGAGGACCACGACGAGGGCCGAGCCCTGCCGCCGGGCGAGCCCGGCCGCGTACGAGGCGGCCCGCAGCGACGTCCGGGTGCCGTCCACGCCGACGAGCACCACCCGGGGCCCGTCCGTGCCGCGTTCGAACGGCAGTGGCCGGGACCGGGGGCCGTACTCCTCCCGGTCCGGCGCGCCGACGCTCATGCCCCGACCCCTCAGTCCCGCTCACCCGGGACGCGGACCACCGACGCACCGGCCCCGGCGGCCACCGTCGACTCCCGCTCGACCTCGTCGGCCAGCGGCTCGTTGTGCCGGCGCAGCGGCACCTCCCGGATGAAGCAGACCGCGATCAGCGCGATCAGGGCGAACGGGGCGGCGACCAGGAAGATGTCCCCGGCGCCGTGGCCGTAGGCGCTCTCCACCACGGTGCGTACCGGGCCGGGCAGGGTGTGCACGTCCGGCAGGGTCCCGCCACCGGCCGCGCCGCCGGTCGGGATGCCGAGCCGGGCCAGGCCGTCGGCGAGGTAACCCTGCACCCGGTGGCCGAGCAGCGCGCCGAGCGCGGAGACGCCGACCGCACCGCCGAGGCTGCGGAAGAAGGCCACCACCGAGCTGGCCGCGCCCAGTTCGTGCGCGCCCACGGTGTTCTGCACCGCCAGCACCAGGTTCTGCATGGTCATGCCCACGCCGACCCCGATCACGGCCATGTAGACGCTGAGCAGCCAGAAGTTCGTGTCGTAGCGGACCGTGCCCATCAGCGCGAAGCCGAGGGTGAGCAGCGCCGAACCGGCGACCAGGTACCGCTTCCAGCGGCCGGTCCGGGTGATGATCCGGCCGGTCAGGGTGGAGGAGACCAGCAGACCGAGGATCATCGGCAGGGTCATCAGGCCGGACATGGTCGGGCTCTGGCCCCGGCTGATCTGGAAGTACTGGCCGAGGAAGACCGACGCGCCGAACATGCCGACACCGACCGCGACGCTGGCCACCGTCGCCAGGGTGATGGTGCGGTTGCGGAACAGGCGCGGTGGGATGACCGGCTCGGCCACCCGGGTCTCGACCCGGATCGCCAGCGCGCCGAGCAGCAGCGCCCCGCCCACCATCGCGGCGGTCTGCCAGGATGCCCAGGCGTACCGGTCGCCGGCGAGGGAGACCCAGACCAGCAGCAGCGAGACGGCGGCGGTGATCAGGGTCGCGCCCCACCAGTCGATCTTCGCCTTGCGGCGGACCACGGGCAGGCGCAGGGTCTTCTGGAGCACCACGAGGGCGGCGATCGCGAACGGCACCCCGACGTAGAAGCACCAGCGCCAGCCGAGCCAGGAGGTGTCGACGATCACGCCACCGATGAGCGGGCCACCGATGGTGCCGACCGCCATCACCGCGCCGAGGTAGCCGCTGTACCGGCCCCGCTCCCGGGGCGCGATCATCGTGGCCATGATCACCTGAGCCAGCGCGGTGAGGCCGCCCGCTCCGACGCCCTGCACCACCCGGCAGGCGATCAGCTGCCCGGTGGACTGGGAGAGCCCGGCCAGTACCGAGCCGAGGACGTAGATCACCAGCGAGACCTGGACCAGCGCCTTCTTGCTCATCAGGTCGGCGAGCTTGCCCCAGAGCGGGGTGGTCGCGGTGGTGGCGAGCAGCGTCGAGGTGACCACCCAGGTGTACGCGGACTGCCCGCCGCGCAGCTCGGTGATGATCCGGGGCAGCGCGTTCGAGACGACCGTGGACGAGAGGATCGCCACGAACAGGCCCAGCAGCAGGCCGGAGAGGGCCTCCAGCACCTGGCGGTGGGTCATCTCGACGGGGGGCGTCCGAGGTGGCGCGGCGGCCTGGGTCATCGTGACTTCCTCCGGTGTCGAGAAGTTGCTCGGAGCAACCGTAGCTTTGGTTGCCTGAAGCAACAACTTGTCCGGACGGCGCTCCTGTTCCCGGTGTGAGGCGTGCCTCAGCCCCGGTCCGGGACCCAGCTCGCGTTGAACCGGCGCAGCAGCCGGGCGAACTCCCCCAGGTCCTCCACCGGCCAGTCCGCCAGGGCGCTCTCCAACTCGTCGAGGCGCGTCCCGCGGGCCGCGTCGAAGCGACGCTGCCCCTCCTCGGTCAGGCTGAGCTGGGCGGCCCGCCGGTCCACCGGATCCGGCTCCCGGCGGACCAGCCCGAGCGCCTCCAGCCCCCGGATCTGCCGGCTGAGCGTCCCCTTACCGACGCCGAGCCGGGTGGAGAGGTCGGTCAACCGGGTCGACCCGCTGCGGCGCAGCCAGAGCAGGAGGCCGTAGCTGTTCGGTTCCAGGTGCGGGTGCACCTCCTTGACCAGCCCCCAGGAGACCGTCCGGCCCCGGCGCAGCAGGGTGGTCAACTCCTGCTCCACCGTCCGCAGCGGCTCCGGCAGCTGATCGTCCACGGCACCGAGACTACGGTGCCCGGATCAGCCGCCGGTGGTCAGTGGCCGGTGCGCCACCGTCCGCAGCCGGCCGTCGCTGGTGGTGCCCTCGATGGTCACCTCGGCGTGCCGTTCCCGGTGCAGCAGCGTGCCGACCGCGTTGCCGAAGTACGGGCCGCCGAGCTTGCGCCAGCGCACCGTCGGACGGCGCACCCCGGCCGAGCGGGCCAGCGCACGGACCGCCGCCGACGGCGCCGCCGCCCAGCCGAGACGCATCAGCGGACGCATCCCGGCCGGCACCTGGTTGTGGATCGGCGAGCAGGTCAGCTGGTGCACCGGGGTCACCATGCCGGTGCCGAAGCGCGCCCGCGCCACGTACGAGTGGTGCACGTCCCCGCCGAGCACGCTGATCGAGGCCGGTGGTGCGTACGCCGGCCCGGCCCCGACCCGGTCACCGGGCCTGCCGGGCGACCCGCTGCCGATCCGGGCGAAGAGCGCCCCGAGCGCGTCGAAGGAACGCTGGAAGGCGGCCCAGTGCTCCAGGTCCAACGCCCGGCGCAGCTTCTCGGAGGCAGCCGCCACCCAGGGCCGGCGGGAGGAGGCCAACCGCTCGTTCCAGGCCTCCACGTGGTGGATGCCGGGGGGCAGCAGCCACGGCAGCGACGAGCCGACCACCAGGTGGTCGTAGACCCCGTGCGCCTGGTCGACGAACCAGGCCCACTCGCCGGGCGGGAGCATCGCCCGGTGGGCCGGGTCCAGCACCCGGCTGCACCGGTTGTCCAGCATCACCAGCCGGGTCCGGCCGACGTCCAGCGCGTAACTCCACTGGTACTGCACCGCGCGCCACCGCTCGGTGTCGTGCGCCAGGTCGGACTCGGTGTCCACCCGGCGGCCGAACTCGCGCAGCACCTCGGTGGCGTCCCTGGCGGCGGTGACCTCGGTGTAAAGCGGGTCGGCGGCGATCTCGTCCGGGGAGAGGTTGCCCAGGTGCTGGTAGACCCAGTACGAGGCGAGGCCGCTGCCGATCCGCTCGGCCCACCAGGGCTGTTCGCGCATGTCGGCCCGCCAGGCGGCGGAGGTGTTCCAGTCGTCGATGATCTCGTGGTCGTCGAAGATCATCACGCTCGGCACGGTGGAGAGCAGCCAGCGGATCTCCGGGTCGCGCCACGACTCCAGGTAGAGCTTGGTGTACTCGTCGAAGCTGACCACCTGGTCGGTCGGCGCGCCCGCCGGCCGGCGGCGCCGTCGCCGCAGCAGCCGCCGCACCGTGGGCGAGGTCACGTCGGCGTAGACCTGGTCGCCGAGGAGGACCAGCAGGTCGGGTCGCTCGGGCTCGCCGCCGTCGGCCATCAGCCGCCGGGCGTACGCGTCCAGCGCGTCCGGGGGCAGCTTGCGCGTGGTGGCGTGCTGGGTGGTCTCCCGGCACGAGCCGAAGACCAGACGGACCGGCTGGTCCCGGTCGTCGGCGGCCCGGGTGCGGATCACGCTCGGCGGGAACGGGCTGCGCGGCTCCGGCCAGGCCACCTCGTCGTCGACCAGCACCTCGTACGTCGACGTGCTGTCCGGGGTGAGCCCCGCCACGACGACCAGCGCGTAGTGGTGGTCGTACGCGCTGAAGGTGGACGCGCTGCCCTCGGCCCCGTCGGCGGTGCGGACCCGGACCACGGCGGGGGCGCTGGTCTCCACCCAGACGGTGGCCTGCGTGCCGACGACCCGTCGCAGCAACGGGCCGATGAGCAGGCGGGGACTGGGCATGAAGACCTCCGGAACGAAATGGGCTCACCATTTCTACCTTGTCGCCGGCCCGGACACCCACGCCTCACGTCGGACGTCGCCGCAGCTCTCCCGGATGTCGGGCGCGGTGGCTGAGCCGACGGCGACGCCATCTGACAGGATTTCGGGCATGGCGGAATACCTCGTAGTCGCACTCGTCCTGCTCGGTGTGCTGCTCCTGTCGGTCGTGGGGCTGGTCGTGCCGAAGCTGCGGCGGCGGCCGGAGCCCCGGCTGCCGCAGACGCAGGCACCCACCCGGGTCGAGGAGCGGCCCGTCGTCCCACCGGTCGAGGCACCCGCCGAACCCACCACCGGGATCGTGGTCGAGCCCCCCGTGGTCGAGGTCCCGCCGGTGATCGAGGTCCCGCCGCTGGACGTGCCCGAGCCGACCGCCGGGCGGCTGGTCCGGCTGCGCTCCCGCCTGTCCCGCTCGCAGAACGTCTTCGGCAAGGGTCTGCTCGGCCTGCTCAGCCGGGACCACCTCGACGAGGACGCCTGGGAGGAGCTCGAGGACAGCCTGATCACCGCCGACGTGGGGATCGACGCCACCCGCGAGATCGTCGACCGGCTCCGCGAGCGGACCCGGGTGCTCGGCACGCGCTCCGTCACCGAACTGCGCGCCCTGCTCGCCGCCGAGCTGGTCAACGCGCTCGACCCGACGCTGGACCGGACGCTGCGCACCGCGCCGAAGGAGGGCACGCCCGCGGTGCTGCTGGTGGTCGGGGTCAACGGCGCGGGCAAGACGACCACCTGCGGCAAGATCGCGCGGGTACTGGTCGCGGACGGCCGCAGCGTGCTCCTCGGGGCGGCCGACACGTTCCGGGCCGCCGCCGCCGACCAGCTGGAGACCTGGGGCGGCCGGGTCGGCGCGGAGACCGTGCGCGGGCCGGAGGCGGCCGACCCGGCCAGTGTCGCCTTCGACGCGGTGAAGCGGGGCATCGCCACCGGGGTGGACACCGTCCTGATCGACACCGCCGGCCGGCTCCAGAACAAGATCGGTCTGATGGACGAGCTGGGCAAGGTCAAGCGGGTGGTGGAGAAGCACGGCCCGATCGACGAGACGCTGCTCATCCTGGACGCCACCACCGGCCAGAACGGCCTGGAGCAGGCCCGGGTCTTCACCGAGGTGGTCAACGTCACCGGCGTGGTGCTGACCAAGCTGGACGGCACCGCCAAGGGGGGCATCGTCATCGCCGTCCAGCGCAAGCTCGGCATTCCGGTCAAGCTGGTGGGCCTGGGGGAGGGCAAGGACGACCTGGCCCCCTTCGAGCCGACCCAGTTCGTCGACGCGCTGCTCGGCACCGAGCCGCTCGCCCGGGACGCGTAACCTCGGTGGCCACCGACGAACACCCCTCCACCGGAGGGCGTGAGCACCACCAGCCGGCACCGGGCCTCGGGAGACCGTACGTGACCGCACAGGAGATCCCGCTGCACGGCGGGAACGTCAGCACCGTCGTCCGGGTGGGCGACACCGTCCGGCGCAACGCCGGACCGTGGACCCCGGCGGTGCACGCCCTCCTGCGCCACCTGGAGTACGTCGGCTTCACCGGCGCACCCCGGGCGTACGGGATGGACGAGCGCAACCGGGAGGTCCTGTCGTACCTGGAGGGGGAGTGCGGGGAGTACCCGCTCGCCCCGCACTGGGTCACCGACGAGGCGTTGGTGACCGTGGCGACCATGCTGCGGATGTTCCACGACGCCCAGTACGGCTTCGTCCCGCCGCCCGGCGCGGTGTGGCGCTCGTTCGGCCCGCCCCCGCCGGACACCGAGGTCATCTGCCACCACGACGCCGCCCCGCACAACGTGATCTGGCGGCCGGACGGCACCCTCGGGCTGATCGACTTCGACCTCGCCTCGCCCGGTGCGCGGATCTACGACGTCGCGTACGCGGCCTGGACCTGGGTGCCGATCTTCTCCGACCGGGACTCCTACACCCTCGGCTGGAAGCGCCCGGACCGGCCGCGCCGGCTGCGCCTCTTCGCCGACGCTTACGGGCTGATCCCCCGGGACCGGCACCGGCTGATCCGCACCGTCCGCAAGCGGATCGTCGACCACGTCGAGGGCATCCGCCGGATGGCCGCCGCCGGGGACCCGGCGTTCGTCCGGATCGTGCACAAGGGTCACCTCCGTCGCCCGATGCGCGACCTGCGGCTGCTCGACTACGAACGGCACGCCCTGGAGTGGGCGCTGCGCTAGTGTCCTGAGTCGGCGGTTTCCTGTCGGTCCGGTGTCAGGCGCGCAACGGCACGGCGAAGCCGGTCGGCGGCGGCGGCGACCGGGGAACGGATCGAGGACTCCGGACGCTAGCGCGCGGCCCGCTTGCCGCGGAGCCGGTCGCGCCATTCGAGCAGCATCGTCAGGTGGTGCTGTCCGATGTTCTCGTCCTCGGGGTAGACGGTGACCCGCTCGGCGGCGAGTTCCTTCTCCACGTAGCGGAGGGCCCGTTCGACGTCGCCGTGCCGCTCCAGCGCGTAGGCCAGGCCCACCCAGGCTCCCCGCAGTTCCTTCTCCGGGGGACGCTCCAGAGCCTCCAGGTCGGCGAGGACATCGGTGAACACCTGCACCGCCTCGGCGGTCGCCCCGCTGTCCCTCAGGTAGTAGCCGACGAAGTGCCGCGTGCTGAGCGTGTCGCGATGGAACGGGCCGAGCACCCGGGCCCGGTCATCGGCGAGACGCCGTGTCTCGGCGATCACCATGGGCCAGTCGAGAGTCTTCGAGGCGAGGGAGATCATTTCCCAGCGGGCGGCCAGGGTGTCGGGGTGGTCCGCGCCGAGTGCCGCCGTCCGGTCGGCGACCTCCGTCCGGGCGAGGCGGATCGCGGCGGCCCGGTCGCCCTCCTCCTGTAGCCAGAACCGCAGCTTCCTCCGGGCCTCCACGGTGCCGGGGTGCCAGGGGCCGAGGGTGCGGGTCAGCAGTTCGATGCCCCGTTCAGCCTTGTCGCCGGCCATCGACCTCGGCCGCGTCCAGGGCCTGAACGCCCGCAGCACCCGCCGACGCCGCACCCACGACCTCATTCCCATCTATGCAGTCTAGAGCGCGGCCTGCGGCGGACCCCGCCGTCGCCCCGGCTCGCGCTGGTCCACCGGACACGCCTGGGCGCGGGCTTCTTCACACGTCCGAAACAACCCGTGACGGACCGGAAACCGGGCTGGGACCAAAGGTGAAACAGCCGGGGCGGAGTCTTTCGCGCATCCGGCGTACGGGCGACGCTGCCCCGGAAGCCGTGAAGGAGGGAACCTCACCTTTAGGAGGCCAGCGTGCCTGAAGCACCGACGATCGATACCGGCAACACCGCGTGGTTGCTGATATCGAGTGCGATCGTGCTGCTCATGACGCCGGGTCTGGCGCTGTTCTACGGCGGTCTGAACCGGTCCAAGGGCGTGCTCAACATGATCATGATGAGCTTCTCGGCCATGGGACTCGTCAGTGTCCTCTGGCTTTTCTACGGCTTCAGCATGGCCTTCGGTACCGACCAGGGCGGCGTCATCGGTGACGTCGGTCAGTACCTCGGCACCAAGACGTTCATGGCCGAGACCGACCTCTGGGGCGAGACCGGCATCCCGCTCTACGTCTTCATGGCCTTCCAGATGATGTTCGCCATCATCACGGTCGCCCTGATCAGCGGGGCCATCTCCGACCGGGCCAAGTTCTCCGGCTGGCTGCTCTTCGCCTTCGGCTGGGCCACCCTGGTCTACTTCCCGGTCGCGCACTGGGTCTGGGGCGGCGGCTTCATCGGGGCCAAGCTCGGCGCGCTGGACTTCGCCGGTGGCACGGCGGTGCACATCAACGCCGGTGCCGCCGCGCTCGCCCTGGTGCTGGTGCTCGGCCGGCGGCTCGGCTGGCCCAAGGAGGCCATGAAGCCGCACAACGTCCCGATGGTGGCGCTCGGCACCGGTCTGCTCTGGTTCGGCTGGTTCGGCTTCAACGCCGGTTCCGAGCTGACCGCCGACGCGACCACCGCGATCGCCTTCCTCAACACCCAGGTCTGCACCGCCGCCGCCGTCCTCGGCTGGCTGGTGGTGGAGAAGATCCGCGACGGTCGGCCCACCCTGGTCGGCGCCTCCTCCGGCGCCATCGCCGGCCTGGTCGCCATCACCCCGGCCTGCGCCTTCGTCGCCCCGTGGGCGGCGGTCCTGCTCGGCGTCGTCGCCGGTGCGGTCTGCGCCCTCGCCGTCGGCCTGAAGTACCGGCTCGGCTACGACGACTCCCTCGACGTGGTCGGCGTGCACTTCGTCGGCGGCTGGATCGGCTGCCTCTGGATCGGCCTCTTCGGCACCAGCTCGGTCAGCTCGCTCGTCGCCGACGAGGGCCTCTTCTACGGCGGCGGGGTCACCCAGCTCGGCGTACAGGCCCTCAGTGCCCTGATCGTCACGGTCTACTCCTTCGCGGTCGCCTTCGCACTCGGCTTCGTGATCCAGAAGACCATCGGCTTCCGGGTCTCGGCCGAGGACGAGGTCAACGGCATCGACATCACCGAGCACGCCGAGAGCGGCTACGACCTCTCGCCCTCGGGTGGCAGCGCCGGTGGCGCGTTCGCGATGGCCGGGATCGGCACCCCGACGGCGACGACGCCGCCGACGGTCGAGCCCGAGCGCACCACCGGAGTCAGCGAGAAGGTCGCCGGCTAACGTCTCTGCGATGGAAGGGTTGGACATGAAGCTGGTGACCGCGGTCATCAAGCCGTACCAGCTGGACGCGGTGAAGGAGGCCCTGCACGCCCTCGGCGTGGCCGGGCTGACCGTCAGCGAGGTCCAGGGCTACGGCCGGCAGAAGGGGCACACCGAGGTCTACCGGGGTGCCGAGTACACGGTGGAGTTCCTGCCCAAGATCCGGGTCGAGGTACTCACCGACGAGATCGACGTCGACAAGGTCGTGGACGCCATCGTCGGCGCCGCCCGGACCGGCAAGATCGGCGACGGCAAGGTCTGGGTGACCGCCGTCGAGGAGGTCGTCCGGGTCCGTACCGGCGAGCGCGGCCTCGACGCCCTCTGATCGCCGACCCACGATGACCCCGTCGACCGCCCCGGACCCGACCGCCACCTGTGGCGGCCCGGTTCAGGCGGCCGGCGGGGTCACCGGCATCGGCGCGACCGCCCGGCAGGACCGGGCCGAGCGCCACGACCGGTGGCTGCGTACCCTGCTGCCCGAACGGGCGGGCGTGGCGCTGGTCGCCGTCGGCGGCCTCGGCCGCCGGCAGTGCGCGCCCCACGGCGACCTGGATCTGGTGCTCGTGCACACCGGTGTGCCCGGCATCGACGACCTGGCCGCCTCCGTCTGGTACCCGATCTGGGACGCCCGGCTCCAACTGGACCACTCGGTACGCACCGTCGGCGAGGCGCTCTCGGTGGCCCTGGACGACGTCAAGGTCTCCCTCGGCCTGCTCGACGCCCGGTACGTCGCCGGGGACCGGGCCGTCGCCGAGGAACTGGTGCGCACCGCCGCCGACCAGTGGCGGCGCACCGCCGTCCGCCAGCTCCCCGCGCTGCGGGAGACCACCGAGAGTCGTTGGCGGACCCACGGCGAGCTGGCCTTCCTGCTGGAGGGGGACCTCAAGGAGGCGGCCGGCGGGCTGCGCGACGTGGGGATCCTGCGGGCCATCGCGACCGCCGGGCTCACCGACGCGTTGCGCCCGGCGGTCCGGGCCGCCCACCTGCGTCTGCTGGACACCCGCGACGCGCTGCACCAGCAGGTCGGCCGGCGGGTCGACCGGCTGCTCGCGCAGGAACGCGCGGGGGTCGCCGCCCTGCTCGGCCTGCGCCAGCCCTCGGCCGGCGGCTCCGCCGCGCCACCGGGAACCGGCGGCCCGCAGCTCCCGCCCGACGCCGCTCCGCAGCTCCCGCCCGGTGGCGGGTCGGAGCCGGGCGCCCGGCGACCGTCGGCCACCGTGCCGGAGCCGGGGAACGTCGTCGGCGACGGGGACGCCCTGCTGCGTCGGGTCGCCGGGGACGCCCGCACGGTCAGCCACGCGCTCGACGACGCCTGGCGGGCCGCCGACCGGCTACGCGCCCGGCGGCGACGGGGCGCCGACGGCCGGCTGGTGCGCCGACCGGTCGCCCGGGACGTGGTCGAACACGACGGGGAGCTGGTGCTCGCCCGTACCGCCATCGGGGCCCGCCCCGATCCGGCCCTCTCCCTCCGGGTCGCCGCCGCGGCGGCGACCACCCGGCTGCCCATCGCCCGCGCCACCTGCGAGTGGCTCGCGGCGTACTGTCCGCCGCTGCCCTCGCCCTGGCCGGCGGAGGCCCGCGCCGCGCTGGTCACCCTGCTCGGGGCCGGTCCGGGCCTGGTCGCCGCCTGGGAGACCTGCGACCGGTACGGACTGGTCGACGCCTGGCTACCCGAATGGCCCCGGCTGCGCAGCCTGCCGCAGCACAACCCGGTGCACCGGTACACCGTCGACCGGCACCTGGTGCAGGCCGCCGCCGAGGCGAGCCGGTTCGCCCGCGAGGTGGAGCGCCCCGACCTGCTGGTGCTCGGCGCCTTCCTGCACGACATCGGCAAGGGGCTGCCCGGCGACGGCACCGCCGGTGGGCACCCCGCCGTCGCCGACCACAGCGTGCTCGGCGCGCCACTGGCCGAGGCGGTGGCGACCCGGGTCGGGCTGCCCCCGGCCGAGGTGGCGCTGATCGGCACGCTGGTCCGGCTGCACCTGCTCCTGCCCGACGTGGCCACCCGGCGGGACCTGGACGACCCGGTGACCATCACCCGGGTCGCCGAGGCGGTCGGCGACCTGGCCACCCTCGACCTCCTGCATGCCCTGGTCCGGGCGGACGCGGCGGCCACCGGGCCGGCCGCCTGGTCGGACTGGAAAGGCCGACTCGTCGCCGACCTCGTCGGCCGGGTCCGCACCGCCCTGGACACCGGTGCCCTGCCCGCGCCACCCGAGCCGGACCCGGCGCTGCTGGCGGAGCCGCTGCCGGTCGTCCACCTGACCCCCGACACGGTGGCGGTGGCCGCGGCGGACCGGCGCGGCCTGCTCGCCACGGTGGCCGGCTGCCTGGCGCTGCACCGGCTGGAGGTGGTCGCCGCCGACGCCGCCACGGTCGACGGGCGGGCCCTGGTGACCTGCCGGGTCCAGCCCCGCTACGGCTTGCCGCCGGACCCGGTCGCGCTCGCCGCCGACCTGCGCCGCGCCCTGGCCGGCGACGTCTCGGTCATCCAGCGGCTGCGGGGCCGGGCCCTGGCCGCCCGGACCGACGGTGCCGCCCCCCGGGTGGTCTGGCACCGGGACGCCGCCACCGACGCCGTGGTGCTGGAGTTGCGGGCGGCCGACGCGGCCGGACTGCTCCACCGGGTGACCAGTGCGCTGGACGCGGCCGGCGTCGAGGTGCGGGCGGCCCGGATCTCCACCCTCGGCGGGGACGTGGTGGACGCGTTCTACCTGGTCGGCAGCGGCCCGGACGACGAGACCCGCGCCCGCCTCGAAACCACCGTGCTCGCCGCCGTCTGAACCGCCGCCCGGTGCTGGACGCGGGGGACGGGCGGTGGCAGGGCCCCGGTCACCGCGTTCCGACGAGGAAGGAGGCCCCTGCGACCACCCCGGCGCGGGCTGCCCCGGCCCGGCCGGGAGCGGGGGGTACGGGCGGCGGGCTACCCTGAACGGTGGCCGGCTCTTGTTCCCCGGTCGCGTTGTGCCCGCCGTAACACCGACAAACGGGATGTTCGCGTGTTTGACACCTTGAGTGACCGCCTCTCCGGGATCTTCACCAAGCTCCGCGGCAAGGGTCGGCTCACCGACGCCGACATCGACGCCACCGCGCGCGAGATCCGGCTGGCGCTGCTGGAGGCGGACGTCGCGCTGCCGGTGGTCAAGGGCTTCATCGCGAACGTCAAGGAGCGGGCGCGCGGCGTCGAGGTCTCCCAGGCGCTCAACCCGGCCCAGCAGATCGTCAAGATCGTCAACGAGGAGCTGGTCACCGTCCTCGGTGGCGAGGGGCGGCGGCTCCAGTTCGCCAAGCAGCCGCCGACGGTGATCATGCTGGCCGGCCTCCAGGGTTCCGGCAAGACCACCCTCGCCGGCAAGCTGGCCCGGTGGCTCAAGGCCCAGGGGCACCAGCCGCTGCTGGTCGCCGCCGACCTCCAGCGTCCCAACGCCGTGGGGCAGCTCCAGGTGCTCGGCGGCCGGGCCGGCGTCGAGGTGTACGCCCCGGAGCCCGGCAACGGCACCGGTGACCCGGTGCAGGTGGCGCGGGCCTCGATCGAGCACGCCCGGCGGGCCGCCCGGGACGTCGTCATCGTCGACACCGCCGGCCGGCTCGGCATCGACGCCGAGATGATGCAGCAGGCCGCCGACATCCGCGACGCCGTCGACCCCGACGAGGTCATCTTCGTCATCGACGCGATGGTCGGTCAGGACGCCGTCCGCACCGCCGAGGCGTTCCGGGACGGCGTCGGCATCACCGGTGTGGTGCTGTCGAAGCTCGACGGCGACGCCCGGGGTGGTGCCGCGCTGTCGGTCCGGCAGGTCACCGGGCAGCCGATCCTCTTCGCCTCCACCGGCGAGAAGTTGGAGGACTTCGACGTCTTCCACCCCGACCGGATGGCCAGCCGGATCCTCGGCATGGGCGACGTCCTCACTCTGATCGAGCAGGCCGAGCAGGCCTTCGACGCCGATCAGAAGGAGAAGATGACCGCCAAGCTGATGGGCGGCGAGCAGTTCACCCTGGAGGACTTCCTCGACCAGCTCATCGCGGTGCGCCGGATGGGCCCGATCGCCAACGTGCTGGCCATGATGCCCGGCATGGGGCAGATGAAGGACCAGCTCGCCGAGCTGGACGACAAGCACTTCGACCGGGTCACCGCGATCATCCGGTCGATGACCCCGGCCGAGCGCACCAACCCGAAGATCATCAACGGCTCCCGGCGGGCCCGGATCGCCAACGGTTCCGGGGTCACCGTCATGGACGTCAACCAGCTGCTCAACCGCTTCACCGACGCGCAGAAGATGATGAAGCAGATGGGCGGCATGATGGGGCTGCCCGGCGGGGGCCGGCGCAAGGCCACCAAGAGCCCGAAGAACAAGCGCAAGGGCACCAAGGGCGGCGGTCGGCCGCGTACCGGAGCGGGAGCCGGGGCCGGTGTGCCGGGCGGCTTCCCGGGCGGCATGCCGCAGCTCCCGCCGGGGATGAACCCGAACGACCTGGCCGCCGGGCAGGGACTCCCGCCGGGCTTCAAGCTGCCGAAGATCGATTTCAACAAGTTCGGCAAGGGCGGCGGCCAGCAGGGCTGACAGCCTGGTCCGCGTACGACGACGTGGGGCCCGGCCGGGAACGGCCGGGCCCCACGCGGTGCGCTCGGTCAGACGCCGAGGTCCGGGCGGTTGGTCACCCGGAGGGCGTTGACGATCGGCTGGCCGTAGCCGGCGTGCGTGACGAACCGGACGTTGAGCTGCCCGTCGGTCACCTGGACGGTGTACGTGCGGTTCAGCGCGGCGTAGCTGCCGACCTCACCGGCCACGTCGAGCGACGACAGCACCTCCTGGCCCTCCAGCAGCACGTCGAAGACGCGCCGGTCCGGCCGCTGCTGCTTGACCTCGGCGAAGTCGAGCTCGACGGTGTACCAGCCGTCGGCGAGCCCGTCGACCCGGTACTCGTACATCCCCTCGCGCTGGGTGGCGAAGCGGGCCGGGTCGTTCGTTCCGGTGATCGTCGTGGTGGTGGACCGGCGGCTCGAGGTGCCGAGGTAGCCGGCCTTGCCGGCGGAGTACGCCTGGTCCGGCGACCAGGTCTGCCCCTCGACGTCGGTCCGACCGGCGGTGCCGCCGGCGTCGATGGCCAACGCGTAGCTCGGCACGACCAGCGTCACCGGCAGCACGATCACCGGCTTCCGGCCGCTGGTCGAGCTGATCTTCACCTTCGCCTGGTGGTGGCTGCCGGGGGCCAGCCCGGTGGTGCGGATCGTCACGCCGACCGTGTGCCGGCCGCCGGCCGCCACCGTGGCGGTGGTGCCGGACAGCTCCAGCCAGCCGAGATCCGCCGGGAAGCCGTCGGCGTCCAGTTCGGTGACGGTGACGTCGGTGCCGAGCGCCCCGGTGTTGCTCAGGGCGATCGACCGGCCGCGGGTCTGCCCGGCCGGAGCGGTCACCGTGAGGCTGCCGGTGTTGGCGCCGATCCGGGCGGTGCGCAGCGCCGCCGACCGGGTCTCCAGCGCGCCGGCGGCCAGGGTGGTCGTGGCGGTGGCGGTCTCGTAGTTCGGCGCGGCAAGGCTCAACCGGACCGCGCCGGCGGGGGCCTGGATCAGGTACCGGCCGCTGGCGTCCGAGGTGTCGCTGACCGTGGCGTCGCCGACCGTGGCGGTGACCGTCGCCCCGGCCAGCGGCAGCCCGTCGTTGGCGTCGGTCAGCACGCCGGAGAGGACGCCGGTGCGGGTGGTGCGGAACGCGATGGCGGTGCCGTCGGCGACCGCCCCGGTGTTGAACGAGTACAGGAAGCCGGCGGTGCCGTTCTCGTTCTCCAGGCCGATGGTCGCCCCGGTGCCGGTCTCGTCGCCGGTGCCGTCGACGTCCTGGTACCGGTAGACGACCGAGCCGTCCTCGCCGATCGTGGCGCTGAACGTCACCCGCTGGGCGCGGTTGGCGTAGATCGCCACGTTGCGCCACTCCACCGTGAAGGTCCGGCGCGGGGCGCTGCCGCCGACCGTGGTGTAGATCCCCGAGTCGGCCTCGACGTAGAGGTCGTCCCAGAACGGGAAGAGGCCGAGGTTCGGGGTGGCTGCGGTCGGGATCGTGGTGTTGAGCCGGTTGGTGGTGGCGGCGCCGAAGCCCAGCACACCGTTGGTGCTGACCCAGGCGTCCTTGTACGACTTGCCGTACAGCGGCACCCGGAACGGCAGGGCGACGGCCACGGTCTTGTCGTCGCCGGTGATGTCCAGCAGGTTGGTGCCGGGGACGAACGAGCCACCGGCCGCGCCGCAGGCGTACCCGAAGGCGTCCACCCGGTCGGGCAGGGTGACGTCCAGGTCCGTGTCGCCGCTGACCGTCGCCGGCCGGGTGACCGCGTCCGCGCACCGGTACGCGTGCGTGAAGCGCACCTCGTAGCTGCCCTGCGGCACGGTGACCGAGTAGTTGCCCTGGGCGTCGGCGGTGGCGGTGAGCGGGGTGTCCAGCACGGAGACGGTCGCGCCGGCGGCCGGTCCGGCGGAGGTGCTCACCGTGCCGCTGAGCGTGGCGGAGGGCGCCTGCTCGACGACCAGGTCCTTGGTGACCGTCTGGTTCTCGGTGACCGTCAGCTGGCCGGTGGCGGTGACGTAGCCGAACTTGCTGACCGTGACGGTGTAGTCGCCGACCATCAGCCGGTCGAAGCCGTACGAGCCGTCGGCGGCGGTGGTGCCGGTGCGGGTCATCGGGCCGGTCACGGCAACGGTGGCCCCGGCGAGCGGCGCTCCGCCGGAGGTGACGTGGCCGTCCACGGTACCGAGCGCGCCGCGCGGGGTGGCGTCGACCGCCGCGTACGCGTCGAGCCGGCCCTCACCGAAGACGTTGTTCTTCTCGACGGTGCCGCCGCAGGTGAGGGCGTTCACGTCGATGGCGGTCTGGTCCAGGATGGCCCGGGTGGCCGCGACGTCGCCGTGGATGGCGGGGGAGGCCGACCACATCAGCGCCACCGTGGCGGCGGTGTGCGGCGAGGCCATCGAGGTGCCGCTGAACGAGCCGTAGCCGGTGCGGGTGGATGAGCGGACGTTCGACCCCGGGGCGGCGATGTTCGGCTTGATCTCGCCGTTCTCACCGGTGCCCCGGCTGGAGAAGCTGGCGATCGCGTTGTTCACGTCGAACGCGCCGGAGCTGTAGCTGATCGAGTACATGCCGGGGCTGCCCGAGGTGTTGCAGCCGGGTCCGCTGTTGCCGTTGGAGAACGCCGGGAAGATGCCGGCGGCCACCCACGCCGAGACGGTCTCGGCGTACCACGGGTCGTAGGTGGTGTTGCCCCACGAGTTGTTGATGACGTCCGGCGCGAGGTCCGGGCGGGGGTTCGCACCGTTGATGTCGGTGGGGGCCAGCATCCACTGCCCGGAGGCCAGCAGCGAGGTCCGGGAACAGGAGCCGGACTCGCAGCCCTTGGCGGCGATCCACTTCGCGTTCGGGGCCACGCCCACGACGTTCTCGCCGTCCAGGCCGACCATGCTGCCCATGGTGTGACTGCCGTGGTCGTTGTTGTCGCAGGGCTCGTCGGCGCTGCACGCGCCGGACGGGTCGTACCAGTTGTAGTCGTGGTCGTAGCTGCCGTCGGCCTGACGGCCCCGGTAGCTGGCGTTGAGGGCGGGGTGCAGGTAGTTGACGCCGGTGTCGATGCCACCGATGACGACGCCCTCGCCCCGGACACCCAGCTCGTTCCAGACCCGGGGAGCGTTGATCCGGTCGATGTTCCACTCGACGCCGTTCACCGTGGCGACGGTCTGGCCGGGGAGCGGCTCGGGGATGCTCACCGGGTCGTCGGCGACGATCTCGCGGACCTCACCCCGGGTGGCCAGTTCCTCGAGGAGCTTGGCGTCGCCGGTGACCTTGATGGTGTTGACCAGCCAGAAGGGCGTGAACTCGGCCCCCCGCTCGGTCAGCAGGCTACGGAGTCCGGCCTGGCTGCGCTCGGCGTGGGCGGTCTTGGCCCGCAGCACGGCGGCGCCCTTCTCCGCCTTGGTGCGCAGTCTCGCGCTGCTGGTCAGGTCGGCGCTGCTGTCGAGGAAGACCCAGAAGGACGACTTGCCGGTGCTGGCGAGCCGGCTGGTGACCTTCTTGTCCACCTTGGCGGCGACCGCCCGCGCGGCGGCGGCCTGGTCCGGCGCGGCCGAGGCGGGGTGCCCGACGGCGCCGACGGGGATGGTCAGGCCGACCGCGAGGCCGAGCGCTGCCACACGCCATCTTCGTGGTGACACGGTTGTGACGCTCCTTCGTGAGGCGAGCGGAAGAGCCCGGGTGCCCCGGACCCATCGGAGCATCTTGAGCCCGCCCGTTCCCGGCAGCAAGACAGGCGTAAATAAATAAATCTGTCAATCAACCGTTCGTGTTGCTCTACGTGTTGGTTCCGTTACAGGATCCGCAGGGGTTCGTGGGGCGCTCCGCACCATCGATCCTGACGGGTGTGTGCCGGCTCGTGTCGGACTCCGTCCGGCCGGACCGGCTGTCGCGTCCGGCCCGTCCCGGGCCGCGCGGACGCGTCGGGGAAGAATGGCCACCGACCGCCCGCTCCCGACTCACACGGAGGACGAATGGCCTGGCACGTACGCGGCGTGGTGCTCCCGGACGACGAGGAGCGCGACCTGTGGTTGGTGGGGGACCGGGTGACGTTCGAGCCGGTGGCCGGCGCGGAGACCATCGTCGACGGCGGGTGGATCCTGCCCGGCCTGGTCGACGCGCACTGCCACATCGGCATCGCCCGGGGTGGCGCGCCGGTCGGCTCGCTGGAGCAGGCGCGGGAACTGGCCATCGTCGACCGGGACGCCGGGGTGCTGGCCATCCGCGACGCCGGGTCGCCGTATCCGTACCCGGAACTCGACGACGACCCCGACCTGCCGCGGCTGGCCCGCGCCGGCCGGCACATCGCCCCACCCCGGCGCTACCTGCGCGACATCGGGGTGGAGGTGCCCGCGACCGAGGTCGCCGCGACCGTGGCCGCGCAGGCCCGTGCCGGCAACGGCTGGGTCAAGCTGGTCGGCGACTGGATCGACCGGGGTGTCGGGGACCTCGCGCCGGCCTGGGACGCGGCCACCATGACCGCGGCGGTCGAGGCCGCCCACGCCGCCGGGGTGCGCGCCGCGGTGCACACCTTCTCCGAGGAGGCCGTGGCGATCATGGTGCGGGCCGGGGTGGACTCGGTCGAGCACGGCACCGGCCTCAGCCTCGACCTGGTCGACGAGATGGCCCGCCGGGGGACCGCCCTGGTGCCCACCATGATCAACATCCAGACCTTCGGCCGGATCGCCGACCAGGCCCGGGAGAAGTTCCCCGGGTACGCCGACCACATGCTCGCCCTCCGGGACGGCTTCCCCGACGTGGTCCGGGCGGCCCACGAGGCAGGTGTGCCGATCTACGTCGGCACCGACGCGGGCGGCGGCATCGATCACGGGCTGGCCGCCGACGAGATGCTGCTGTTGCACGAGCGGGCCGGCATGACCCCGGCGGACGTGCTCGCCGCCGCCTCCTGGGGCGGACGCTCCTGGCTCGGCTTCGGCGGGCTCACCGAGGGCGGCCCCGCCGACCTGGTCGTCTACCCCGAGGACCCGCGCCGTGACCTGCGCGTCGTGCGGGCCCCCAGCCGGATCGTCCTGCGCGGTCGCCCGCTCGGCTGACGCGGCCCGCCGGCCGGGTGCCGACCCGGGCCACCGGTCGCCATCGACGGCAGCACGTCGGCCGGGGCCCGGGGCGCTCCGGGCGGGGTTGCCCGGCCGGCCAGAGGGGACGTCGTCGGCCCCGGGGCGCTCCGGCGGTCAGGACGTCGGCGGAGCGACCCGCCGGTCAGGACGTCAACGGAGCGGCCCGCCGGTCAGGACGTCGGCGGAGCGGCCCGCCGGGCCCGGCCGCCGGTGACGTCGTGACCGCCCGGTGGGGTGGTGGCGGAGAGCAGGTGCAGGGCCAGGTTCGTCAGGTGCTGCGCGGTCCGGTCGGGGGGCGCCTGCGGCAGCACGATGTGGCTGACCACCAGGCGGACGACCGCGTCGGCGGCGAAGGCCAGGGCCGCCGGGTCGGCCTCCGGCAGCCGGTGACCGGCCCACTCCAGCAGCGCACCCGTCGCCTCGTCCAGCACCAGCTCGGCGCGCGTGGTCAGGTAGGGCAGCAGCGCGTCGGAGCCACCCCGGGCACTGGTCAGGATCGCCTTGATCAACGGGTTGCCGGCCGCCTCGGTGAGCGTGTGCGCGATCGCCGCGTACGCCCCGGCCCGGACGTCGTCACCGTGGCGGCGCAGCACCGCCCGGACGTCCGCGACGAACCGGTCGACCTCCCGCCGGGCGAGCGCCTCGGCCAGCCCCGCCTTGTTGGCGAACTCGTTGTAGACGGTCTGCCGGCTGACCCCGGCCGCCCGTGCCACGCCGCCCATGCGGACGCCGTCCCACCCGACGGCGACGGCCTGCGCGCGGGCGGCGTCGACGATCGTGTCCCGCAGCCGCTGCCGCGCGGTGTCCCGGATCCCGTCCATCCGGCGGAAGTCTACGGTCGCGCACCGGCCGGGTCGTCGCCTTCGGGGGCGCGCCGGGGCGCGGGGTACGCGGCGGGGTCAGCCGAGCCAGCGGGCCATGAGCAGGGTGGCGTCGTCGGCCAGCTGGTCGTTCTGGTAATCGAGGATGGCGTGCACCAGCCGGCGGGTGGTCTCCGGCGCGGGCAGACCGTCGGCCAGGGCCCGGACGGCGAAGTCGACCAGCCGGTCCACCCCGAACGGCTCACCGTCGGGTGACCGTGCCTCGATGATCCCGTCGGTGTAGAGCAGCACGTCGTCCCCGGGTTGCAGGTCCTCCTCGATCACCCTCGGCGGACGCAGGTCGCCCAGGGTCATCGGCAGCGCGGTCGGCGTCGGCAGGACGCGTACCACCCGGCCGCCGCGCAACACCAGGCCGCTCGGATGCCCGGCCGAGATCACCCGCAGCCGCCCGGTGCCCTGGTCCAACTCGGCCAGGACCGCCGTGATCATCCCGGACCGGTCGTAGGACCGTACCGCCCGGTCGATGTGGTGGTACGTCTCGACCAGCGTCAGCGCGCCCCGCCGGGCGTTGCGGTACGCGGCCAGCGCGATCGAGGCGAGCACGGCCGCCCGCAGGCCGCCCTGCGTGCCGTGGCCGACCGCGTCGAAGAGCGCCAGATGGGCGAGGTCGCCGTTGACCGCGTAGTCGAAGGCGTCCCCACCCACCTCGTAGCAGGGCTCCAGCAGTCCGCTGATCACCAACCGTTCGGTGGCGAAGGTCAGCGGCGGCAGCTGGGCGCGCAGCAGCTCGGCGGGAAGCTGCATCGGCGCCCGCCGCCGGAGCAGCTCCAGGGTGTCGCCGTACAGACCCCGGGTGACCACCAGTTCGGCCATGAGGGTGGCGAAGACCCGCAGGTCGTCGTGGCGCTTCTCGTCGTAGCCGCCGCTACCGACCACCTCCAGCACCCCGAGTCGTTCGGCGCCGTCGAGCAGGGGTATCCAGAGCGACACCCCGTCCGGGCCGGGGACCTGGTGGTCGGCCAGCGTGCTGAACGTGCGTCCGGGGATCGTGCCGGCGATCGACACCGGTTGGCGGGCCGGGGGGAGCGTGCCGGTGAGCGGCACCAGCCACCGCTGTTGGTGGTCGACGAGGTAGAGCAGCACCGCGTCGGCGTCCAGCAGCGGCGCGACCCGCATCGCCAGCTCCGGCAGGTCCTCCGGGCGGGTGCGGTGCGACGCGTGCAGCACCCGGCGCAGGGTCTCGGCGAGGTCCACCGTCCGCCCTCTCCGTTCTCCGGGGCGTGCGTCCCGGGTCGCTCGGCCCGGACGTCGGGCGACCGGCAGTCCCCCTCCGGCGACCCCGGAACGGACGTCCTCATGATGGCAGAGCCGTCCGCCGGTCGCCCGGAGCACGGGACCCGCCGCGTCCGGTCGCGGCCACCGCCGACGGGGCGCATAGGATGTCCGGTCATGGCACGCGTGCTCACTCCCCGCGCGGAGGACTTCCCCCGCTGGTACCAGGACCTGATCGCCAAGGCGAAGCTCGCCGACAACGGGCCGGTGCGGGGCACCATGGTCATCCGACCGGCCGGCTACGCCATCTGGGAACGGATGCAGGCCGAGATGGACGCCCGGATCAAGGACGCCGGCGCGGAGAACGCGTACTTCCCGCTCTTCATCCCGGAGAGCTACCTCAAGCGGGAGGCCGAGCACGTCGAGGGCTTCTCGCCCGAGCTGGCGGTGGTCACCCACGGCGGCGGCAAGCAGCTCGCCGAGCCGGTGGTGGTGCGGCCCACCAGCGAGACGGTCATCGGCGAGTTCATGGCCAAGTGGGTGGACTCCTACCGGGACCTCCCGCTGCTGCTCAACCAGTGGGCCAACGTGGTCCGCTGGGAGCTGCGCCCCCGGATCTTCCTGCGCACCAGCGAGTTCCTCTGGCAGGAGGGGCACACCGCGCACGCGACCCGCTCCGACGCCCGCGCCTACGCCCGCCGGATCCTGCACGAGGCGTACGAGGACCTGATGGTCAACGTCCTGGCCATCCCGGTGCAGGTGGGTCTGAAGACCGCCCGGGAGCGGTTCGCCGGGGCGACCGCCACCTACACGCTCGAGGGCATGATGGGCGACGGCAAGGCCCTCCAGCTGGGCACCAGTCACGAGCTGGGGCAGAACTTCGCCAAGGCGTTCGACATCACCTACTCCTCCGCCGAGGGCGGCCGGGAGCACGCCTGGACGACCTCCTGGGGCACCTCGACCCGGATGCTCGGTGGCCTGATCATGTGCCACGGCGACGACAACGGCCTGCGGGTGCCGCCGAAGCTGGCGCCCATCCAGGCGTACGTGATGGTGGTCAAGGACGGCGAGGGCGTCGGCGAGGCGGCCGGCAAGCTCCGCGACGCGCTGCGCGACGCCGGGGTCCGGGTCACCCTCGACGACCGCGTCGACACCCCGTTCGGCCGCCGGGCCGTCGATGCCGAGCTGCGCGGCTATCCGGTACGCGTCGAGGTCGGCCCCCGCGACCTGGCGGCCGGCAACGCGGTGCTGGTCCGCCGGACGGACGGCTCGAAGACCCCGGTGCCGGTGGCCGACGTGGTCGACGCGGTGCTCGCCGCGCTCACCGCCGACCAGCAGTCGCTGTACGACCAGGCAGTCGCCCACCGCGAGTCCCGTACCCGGGAGGTGGCCACCCTGGCCGAGGCGATCGAGGCCGCCGCCACCGGCTGGGCCCGGGTGCCGTGGTCGGCGGTGGGTGCCGCGGGCGAGACCGAGGCCAACGCCCAGGGCGTGACGGTGCGCTGCCTGCTGCGGGCAGACGGTTCCGTGCCCGACTCGGAGGACGAGCCCGACCTGGTCGCCGTGCTGGCGCGGGCGTACTGACGGAGGCGGTTGCCGGGGACGCCGGCTACCGCCTCGTGCGGAGCAGGGTCCCCGGCGCCCTGATGGGGGAGGCGCGGGTGCGGTTCGAGCCGGGGCGGCTGATCGTGCACCGGAACGTGCGGCGGGGTCGGATCGGCTGGGTCCGGCCGGCCCGCGTGGTCAGTGACGACGAGCGCGGCCTGCTGCTCTGGATCGCCCGGGACACTCCGGTGGCCAGCGAGGTCGCCGCCGACGGGCGGGGCATGCGGACGATGCCGTTCGCCGAGTGGGTGACCTCCCCGTCGTACGGGCTGGCACAGAGCCGCTGGGACGGCCCGCCGCTGCTGAAGTTCCTACCCTCCGGGGCGGCCCACTCGGTCTGGTGGTTCGCCGACGACGAGGGGCGTTTCGCCAACTGGTACGTCAACCTGGAGGAACCGGGCGTCCGCTGGGACGACGGCGACCTCGCCGGGGTGGACATGGTCGACCAGGATCTCGACGTGGTCGTGCGGCCGGACCTGAGCTGGCGGTGGAAGGACGAGGAGGAGTTCGCCGAGCGGCTCGCCCTCGCCGAGCACTACTGGGTGGCCGACGAGGCCGCGGTCCGCGCCGAGGGGCGGCGGGTGATCGCGCTCGCCGAGGCGGGGACGTTCCCCTTCGACGGCACCTGGTGCGACTTCACCCCGGCGCCGGAGTGGCTCCCCCCGCCGGCCCTGCCACCGGGTTGGGACCGCCCGCCCGTCCGCTGACCCCGGTACGTGCGGCTCCGCGCGGACCTCATGGTGCCCGGGACCGCCCGCTGCCGGGACCGCCCGGCGGACGGTCGTCGACCCGGTGCGAGGGAGCGGCGCGGAATCTGGCAGAATGGCTGGCTGGTATCCGGCGCGTGTCCGGCGCCCTCTAACCCGGGCATGCCGCCAGTCCACCGAGCAGTCCCCGGCCCATCCCCACTGTGCCGGTCGGCTCTCACCCGCCGCACCGCCCGTTCGGGCCGGTGAGAATCGCAACAGGAGCGAAAAGACTGTGGCCGTAAAGATCCGGCTCCTGCGGATGGGCAAGATCCGCAACCCGCAGTACCGCATCGTCGTCGCCGACTCGCGCACCAAGCGTGACGGCCGCGCGATCGAGTTCGTCGGGATCTACCAGCCGAAGGAGGACCCTTCGGTCATCGAGGTCAAGTCGGAGCGGGTCCAGTACTGGCTGTCCGTCGGCGCGCAGCCGAGCGAGGCAGTGCAGCGTCTGCTGGAGCTGACCGGCGACTGGCAGAAGTTCAAGGGCCTGCCGGCCCCGCCGCCGCTGAAGGTCGCCGCCGAGCGGGTCAACCGCCAGGAGGCGTACGAGGCCGAGGCGAAGGCCGCGGCCGGTCTGACCGACGCTCCGGCCAAGCCGGCCAAGAAGGCCGAGAAGGCCGAAAAGGTCGAGGCGCCGAAGACTGAGGCGCCGGCCGGTGCGGACTCCGGCGAGCAGGCCTGACGTGGCAATCCGTCCGGCCCTGGAGCACCTGGTCAAGGGGATCGTCGACCACCCGGATGACGTGCGTGTCCGGTTGGTGGACTCCCGTCGGGGCAAGCGGCTCGAGGTCCGCGTGCACCCGGAGGACCTCGGCACGGTGATCGGGCGGTCCGGCCGGACCGCCAAGGCGCTGCGCCAGGTGATCGGCTCCATCGGCGGGCGCGGAGTACGCGTCGACATCGTCGACTCGTACTGATGCTTCTCGTCATCGGCAGGATCGGTAAGCCGCACGGCGTCCGCGGTGAGGTCACCGTGGAGGTGCGGACCGACGAGCCGGAATCGCGATTCGTCCCCGGCTCGGTGTTGACCACCGAGCCGGGGGCGAGGCCCGCCAACCCCGCGCCCGGTCCCGGCGTGCCATACCAGGTGCCCGACCGGCTGACCATCGAGTCCGTCCGCTGGCACCAGGGACACCTGCTGGTCGTCTTCGAGGGCGTGCTCGACCGGGACGTCGCCGAGGCGCTGCGGGGCACGCTGCTCGTCGTGGACAGCGCCGGGATCGCGCCACCGGAGGACCCGGAGGAGTTCCACGACCACCAGCTCGTCGGGCTGGCCGTGGTCACCCCGGACGGCGAGCACCTGGGCGAGGTGACCCGCATCGACCACGCGCCCGCCTCCGATCTGCTGGTCGTGCGTCGCCCCGAGGGGCGTAGCGCGCTCATCCCGTTCGTCCGGGCGATCGTGCCGGAGGTCGACCTGGCCGGTGGGCGCGTCGTCGTCGACCCGCCGGGCGGACTGCTCGACCTGTGACGCCGGCGCCACCCGTGACACCCGCAGGAGCGACCCCCGCCATGCGCGTCGACGTCGTGTCGATCTTCCCCGAGTACCTCACCCCGCTCGACCTGTCGCTGATCGGCAGGGCCCGCGCCCGGGGGATGCTCGACCTGGCCGTACACGACCTGCGGACCTGGACCCACGACGTGCACCGCACGGTCGACGACACGCCCTACGGCGGCGGACCGGGCATGGTGATGCGGCCGGAGCCGTGGGGCGAGGCGCTCGACGCGCTCGCCCCGGCGCAGGCCCCGCCGCCCCGGCTGCTGGTCCCCTCCCCGGCCGGGGTCCGGTTCACTCAGGCCATGGCGCACGAGCTGGCCGCCGAGGAGCACCTCCTCTTCGCCTGCGGCCGGTACGAGGGCATCGACCAGCGGGTACTGGACCACGCCGCCACCCGGATGCCGGTGACCGAGGTCTCCCTCGGCGACTACGTCCTCTTCGGCGGCGAGGTGGCGGTGCTGGTGATCCTGGAGGCGGTCACCCGGCTGCTGCCCGGGGTGCTCGGCAACGCCGGCTCGCTGGACGAGGAGTCCCACGCGCACGGGCTGCTGGAGGCGCCGGTCTACACCAAGCCGCCGAGCTGGCGCGGCCACGAGGTGCCGGAGATCCTCCGCTCCGGCGACCACGGCCGGATCGCCCGCTGGCGCCGGGACGAGGCGCTGCGCCGGACCGCCCGACGCCGTCCGGACCTGCTCGCCCCCGTCGTCGACCAGCTGGACGAGAAGGACCGGGCTGCGCTCGACCGGGCCGGGTTCTCTGCCATACGAGGGCATATGGCAGAGTAGGGGGGTTGCCGTATCCGCTCGCGCCGTGGGCGGCTACGAGGATCCCCGACCGGGGTCGTCTCCACCGGCCACCACCCGAGGATCAGAATCACCCGTTCGCGTGCCGAGTACCGGTGCGCCGTGAGCCTCACGAGGTTGCAGCGATGAACATCCTGGACGCCCTTGACGCCCAGTCCAAGCGGACCGACCTCCCCGACTTCCGCGCCGGTGACACCGTCAAGGTGCACGCGCGGGTCGTCGAGGGTAACCGGTCCCGTGTGCAGATCTTCCAGGGCGTGGTCATCCGCCGGCAGGGTGACGGTCTGCGGGAGACCTTCTCCGTCCGCAAGATCAGCTTCGGTGTCGGCGTCGAGCGGACGTACCCGATCAACAGCCCGGCGATCGACCGGATCGAGATCGTGACCCGTGGTGACGTCCGTCGGGCCAAGCTCTACTACCTGCGCGAGCTGCGGGGCAAGAAGGCCAAGATCAAGGAGAAGCGCGAGAAGCAGACCAGCTGATCTCGCCGCCACACCGACCGGCACGCCGAACGTCCCCTGACCCGCGAGCACTACGCTGGTCGGGCGGGCGCAGCGGCGCTGACGGACCCCCACCGCCCGTGGAGCCTCGACGAGGTTCCCGGGCGGTCCCTTTTTGGGCGTGATGCGGGGAGTGGACGTGGTGCAATCGGTGGACGAGGACGGCGCGGTCGAGCCGTGGCGGCGCCGGTCCCGGCGGTCCCGCCGGCAGATGCCGCTCTGGCAGGAGCTGCCACTGCTGCTGATCGTCGCCTTCTGCCTCGCCGTGCTGATCCGGACGTTCCTGCTCCAGGCGTTCTTCATCCCGTCCGGCTCGATGGAGGACACCCTCCTGGTCGGGGACCGGGTCCTGGTCAACAAGGTCGTCTACGACCTCCGCGAACCGGCCCGCGGCGAGGTGGTGGTGTTCCGGGGCACCGACCGGTGGGCGCCGCAGGTGGACGGGGTGCCGGAGCCGGGGTTCCTGGCCAAGCTCGGTCAGACCCTCGGCGACCTGGTCGGGGTGAGCCGTCCCGGCGAGAAGGACTTCATCAAGCGGGTGATCGGCGTCCCGGGGGACCGGGTCGCCTGCTGTGACCCGCAGGGCCGGGTGACCGTGAACGGCGTCGCGCTCGACGAGTCGTACGTGCTGCGCGACTCGCCGCTGGACCTGCCGCCCAACCCCCGGGAGTGCCGGTCCCGCCGGTTCGACGAGGTGGTCGTCCCACCGGGGCAGATCTTCGTGCTGGGCGACCATCGGCTGGTCTCGCAGGACGCCCGCTGCCAGGGGCCGGTGCCGATCGACAACGTGGTGGGCCGGGCGTTCCTGGTGGTCTGGCCGTCCGCCCGCTGGTCGTCGCTACCGGTGCCGGAGACCTTCGCCGAGGTCGACGCCGTGGTGGCCGCGCCCGCGCCGGCCGGGCCGGATCCGGTCGGCCAGCTGCTGCCGTTCGCCCCGCTGGTGGGCGCGGGTACGGTTGTCGCGCGTTCCGGTCGATCGATGCGCGTCGGGCGACGTAGGCTCCACTCGTGATAGACGAGCAGACCGACAAGCCTCGCAGTTCCTTCTGGAAGGAGCTGCCGGTCCTCCTGGGTGTGGCGATCCTGGTCGCGGTGCTGGTCCGCGCCTTTGTGCTACAGACCTTCTTCATCCCGTCGCCGTCGATGGAGAACACTCTCCAGATCGACGACCGGGTGCTGGTCAACAAGTTGGTCTACGACTTCCGCTCCCCGGAGCGCGGCGAGGTGATCGTCTTCAAGGCGCCGACCGAGTGGAGCGGCAACCCGGACGGCGAGGACTACATCAAGCGCGTCATCGGCGTCGGGGGCGACCGGGTGGTCTGCTGTGACGACCAGGACCGGCTGATGATCAACGGCAGGTCGCTGGACGAGCCGTACGTCTACTCGGTGGACGGACGGCGGGACAAGCCGGCGGACCAGGAGTTCGACGTCACCATCCCGAAGGGCCGGCTCTGGGTGATGGGTGACCACCGGGCGGCCTCCGGCGACTCGCTGGAGCACTGGGAGCGGCTCCAGGACATCGACCAGTCCACCATCCCCGTCGACGACGTGGTGGGGCGGGCCTTCACCGTCTTCTGGCCGGTGAACAGGGCTACCTGGCTCTCCGTGCCGAGCGGCTTCGAGGACGTCCCGAACCCCTGACGTCCGCCGCGTCGTCCGGGCGGGACCGAGGGTGGCCGCAGGCGGGGCGCAGCCGGTCTGGCAGGCTGGAGAGGTGACTGTCCCCACCCCCCGGCGCGCGGCACGCGTCCTGCTGGTCGACGCGGCCGGGCGGGTCCTGCTCTTCGCGGGGAGCGACCCGGCCCGTCCCGACTTCCGGTACTGGTTCACCCCGGGTGGCGGGCTGGACGCCGGTGAGGAGCCCGCCGCCGGTGCGGCCCGGGAACTGGCCGAGGAGACCGGGCTGCGGCTGGCTCCCGAAGAGCTGGGGTCGTCGGTGTGGCGGGAGACGATCGAGTTCCCGTTCGACGGCACGTGGTACCGCCAGGAGCAGGACTTCTTCCTGGTGCGGGTGCCCACCTGGGAGGTGGACACCACGGGGTTCGACGCCGTCGAACGGGCCAGCGTCACCGGGCACCGCTGGTGGTCCCGGGACGCGCTGACAGCCACCACCGAGCGGTACTACCCGTCGGACCTGCCGGCGCTGCTGAGCCGGGTGTTGGGAGGTGAGACGACGTGCTGACGCCACCACGTACGGTCGTCCGTCGCGACGGCGGCCTCTATGCCCTCGAACGGGCCCTGCAACGCCGGGGCTTCCGGCACGTCGCGGGCGCGGACGAGGCCGGTCGGGGGGCCTGTGCCGGGCCGCTGGTGGCCGCCGCGGCGGTGCTGCCGGAGGGTCGACGGGGCGAGATCGACGGGCTGGCCGACTCCAAGCTGCTCACCCCGGCCAGCCGGGAACGGGTGTACCAGGAGGTGGTCACCCGGGCCCTGGCGTACGCCGTGGTGGTGATCCCGGCCGACGAGGTCGACGCCCGGGGCCTGCACGTGTGCAACCTGGCCGCCATGCGTCGGGCCCTCGCCTCGCTCGCCACCCGGCCGGAGTACGTGCTGACCGACGGCTTCCCCGTCGACGGCCTGGACGTGCCGGGACTGGCGGTCTGGAAGGGCGACCGGGTCGCGGCGTGCGTCGCGGCGGCGAGTGTGCTCGCCAAGGTCACCCGGGACCGGCTCATGGTGGAGCTGGACGCGCGGCACCCGGGGTACGGCTTCGCCGACCACAAGGGGTACATCACCGCCGAGCACACCGCCGCGCTGCGGGAACACGGGCCGTGCGCCGAGCACCGTTTCTCGTACGTCAACGTGGCGGCGGTGTCCGGCCGGGACGGGCGCCCACCCCGTTCCCGCCGGCCGGTCGTCGCCGACGGCCACGAGCCGATGGAGCGTTCAGGGCGGTCAGAGGGTACCGTCGGCGTGGCGTTGGGCGAGCAGCCTCGACCGCCGGTACCGGTGGGGGAAGATGTGGTCATGGAGGGCGGAGTGCGATGAGCGCGGAAGATCTCGAGAAGTACGAGACCGAGATGGAGCTTCAGCTCTACCGGGAGTACCGCGACATTGTCCGCCAGTTCTCCTACGTGGTGGAGACCGAACGCCGGTTCTACCTGGCCAACCAGGTCGATCTGCACGTGCGCAACTCCGACGGCGAGGTCTACTTCGAGGTTGAGATGCACGACGCCTGGGTGTGGGACATGTACCGCCCCGCCCGGTTCGTCAAGAACGTCCGGGTGATGACGTTCAAGGACGTCAACGTCGAGGAACTGGAGAAGCCGGACATCTCCCTCCCCGCTGACTCCGGCTTCGGCGGCTGACGCCACCCGTCCGGCCCGCCGGCCGATCCCCGGCCCACCCGCCCTCCACCACCGGCCGACCCGTCCGGTGTGGCCGCCGGGCGTGCCGCAGTCCGGTGCCGTGGTCCGGAGCGCCGCTCCACAGTGGTCGGGTGACCGCTCCCGGCGCGTCGGCCGGCGCACCCCGGCGCCGGTCAGGTCACCGGTTGAACTCGAACATGGTCACCCCGGACGGCAGCGGGCGGGACGGCCCGGTGAGGCGGTGCGCCCCCACCGCGCTGGAGATCGCCGGCCCGGTGAGGGAGAGCAGCGCGAAGTCCTCCTCGGCGAACCAGTCGCAGATCGTCGGGACCAGGTCCGGCGCGTCCCGGTGCCGGGTCCAGACGACGGTACCGCCGGTCGCGCAGAGCTGCCGGCAGTGCCGGACCACGGCTCGGACGTCGGCGTCGCTCATGTTGCCGAAGAGGCCGCAGACCAGGACGATCTCGGCGGGCACGAGATCCGCCCAGCTGTCGGTGCGCGCGGCGTCGTCGCATACCACCTCGACCCGGGTGAGCCCGGTGGCCCGGACGGCTCCGGCCGCCAGCTCGGCGTTGCGCGGGTCCAACTCGACCAGCCGGGCCGTGACGTCGGCGCCGCGCGGATGCTCCGCCAGGACGGGGATCAGATCCCGCCCCTGCCCGGCGCAGAGGCTGACCGCCCGCAGCGGCCCGGCGGGCGCGTGGTCGAGGGCCGCGCCGACCAGCCGCCGTACCTCGGCGAGGCGACGGGAGAGCGGGGAGGCCGGGTCGTCGTAGTCGGCGTGCCAGGCGTACCAGTCGCGGTCCATCCGACCAGCCTAGAAGAGCCGGGGTCCCCCGCGCTCCGGCGGTCGGCATAGCAGATCGTCGGACGGCGTGGGTGTTCGTCCACAGGGCAGCGGACCATCCACAGGCGACCACTTGCCGCTGGTGTCGACCCTCCGCGTCGGGCACGCTGCCCGGTGTGACGGATCTGACGCGACGCGAACCGGCGCGGACCCGGGTCACCCTGGTGGCCGCGATGCTGGTGCTGACGATGCTCCCGGCGGCCGGCCCGGTCGTCCGGACCACGGCCTCCGGTCAGCCCGTACCGCCGCCGGTGCCCGGTCCGTCGCGACCCCTCGCGGGAGCGGTCTTCCGGTGGCCGCTGGGCGGCCCGGCCCCTCCGGTCCGCGACTTCGACCCGCCGCCCCGGCCCTGGTTGCCCGGCCACCGGGGCGTCGACCTGGCCGCCCCGCCGGGCGCCCGGGTCCGCTCGGCGGGCACCGGGGTGGTGCTCTTCGCGGGCATGGTCGCCGGTCGACCCGTGGTCACGGTGGGGCACACCGAGGGGCTGCGCACCACCTACGAGCCGGTCCGGCCGTCGGTGCGGGCCGGTGCCCGGGTCACCGCCGGCACCCCGCTGGGAGAGCTGGCACCGGGGCACCCCGGATGTCCGGCGTCGGCCTGCCTGCACTGGGGTCTGCGCCGGGGCGAGGAGTACCTCGACCCGCTCGCCCTGCTGGGGCCGGTCCCGGTGCGGCTGCTACCCCGCGTCGACCCGCCGGCCCCGGGCTCCGTGCTCCCGGTGGCCCGTTCTCCCGGCGGGGCGGGTGGGCCGGTGGGGCGGGTGGGCCGGTGGGGCGGGTGGGCCGGCGGGCCGGGTGGGGCGACAGGGGTCAGCGCTGGGCGAGCAGGGGCGGCAGGCGTACCGCGAGGCGCTCGTACTCCTCGGGGCTGTTGTAGACCTGCCCGCAGAGGCGCAACCAGCCGCTACCGCCCCACGCCGCCACGGCGACCTCGATGGCCAGCCGGTCGGCGATCCGGTCCCGCAGCGCCTTGGCCGCCTCGGCGGTGGTGGCCGTCCCGGGCGGCAGCGGGACGAGTCGCATCGCCACCCCGGGCCCGCCCGGGTCCGGCAGCTGGACCGGCGGCACGCCGAGGGCGTCCCCGACCACCCGCTGACCGTACGCCGCGAGCGCGGCGTTGTGCTCGCGCACCCGCTCGACGCCGAGGCTGCGCAGCGTGTAGAGCCCGGCCGGCGCGGCGAGCCAACTGGTGTAGTCCAGGGTCGCCTGCCACTCGACCCGCGCCGGGTAGCCGGTCTCCTGCTCCCAGGAGACGGTCAGGGGCTCGATCCGTTCCCGCCACGCCGGGCGTACCACCAGCAGGGCGGTACCGCGTGGGGCGTACCCCCACTTGTGCAGGTTGCCGACCCAGAAGTCGGCACCGATGCTCTCCACGCCGACCGGCAGCATGCCGGGCACGTGCGCGGCGTCGACCAGCACCGGCACCCCCTGCTCGCGGGCGACGCCGACGATGGCGGCGACCGGGAACAGCCGGGCGGTGGCCGAGCTGAGCTGGTCGATCAGGAGCAACCGGGTCCGCCCCGGCCGCAGTCCCGCGCGGAGGGTCTCCACGACCTCCTCGGCGGTGGCGCCGAGCGGCACCGGGAGGACCCGGGACGACGCCCCGGTCCGTCGGCACTCCCGGTGCACCGAGAGCAGCACCGCGCCGTAGCAGTGGTCGGTGACCAGCACCTCGTCGCCGGGACGCAGGCCGAGCGACTGGAGCACCACGGCCACCCCGGTGGTGGTGTTGCCGACCAGCGCGCTGCCCTCCGGGTCGGCACCGAGGAAGCCGGCGACGTGCCGTCGGGCGTGTGCGACCCGCTCGACCAGCCCGCGGGAGAAGAAGCGGTGCGGATTCGCCTCCATCTCGTCCCGCAGTCGCTGCTGGGCCCGTTGCACCGGGAGCGGGACGGTGCCGAACGCACCGTGGTTCAGGTGGCAGACCGCCGGGTCGAGGGAGAACAGCATCCGGGCGCCGGGCAGCGGGGCGGGGGGCTGCGGGACGGTCACCCGGTGATCGTAGCCCGCGCCCGGTCCGGGATTCCGGGTTCGCGGCGAGGGCGGGGACGGCCGGTGCGGTTCGCCTGAACCTTGGCGTACTTCTGCTGGACCACCGCCGCCGTCGTGCCGGTCACGTCGTGCCGGTCATTCTGCTGGAGCACCGCCGACGTGCCGGTCGACGCGGGCCGGGTACCCGAGACGTGCCCGTCGGCAGCCGCGTCGGGCGGTGTCCGCGCCGGCCGGTCAGGCGCGTGGGTGGGCCTGCCGGTAGGCGGCCCGCAGCCGCTCCACCGACACGTGCGTGTAGATCTGCGTGCTCGCCAGGGAGGAGTGGCCCAGGAGTTCCTGCACCGCCCGCAGGTCCGCACCGCCCTCCAGCAGGTGCGTGGCCGCCGAGTGCCGCAGGTCGTGCGGGCTGGTGTGGGGCAGCCCGGCGGCGTCGGCGTGCCCGGCGACGATCCGGCGGGCGGTGGTGGGATGCAGCCGTCCACCCCGCGCGCCGAGCAGCAGGGCGTCTCCGCAGCCGGGACGGGCCAGGGCCGGCCGCCCCCGGCCCAGCCACTCGTCGATGGCGCGCTGAGCCGGAAGTCCGTACGGCACGGCCCGTTCCCGACCTCCCTTGCCGAGGACCCGGATCAGCCGGCGACCGTGGTCGACGTCCCCGGTGTCCAGCCCACACGCCTCGCTGATCCGTACCCCGGTGGCGTAGAGGAGTTCCAGCAGGGCCTGATCCCGCAGCAGCACGGCCTCGTCGTCCCCGTCGGACCACTGGCCGGCGACTCCGGCTGGCGTCTCCGCCGGCCCGGACGCCGGTGCGGGTGGGTGTGCCGGCTCGGGCGCGGGAACGTCGGCGGCCGGCGTGGGTGGGTGTGCCGGCTCGGGCGCGGGGGTGACGGCGTCCGGCGCGTCGATGGGGGTGCCGTCCGGTTCCCGGTCGGGACGGGTGCGGCGGGCCGCGTCGAGCAGCGCGGCGGCCTGGTCGACGCGGAGCACGGTGGGCAGCTCCCGTCGGGCCCGGGGACTGGCCAACGTGGCCGCCACGTCGGCCGGCAGCAGCCCGGACCGGTGCGCCCAGGCGCTGAACGTCCGCGCCGACGCGGCACGGCGGGCCAGTGAGCTGCGCGCCGCCCCCATGGTCCGCTGCTTCGCCAGCCAGCTGCGCAGCACCGTGAGGTCCACGTCGGCGGGGACGCGACCGCCCATCCGGACGGTGTGGTCGAGCAACGAGACCAGGTCGGCGACGTACGCCCGCACGGTGTGCGGCGAGCGGTCGCGCACCTGGGACAGGTGCCCGGCGAACTCGTCCACCACGTCGCGCAGTGCTGGGGGCAGCGCCTCGTGCAGGGCGCGGGTGCCGTCGTCGGCGCGACTCACCGTCCGGCCACCGGCCGCCGGGGAACGCCACCGTCGGTTACCGGCCGCCGGGGGATCGGACCGTCGGTCACCGACCGCCGGGGGATCGGACCGTCGGTCACCGGCCGCCGGGGGATCGCACCGTCGGTCACCGGCCGCCCGGGGATCACACCGTCGTGGCCGGGCTCGACCACCGGGCCGGAAGACCGGCGCGCCGACCACGCTGGGATGTGGTTGTCCCCCTGCACCGGTTCAGCTTACGGTCGACAGGAGGCGGGTGGCAGCGCGGCGGACCCGCCGGCCCCGACCGTTCGGTGTCGCCGACAGCGGCGTCCCGGGTCGTGGGGCCGTTCCGGCTCGCCGGTGACGTGGTCGTCGTGCCGACCGCTCGTCGAAATGAGCCGGTCCGGTACGGGTCAGGCAGACGTCGACGGGCGGAGGCGGCCGGATGGGTCTGGATGTCGTGCTCTACCGGGTGGTCCGGTCCGCCGGATCGGCCCGCGGTTCCTCGTACGTGCCGGTCGAGGTGGTGGACGACTCCGACGACGTGTTGCTGCGGCTGCTCGTCCGGGCCCGCGGTGGCGGACGCACGCCCCTGCTGGACCGCTTCGAGCCCGCCGGGGAACTCGTCGTGCGTGCCCCGGAGGCGCCCCGGCTCCTGGCCGAGCTGCGTTGCCTCGCCCAGGTGGCCGCCTCCCCGGCGGAGATGGCCCGGATCCGGAGCCTGGCGGCGCTCACCCGCCGGTGTATGCGGGGCCGCGACGTGGAGATCAGGCTGGAGGGGGACTGACCGTCGGCTCCGAGCCGGTCGCGGGCGGCGGGTGCGCGGACCGGCCCTCGGGCGCCCGCTCGCCCCGGTGGTCGGGGACGGGCTGATCAGGGCGGCCACCCGGCTCCAGTGCGGCATCCGCGTGGGCCCGGGGGACCGCCGGCGCACTGCGGCGCGGGGGGATCGCGTAGCCGCCGTCACGACGCACGGCCAGGCCCAACTCCTCGAGCAGGGAGAGCTTGCGCAGCGCCGTCCTCACGTCCAGCCCGGCGCGGGCGGCGAGCCGGTCGGGGCCCAGCACACCCCGGCGGGGCAGCGACTCCCGCAGCAACGCCGCCTCGTCGTCGAGCAGGTCGCCGGGACGATGCGGCCCCCGGGCCGGGGGTGCGAGGTCGGCACCGATCCGCCCGACCTCCTCCAGCACGTGCGGCACACCGGTGACCAGCCGGGCCGTCTCGTGGTCCCGGAGCAGCTCGTGCGCGCCGACCGACATGGCCGAGGTGACCGGACCGGGCACCACCATCGCCGGGCGGCCGAGGGCGAGCGCCCGCCGCAGGGTCTGCGTCGCCCCGCTGCGGGCCGACGCCTCCACCAGCACGCTGCCCCGGGTGGCCCCGGCGATGACCCGGTTGCGGATCAGGAACCGGGGACGCAGCGGCTCGGCACCCGGCATCCATTCGCTGACCAGCAGGCCGGTCTCGGCGATCCGGTCGAAGAGGGCGCTGTTGCCCATCGGGTACGGGCGGTCCACCCCGCAGGCGAGCACCGCCACCGTGACGCCACCGGCGTTCAGCGCCCCCCGGTGCGCGGCGGCGTCGATGCCGAAGGCCCCACCGGAGACCACCGTCCACTCCCGCTCGGCGAGCCCGTACCCGAGTTCGGTGGCCACGTGGACCCCGTACGAGGTGGCGGCCCGTGCCCCGACCACCGCCACCGACCGGTCCAGCACCTCGTCGAGCGGCCACCCGCCGCGCACCCAGAGGCACAGCGGCGGGGCCGTCTCGGTGTCCACCCGCCGGGTGGCACCGGAGAGCACCAGCCGGCTCAGGTCACCGACCCGGTTCGGCCACTCGGCGTCGGCCGGGGTGACCAGGCGCGCCCCCAGCCGCTCACTTCGTGCCAGGGCCTCCGCCGACACCGCGCGGGGATCGGCGGACCCGACCCGGGCGGTCACGGCCTGCCGCAGTCGGTCGTCCGGTGCGCCCCCGTCGAGCAACAGGTCGAGCGTGGCGGCCGGACCGAGGTCGGCGACCAGCCGGTGCACCGCCCAGCTGCCCGGCTCGACGAGCCAGGTCAGCGCGATCCGGGCCAGCCGGTCCCGGCGGTCGTGGTCGGTCATGTCTCGTCTCCCGTCCGGAGGCCGATCGCCTCCCACACGTCGTCCCGACCCGGACGGGTCCGGCCGTCCAGGTCGGCGATGGTCCAGGCCAGCCGGATGACCCGGTCGAAGCCCCGGGCGGAGAGCGATCCGCTGTCCAGCCGTCGGCGCAGCTCGGCGGTGTCCCGGGCCGGCAGCCGGAACGGCGGGCGGCGCAGCACCGGACCGGGCAGCTCCGCGTTGAGGCGGTGACCAGCGCCCGCCCACCGCTCGGCGGCCGCCGCGCGGGCCGCCGCCACCCGGGCCGCCACCACCGCCGACGGCTCGGCCACCTCGCCGGTCCCCATCAGCTGCGCGGCGCGCAGCGGCGGCACGGTCACCTGGACGTCGATCCGGTCCCGCAACGGGCCGGAGAGGCGGCCGAGGTAGCGACGTCGGGCCAGCGGACTGCACTCGCAGGCGGTGTCCCCCACCGGCCGGGCGCACGGGCAGGGGTTGGCCGCCAGCACCAACTGGATCCGCGCCGGATATTCGGTGGCACCCCGGGCGCGGGCGAGCTGGACGCGCCCGTCCTCCAGTGGCTGCCGTAGCGCCTCCAGCGCTCCCCGGCTGAACTCCGGAGCCTCGTCGAGGAAGAGGACCCCACGGTGCGCCAGCGAGACCGCGCCCGGCCGGGCCAGTCCCGCACCGCCCCCGACCAGCGCCGGCACGGTCGCGGTGTGGTGCGGAGCCTGGAACGGCGGCCGGCGCAGCAGCTCGCCGCCGGGTGGCAGCAGACCGGCGATCGAGTGCAGGGCGGTGACCTCCAGGGCAGCCTCGTCGTCCAGCGCCGGCAGGATCGACGGGAGTCGCTCGGCGAGCATGGTCTTGCCGGTACCGGGCGGCCCGAGCAGCGCCAGGTGGTGGCCTCCGGCCGCGGTCACCTCCAGCGCCCGGCGGGCGTACCCCTGGCCGGCCACGTCGGCGAGGTCGGGGCCGGTCGAGGTGGTGGTCGCCACGGCGGGCGGCGGTTCGGACAGCGGGGTGCCGTCCCGGACGAAGGCCACCAGCCGGTGCAGGCTGTCGGCCGCGCGGACCCGCACCCCGGGGACCACGGCGGCCTCGGCGGCGTTCGGCGCCGGCACGATCACCCGGGTCACGCCGGCGCGGGCCGCGGCGGCGACCATCGGCAGGACGCCCCGGACCGGCCGTACCGCGCCGTCGAGCCCCAACTCGCCGAGGAGTACCACCCCCTCCAGGGGCAGCAACGGAAGCTGACCGGCGCTGCCGAGCAGGGCCGCCGCGATGGCCAGGTCGAAGGACGAACCGTACTTCGGCAGCGTCGCCGGTAGCAGGTTGAGGGTGATCCGGCGGTTGGGCCAGGTCTCGCCGGAGTTGGCGATCGCCGCCCGGACCCGGTCGCGGGCCTCGTGCAGGGCGGTGTCCGGCAGTCCGCTGATCGCGAGGGCGGGGAGTCCGGGAGCCAGGTCGGCCTCCACCTCCACCAGCTGCCCGGTCATCCCGACCAGACCGACGCAGAGCACCCTGGCGTAGCTCATCGGTGGCCACCCATCTCAGAACGCGCCCTTGAGGTGCTCGACGCGGGCGGCCCCGGCGGCGGACAGGTGCACCGAGAGCACGTCGAATCGCAGGTCGTCCGCGCGCGTCCCGGTCTCGGTCAGCCACCGCACCGCGAGCCCCCGCAACCGACGGGCCTTCGTGGGCACGACCGCCTCGGCGGGGCTGCCGAAGCTGTCGTCGCGGCGGGTCTTGACCTCGCAGAAGGCGAGAACGTCGCCGTCCCAGGCGATGATGTCGATCTCGCCCTCCGGGCAGCGCCAGTTGCGGGCGACCGGGCGCAGCCCCGCCTCGATCAGGTGTCGGACGGCGCACCGTTCGCCGTACGCGCCGACCGCCTGGCTTCGTCTCGTCATGCCGGCACGGTGCCCCGGACGTGGGCGCTCCCGCAGCTCCGGCCGGCCCGCCTGTGGACGACGGAGGCGGCTGTGGACAGCCGGACGATCATGCCCCCGCCGTGCTATGGCGAGCCGGCGGTCAGCCCGGGTGGCTAGCCGGTGAATCTGTACTCCGGGTGACGGTGGGGGTAGGCGAAGGTGATCTCGGAGCGGCGAATGGCGCGGGATGGCCCGTGTCACATACCGTGCCGGTCGTGGACGGACGACGGAGCTTTCCCGAAGATCAGGATTCGCGTTGGTACTCCGGTGACCGTGGCTACGGCGAGTCCGAGTGGCACGCCGGCGGCGATGATCGCTACCGGGGTGATGACTTCCGGACGCCTGAGCAGCGTGGTGACACCGGTGAGCGACGGTACGGCGACCTGACCGACCCCCCGGCCGGTCGGTATGCCGAGCCGGGCCGGTACCACGAGGACGACCCACTGGGGGTGGATCGTCCGGACGCGGAGAGTTACCGTTCGTCCCGTTCCCGGCGCGCCGACTCCACCGACGGCGGAGTCACCGGGAGTGACCTACGGGGCGAACGGGCCTCCCGCCGCTCCCGTGAGGCCCGATCCGCCGGGGACGAGCTGGCATTCCGGGAGGACGTCGACTCCTTCCGCGACGACGTCGAGACACCGGATCGGGTTCGGGTCCCGGATCCGACGCGCCAGTCCCCGTTCGGCGGCTATCCGGTCATCGACCCGTCCCGCAGCGGAGAGGTGAGTCGGGTCGCCGAGCCGGGCCGGTCGGTCGACACCGGCCGGAGCCCGGATCCGGGTCGCAACGTCGATGCCGCACGCGGGGCCGACCTCGGGCGCGGGATCGACCTCGACCGTCGGCCCGCCGACCTGGACCGTGACGTGGACGCCGCCCGGGGTGCCGACCTGGACCGGAGCGTGGACGTCAGCCGCGGTGCCGACGTGGGCCGGAGCGTGGACGTCGGCCGCGGTGTGGACGTGGGCCGGAGCGCCGACGTCGGTCGGGGGCTGGACCTGGACCGGGGTGTCGAGGTGGGGCCGGCCGCCGAGCAGCCACACCCCCTGGAGATGCCGACCGGCCCGATGCCGCCGGTCGTCCCCCGGTCGGACCTGCCGCCGGGCGCGGATCCGCTGGGCTACCCCCCGGTGGGAGCGCTCGGTCGACCCGGTCCCGTCGCCGGGGACGGCGTCTACCGGACCCGGCGCCCGGCGCTCGCGATCCTCATCTCCCTGGTGGTGCTGGCCTTCGAGGTGCCCGCCCTGCGGGTGCTGCTGCACGGGCTGACCGCCGACCCGGCCCCGGTGTCCCACGTCGTCGTGGGGATCTTCCTGGTCGGCGGTCTGCCGATCTTCGGCGCGGGTCTGTACGGGCTGCGTACCGGCGGGTTGGCGCTGGCCGACGGGAGCCGGGGCTGGCTTCGCCCGCCCACCGCGTACCTGACCGTCGGGTTGGTGCTCTTCGTCGCGGCCGCGCTCGCCGCCCGCTGAGCGCTCCCGCCGGCTCTCCTGCCCGGCGCGTCCCCGGCTGGTCCGCGGTGCGCGCGTCCCCGGCTCGTCCGCGGTGCGCGCGTCCCCGGCCCCGCCCACGTGCGTCCGGCCCCGGCTGACCGCTCTCGGCCGGGGCCGGTCGCCGACACGGCCCCACCGGCCCCGTTCCGTACACCCCGGGGGTAGGGGGGTGGGTGGGGGCGTACACTTGTCGACTGGCGACCGCCTCGCGCGGTCGACTTCGCGCGTCCTCTCCACGGTCGTCCCGTGGAGCGACGGTCCCCTGGTCCCGATGCCGATCGGGCCCACCATGACCGGCGACCAGGCGCCAGGACGTCCGGCCGCCGGCCGGGCGTGTCAACCAGGGACCTTTTAGAGGAGTACCCCACCATGGCCGTCGTGACCATGCGCCAGCTGCTGGAAAGCGGTGTCCACTTCGGGCACCAGACCCGGCGCTGGAACCCCAAGATGAAGCGCTTCATCATGACCGAGCGCAACGGCATCTACATCATCGACCTGCGCCAGACCCTCGACTACATCGAGAAGGCGTACGACTTCGTGCGCAACACGGTCGCCGAGGGTGGCAGCATCCTCTTCGTCGGCACCAAGAAGCAGGCCCAGGAGGCCATCGCCGAGCAGGCGACCCGGGTCGGCCAGCCGTACGTCAACCACCGCTGGCTCGGTGGCATGCTGACCAACTTCCAGACCGTGTACAAGCGGCTCCAGCGGATGAAGGAGCTCGAGGCCCTCGGTGACCTCAGCGGCACCGCCGCCGGGTACACGAAGAAGGAGACCCTTCAGCTCTCCCGCGAGAAGATCAAGCTGACCCGCACCCTCGGTGGTCTGCGGGACATGCAGAAGCTCCCGGCCGCCATCTGGGTGGTCGACACCAAGAAGGAGCACATCGCGGTCGACGAGGCGCGGAAGCTGAACATCCCGGTCATCGCGGTGCTCGACACCAACTGCGACCCGGACGAGGTCGACTTCCCGATCCCGGGCAACGACGACGCGATCCGCTCGGCCGAGCTGCTGACCAAGGTCGTGGCCGCCGCCGTCGCCGACGGCCTGATCGCCCGCTCCGGCCGGCGTCGGGGCGCGGACGAGAAGCCCGAGGCGGGCACCGTCGGCGCGGACGAGCCGCTGCCGGAGTGGGAGCGTGAGCTGCTCGAGGAGCCGAAGAAGGCCGACGAGTCGCAGCCCGCCGCCGAGCAGCAGCCCGCCGCCACCGAGCAGCCGGCCGCCACCGAGCAGCAGCCGGCCGCCGCCGCCGCGGAGTGACCACGCCGCCGCTCCGCCCGCCGGGTACCGGCGGGCGGAGCGGCGGATCCGCCGGCCGCGCCGGCGCCGCGTCCGGACGACCGGCGACCCAGACCATCCCACCGAGCCTCAACACCGAAGAGAGAGCCATGTCCAACTTCACCGCCGCGGACGTCAAGAAGCTCCGCGACCTCACCGGCGCCGGCATGATGGACTCCAAGAAGGCGCTGACCGAGGCCGAGGGCGACTTCGACAAGGCCATCGAGATCCTGCGTGTCAAGGGTGCCAAGGACGTCGGCAAGCGGGCCGGCCGGACCGCCGCCAACGGCCTGGTCGCGCACTCCGGCAAGGCGCTGCTGGAACTCAACTGCGAGACCGACTTCGTCGCCAAGAACGACGCCTTCGTCGCCCTGGCCCAGCAGCTCGTCGAGCACGGCGAGCGCAGCGACGTCGCCACCGCCGAGGAACTGCTGGCCAGCACCATCGACGGCAAGAACGTCGCCGACCTGGTTCAGGAGCAGTCCGCCAAGATCGGTGAGAAGCTGGTGCTGAACCGCTTCGCCAAGCTGGACGGCAGCACCGCCGTCTACCTGCACCGCAAGAGCCAGGACCTGCCGCCGGCCGTCGGTGTCCTCGTCGAGTACTCCGGCAAGACCGACGAGGCCGCCGAGTCGGACGCCCGCGCCGTCGCCATGCAGATCGCCGCGATGCGGCCGAAGTACCTCACCCGGGACGAGGTGCCCGCCGAGGTCGTCGAGTCGGAGCGGCGCATCGCCGAGCAGACCGCCCGCGAGGAGAACAAGCCCGAGGCCGCGCTGCCGAAGATCGTCGAGGGCCGGGTGAACGCCTTCTTCAAGGACTTCGTCCTCGTCGAGCAGGCGTCGGTCGCCGACAACAAGAAGACGGTCAAGCAGGTGCTGGCCGAGGCCGGCATCGAGGTGACCCGCTTCCTGCGGTTCGAGGTCGGCCAGGCCTGAGCCGGTCACCGGGCGCGACCGCGCCCGGTGGGCAGGAACGTCGAGGAGGAGGTCGCAGGTGTACGTCACAGGCACCGCGGCCTCCTCGTCACATAGGGTCGACATCGGGCAGGTTCGCAGGACGCGGCGCGCGGCACGTGCGCGAGGGGAAGGGCGGTCGGATGACGCAGGTTGTGAGTGACCGGACCCGGGCGGAGGACGATCCGACGGCACCGCCACCCGGCCGGGCCCGGCGGGTCGTGCTCAAGCTCTCCGGCGAGGTCTTCGGCGGTGGCGCGATCGGCGTCGACCCGGACGTCGTACAGGCCATCGCCCGGCAGATCGCCACCGTGGTCCGCCGAGGCGTACAGGTCTCCGTGGTGATCGGCGGCGGTAACTTCTTCCGGGGCGCGGAGTTGCAGAAGCGTGGCATGGACCGCGCCCGCGCCGACTACATGGGCATGCTGGGCACCGTGATGAACTGCCTCGCGTTGCAGGACTTCCTGGAGAAGGAGGGCATCGAGACGCGGGTGCAGTCCGCGATCACGATGGCCCAGGTCGCCGAGCCCTACATCCCGCTGCGGGCGATCCGGCACCTGGAGAAGGGCCGGGTGGTCATCTTCGGCGCCGGCGCGGGCATGCCGTACTTCTCCACCGACACGGTGGCCGCCCAGCGGGCGCTGGAGATTCGCGCCGACGTGGTGCTGATGAGCAAGAACGGCGTGGACGGCGTCTACACCGCCGACCCGAACCTCGACCCCACCGCCAGCAAGATCGACTCGATCACCTTCTCCGAGGCGCTGCGCCGCAACCTCCGGGTGGCCGACGCCGCCGCGTTCAGTCTCTGCATGGAGAACGGTCTGCCGATGCTGGTTTTCGGTGCCCAGGGTGAGGACACCATCATCCGTGCGGTGGCCGGCGAACGGATCGGCACTCTGATCACCGCCTGACCGGCCACCGACACGACAGGCCCACAACGAGCACAAGAAGGAGGCGAGGGGACAGGTGATCGACGACACCCTCCTCGAGGCCGAGGAGAAGATGGAGCGTGCCATCGAGCACGCCAAGGAGGAGTTCGGCGCGATCCGCACCGGGCGGGCCACTCCGAACATGTTCTCCAAGGTCATCATCGACTACTACGGCACCCCCACGCCGCTGACCCAGATGGCCTCGATCGCCGTTCCGGAGCCGCGGATGGCGATCATCAAGCCGTACGACAACTCCCAGCTCAACGCGATGGAGAAGGCGATCCGGGACTCCGACCTGGGCGTCAACCCCAACAACGAGGGCAACCAGCTGCGCATCCTGCTCCCGCAGATGACCGAGGAGCGCCGACGCGACATGATCAAGGTCGCCCGGCAGAAGGGTGAGGAGGCCAAGGTGGCGATCCGTAACGTGCGCCGCCGGGGCAAGGAGGAGCTGGACCGGATCGTCAAGGACGGCGAGGCCGGCGAGGACGACGGTCGCCGTGCCGAGAAGGAGCTCGACGACGTCACCCAGCGGTACGTCGCCACCGTCGACGAGCTGGTCAAGCACAAGGAAGCCGAGCTGCTCGAGGTCTGATCGGCGCCGGGACGGCCAGTTGGCCGTCCGCGCTGTCCGGCACCGGTGTGCCGTCCGCCCTGCCGGCGGCGGGACGCCGGTGCCGTCGGCTGTCCGGCACCGGTGGGTCTGCTCCGCCCACGTCGGGGCCGCACCCGGAGTGCGGCGGGCCTCGTCTGCGGAAGTGCGCGGCCCGTAGGTGCAGTAGGCTCGGCTCGATTCGCCACTGCCGGAGCGTGAACAGTGGGGATCTCCCGGCCGTCGGGCGGGAGTACCGGACGGAGAACAGTCGCGTGCAGGGGATGGTCTTGGTCTTGCGTCTTGTGGTGGAACTCGTGTCGCACCCGTTCGGCGTGTGATGTCCCACCTCGACTCCTACGGCAGCATCGAGCCCCGCGGCAGGGACCGCGTGGCCCGTCCCGCCCTCCCGTGGCCGGAACGCGGTCTGGAACCCGGTAGCGGGGTCCGGCACGCGTACGCCGACCAGCCCGTCGTGACCTGGACTCCCGAGGAGTGCGACGAGACGCGCCAGGACGACCAGCCCACCCTCGTGCCCGGCCACCCGGACTTCGAGCGGGCCTGGGCGACCGGGCCGGCCCCGACCGGTGGCCCCGATCCGTCCCACCCCGGCGGAGCGTCCGAGCCCGACCCGCACCCGGGGCCGGGGCCGGACCCGTCCTCCGGACCGGAACCGGATCCGGACCCGTCGGCGCAGGATCCGTTCCGCCCCGCCGTCCCGGTAGGGCCGGCGTCCGCGCCGGAACGCCCCCGCCGCTGGCGCGGCCGGCGACGCCCGATCCGGGGCGGCGGATCCGCCGCCGGGCACGGCCGCTCCAGCCGGGCCGGCCGCAACCTACCCGCCGCCATCGGGGTGGGGCTCGCCCTCGGCGTACTGATCCTGGTGCCGCTGTTCACGGTGATCGAGGCGTTCCTCGTCGTGCTGGTGGCCGCGGTGGCGATCGGCATGTGGGAGATGGGCCGGGCGGTACACCGCGCCAACGCCCGGCCGCCGATGGTGCCGCTGATCGCCGGTGGCGTGCTCACCGTCGGACTGGCCTGGTGGTCCGGGCCCGACGCGCTGATCCTGGGACTGCTGGTCACCGTGGCGGCCACCCTGGTGTGGCGGCTCGCCGAGGGCAAGACCGGCCTGGGCCGCGACCTGACCGCAGCCACCCTGATCGCCGTCTACGTGCCGTTCCTCGCCGGGTTCGCCGCGCTGCTCGCCGCCGCGCCCGATGACGGTCACCTGCGGGTGCTGGTCACCCTGGCCGCGGTGGTGCTCTCCGACACCGGCGGTTACGCGGCCGGTGCCAACTTCGGCAAGCGCCCGATGGCCCCCACGATCAGCCCGAGCAAGTCCTGGGAGGGCTTCTACGGCTCGGTCGGCGCGGCGGCCCTCGGCAGCGCCCTGCTGCTCTGGTCGCTCTTCGACGTGGCGCCCTGGTGGGGAGCGCTGTTCGGGGTGGCCGTGTCGGTCGCGGCGGTCCTCGGGGACCTCGCCGAGTCCATGATCAAGCGTGATCTCGGCATCAAGGACATGAGCAACCTGCTTCCCGGTCACGGCGGCCTGATGGACCGGCTGGACTCGATCCTCTTCGCCGTGCCCACGGCGTACCTGCTGCTCGCGGTCTTCGTGCCGATGGTGAGCTGAGGCATGGATCACGGCGGGTTGCCGTCCCGGTCGGGGATCGAGACGGCGGCCGGACACCGGCGGACGGGTCGGCAGCGGCGCGGGCGTGGAAGACTGGACAAGCCATGACGAGCCTTCCCATGATCCCGGTCGACCCGGACGCCGCCGCTGCCCGCCGGGCCTCGCTGCCCCCACGTCACCTCGCCGACCTCGACCTCGAGGGTCGGAAGGCCCTCGTCGCCGAGCTGGGGGAGCCGGCCTTCCGGGCCAGACAGATCTCCACCCACTACTTCGGGCGACTGGTCCGGGACCCGGAACGGATGACCGACCTGCCCGCCGCGACCCGTGCGCGGCTGGCCGACGCCGTGCTGCCGAGGCTGCTCACCCCCGTCCGCGAGCTGGCCTGCGACGACGGGGCGACCCGTAAGGCGCTCTGGCGGCTGCACGACGGTTCCCTGGTCGAGAGTGTCCTGATGGGCTACCAGGACCGCGTCACGGTCTGCATCTCCAGCCAGGCCGGCTGCGGCATGGCCTGCCCGTTCTGCGCGACCGGTCAGGCCGGTCTCACCCGGAACCTCTCCACCGCGGAGATCGTCGACCAGGCCGTCTACCTGGCCGGGGTGGCCGCCTCCGGGGTGGTCTCCGGCTCACCGGCCCGACTGTCGCACGTGGTGTTCATGGGCATGGGCGAGCCGCTGGCGAACTACTCCCGGGTGGTCGCGGCGATCCGTCGACTGACCGCGCCGGCGCCCGAGGGGCTGGGGCTGTCACAGCGGCACATCACCGTCTCCACGGTCGGTCTGGTGCCCGCCATCCGCCGTCTGGCCAGCGAAGACCTCTCGGTGACCCTTGCGCTCTCCCTGCACGCGCCCGATGATGAGCTTCGCGACGAGCTCGTGCCGGTCAACCAGCGCTGGAAGGTCGCCGAGGTGCTGGACGCCGCGTGGGACTACGCGGCCCGGACGGGGCGTCGGGTGTCGATCGAGTACGCGATGATCAGGGACGTCAACGACCAGCCCTGGCGGGCGGATCTGCTCGGCCGGTTGCTGGCCGGCAGGCTGACGCACGTGAACCTCATCCCGCTCAACCCGACCCCCGGCAGCCGGTGGGACGCCAGTCCCAAACCGGTCGAGCGGGAGTTCGTCCGGAGGCTGCGCGAAGCCGGGGTCTCCACCACCGTGCGCGACACGCGCGGGCGCGAGATCGACGGCGCGTGTGGGCAGTTGGCCGCGGCCGAGGGGGAGAACGGGGCGCCGGCGTGACGGGGCGTAGCGAACTGAACCAGGAGACATAGTGGCGAGTCAGGGTCAGCGTTTCCGGCGAAAGGCGCTCCGCCGGGGCTACAAGGTCGACGAGGTGGACGCCTTCCTGGACCGGGTCGAGGCGACCCTCGCCGGTGAGCCCGTCGGCGCGCCCGTTGCCTCCCAGGAGGTGCACGACGTCGTCTTCCGGGTCCGCTTCAACGGGTACGACGAGTGGCAGGTCGACCTCCACCTGGACCGGGTCGAGCGGCAGCTCGCCGAGCTGGAGGAGCGCGGCGGCGGCGCCGTCCCCGCCCGAGCCGGTGACCGGATGGGCCCCCTCGACCGCCTGGGTCCCCCGGATCGGATGGGTCCGCCCGAGCACCGGATGGGTCCCCCGGATCGGCTGGGTCCGCCCGATCGCATGGGTCCCCCGGATCGGATGGGTCCGCCCGAGCACCGGATGGGTCCGCCTGAGCACCGGATGGGTCCGCCGGATCGGCTGGGTCCGCCTGAGCACCGGATGGGACCGCCGGATCGGCTGGGTCCGCCTGAGCACCGGATGGCACCCCCGGACCGGATGGGTCCGCCCGATCGGATGGGTCCCCCGGACCGGCTGGGACCGCCGGATCGGCTGTCTCCGCCTGACCGGCTGGGTCCGCCGGATCGCATGGGTCCGCCCGACCGGCTGGGTCCGCCCGAGCACCGGATGGCACCCCCGGACCGGATGGGTCCGCCGGATCGGATGGGCCCGCCTGACCGGGGTGGCCCGCCGGATCGGATGGGTCCGCCCGACCGGATGGGTCCGCCGGATCGGATGGGTCCGCCCGACCGGATGGGTCCGCCGGATCGGATGGGTCCGCCCGACCGGCTGTCTCCGCCTGACCGGATGGGTCCGCCGGATCCCATGGCTCCGCCGATGCGCGACGAGCGGGGGCGGGTCGTCCCACCGCCGCTACCGCCCCGGTCGATGCCCGCCCAGCCGAACCCGGCCGACCGGTACGGCCGGTACGACGAGCAGACCGGTGCCTTCCCGGGCGGCTTCGACGCGCCCCGGGAGGACTACGACGCGCCCCGTGGTCACACCGGCCCGCCGCCCGGTCACACCGGCCCTCCGCCCCGTGCCCTTCCCCCCGGCCCCGGCGGGTACGGGTCCGAGGAGCGGTTCGACGGGTTCGAGGCCGGACGGCGGGCTCGGGCGGACATGACGGCCGAGATCCGGATGCCCGATCGGGAGCTGCGTGGACGTGGTCCGGCCGGCCCGCCGCCCGGAATGCCCCCGGCACTGCCGGCCCAGCCGGCCGGTGGCCCCCCGATGGGCGGTCCGCCGCCGATGGCCGGTCCCCCCGGGAGTGACCTGCACCGGGTGGACCAGATCCGCCGCGGGTTCCAGGCGCGGCGGTTCGGCAGCGGGTACGACCCGGAGCAGGTGGACCGGTTCTTCGACAGCCTGCTCGGCGGCATGTCGGGCCGGGGCCCCATGCCGGTCAACCCGAAGGATCTCGACAGCATGCGCTTCCCGCTCGTTCCGGGCGGTTACTTCGAGGCGGAGGTCGACGCGGCACTGAAGGACGTCCAGGACATCCTGCTCGGCCGTTGACGCGGTCGGCCGTCGACGCGGTCGGGCAGGCCATCCCGGGAACGACCGAGGGCCCGCACCCCGATAGGGGAGCGGGCCCTCGACACGCGTCGTCCGGCGGTGGGTCGCCGGGCCGGTGGGTCAGGAACGCAGGCCGTTGCGGCGCAGCACCACGTCGCCGATGACCACCAGCAGCAGCAACACCGCACCGACGATCAGGAAGATGTCCTCGACCCTGCCCTCGTGGTTGCCGCAGATCATCGCCAGCAGCGCCAGCGCGGTGAGGACCGCGCCGATCTGACCGGCCTTGCGGTGCCCCGGCTTGTGCTGGTCTGGCGACGTTACCGGCTCGCTTCCTGCCACTGTCGGTCCTTCCCTCGCGATCGGATCTCCGGTTAGTCTGGCACGCCCCGCACCGGGCCCGGCGCAGGGTCCGGCCGGTGGCGCCCCCGCCCGTCCCGGCCGCCCGGTCGGTCCACGCCGGTCAGCCTGCCGAACGAAGACGCTCCGGGTGCCCCGAAGGACCCCGGCGACCGGGGAAGGGCACTACCGGCGTCGCGGTTCGGGGGCCACAGTCACTCCGGTAGCGTCTTGTCGTACACCTTGGTTGTCGTTTTGAGGGGGACTGTACGGTGCGAGTGACCGGTACGGGGCATGCCAGCATGCGAATCGACACGGCTGCGGGCAGCATCCTCTGCGACCCCTGGGTCAACCCGGCCTACTTCGCCTCGTGGTTCCCGTTCCCGGACAATTCCCAGCTCGACTGGGAGACTCTCGGCCAGGTCGACTACCTCTACGTCTCGCACCTGCACCGGGACCACTTCGACGCGGCGCACCTGAAGCGGTTCGTGTCGAAGAAGGCGACCGTGCTGCTGCCGGCGTTCCCCACCTCCGAGATGGAGGACGAGCTGCGCGAGCTGGGCTTCACCAGCTTCCTGCGGACCCGCAACGAGGAGGTGCACGAACTCGACGGCGGGTTGAAGATCATGATCCAGTCGCTGACCAGCCCGACCGACGGGCCGATCGGTGACTCCTCGCTCTGGGTCGAGTACGACGGCGTCCGCCTGCTCAACCAGAACGACGCCCGCCCGACCGACCTGAGTCTCTTCACCGAGCTGGGGCACGTGCACGCGCACCTGCTCCAGTTCTCCGGGGCGATCTGGTACCCGATGGTCTACGAACTGCCGCAGGCCGCCAAGACCGCCTTCGGCAAGCAGAAGCGCGACCGGCAGTTCGACCGCACCTGGCGCTACATCGACGACCTGAAGGCCGACCACGTCTTCCCGATCGCCGGTCCGCCCTGCTTCCTCGACGACGAGCTGTGGCAGTTCAACGACATCCACGGCGACGAGGGGAACATCTTCCCCGACCAGTCGGTCTTCCTCTCCGAGTACGCCAAGGTCGGCGGCACCAACGGTGTGGTGCTGCTGCCGGGCAGCGTCGCCGAGGTCACCGCGGAGAGCTGCGAGACCAGCCATCCGGTGCCGGTCGACGAGTTCTTCGCGAACAAGGTCGCGCACCTGGAGGAGATGCGGGAGCGCAAGCGCCCGGTCATCGAGGCGGAGAAGGCGTCCTGGCGGCACCCGGAGATCGACGTGTTGAAGGAGATGAAGCGGCGCGTCGAGCCGCTGCTGGAGGAGTCGGTCTACCTGGCCAAGGGGGTCGGCGGCCCGGTCCGCTTCGACCTGGTGGGCACTGACAGCTCGGGCGGCGAGACCATTGAATCCATCGTGGTGGACTTCCCCGGCAAGGAGGTGCGCCCGTACGCGGACGAGAAGGTGCGGTACCGGTTCCGTACCGAGCGTGCCCTGGTCGAGCACCTGTTGCACATCGGCGAGGTGGACTGGGTCAACTCGCTCTTCCTCTCCTGCCGCTTCTCGGCCGCCCGGATCGGCCAGTACAACGAGTTCGTCTACTCGTTCTTCAAGTGCCTCTCCCGGGAGCGCCAGCAGTACGCCGAGGGCTGGTACGACGAGCACGAGCGCAGCAGCGACGCCGAGGACATCACCCTCGGTGACTGGGTGGTGCAGCGGCGCTGCCCGCACCTGAAGGCGGACCTGACCCGGTTCGGCGTGGTCGACGGCGACCAGCTCACCTGCCAGCTGCACGGCTGGAAGTTCGACCTCGCCAGCGGACGTTGCCTGACCAGCGTCGGCCACAAGATCCGCGCCCACCGCGCCGACACCGCCCCGACCACTCCGGCCTGACCGCCGCCCGACCGGCTCCCGCTCCCGGAGGCGGTCAGGACGGCGACCGCGGTGCCCGGCACCGCCGCCGACGTCCTGACCGTCGGCGTGGGACTCAGGCGGACGAGGGGGCGAGGTCGCTGAGGATGCGGCGGGCCGCGTTGTGGCCGGCCGCGCCGATCACGCTGCCCGCCGGGTGACAGCCGGCGCTGCCGGCGTACAGGCCGTCGATGCCGGTGGCGTACGGCATCCGGTCGGTGAACGAGACCGTGTTGTCGACGTGGTGGATGTGCCCGCCGGTGATCCCGAAGTGCGCCTCGATGCCGGGCGGGGCGAGCGGCACCGCGTCGGCGATCAGGTCACCGGTGCCCGGGGCGTACCGCTCGCAGAGCGCGACCAGGTGCGCCACGTAGCCGGGAAGCGCGTCGTCCCAGGTGGTGCCGGCCAGTTCGTACGGCACGGACTGGACGAAGAGCGCCGACGAGTGGTGTCCGGCGTCGTCGCGCAACGACGGGTCGACGGTGGTGTGCAGGTACCACTCGACGGTGGGCTCCGCCGGCAGCCGCCCGGCCCGTACGTCCGCCCACATCCCGCGCAGCGCGGTCATCGGTGCGGTGGCGTCCCCGCCGACCAGGGAGGCCGACCCGGGGAGCAGGTGGATGGTGGAGCCGAACGGGCTCGGCGCGTCCGCCGGCAGGCAGGAGAAGCGGGGCAGCCCGGTCAGCGCCAGGTTCACCTTCAGCGTGCTGCCGGTGCGGCGGACCGCCGTCATCCGCTCGGTGAGCGGAGCCGGCAACGCGCCGTCGGGCACCAGCCCCATCAGCCGGTACGGGTCGCAGGCACCCAGCACCACGGGCGCGCTGACCGTCCGGCCGTCGGCGAGGGCGACGCCCGCCACCGCGCCGCCGTCGAGGAGGACGGCGGCGACGGCGTACCGGTGTGGATGCTGGCCCCGGCGGCGCGGGCGGCCTCGGCGAAGGTCCGGGAGACGGTGCCCATCCCGCCCTCGGCGATCATCCAGGTGCCGTCCGCGCCGGGGAGCCGGCACATGTTGTGCACCAGGAAGTTGTGCCCGGTGCCCGGGTCGTCCGGACCGGCGTTCAGCCCGGACAGCCCGTCGGTGACCGCGTACATGCTGACCAGCAGTTCGGAGCGGAAGCCGAACCGGGCCAGGTAGTCGGCGACGGAACCGCGCACCAGGGCGACGAAGGTCTCCCGCAGGGCCGGGCGGACGTACCGTTCGGCAGTCTCCTCCACCGCCAGCGGCTCGGCGAGCCAGGCCGGGGCGAGATCCTCGCGGAGCGCGGCCAACTCGGCCTGCATGGCGTCGTCGGCGGCCACGTCGGCGGGGGAGAAGAACTCGGTGAGCTGTGCCCGGGTGGCTGCCCGGTCGCTCCCCATCAGCAGGTACGGCGAGCCGGGGCCGCCGGGGGTGGGCAGGAAGTAGTGCGGGTCGCGGCGCAGCACCGGGATGCGGACGTCGAGGGTGGCGAGCAGTTCGGGCGGCATCAGCCCGAGCAGGTACGAGCCGGTGGAGTGCCGCAGGCCGGGAACCTTCGGGAACGGGTTCTCCGTCCGGGCGGCCCCGCCGATCACGTCGGCGGCCTCCAGCACCACCACGCGCAGGCCGGCGCGGGCCAGCAGGACGGCGGAGACCAGACCGTTGTGCCCGGCTCCGACGATCACGACGTCGGCTCGGGACGGCAGCGCGGTTGTCATGCTCGGGCAGCCTAGTGCGATCCGGCCCGCGGCGGGGTGACCCGGACCGTCGCCCCGGCCGCACCGGACCGCTCCGGGGCGGCGCCGAGCTGCTGCCCGCCCCCGGCACCGAGCTGCTGCTCCGGGGCCGGGCTGAGCTGCGCGACGAAGGCGGCCAGCTCGGTCTCGAAGAGCGCCTCCGGCTCGGTGACCGCCCAGCGCAGGTGGTCGAAGACCTCCATGGCGATCAGCCCGTAGATCCGGGTCCAGCCGCTGAGGAAGGCGTATGCGACCTCCAGGGACAGGTCGCCGTGGCTGCGTCGCAGCGGGGCGAGCCGGTCACCGAGGTGCTCCTCCAGGAACTCCCGGGGCGGGGTCCGCAGGCCGGCGTGCGCGGCGAGGGTGGCCAGCGGGCGGACGAACACCGTGCCGAGCCGCGCGCCGGGGTGGTCCTCGTCGCCGCAGGCGTCGGTGAACTCCTCCAGCCCCGGCACCGGGTTGCCGAAGATCAGCGTGAACTCGGCGCGGTTGCCGACCCCCCAGCGGCGGAACGCCCGGCTCATGGCGAGCAGCTGGTCGAGGGGGTCGTCGCCGGCGGTGTCCCGGGCCGCCTCGACGGTCTGCCGCAGTTCGTCGTAGAAGTCCGCGGCCAGGCCGGCGATGAGCGCCTCCAGGCTGGGGAAGTAGCGGTAGATCGCGGGCGCGGTCATGCCCATGTCCCGCGCGATGGCCCGGAGCGAGACGGCGTCGAGTCCTCCCGTCACCAACAACCGCCGTGCCCCGTCCTTGATCTCGGAGACGGTTGCCGTGCGGAGGCGTTCACGCCGACTCGGTGGGGTCATTCGGGGCAGGGCTCCTTGACGGACGAGAACGCCGTTGCGTAAGTTAACGCCGTTCACTCGAATGATCGACAATCACATCGTACGACCTGACGGGTCGGTGGAGGGGGACGCGATGTTCGCCTGGTGGGGGCGGATGGTGGTGCGGCTTCGCTGGGCGGTGCTCGCCGCCGCGCTGGCCCTGGTCGTGGTCGGCGCGACCTGGGGGGCGGCGGTCTTCGGTCAGTTGACCGGGGGTGGCTTCGACGATCCGGCCAGCGAGTCCAGTCGCGCGCTGACCCGGATCACCGAGGAGCTGGGCCCGCAGGGCGCCGACGTGATCGTCCTCTTCTCCGACGACGCGACCACCGTCGACCAGCCGGCCTTCCGGGACCCGGTCGCGGCGACCCTCACCCGGCTGCGCGAGCACCCCGAGGTGCGCCAGGTCACCAGCTGGTACGAAACCCAGGCGCCCACCCTGGTCAGCGACGACCGGCGGGCCACGTACGCCCTGGTGCAGCTGCGTGCCACCGACGAGGACGACAAGACCGCCGCGTACGCCGACCTCGTCCCGGCCTTCGCGACGCCCGGGGTGCGTGCCGAGACCGGCGGCACGGTTCCGTTCCTGCACGTGGCGAACGAGCAGACCACCGAGGACATCACCAAGGCCGAGATCCTCTCCATGCCGGTGCTGCTGGTGCTGCTCATCCTGATCTTCCGGGGCCTGGTCGCCGCGCTCACCCCGCTGCTCGTCGGCGGCCTGGCCATCCTCGGGGCGTTCATCGCGGTGCGCCTGCTGAACATGGTCACCGAGGTTTCGATCTTCGCGATCAACGTGATCACGCTGATCGGCCTCGGCATGGCGATCGACTACGCGCTCTTCGTGGTCAGCCGGTTCCGGGAGGAGCTGGACGCCGGCCGCGACGTCGGATCGGCCATCGCCCGGACCATGGCCACCGCCGGCCGGACCGTGCTCGTCTCCGGGGTGATCATCGCACTGGCCATGTCCAGCCTGCTGATCTTCCCGATGGCGTTCCTGCGTTCCATGGCCCTCGGCGGGGTGGCCGCCGTCCTGATCGCGATGCTCGCCTCGTTGACCGTGCTGCCGGCCCTGCTCGTGGTGCTCGGCCCGCGGATCAACGCGCTGCGCGTACCGCTGCCGGGACGGCGGCGTGGCCGACCGGCGGTGGCCGGCGGCGCCTGGGCCCGGATCGCGCGCAGCGTGATGCGCCGCCCGGTGCCCTACCTGCTCGGGGTCGTGGCGCTGCTGGCGGTGCTCGCGGTGCCGTCGCTGCGGATGGAGTTCGGCGGCTTCGACGAGCGGGTGCTGCCGATCGGCTCCGAGCCGCGGGTGGTCGCCGACCGGATCAGCGAGGACTTCCCGGGCGGTACGGTCGCCCCGATCGACGTGCTGGTCTCCGGCGCCCCGGCCGAGCAGGTCCAGCCCTTCGCCGACCGGGTGGCCGGGGTGGACGGCATCACCGGGGTCACCGTCGCCGCCAACCGGGGTGCCTCGACCCTGCTCAGCGTCACCTACGCCGGAGAGCCGACCGGCGACGTCGCCCAGGACGCCGTCCGGGCGATCCGGGACCTGCCCGCACCGGACGGCGCGGAGGTCCTCGTCGGTGGCCGCCCCGCCGCCGACCGGGACCTGCTGGACAGCCTCTCCGCCGGACTGCCCTGGATGGCGCTGCTGATGGCGGTGGCCACGCTGGTGGTGCTCTTCCTCGCCTTCGGCTCGGTGGTGCTGCCGATCAAGGCGGTGCTGATGAACCTGGTCTCGATCGGCGCGTCCTTCGGCGTGGTGGTCTGGATCTTCCAGGACGGGCACTTCGCCGACCTGCTCGGCTTCACCCCGACCGGTTTCGTGGAACCGAGCAACCCGATCTTCATGCTGGCGGTCCTCTTCGGCCTCGCCACCGACTACGAGGTCTTCCTGCTGTCCCGGGTCCGCGAGGAGTGGGACCGGACCGGCGACAACACCGCCTCGGTCGCGGCCGGGCTCCAGTACACCGGGCGGATCATCACCGCCGCCGCGCTGCTGCTGATCGTCGTGGTGGCCGGGTTCGCCACCGGCGGGATGGCCTACATCAAGCTGGTCGGCATCGGCATGATCGTGGCGATCGTGGTGGACGCCACGCTGGTCCGGGCGCTGCTGGTGCCGGCGAGCATGCGCCTGCTCGGGCGGTGGAACTGGTGGGCCCCCGGCCCGCTCGGCCGGGTCTACCGCCGCTACGGCATCCGCGAGTCGGAGCCCGGGGACGACGTGCCCGCCGCAACCGGTGATCGTCACGCGGCGTTCACCCGATAGGGACTGCGATCAATGCCCCGACGGCCGTAGTGTCGTCGGGGCATTGACGTTTATCTCTGGAGGTAACCGTGGAGCGTCGTACCGTCCTGCGCGCCGCCGTCCTCGGCGCGGGCACCGCCACCTTCGCCGGGGCCCTCTGGCAGCAGGCCTTCGCCGCCGTCGCCCAGCCCGGTCCCAGCCCGTACGGCGACCTGCTCCCGGTCGACGCCAACGGGGTCGAACTGCCCGCCGGCTTCACCAGCCGGATCATCGGCCGCTCCGGCCGGGCCGTGGCCGGCACCGGCTACCTGTGGCACCCGGCGCCGGACGGCGGCGCCTGCTTCCCGACCGCCGACGGTTGGATCTACGTCTCCAACTCGGAGATCCCGCTGCTCGGCGGCGCGTCGGCGGTGCGCTTCCGGGCCGACGGGTCGATCGCCTCGGCGTACCGGATCCTCTCCGGCACCAACATCAACTGTGCCGGCGGGGCGACCCCGTGGGGCACCTGGCTCTCCTGCGAGGAGACGCCGCTCGGCCTGGTCTACGAGACCTGGCCGGACGGCAGCCGCGAGGCCGAGGAGCGCAGCCGGATGGGCCGGTTCAAGCACGAGGCCGCCGCCTGCGACCCCGACCGCAGGGTGGTCTACCTGACCGAGGACGAGTCGGACGGCTGCTTCTACCGGTTCGTGCCGGACGCCTGGGGCGACCTGCGTACCGGCCGGGTCCAGGTGCTCTGCGCCCCGGCCGACCAGGTCACCGGCCCGGTCACCTGGGCCGACGTCCCCGACCGGGACGGCATCCCCACCCCCACCCGCCGGCAGGTCGGCGCGGCGAAGCACTTCGCCGGGGGCGAGGGCTGCTGGTACGACCGGGGCGTCTGCTACTTCACCACCAAGGGCGACGGTCGGGTCTGGGCGTACGACGCGGTCAACCAGCGCCTCGACCTGTCGTACGACGACTCGCTGGTGCCGCCCGGCACCGCCACGCTGACCAACGTCGACAACATCACCGGCAGCCGGGGCGGTGACCTCTACGTGGCCGAGGACGGCGGCAACATGGAGATCAACGTCATCACGCCGAACGGGATCGTCGCCCCGTTCCTGCGCCTGCCGGGACAGTCCGAGTCGGAGATCACCGGCCCGGCCTTCTCCCCGGACGGCCGCCGCCTCTACTTCTCCTCCCAGCGCGGCCCCGGTGGCGGCATCGCCGGCACCGACGGCATCACCTACGAGGTCACCGGCCCCTTCCGCCCCTGACCCCCGCCGACGCCCTCCGGTGGTCGGCGCTCGGCCCAGGCCACCTGCGGCCCGGCCTGGTCACCGGGGGGCGGCACGACCGTCGTCACCGGGCAGGGCACGGTCGTCGTCACCGGGCAGGGCACGGTCGTCGTCAGCGGAGGAGGCACGGCCGTCGTCACCGGGCATGGCACGGCCGTCGGGGCGCGAGCGGCCGGTGCGCCAGCGGGAGAGGGCGAGGGTGGCCGAGTAGCCGGCGAGCACGATCACGTGGAAGAGGTAGAGCCAGAGCAGCACGGCGACGCCCGCGCCGACCGGGTCGAACCCGCCGAACGGCACCCCGAGGTCCAGGGGGAGCGAGCAGAACAGCACGAAACCGTGCACGAAGCCGGAGAGGTTCGCCGCGGTGAACGAGCCGACCCCCAGCGCGGAGAGCCAGTCCGGGGTGGCCGGCCCGACCACCCGGAACACCCAGAGCAACACCGGCGTGAGCACCAGCCACACCGACAGGAACGACAGCACCACGCCGAGCACGCCGGCCCACCCGCCCTGCCGGACCAGCCGGGTGGTCAGCGGCAGCGCCACCAGGATCGACAGCAGCAGGGCGGGCGCCGGGGCGAGCAGCGGCAGCAGCAGGAGCCGGCCGCGCCAGCCGACCATGGACTCGTCCGGGTCGGGCGGGGTGGCGACCGAGACGAACGCCCGGCGCAGACCCTCGCCGTACAGCGACGCGGGCAGCAGGGAGGCGAGCGCGAAGATCGGTGTCAGCTCCAGGCCGCCGTCGACCAGCGCGGCAACCGCCCGGTTCGCGCCGATCTCGGTGGGCAGGGTCTCCACCGCGTACGAGGTGAGCCGGCGCACCCGGTCCGCCCCGAAGGCCAGCCCGGTCAACCAGATCGCCAGCAGCGCCACCGGCACCACCGCGATCGCCCCGTAGAACGTGATCGCGGCAGCGTGCAGCGACAGGTCCCGCCCCCGTACCGGCCGGAAGGCCGCCCGGGTGATCCGTGTCGCGCGCTGCCATCCGCTGCCCATCGCCGGCTAATTCCCCGCAGCCGGCCGCCGCACGCATTACGCTGCCCCGTCATGGCGGTGATCATCGAGACGGAACGCCTGCTGGTCCGCTCCTGGACGCGGGAGCCGGCCGACCTGGCGAGCATCTACGACATGTACTCCCGGCCCGAGGTGGTGCGCTGGTTCGGCAACATGGTGCCGCTGAGCGCCCCGGAGCAGGCGGTCGAGGTGCTGCGGCGCTGGGCGCTCCGGGGCTCCCGGGACGGCTGGTACGACATCTGGGCGGTCGAACGGCGCGGCACCGGGCAGGTGGTCGGCACGACCATGATCAAGCAACTGCCCGGCCCGGACGACCGGACGCTGACCGACGACATCGAGGTGGGTTGGCACCTGCACCCCGACCACTGGGGCAACGGCTACGCCACCGAGGCGGCCCGGGCGCTGATCGACCGGGAGTGGGCGCACACCGCGACCGCGCAGGTCTACGCGGTGACCGATCCGGGCAACGAGGCGTCGAAGGCGGTCACCCGCCGGCTCGGCATGAGCTACCTCGGCCGGCGCACCGACTGGTACGGCGGCGAAGAGGTCGACGCCTTCGTCCTGCACCGCCCGACGACGCACTGACCGGCCGCGCCGACGAGCGTCGCGTCGGCCGACCGCACGCGTGGGGCCGCGCCGGCAGGTGCCGCTCACCGTGCCCGCGCCCGGCCGACGAAGCGCCGCAAGAGGTTGCCGGTCCTGAACCGGGAGTTGGCACGTCCAGGATTCGCGGCGGGATGCCCAGCCGCCGCGTGACGGTCGAGGAGGCGGTCCCGGCTGCCACGTCCGCCGCAGGTCGGACACGCTGTGCGACAGGGTGTGGCGAGGGCTGCGAGGACTAGGCTGGGGTGGGCAGGATGGTCCGCTGAGGGGGTGAGCCCGGATGGCCCAGGCAGCCTTCGCGCCCGAGCCGGCCCCGCAGCCCACCGAGCCGTCGTTCGACGTGCTGCGGTGGTGGGACGAGCCGTGGACCGCCCAGCTCGCCCTCGACCTGTTGCCGGAGACCAACGGCCCCAAGGTTGAGGTCCTGAGCGGAAGTGTGGTCGTGACACCCCACGCCGGAATCGACCACCAGTCGGTCGAACGTGAACTGCCCTGTCTCCTGCACCGTGCTGCCCGCCGGGCCGGCCTGTGGGTCTATCCCGAGATCAACGTGGTCTCGGGCAGGGACCTGTTCATCCCCGATGTCGCCGTGCTCCGGTCCTCCGGCGGCGGCCGGTAGTACCTTCACCATGACGAGGCCCTTCGCGTTCGCCGTCGATCCGGCTGATCTCCTCGACGAGGAGGCACTGGAGGAGAACGGGGAGAACCCGGAGGAACAGGTCGACCCGGAGGGCTGAGGCTCCCGGCAAGCGGTTCGCGCGGCTGGGGAACAATGGCCGGGTGACTTCTCCCCGGGACCTCGTCCTGCTCGGTTCCACCGGTTCCATCGGCACCCAGGCCATCGACCTCGTGCGGCGCAACCCGGACCGGTTCCGGGTGGTGGCGCTCGGTGCGGGCGGCGGCAACGTCGCCCTGCTCGCCGCCCAGGCGCTCGAACTGGGCGTGGAGGCGGTGGGGGTGGCCAAGGCGTCCGCCGCCCAGGATCTCCAACTCGCCTTCTACGCCGAGGCGAGCCGGCGCGGTTGGGCCACCGGCGACTTCAAGCTGCCGAAGATCGTGGCCGGACCGGACGCGATGACCGACCTGGCGCAGTGGCGCTGTGACGTCGTCCTCAACGGGGTGGTCGGTTCGCTCGGGCTCGCGCCGACCCTCGCCGCGCTGCGCGCCGGGCGTACCCTCGCGCTCGCCAACAAGGAGTCGCTGGTCGCCGGCGGCCCCCTGGTCAGGGCCGCGGTGACCCGGCCGGGGCAGATCGTGCCGGTGGACTCGGAGCACTCGGCGCTGGCCCAGTGCCTGCGGTCCGGAACGCGGGGCGAGGTGCGGCGGCTGGTCGTCACCGCCAGCGGCGGCCCGTTCCGGGGCAAGCGGCGCGACGAGCTGACCACGGTCACGCCCGAGCAGGCGCTCGCCCACCCCACCTGGAACATGGGGCCGGTGGTCACCATCAACTCGGCGACGATGGTCAACAAGGCGCTGGAGGTGATCGAGGCGCACGAGCTGTTCGACGTGCCGTACGCCGACATCACCGTGATGGTGCACCCGCAGTCGGTGATCCACTCGATGGTCGAGTTCGTCGACGGCTCGACGATCGCCCAGGCCAGCCCGCCGGACATGCGGCTGCCGATCGCGCTCGGCATCGGCTGGCCCGACCGGGTGCCGGACGCCGCGTCGGCGGTCGACTGGACCACCGCCCACACCTGGGAGTTCGCCCCGCTCGACGACGAGGCGTTCCCGGCGGTCCGGCTGGCCAAGGCGGCCGGCGAGACGGGGCGCTGCCGCCCGGCCGTCTACAACGCGGCGAACGAGGAGTGCGTGGCCGCCTTCGTCGCCGGTCGACTGCCCTTCCTGGGCATCGTCGACACCCTGGAGCGGGTGCTGGAGGAGGCTCCCGACTTCGACGAACCAGGTACCGTCGAGGACGTGCTCGGCGCGGAGTCCTGGGCGCGCGCGCACGCGCAGCAGATCATCGCGGCGTCGGTGGAAGGAGCTTGATGGCGTACCTGCTCGGGGTGGTCCTGTTCGCGCTGGCCATCCTCGTCTCGGTCAGCCTGCACGAAGCAGGGCACATGGTCACCGCCAAGGCGTTCGGGATGAAGGTCACCCGCTACTTCGTCGGGTTCGGCCCCACGCTCTGGTCGGTCAAGCGGGGTGAGACCGAGTACGGCATCAAGGGCATCCCGCTGGGTGGCTTCTGCAAGATCGTCGGAATGACCCCGCAGGACGACGACGTCGACCCGGCCGACGAGCCGCGGGTGATGTGGCGGTACCCGGTCTGGAAGCGGACCATCGTGATGAGCGCCGGGTCGGCGACCCACTTCGCGCTCGCCGTCGTCGCGCTCTGGCTGGCGGCCGTCTTCATGGGCCTGCCGAACCCGGACTTCCCGACCACCGAGGAGCAGGCCCGGCAGGAACCGGCGGTGATCGCGCTCGGTGAGTGCGTGGTGCCGGAGAACGCCGTCCGCGCCTGCACCCCCGCCGACCCGGCCAGCCCCGCCGCGCAGGCCCAACTGCGCAGCGGCGACCGGATCACCTCGCTCAACGGCGCCCCGATCGACAACTACGGGCAGCTGCTCGTCGCGTTGCGGGCCGCCGCCCCGGGCAGCACCGCCGAGATCGGCTACCTCCGCGACGGCCAGCCGGCCACCACCCGGGCCACCCTCGCCACCACCCAGCGCCCGCCGCTGGACGACACGGACGGTCCGGTCGGGCCGGTCGCCGCGCTCGGCGTCGGCCTGCGCCCCAGCACCCCGAACATGGTCACCTACGGCCCGGTCGACGCGTTCGGGGCGACCGCCGAGTACACCGGCAACATGGCCGTCGGCACGTACGAGGCGATGAAGCGCATCCCGGAGAAGGTGCCCGCCCTCTGGGAGGCGATCACCGGCGGCGAGCGGGACATGGACACCCCGATCAGCGTGGTCGGCGCGAGCCGGCTCGGTGGCGAGGCGGTCGCCAACGACGCCTGGGAGCTGTTCGTCCTGCTCTTCATCTCGCTGAACTTCTTCGTCGGCGTGTTCAACCTGCTGCCGTTGCTGCCGCTGGACGGCGGCCACATCGCGATCGCCTGGTTCGAGCGCGTCCGGTCCTGGCTCTACGCCCGGTTCGGCCGGGCCGACCCGGGCCGCGTCGACTACCTCAAGCTCATGCCCGTCACGTACGCGGTGATCCTGGTCGGTGGCGTGTTCACGCTGCTGACCGTCACGGCGGACGTCGTCAATCCGATCACGCTCTTCTCAAGGTGAGTGCCTGAAGTGACCGCTGTCAGTCTCGGTATGCCCGTCGTGCCACCCCCGGCCCTGGCGCCCCGCCGCGCCAGCCGGCAGATCATGGTCGGGCCGGTGCCCGTCGGCGGCGGCGCCCCGGTTTCCGTGCAGTCGATGACCACCACCCTCACCTCCGACGTCAACGCGACGTTGCAGCAGATCGCCGAGCTGACCGCGGCCGGCTGCCAGATCGTCCGGGTGGCGGTGCCCAGCCAGGACGACGTGGAGGCGCTGCCGGCCATCGCGCGGAAGTCGCAGCTCCCGGTGATCGCCGACATCCACTTCCAGCCGAAGTACGTCTTCGCCGCGATCGACGCCGGCTGCGCGGCGGTCCGGGTCAACCCGGGCAACATCCGCCAGTTCGACGACAAGGTCAAGGAGATCGCCAAGGCGGCCGGCGACGCGGGCGTGCCGATCCGGATCGGCGTGAACGCCGGCTCGCTGGACAAGCGGCTCCTCGCCAAGTACGGCAAGGCGACCGCCGAGGCGCTGGTCGAGTCGGCGCTCTGGGAGTGCTCGCTCTTCGAGGAGCACGGCTTCCGGGACATCAAGATCTCGGTCAAGCACAACGACCCGGTGGTGATGATCCGGGCCTACCGGCAGCTCGCCGAGCGCTGCGACTACCCGCTGCACCTGGGCGTGACCGAGGCCGGCCCGGCGTTCCAGGGCACCATCAAGTCGGCCGTCGCCTTCGGCGCGCTGCTCGCCGAGGGGATCGGCGACACCATCCGGGTCTCGCTCTCCGCCCCGCCGGTCGAGGAGATCAAGGTCGGCAACCAGATCCTGGAGTCGCTCGGCCTGCGCGAGCGCGGCCTGGAGATCGTCTCCTGCCCGTCCTGCGGCCGGGCCCAGGTGGACGTCTACAAGCTCGCCGAGGAGGTCACCGCCGGCCTGGAGGGGCTGCCCGTCCCGCTGCGGGTGGCCGTGATGGGCTGCGTCGTCAACGGCCCGGGTGAGGCGCGCGAGGCCGACCTCGGCGTCGCGTCCGGCAACGGCAAGGGGCAGATCTTCGTCAAGGGCAAGGTCGTCAAGACGGTGCCCGAGGCGCAGATCGTGGAGACGCTGATCGAAGAGGCGCTCCGGATCGCCGACGAGATGGGCGCGGAGCTGCCGGACGACCTGCGCGACCTGGTCGGCGGCGCGACGGTCACCGTCCACTGAACCACGACCACCCGCAGCGGCCCGGTGGCCACCGCCGCCGGGTCGCCCCACGTCCGGGCGGGCTCGCCCACTCGACCGGCGCGGCAACGGCCGCATCTGGCAGGCTGGTATCCGTGCTGACGGTGCCGGTGCGGCAGTTGGGCGAGTCGGAGCGTCGTTCGGTCGAGCGGCTGCTCGACCGCGACCCCTACGCGGGCGCGCAGGTGGCCGAGCGGGTCGCCGCCCGTGGGCTGGCCTGGTGGCGGGCCGAGGGGCGGATCCTCGGGTACGGCCCACGCCGCCACGTGGAGTCGATCTGCTGGCTGGGCGGGAACCTGACGCCGGTGCTGGCCGACCGGACCGCCGTCGCCGCCTTCGCCGACCTGCTCGGCGGCGAGGAGCGGATCTGCTCGTCGATCGTCGGGCGGGCGGACGCGGTCCTCGGCCTCTGGGACCGGCTCTCCGCCTCCTGGGGACCGGCCCGGGACGTCCGCCCGAACCAGCCCCTGCTGGCCACGGACGCGCTGCCCGGCGTACCGGTGGACCGGGAGGTACGCCAGGTCCGCGTCGGTGAGGTCGAACTCCTCTTCCCGGCGGCGGTGGCGATGTACACCGAGGAGGTCGGGGTGTCGCCCCTGGTGGACGACGGCGGTCGCAGCTACCGGCGGCGGGTGACCGAACTGGTCCGCGCCGGTCGGGCGTACGCCCGGTTCGTCGACGGCCGGGTGGTGTTCAAGGCCGAACTGGCCGTGGTGACCCGGCGCACCGCCCAGGTGCAGGGGGTCTGGGTCGACCCGCAGTGGCGCGGGCGGGGGATCGCCGCCGGCGCGATGGCGGCCGTGGTGCGCGACGCCCTGCTCCGGGTCGCGCCGACGGTGAGCCTGTACGTCAACGACTTCAACCTGCCCGCACGCCGGGTGTACCAGCGGTGCGGCTTCCGGCCCGTCGGCACCCTCGCCACCGTGCTGTTCTGAGCCGGGCCTGCCCTCTGCCGGTGGCGTAAATGCGTTGAACCGGCGCCCGCCGCCGGAGAGGCTGGACCTTCCGCCACCCGGGACCGGAGGATCTCCTTCCATGCGCCTGCTCCGCGACCTGTGGGTCACCTCGCCCCGCCGGGTGACGTTCGTGGCCGTTCTGATCGTCCTCGGCGCCGCCGGCCAGGCGGCCGCCGCCGCACTCGCCGGACCGGTGCTGGTGCACCGCTCCGGTCCGCTCTTCACGCTTCTCGCCGCCGCGCTGGTCGCCGTGGTCCTCGCCGACCTGGTGATCAGCCTGGTGATGGCGGGGCTGACCGCCGACTGGACGGCCGACGTGCGGCGGCGGTTGTGCCGGGTCGCGTTCGGCCAGGACCTGCCGACCCTGGAGGGCACCCCGGTCGGCGAGCTGCTCGACCGGATCGACGGCGACGTCTACCAGGTCGGCGCGGAGGTGCGCCACGTCGGCGTCCGGCTCACCCAGGCGCTGGCCACCGGCCTGCTCTCCACCGGGGTCGCCCTGCTGGTCTGGTGGCCGGCCGGCACCGGCATGCTGGTGCTGACCGTGCTGCTGGTGCTCATGCTGCGCCGCCCGACCGCGCGGATCGCCCCGGCCCGGATGGCCGAGGAGGAGGCCTGGTCCGATCTGGCCGCCGTGCTGGAGGAGGCCATCCACGGCCAGGACGACGTCCGGACCACCCTGGCCCGCCCGTACGTGCTGCGGCTCTTCGCCCAGCGGGCGTCCCAGGTGCTGCGCAAGGGCGAGCGGGTGTGGCGGCTCACTGCCCAGGTCAGCACGACGGCCACCGTGATCACCCGGTTCGGCATCGCCGGCGTGGTCCTCGCCGGCGGGTGGGCCCTGCTGGACGGTCGCGTCGACGGCGCCCGGCTGACCGCCATCTGGCTGCTCGTCCTCGCCTTCGGCGGCACCGTCGAGCAGGTCACCCGGATGGTGCCGCAGCTCCAGGCCGCCCTCGGCGCGTGGGCCCGGGTCCAGCTGCTCGCCGGCTCCCGGCAGGAGCCGACCGGGGGAGGGTCGCCGGTCCCGGGCCGGCTGGAGATCCGGGACCTGACGTTCCGCTACCCGACCACGGACGGCGCGCGCGGCCCGGCCCTGCGCGACGTGCGGCTCACCTTCGTCCCCGGACGGTCGTACGCGGTGGTCGGGCGCACCGGCTCGGGCAAGTCGACGCTGGCCAAGGTGCTCTCCCGGGCCGTGGAGCTGCCCCGGGGGACGGTCCACCTCGCCGGTGTGGACCTGCTCGACCTGGACGTCGAGCAGCTGCGCCGGTTCGTCGCCGTGGTGCCCCAGCGCACCGAGATCCTCGCCGGCACGCTCGCCGAGAACGTCGCCCTCTTCGACCCGGACCTGCTCGACGCCGCCAGCCGCGCGCTGCACGAGTTGGGGCTCGACGGTTGGGTCGCGGAGCTGCCCGACGGTGTGCAGACCCGGCTCGGCGAGGGTGGGTACGTCCTCTCCGCCGGCCAGGAGCAGCTCGTCGCGTTCGCCCGGATCCTGGTCCGCGACCCGCACGTGGTGATCCTCGACGAGGCGACCGCCCGGCTCGACCCGGTCACCGAGACCCGGGTGCAACGGGCCACCGAACGCCTGCTCGCCGACCGGATCGGCATCGTCATCGCGCACCGGCTCTCCTCGGTCCGGCGATGCGACGAGGTGGTGGTGCTCTCCGACGGCGCGGTGGTGGAGGCCGGGCCGCTGCACGAGTCGGAGCGCTTCGCCCGGCTGCTGGCCGCCAGCCACACCAGCACGTACGACGATCCGCCGGCCGCGACCGGCGGCGGCGAACGGGTGCTGGTCCCGGCCGGGGGCGGTCCGGACGGCCGGCGCGACCCGACGGCCGACGGGGGCGGATCCCGGGGTCGGGAAGAGGGCACCTCCCGGTCGGCGGTGGCCGTGGCGGAACGCCCGACGCCGGCCGGAGAGCCGGTGTCGAGGGCCGACGCGCCACCCGCGCCGGCGACCCCACCGGCCCGCACCGTACGGGAGATCCTCCGCCTGGTCGTCAACGACGGCCGGTACGGCATGATCGCGCTGGCGCTGTTCACCTTCTCCTCGATCCTCGGGCTGGACGGCGCGGTGCTGCCCTGGCTCTGGGCGGGCGTGGTGGACGACGTCGGCACGCTCTGGCTGCCGGCCCTCGGCATCGTCGCCGCGCTCCTGGTCACCCTGCCGGTGCCGTACCTGACCAACCTGTGGTTCCCGCAGTGGTGGGTCCGGCAGAGCCTGCGGATCAGCGCCCGGCTGCTGTACGGGCAGATCGGCGCGCGCCGGGTCAGCGGGCACACCCCCGCCGAGGTGGTGGCCCAGGGCGGCGACACCGAACGGGTGGTGCAGCTCGCCGACAACGTGATGGACAACGCCACCAGCCTGGTGCTCGTGGTGGCGATGACGGCGGTCTCCGGCAGCGTCGTACCGGGACTGTTCTTCCTCGGCACGATGGTGGTCTCGGCGCTCGCGGCCACGCTGTTCGGGCCCCGGTTGGAGCGTTCCGCGCGGGCCACCGTGGCGGCCCGCGCGGCCTTCGCCACCGCCCTGGTGTCGTCGCTGTCGGCGGCCCGGACGGTGAAGCTCGCCGGAGCCACCGGCCCGGTGCTCGATCACCTCGCCACCCTGGACACCCTCCGCAGCGACCGGCAGCGGCGGGAGATCAAGGTGCAGGTGTGGTCCCGGTCGACGCCGTCGGTGATGAGCGGCCTGCTGCCGGTCGGCGCGTGGGCGCTCTTCCTCGCCGGTGGGCTGTCGGCGGGCGCGACCCTGGTGGCCGTCTCCACGCTGGGCGCCGCCCGCTGGTTCGCCTGGACCACCGCCTCGCTGATCTCCCAGTACCCGTCAGCCCGGGTCTGGACGAAACGGACGGCGGCGATGACCGGCATGACGGCGTACTCGACGGCGGTTCCCGGGCTCGACCTGTCCGCCGGCACCGCGCCCGCGCCGGAGCCGGCCCCCCGACACCCGTTGCGCGAGCTGACGCTCACCGGGTTCTCGGCGGTGCACGAGGACGGCCTGGTCGCGGTCCGCGACGTCGACCTGACCGTGCGCCGGGGTCAGCTGGTGCTCGTCGTCGGGCCGGTGGGGGCGGGCAAGTCGTCGCTGCTGCGGGCGCTGGCCGGCATCGTGCACCACACCGGCGGCCTGACCTGGAACGGGGACCCGGTCACCGAACCCGAGATCTTCCTGCGGCCCAACCAGGTCGGCTACGTCGGTCAGCTGCCCCGGGTGCTCTCCGGCACGGTGGCCGACAACATCACGCTCGGGCACGAGGTGGACGCGGCCGGCGCCGTCTCCACCGCACAGCTCGATCACGACCTGGCGGCGGCCGGTGGCGGCCTCGGGCTGCTGATCGGACACAAGGGCACCCGGCTCTCCGGCGGGCAGTTGCAGCGCCTCGCGCTGGCCCGCGCGCTGGCACCCCGGACCGAGCTGCTGATCGCCGACGACGTCTCCTCCGCCCTGGACGTCACCACCGAGCTGGCGCTCTGGTCGGCGCTGCGCGCGTCCGGGGTGACCGTGGTCGGGTCGACGTCCAAGCGGGCCGCCCTGGTCCAGGCCGATCACGTGGTGGTGCTGATCGGCGGACGGGTGGCCGCCCAGGGCCCCTGGCACGACCTGGCCGACCGGTGGTCCCACCTGGCCGGCTGACCCGGTGCCGGCCCGCTCCACGGCGGGCCGGCACGGGTCCGGGCAGTCAGCAGGCGCGGGCGTACGGGTCGGGTCCGGGCGGTCAGCAGGCGCGGGCGTACGGGTCGGGCCACCCCGGATCGGCGCCGAGCTTCGTCGCCGCCCGCCGCGGCCAGTACGGGTCGCGCAGCAGTTCCCGGCCGAGCAGCACCAGATCGGCCTCGCCGTCGGCGACGATCCGCTCCGCCTGCTCCGGTTCGACGATCAGTCCGACCGCGCCGGTCGGCACGCCCGCGTCACGGCGGACCCGGGCGGCCAGCGGCACCTGGTAGCCCGGCCCGACCGGGATCCGGGCGTCCGGCGAGGCCCCACCGGAGGAACAGTCGACGAGATCCACCCCGGCGGCGGCCAGTTCCCCGGCCAGCACCACGCTGTCGTCGACCGTCCAGCCCCCGTCGACCCAGTCGGTGACGGAGATCCGGGCCAGGACGGGGACCTCCTCGCCGACCGCCGCGCGTACCGTCCGGGCCACCTCGACGGCGAGGCGCATCCGACCGGCCCGGTCACCGCCGTAGCCGTCGGTACGACGGTTGGTCAGTGGCGAGAGGAACTCGTGCAGCAGGTAGCCGTGTGCGGCGTGGATCTCCACCGCCGCGAAGCCGGCGTCCACGGCCCGTGCCGCCGCCGCGCCGAACGCGCCGACCACCGCCTCGACACCGGCGGCGTCCAGGGCGGTGGGAGTCCGGTAGCCGGGCACGAAGGGTTCCGCGCCGGGGCCGACCGGCGTCCAGCCGCCGTCGGCGTCGGGCACCCCGCCCCGTCGCGGCGCCCAGGGCCGGTACGTGGAGGCCTTGAACCCGGCGTGCGCGAGTTGGACGGCCGGCACCGAGCCCTGCCGGGTGACGAAGGCGGTGATCGGCCGCCACGCGTCGACCTGCGCGCCGGACCAGATGCCGGTGTCCTGCGGGCTGATCCGACCCTCCGGCACCACGGCGGTGGCCTCGGTCAGCACCAGGCCGGCGCCGCCCACGGCGCGGGCGCCGAGGTGCACCCGGTGCCAGTCGTTCGGCCGGCCGTCGGCGTCGGCGCGGTACTGGCACATCGGCGCCAGAGCCACCCGGTTGGACAGCGTGACGCCGCGCAGCGGCAGCGGGGTGAACAGAGCGCTCATCTCGGTTCCTCTCGGGGGAGGGTGGTCGCGGGGGTCCCCGGTCACCGCATTCTGCGTTGCGGGGCCCCGGCGACCGGCGGCCGCAGCGGTGACCGTCGGGGCTGGGGCGGCGGGCCGGTGGCGACCGTCTGGGCGAGGCGGTGTGGTCAGGCGGGGGTGGGGGCCAGGTCGCCGGCCGGGCGGTCGACGGACGCCCGGGTGGGACGGTCCGGACGGGCCGGGTCCACACTGTCCCGCCACCCGGCGGAGTCGTACGCGTCCCGGTCGAGGATGCCCTCACGAGCGGCGACGACCGTCGGCACCAAGGCCTGCCCGGCCACGTTGGTGGCGGTGCGGATCATGTCCAGGATCGGGTCGATGGCGAGCAGCAGCCCCACCCCGGCCAGGGGCAGGCCGAGCGTGCTCAGGGTCAGGGTCAGCATGACGATCGCGCCGGTCAGGCCAGCCGTGGCGGCCGAGCCGACCACCGAGACGAAGGCGATCAGCAGGTAGTCGGTGACGGCGAGGTCCACGCCGAAGACCTGGGCCACGAAGATCGCGGCCAGCGCCGGGTAGATCGCCGCGCAGCCGTCCATCTTGGTGGTCGCGCCGAACGGCACGGCGAAGGACGCGTACTCGCGGGGCACGCCGAGGCGCTCGACGGAACGCTGGGTCACCGGCATCGTGCCGACCGAGGACCGGGAGACGAAGGCGAGCTGCACGGCCGGCCAGGCGCCGGCGTAGAAGCGCAGCGGGTTGAGCCGGCCGGCGGTGACCAGCACCAGCGGGTACACCACGAACAGGACGATCGCGCAGCCGACGTAGACGGCGGTGGTGAAGCGGGCGAGCGGGGCGAGCAGGTCCCAGCCGTACGAGGCGACCGCGTTGCCGATCAGGCCGAGGGTGCCGAGCGGGGCGAGCCGGATCACCCACCAGAGGGCCTTCTGCACGATCTCCAACAGCGCCCGGTTGACCGCCACGAACGGTTCGGCGGCCGGGCCGACCAGCAGTGCCGCCGCCCCGACCACCAGGGCGAGGAAGACGATCTGGAGGACGTTGCCCTCGACGAACGCGCCGACCGGATTGGTCGGGACGATCCCGGCGAGGAAGTCGGTCCAGGAACCGGTCCGCTCCGGGGCGGTCGCTCCGGCGACGTCCAGGGTGACGCCCCGGCCGGGGTTGGTGAGCAGGCCGAGGCCGATGCCGACGCCCACCGCGGCCAGGGCGGTGACGCCGAACCAGAGCAGGGTCCGCAGCGCCAGCCGGGCCGCGTTGGCGACGCCGCGCAGGCTCACCACGCTGACCACGATGGCCGTGAAGACCAGGGGCGGCACGGCCAGCTTGAGCAGCTGGACGAAGAGCCCGCCGACGGTGTCGAGGGTGCTGGTCAACCAGCTCAGGTCGTTGGCGCGGGCCACCAGGCCGAGCAGGACGCCGACGACGAGGCCGAGCAGGATCTGCAGGGAGAAGGGAAACTTGCGCAGGAAGGAAGGCACGGGATGTCCAAGGGGTCGGGGAACGGCAGCGGCGTCAGGGGAGCAGCCGCGCCGGACAGACACCGCTGGCCTGCCGTCGGAGGTCGACGTACAGGCGGACGGTGAGGTGCCAGACGTTGGTCATCGCCTGGCGACGATACGCCGCCCCGACCCGCCCGCGAAAGGAGCTGCCTCGGTGAGGCTCCTTACACGCCTGCGTCCGGGGTGGTTGCCGGGGATACCTGCTACCGCGCAGCGGCCCGTCGACCCGCAGGCGGGAGGGTGAGGAGGGCGGCCGTGGCCAGGCCCCAGCCGACGATCTCCGCCAGCAGCAGCCGTTCCAGCACGCCGACCGTCGCGCCCCGCCCCACGACCAGCATCGCCAGTCCGACGGCGGCAGCCAGCGGCAGGGCGACCAGCGCACCGACGGCGGCCACCCGGCGCAGGAGCGGCCCGGCGGCGGAGCACAGCACGACCGCCAGCATGGCGAAGACCACCGAGGCCACCGCGACCACGCTCGCTCCGCCGTGCACCAGGTCGGCGGTGGTGGCCCGCTCGAACGGGGGCAATGGGCAGCCGTCGCTGCACGTGACCGCCCCGGAGAGCATCGTGCAGAAGCTTCCGGCGGCCAGCAGCACGGCGGCTGGCCGGGCCGCCGCCGCCAGCGCCACGGCGAGCAGCAGCAGGGCGGCGGAGAGGGCGAACACACCGATCCGGTACGTCGGGGCGTACCCGCTGTCGGCGATGCCCGCCTCGCTGACGTACCCGGTGAGGCCCGGTCCGGGCCCGGCGGCCACGGCGACGACGACCGCGACCGTGCCGCCGAGCATGCCGCCGGCCGCGCCTGCGGCGGCCATCCGTCGGGTGAGTTCGGTCACGCCTCGACGGGCCCGACGGTCCGGGGCCGGGGGCCGGATGGCAGGCGGCGGCCCACGGTGGTCGTCACGGCGTGGCCCATGCGGTCAATCTAACCCGTTCCGGCGGCCGGTCCCGCGCTCCGTTCCCGGCCCTCCGGCACCGGTTCCGTGGTCTCCGCCCCCGGTCGCGGGGCCGATATCCTGGCCGGGTGCCGCCGCGACCCGTCCCGGCACCCTTCCCGTCCCTTCCCACCCCCGAAGGACAGCAGCGATGAGCGTGGCATACCTGGTGGCCGGAGTCCGCACCCCGATCGGCCGGTACGCCGGCGCGCTGGCCGGGGTCCGCCCCGACGACCTGGCCGCACACGTGCTCCGCGAGCTGGTCGCCCGGCACCCCACGGTGGACTGGGAGCGGGTGGACGACGTCGTGCTCGGCTGCGCCAACCAGGCCGGGGAGGACAACCGGAACGTGGCCCGGATGGCCGCGCTGCTCGGCGGTCTGCCGGCGACCGTCCCCGGCAGCACCGTCAACCGGCTCTGCGGCTCGGGGCTGGACGCGCTCGCCATCGCCGCGCGCGCCGTGCTGGCCGGCGAGGCCGAACTGGTGGTCGCCGGTGGGGTGGAGAGCATGACCCGGGCGCCGTTCGTCATGCCGAAGGCGGCCACCCCGTACTCCCGTACCGCCGAGGTGTACGACACCACGATCGGCTGGCGGCTGGTCAACCCGCTGATGCGGCGCGAGTGGGGCATCGACTCGATGCCGGAGACGGCGGAGAACGTCGCCGCCGAGTTCGGCATCGACCGGGCCGAGCAGGACGCCTTCGCGTTCCGTTCCCAGCAGCGCGCCGCGAGGGCCCAGGCGGCCGGACGGTTCGCCGAGGAGATCGTGCCGGTGACGGTCCCCGAGGGGCGTCGGGGCACCCGGCTGGTCGACACCGACGAGCACCCCCGGGAAACCTCCCTGGAGAAGCTGGCCGCCCTGCCCACCCCGTTCCGCGAGGGGGGAACGGTGACCGCGGGCAACTCCTCCGGCGTCAACGACGGCGCGGTGGCGCTGCTGGTGGCCGGTGAGAGGGCCGTCGCCCGGTACGGGCTGACCCCGCTGGCGCGCGTCGTCGGGGCCGCGTCCGCCGGGGTGCCGCCCCGGATCATGGGCATCGGTCCGGTGCCGGCGACCCACCGGCTGCTCGACCGGCTCGGCCTCCAGTTGGCCGACGTGGACGTGATCGAGCTGAACGAGGCGTTCGCCGCACAGTCCGTCGCGGTCCTGCGCGAGCTGGGCCTGCCGGCCGACGCCGAGCACGTCAACCCCAACGGCGGGGCGATCGCGCTCGGTCACCCGCTCGGCGCCAGCGGAGCCCGGCTCGCCCTGACCGCCGCGTTGGAGCTGCGGCACCGGGGGGCCCGGCGGGCCCTGGCCACCATGTGCGTCGGCGTCGGGCAGGGGATCTCCCTGATCCTGGAGTCAGCGGCCTAGAGCCGGCACCGCCTGGGCCCGTCGGTCCTCCGGTGCCGGCCGACTGACAGCACCGCCCGACTGCGCGGTGCCCGGTGAGATGGCCCACACCGACCGGGCGGGGCGCGGGGCGGTTGTCGGGTACGGCGCATCGCCGTACCGGTGAGAGAGAGGTGACCGACGCCCCGCGCCGCCGCGGTGCCGGGGTCCGAGTGCCCGGCGGTGGCCCGGATCGGGCCTGGTCACGAGGACAATCATGCGCCCGGTGTCAATCGGTCGGCAAGGCAATTAGGGCGACGCGGGGGTGCCCGGGTCCCGCCCGGCGGGCACGGGACACCGGTGCCGGCGCACCAGTGGGACCATGGACGACATGGGCAAGGTCTACCCCGAGATCGACGGACGGCTGCGCGCGTTCATCGAGGCACAGCCGGTCTTCTTCGTGGCGACCGCCCCCACCTCCGTGGACGGGCACGTCAACGTGTCGCCGAAGGGCATGCGGGGCACCTTCGTGGTCCTCGGACCGCACCGGGTGGCCTACCTCGACTACCACGGCAGCGGTGCGGAGACCATCGCCCACCTGAGGGACAACGGCCGGATCACGGTGATGTTCTGTGCCTTCGCCGGACCGCCCAAGGTCGTGCGGCTGCACGGGCGGGGCAGCACCGTCGCGGTGGAGGCGCCCGACTTCGCCGCCCGGCTCGCCGATTTTCCCGACCCGCCGGACCTGCACGCCGTCCGGGCGGTCGTGATCGTCGAGGTCGACCGGGTCTCCGACTCCTGCGGGTTCTCCGTGCCCCTGATGGAGTACCAGGGCGACCGGGAGATGCTGCTCGCCAACCACTCCCGGCGGACGACCGAGGACCTGGTGGTCTACCGGGCGACGAAGAACGCCGCCAGCATCGACGGCCTGCCGGTCTTCTGACCGTCCCGTCCGCCGCCCACCCGGCGGGGTGACGTCCCGACCGGGCGCTCGCGCAGCGTCCGGGGTGGCTGGCGATCCGTGGTCGGCCGGTCACGTCGGGACGGAGTGCGGGTAACCAGCGTCGCGGAAAGCCGATGCGTTACGTTGCTGGTCCGCCTGGGTACAAGGCGGGGCACGGGTGGGTGACGAAATCAGGGGCGCGCGGGACACGGCCGGAGCGGGAGGCAGCATGAGCTCGGCCCAGGGGGGCGTGGACGAGCGTGGCCCGTCGAGGGGTACCACCGGCGGGGGAGTGCCTCCCCAGCTGACGGCCGCCTTCGCGGCCGGCGGCGAGATGGGTGCCCGGATCCGTGACCTCGACTGGGCCGACAGCCCGTTGGGCCGTCCGGAGCAGTGGCCCTCGGCGCTGGCCAACGCGGTCACCATGATGCTCACCTCCAAGGCCCAGATCGTGATGTTCTGGGGGGCGGACCACCGGGCCCTCTACAACGACGCCTACCTGCCGACCATCGGCACCAAGCACCCCTACGCCCTCGGCCAGCCCGCCCGGGAACACTGGACCGAGACCTGGCCCGATCTCGGACCGCTGCTGGACGGCGTGCGCCGCACCGGCGAGTCCTACCGGGCCGAGGACCGTCCCTTCCTGCTGCGCCGGCACGGCTTCCTGGAAGAGGTCTACTTCGACGTCACCTACGATCCGATCCGCGTCGACGACGGCTCGATCAGCGGGGTGTACTGCATCGTCAACGAGACCACCGGCCGGGTGCTCGGGGAACGCCGCCTGCGGGCCCTGGCCGACTTCGGCTCCCGGCTCACCGACGTGGAGAACGGCACCGACCTGGGCCGCGCCACGGCCGAGGTGCTCGACGCGCACCGGGCGGACGTCCCGCTGGGGCTGCTCTACCTGACCGACCCGACCGGTCGGGTCACCCTGGTCGGGTGCGGCGGCACGGACCCCGACCGGGTGGCGTCGGCCGAGGCGCTGCCGGAGGCGGTCCGGGCGGTGCTCGCCGGCGCCGAGGCCCGGTCCGTCGACGTCGTCGACCTGGTCGTCCCGGTACCGGCCGGGACGGCCCCGCGGGCCCTGGTCCTTCCGGTCGTCGCCGCCACCGAGGTCGTCGGGGCACTCGTCCTCGGCACCGCCACGCGGTTCCCGCTGACCACCGAGTACCGCACCTTCCTCGACCTCGTCGCGGCACAGGTCTCCCGGGCCGTCGCCCGGCAGCGGGCGTGCGAGCAGGAGCGGACCCGGGCCGCCGAACTGGCCGCGCTCGACCGGGCGAAGACCAACTTCTTCGCCAACGTCAGCCACGAGTTCCGTACCCCGTTGACGCTGGTGCTCGGGCCGCTGGAGGACATGCTCGCCGACCCGGACCTGCCGGCCGCCCACACCGAGCGGCTCACCGTGATGCACCGCAACGCGCTGCGCCTGCTCAAGCTGGTCAACACCGTCCTGGACTTCGCCCGACTGGAGTCCGGACGGCTCACCGCCGACTTCCGCCCCACCGACCTGGCCGACTACACCAGCCGGCTGGCCAGCACCTTCCGCTCCGCCACCGAGCGGACCGGGCTGCGGCTGACCGTGGACTGTCCGCCGCTGCCCGCGCCGGTCTTCGTCGACCGGGACATGTGGGAGAAGGTCGTGTTCAACCTGGTCTCCAACGCGGTGAAGTTCACCTTCGACGGGGAGATCCGGGTCCGGGTCCGGGAGGTGGCGGGCGGTGCGCGGCTGGAGGTGACCGACACCGGTGTCGGCATCTCCGGCGACGAGCTCCCGCACGTCTTCGAGCGGTTCCACCGGGTGTACGGGGCCCGCTCCCGCACCCACGAGGGGACCGGGATCGGCCTGGCCCTGGTCCGCGAGCTGGTGGACATGCACGGCGGCGAGGTGGGCGTGACCAGCCGGGTGGGCGGGGGAAGCACCTTCGCCGTCACGCTGCCGTTCGGTTCCGCGCACCTGCCGCCCGACCGGATCGTCGACGTTCCCGTCCCGCTCCCCGACTCCGGGCAGGCCCGGTTGTACGTCACCGAAGCCGCGCTCTGGTCCACCCAGCCGGCCCCGTCGGGGGGCACGACCGGTCGCGGCCGGGCGGGCCGGATCCTGGTCGTCGACGACAACGCCGACCTGCGGGAGCACGTCACCCGGCTGCTCTCCTCCTCCTGGGAGGTCGTCGCGGTCGCCGACGGCGTGGCCGCCCTGGAGGCGATCGAGGGCGACCTGTTCGACCTGGTGCTGACCGACGTGATGATGCCGAGGCTGGACGGCTTCGGCCTGGTCACCGCCCTGCGGGCGGATCCGCGTACCCGGCACGTGCCGATCGTGCTGCTCTCCGCCCGGGCCGGCTCGGCCGAGGCGGTCGCCGGGCTCGCCGTCGGCGCCGACGACTATCTGACCAAGCCCATCTCCGGGCAGGAACTGATCGCCCGGGTCCGGTCGAACGTCGAACTCGGGCAGCTGCGCGGGCAGATCATCCGGCGACTGCGGGCCCTGGCCGACGCGGCGGTGGCGGTCAACACCGCCCGTTCCACCGCCGACGTGGTCGCCGTCGCCGCCCGGCACGCGCTCTCCCTGGTCGACGCGGCGCGGGCCGTGGTCACCGCCTCCGGGGCCCGGTACGAGGCGGACGGTGGCGGCGACTCGTCCGGGGAGCCCTCGGTCGTCCTGCCGTTGGCCGGCACCGTCGGCGAACCCCTCGGCGAGCTGCGGATCTGGCGTCGTGACGGGGACCGCGCGGACGCCGATCGGGCCGCGCTGACCGAACTGGCCCGGCTGGTCGGTGTACGGCTGGAGAACGCCCAGCTCTACGAGGCCGAGCACCGGATCGCCACCACCCTCCAGCACAGTCTGCTGCCCCGAACCCTGCCGCAGCTGGCCGGTGCGGTGGTGGCCAGCCGCTACCTGCCCGGCAGCGGTGACGTCGAGGTCGGCGGCGACTGGTACGACGTCGTCGAGGTCGGTGACGAAGTGGTGCTGGCCATCGGGGACGTGGTGGGCAAGGGCGTGCAGGCCGCCGCGGCCATGGGGCAGCTCCGCAACGCGCTGCGCGCGTACGCGTTGGAGGGCTTCGACCCGGGCGAGTCGCTGACCCGGCTCAACCGGTTGGTCGGCTCCGTCGAGCGACGCTCGTTCGCCACTGTCGTCTGTCTCTGTTTCAATCCCCGAACCGGGCGGCTGCGGTACGCCAGCGCAGGCCACCCGTCCCCGCTGCTGATCAGAGGAGGCGACGTGGCGTTCCTGCACGACCGCGCCCTGGGCCCGCCGGTCGGCGCCATCCCGGACACGTCGTACCGGACCGAGACCGGAACGCTGGATCCGGGTTGCCGGCTGCTCCTCTACACCGACGGTCTGGTGGAGGACCGGCACCTCGGCATCGACGTCGGGTTGGCGCAGCTCCGGTCGGACGTGGCGGGTTTCGAGGGGCACGTCGCCGACCTGGTGGACACCGTCGTCGGGCGGGTCGTGGAGAGCCCTCGCCGCGACGACGTGGCGGTGCTCGCGCTGGAGGCGACCGAGCAGGACCGCTTCGCGCTGCGGCTGCCCGCCGACCCGACCCGGTTGAGCACGCTGCGCAAGCGGGTGGAGGACTTCCTCGTCGCCCACGACGTCGGCGAGACGGACCTGTTCGACCTGACCGTGGCGGTCTCCGAGGCGGCGGCGAACGCGATCGAGCATCCGGTGGCACCGGTGGAGCCGGTGATCGACGTGGAGGTGACCATCGAGGACCGGACGGTGAGCGTCACCGTCCGGGACAGCGGTCAGTGGCGGCAGTCCTCCGGGTCGGAGTTCCGGGGCCGGGGGCTCTCCCTGATCCGCGCGCTCGGCGATCTCTCGGTCAGCCGTACCGCGACGGGTACCGAGCTGACCCTGCGCCGGCGGTTGTCGGACTGACCCGGCGCGCCGGGCGGGCGGGTCAGCTTCGGTCGAACCAGTCCTGACCGGCGAGACCGGCGATCTCGAGCACCCGGTGCACCTGGCGGGACGGCAGCACGGTCAGCGTGCCGGGGAAGCGCCGGGCGAGCTGGACGACGGCGTGGATGGCGGCGGAGTCGAAGAAGGTGACCGCCCGCAGGTCCAGGGTCAACGTCCCGGCCGGCTCCCGGAGCGCGGTCTGGAGCATCGTCCCGGCGGTCGCCATGTCGACCTCACCGGTCACGACGACCCGGAGGTTGCCGCCGTCGACCTGCGCGCTGGCCGTGAAGACGGGAGCGTTTCCTCCTTGATCCACGCCTGCCACCATGGCACAGTGCCCGGACCGGGGCAACAACCGCCCGCCGGTGCCCGGCCCGCTGCGTGTCGGCTCTCCGGAGGCGGCGATAGGCTTGACGGATGACCGCCCGTGCGCCGTTGACCCCAGGAACGCTCTCTCCGTGGCGACCGGTGCCGTCGCACATCCGCCGACCGGAGTACGTGGGCAAGAAGCGGCCCCAGCAGTGGCGCGGCTCGCACGTGCAGACCCCGGAGACCGTCGAGCGGATGCGGGTCGCCGGGCGGATCGCCGCCCGCGCGGTGCAGCTCGCCGGTGAGCACTGCAAGCCCGGCGTGACCACGGACGAGATCGACCGGGTGGTCCACGAGTTCCTCGTCGACCAGGGCGCCTACCCGTCCACCCTGGGCTACCGGGGCTTCCCCAAGTCCTGTTGCACCAGCCTCAACGAGGTGATCTGCCACGGGATCCCGGACTCCACCGTGCTGCACGACGGGGACATCGTCAACGTCGACGTCACCGCCTTCATCGGCGGGGTGCACGGCGACACCAACGCCACCTTCTGCGTCGGGGAGGCGGGCGAGGAGGTCCGGCTGCTGGTCGAGCGGACCCACGAGGCGATGATGCGGGGCATCCGCGCGGTCGCCCCCGGCCGCCAGATCAACGTCATCGGCCGGGTCATCGAGTCGTACGCCCGGCGGTTCGGCTACGGCGTCGTCCGCGACTTCACCGGTCACGGTATCGGGGAGGCGTTCCACAGCGGCCTGTACGTGCCGCACTACGACAGCCCGCGCCCCACCGACGTGATGGAGCCCGGGATGACCTTCACCATCGAGCCGATGATCACTCTCGGCACGTACCAGTACGACATGTGGGACGACGGCTGGACCGTGGTCACCAAGGACCGGAAGTGGACGGCCCAGTTCGAGCACACCATCGTGGTCACCGAGAGCGGCCACGAGATCCTGACCCTGCCGTGACCGACACACCCGCCGCCCTGCACGAGGGGCACCACGCGGACGTCTCCGGTGGTTGGTTGCGCCCGGCGGTCTTCGGCGCGATGGACGGCCTGGTCACCAACATCGCCCTGATCGCGGGCGTGGGCGGTGGCGGGGTCTCGCCCCGTGCCGTCGTGCTCACCGGCACCGCCGGGCTGGTGGCCGGCGCGATCTCCATGGGGCTCGGCGAGTACACCAGCGTCCGCTCCGCCAACGAGCAGGTGGCCGCCGAGGTCGCCAAGGAACGGCGGGAGCTGGAACGGCACCCCGAGGCGGAGGCCCGGGAACTGGCCGACGCCTGGGCCGCCCGCGGTCTCCCGTACGACCTGGCCAGGGAGGTCGCCGAGGCGATCCGGCGCAACCCGGAGGAGGCGTTGCGGGTGCACGTCCGGGAGGAGTTGGGGGTCGACCCGGACGAACGGCCGAGCCCGTGGACGGCGGCGTTCTCGTCGTTCGTCTTCTTCTCGATCGGCGCGCTGGTCCCGCTCCTGACCTACCTGGTCGGGTTCACCAGTCTCTGGCTGGCCCTCGTGGTGGGCGGGGCGGGGCTCTTCGCCGCCGGGGCGATCGTCGCCCGGTTCACCTACCGGCCGTGGTGGACCAGCGGGCTGCGGCAGCTTCTCCTCGGTGCGGCGGCTGCCGCGGCGACGTACCTGATCGGGGCGCTGATCGGGGTCCAGGGCGGGATCGGCTGACCCTGCCGGCGACGGGTCGGCGGGGGCAGCGGTTCAGCCGTCGAGCAGGTCGTCGACGGTGCCGTCCACCGGCCGTCCCCGGGCGGCCAGCTCGCCGGACTGCCGACGCAGCACCGTGCCCACCTCGATCATGTCCGCCCCGGCGAGACCGGTGCGGCGGACCGCGTCCCCGGCGTCCCGGAAGTACGTCCGGCTCAGCAGCCCGGACACGGTGGCCGCGGCGAGCCGCGCCTCGGCGAGCATGAGCAGAGCCTGGTCGGTCTCGTGCCACTCGGCCAGCCGGGCGGCCCGGGCGTGCGCCGCCGAACCCCGGTACCAGGCCTGCCGGGCGGCGGCGCTGAACTCGGCCGGCCGGGCCCGGGCCAGCCGCCCCAGGTGCTCGTCGCGCAGCTTCGGCAGCCAGCCGGTCGGGTCGTGCAGCGCCCGGGTGGTGACGTACCGGTCGGCGGTCAGCGGCCAGCGGGGCGACAGGGTCCGCGCCTCGCGCAGGTACTCCTCCGACCCGGTGACGGTCAGCTCCACCAGCACCCCGTCGACCCGTCGGCTGGTCGACCGGGGACCGGAGTCGGGCCGGTAGGTGGCCACCAGCAGGCCCACCTCGTCCGTCCCGCCACCGTCGTCGTCGGTGTGCGCGAGGGGACCGTGCACCGCCACGGCGAGCACGTCGGCGGGGAAGCGACGGTTCAGCGCGTCGGCCACCCGTTCCGCCACCCGCCACCGGGGGTCGTCGTACGGGTCCACCCGCCCATCACCTCACTGCGTGCGTCGCGGTCCCGGCCCACCCTAGCCGGCGGAGGTGACCTCCTCGGTCGACGGCGCGCCCGTGGGAACGAGCCGGAAGACCCGGATCTCCCGGTCACCGGCCCGCTGGGCGTACGTGCGGTAGGCCGGCCACTCGGTGACCAGCAGCCGCCAGAGCCGCTCCCGTTCGGTGCCGGTGGCCAGGTCGGCCCGCACCGGGATCCGGCGTCCCCGGAGGGTCACCCCGGCGGTCGGCTCGGCGAGCAGGTTCGACGTCCAGGCCGGCTGCCTCGGCTGCCCCCAGTTCGACCCGACCACCACGTACGCCTCCCCGTCCGGCACGTACAGCAGCGGGTTGCTGCGGGGCCGGCCGGAGCGGCGGCCGGTGGTGGTGAGGAGCAGGGACGGGATCAGCCCGAGCGCCACCACCCGTCCCCGGGTGAGCCGCCCGACCAGCCGGTCGGCGGGGACGAGCAGGCGACCGGCCGCGGCGAACCAGCGTCGGTGCCCGAGACGACGGGCGAGACTTCGCAGTACGGACACGCCGCCCAGTCTGCCGTCCACCGCCGGCCGTGTCAGGAGGGGCGGCCGGGGAACGGGACGGTCGCCGGTGTCACGCCGGCGGTCTTCCGCCAGCGGGTCGCCCGCAACGCACAGTCGGTCAGCGCCGTCAGGGCCCCGGCGCGTTCCGTCCCGGTGGTGGCCGCCAGCGCCGCCCGCCAGTACGCGGCGGTGCGTTCCTCCACCTCGACCGCCAGGCGCAGCGCGCTCGCGGCGTCGGTCACCGGATAGGGCAGCGCGTAGCCGGCCCGGTCGGCCGGGACGGCGCCACTGCCGGTGCTCAGCCGCAGCACCAGGTCGTCGCGACGGCGTCGGTGCGCGGCCTCGGCCTCCCGGGCGGCCCGCCGGGCGGCGCCGGTGAGCCGTACCCCGATCGGGCCGTACGCGAAGATCGCCGCGTACTCGGCGGTCAGCGCCGCGCCGAGCGCCTCCCCGGCGGTCACCGGAGCACCTCCACGTGGGTGGCGCGCGCCGCGGCGATCGACCCGACCAGGGCGGCCCGGTCCGCGGGGGCCTCCGCGCAGAACGTCGCCGCCTCGGCGCGTGCGCGGTCCTCGGCCGCGCGCAGGTCGGCCAGGACCGCGGCGGTCCCGGTGGGAGCGCCGGCCGGCGCGGACGGGCTGGCCGACGGGAGTGCCACCCCGATCGCTGCGGCCAGCTCGGTCGCGTGCGCCCGGTGCGCCTCGGCGATCGGGGTCAGCCGCCCGGCGAGTGCCGGGTCGGCGTCGATCGCGGCCTGGTACCGGGCCGCCAGGGCGAGCGCGCCGTCGACCAGGGGGGTCAGCGGGTCGGGCGGTGGCGGGGGGCCGTCCCGGTCGAGGAGTCCGCAGCCGGCCGCCGACGCGGTGGCTCCGCCGAGGGCCAGGAGTGCTCCGGTACGAAGTACCTTCCGCCGGGTATGTCCGGCCGTTCCGTCGCGCTGTGTTGCTCTGCCGATCGCCACCGGACAAGTCAACACCATCCGCTACCGTTCGCGGGCAACGGCGTCGGTGCGCCGCCCGGTCGCTCCGGCCGACGGCGCGTTACGCTCTGCACAGCCACCGGAGGCGGATCGCGCCGGTGGCGTGCCGCCGTGGCGGCCCGACCGGGTGCCGTCGAGCTGAGAGGGGTGCGCCAGATGACGCAGCGTGGCCGTGCCACCGGGTCGACGGGGAGACCCCGTCCCGCCGGTGCGCCGCGCGGGGATCTCGCCGCCCGCCGGTCCCGGCTGCGGGCCGTGATCGAGCCGGTGGTGGTGGCCGCCGGGTACGACCTGGAGGACCTCTCCGTCTCGCGGGCCGGCCGCCGGCACGTGGTCCGGGTGATCGTCGACGGTGACCGGGGCGTGAGCCTGGACGCGGTGGCCGACGTCTCCCGGGCGGTCTCGGCGGCGCTGGACGCGGCGGAGGAGGCGAGCGGCGACATCGTCGCGGGGGAGTACCAGCTCGAGGTGAGCTCTCCGGGCGTGGACCGCCCGCTCACCCTGCCCCGGCACTGGCGCCGCAACGTGGGCCGGCTGGTGCGGGTGACGGCCCGGATGACCGTGCCGGAACAACGCGCCGGACAGCCGGGGGACCGTCAGGTCACCGGCCGGGTGCTGGCGGCGGACGACGAGCGGGTGGCGCTCGACGTGGACGGCGAGCGCGCGGAGTGGACCTACGCCGAACTCGGCCCGGGTCGGGTACAGGTGGAGTTCAACCGCCTCGACGAGATCGACGAGGCGGACGAGTTCGACGCCACCGACGAGGACGGCGACGACATCGACGACATCGACGACGAAGATGATGTGGAGGACGAGGAGAGGTGAACATCGACCTCGCGGCGCTGCGCGCACTGGAGCGTGAGCGGGAGATTCCGTTCGACACGATCCTCGCGGCGATCGAGACCGCGTTGCTGACCGCCTACCGGCACACCGAGGGTGCCCAGTCGCACGCCCGGGTGGAGATCGACCGCAAGAACGGTCAGGCCCTGGTGTACGCCCAGGAGCTGGACTCCGACGGCACCGTGGTGCGGGAGGTCGACGACACCCCGCACGACTTCGGCCGGATCGCCGCGATGACCGCCAAGCAGGTGATCCTCCAGCGGCTGCGGGAGGCCACCGACGAGGTGCACTTCGGCGAGTACGTGGGACGCGACGGGGACCTGGTCACCGGCGTGGTCCAGGCGCACGAGGCCCGGTCCGAGAAGGGCATCGTCAGCGTCGACCTGGGCAAGCTGGAGGGCGTGCTGCCCCAGTCCGAGCAGGTGCCCGGTGAGCGGTACACCCACGGCGAGCGGATCCGCTGCGTGGTGGTGCACGTGGCCAAGGGCATGCGGGGTCCGCAGATCACCCTCTCCCGGTCCCACCCGGGACTGGTGAAGAAGCTCTTCGCCCTGGAGGTACCGGAGATCGCCGACGGCACGGTCGAGATCAGCGCCATCGCGCGTGAGGCGGGTCACCGGACGAAGATCGCGGTCCGCTCCACCATGCCCGGGGTGAACGCCAAGGGCGCCTGCATCGGACCGATGGGGCAGCGGGTCCGCGCGGTGATGAGCGAACTGCACGGCGAAAAGATCGACATCATCGACTGGTCGGACGACCCGGCGACCTTCGTCGGCAACGCGCTGTCACCGGCCAGGGCGCTCCGGGTCGAGGTGGTCGACCTGGCCACCCGGACGGCGCGGGTCACCGTGCCCGACTTCCAACTCTCGCTGGCGATCGGCCGAGAGGGGCAGAATGCCCGGCTTGCTGCCCGACTGACCGGTTGGCGAATCGACATTCGGTCCGATGCCGAGCAGTCTGCCCCGGCCGGACGACGCGGTGCTGATCACGTCCCGGAGCCGGGCGGAGCGATCTCGAGCAGCTAGGGGTAGACTTCCTCAGTGGTACGACGCACGCAGCCGGAGCGCACCTGTGTGGGCTGCCGGAAACGGGCGCCGGCCAGTGAACTCCTGCGGATCGTCGCGATTGACGACGAGGCTGGTCACAGCCTCCGAGCCGATCCGGCCCGCAGGCTGCCGGGTCGGGGAGCGAACCTGCACCCGGATCCGGCCTGCTTCGCGCTGGCGGTACGACGCCGCGCCTTCGGGCGTGCGTTGCGTGTCGCCGGGGTTCCCGATCACAGTGAGCTGGCGAAGTGTGTCGACGCGCCAAGCTCCGCGTCCGGTCAGCCCGACCGGACGGGAGTCACTAGCAAGGTAGGACGACCGACATGAGCACACGATGAAGTCCCTGAAATGACCAGGCTTCAAGTGCAGGAGTGAGGTCGCTGCGGGTGCTGCCCGCACGACCTCGGAGTGAGGAGTGCAGTGGCAGGTAAGGCCCGCGTACACGAGCTGGCAAAGGAGCTCGGGGTCGAGAGTAAGACAGTTCTCGCCAAGTTGAAGGAAATGGGCGAGTTCGTGAAGTCCGCGTCCAGCACCGTCGAGGCGCCCGTCGCCCGACGACTGCGGGGCGCATTCGTCGCGTCGGCCGAGAGCTCGGCGCCGTCCGCTCCGGCGGCGGCAACCCCGAACCCGGCCCCGAGGCCCACCCCGACCCCGCCGCCGACCCCTGGCGATTCCCGGATCTCGGCCAAGCCGATGCCGCCCCGGCGGCCGGCGGTGCCCGGTCCGAAGCCGAAGGGGCCGGTCCCCGGCCCGCCGCCCCCGGCGACTCCGGTCGCCAAGCCGGCGAGTGCCCACGACATCGAGGTGGCCGCCGCCGAGGCGCGTGCCGCCCAGCTGAAGGCTGACCAGGAGGCCGCGGTCAAGGCCGCCCAGGCCGCCCGGCAGCAGCAGCGTGACAACGTCCGTCGGGAGCCCCCGACGGACGGCGGTACCCGTCCCGGCCCCCGGCCGGGTCCGGGTGCGATGCCGCCCCGCCCGGGTTCGCCGGCTGCCGGTCGTACCGGCGCCCCGGCTCCGGGCCGTCCCGGCCCCGGTGGTCGTCCGCCGGCCCGTGGCGCGGGCAACAACCCGTTCGGTATCCAGGGCGGCGGCCAGCCGCGCCCGCCGGCGAACAGCGCCGGCGGCCCCCGGCCGAGTCCGGCCTCGATGCCGCCCCGGCCGAGTCCGGCCTCCATGCCGCCCCGGCCCAGCCCGGCCTCGATGCCGAGCCAGCGTCCCGGTCGTCCCGGTGGTCCGGGTGGCGGCGCGGGTCGTCCCGGCGGTGGCGCGGGTCGTCCCGGTGGTGGCGGCGGTGGCGGCGGCTTCCGCGGTGGCCCCGGTGGTGGCGGCGGTGGCGGTGGCTTCCGTGGCGGTCCCGGTGGTGGCGGCGGTGGCGGTGGCTTCCGTGGCGGTCCCGGTGGTGGCGGCGGTGCCGGTGCCGGTGCAGGTGGCGGGTTCCGCCCCGGTGCGCCGGCCGGTGGCGGCGGTCGTCCCGGTGGCGGCGGTCGTGGCCGTGGCGGCGGTGCCGCGGGTGCCTTCGGGCGTCCGGGTGGCCGGCCGACCCGTGGCCGCAAGTCCAAGAAGCAGCGCAGACAGGAGTTCGACAACCTGTCGGCCCCGACCATGAGCTCGGGCGCGCCCCGGGGTCAGGGTCAGGTCGTCCGGCTGTCCCGTGGCGCCTCGCTGTCGGACTTCGCCGACAGGATCAACGCCAACCCGGGTTCGCTGGTCCAGGAGATGTTCAACCTGGGCGAGATGGTCACCGCGACCCAGTCCTGCTCTGACGACACCCTGCTGCTGCTGGGTGAGCACCTCGGCTTCAACGTGCAGATCGTCAGCCCGGAGGACGAGGACCGCGAGCTGCTCGCGCAGTTCAACATCGACCTCGACGCCGAGGTCGCGGAGGACCGCCTGGTCACCCGTGCGCCGGTGGTGACCGTCATGGGTCACGTCGACCACGGTAAGACCAAGCTGCTCGACGCGATCCGCAAGGCGAACGTCGTGGCCGGCGAGGCGGGTGGCATCACCCAGCACATCGGCGCCTACCAGGTCCACGTCCCGCACGAGGGCGAGGACCGGGCGGTGACCTTCATCGACACCCCGGGTCACGAGGCGTTCACCGCCATGCGTGCCCGTGGTGCCCAGGTCACCGACATCGTGGTGCTGGTGGTCGCGGCCGACGACGGCGTGATGCCGCAGACGATCGAGGCACTCAACCACGCCAAGGCGGCGGACGTGCCGATCGTGGTCGCGGTCAACAAGGTCGACAAGCCGGAGGCGAACCCGGACAAGGTCCGCCAGCAGCTGACCGAGTACGGCCTGGTCGCCGAGGAGTACGGCGGCGACACGATGTTCGTCAACGTGGCGGCCAAGCCGGGCATCGGCATCGAGGAACTGCTCGAGGCCGTCCTGCTGACCGCCGACGCGTCGCTGACGCTGACCGCGCCGATCGACGGGCCGGCGCAGGGTGTGGCGATCGAGGCGCACCTCGACAAGGGCCGTGGTGCGGTGGCGACCGTGCTGGTGCAGAAGGGCACCCTGCGGGCGGGCGACTCGATCGTCGCCGGTGGGGCGCACGGCCGGGTCCGGGCGATGCTCGACGAGAACGGCAACCAGGTCGTCGAGGCCGGTCCGGCGCGTCCGGTGCTGGTGCTCGGTCTGACCGCGGTGCCGGGTGCGGGTGACACCTTCCTGGCAGCCGAGGACGACCGCACCGTTCGGCAGATCGCCGAGCAGCGGCAGGCACGGCGGCGGGCGGCGTCCTTCGCCAACTCCCGTGGCCGGGCCACCCTCGAGACGCTCATGGAGCAGCTCAAGGAGGGCGAGAAGACCTCGCTCAACCTGGTGCTCAAGGGCGACGTCTCCGGTTCCGTGGAGGCGCTCGAGGACGCGCTGTTCAACCTGGACATCCCGGAGGAGGTCCAGCTCCGGATCATCCACCGGGGCGTGGGCGCGATCACCGAGAGCGACGTCATGCTCGCGAGCGCCTCGTCCGAGGCGGTCACGATCATCGGCTTCAACGTGCGGGCCGCCAACAAGGTCCGCGAGATCGCCGACCGCGAGGGCGTGGAGATCCGGTACTACACCGTCATCTACCAGGCCATCGAGGAGATCGAGGCGGCGCTCAAGGGCCTGCTCAAGCCGGAGTACGAGGAGGTCGAGCTGGGCACCGCGGAGATCCGCGACGTGTTCCGTTCGTCCAAGGTCGGCAACATCTCCGGTTGCATCGTCCGGTCGGGCATCATGCGGCGGAACGCCAAGGCGCGACTGTTGCGCGACGGTGCGGTCGTGGCGGACAACCTCACGATCAGCTCGCTCAAGCGGTTCAAGGACGACGCGACCGAGGTGCGTGAGGGCTTCGAGTGTGGTCTGACCCTGGGTGGTTACAACAACGTCCAGGTCGGCGACATCATCGAGACCTTCGAGATGCGCGAGAAGGTTCGTAGCTGACGCTCGGACACCAGGTCAAGGGGTTTACGCCGGTCCGGCGTAAACCCCTTGATCATGGGGGCGGGTGAGCGGGTATCGTCCGAGGCGATGTTCACCGGAACCGCGGTCTTCGACCTGCTGCTGCCGGGTGATTCCCGGTCGCTCAAGATCAAGAGATCATACGTACGGCCGATCGTGGCGGCGCTGCGCCGCTTCGAGGTGTCGGCCGCCGAGGTGGGAGCGCTCGACCTGCACGGTCGAGCCGAGATTGCCGTGGCCGTGGTGGCCGCGGAGGCGGCACACGTCCGCGAGGTGCTCGACTCGTGCGAGCGTCTGGTGGCGGGCCGCCCGGAGGTGGAACTGCTGTCGGTCCGTCGGCGTCTGCACGGCGTGGACGACTGACGGCGGATGCCGGTGGCCGAGGCCGCCGGTGCTCGGGCGTGACCGTATTGTCGCGCGGGTAGTGTTCGAATTATCGGCCGGTCCGGTCACCGGTGGCGTTCGCGCCCCGGTCCGGACCGGGACGTCGATGCCGTGGAGGTGGCGGAGATGACGGATCCGGCCAAGGTACGCCGGCACGCCGAACGGGTGCGTGAACTGGTCGCGTCGGTGGTGCGCCAGATCAAGGATCCCCGCCTCGGCATGATCACCATCACCGACGCCCGGATCACCGCCGACCTGCGCGATGCCACGGTCTTCTACACCGTGCTCGGGGACGCCGCCGAGCAGGCGGGCACCGCCGCCGCGCTGGAGAGCGCCAAGGGCATGCTGCGCAGCACGGTCGGCAAGGCGCTCGGGCTGCGGCACTCGCCGACCCTGACCTTCGTCCTGGACAACGTCCAGGACCACGTCAAGCACATCGACGACCTGCTCGCCCAGGCCCGCAACGCCGACGCCGAGGTGCAGCGGATCGCCGCCGGGGCGCAGTACGCCGGGGACGCCCAGCCGTACCGGGTGGACGAGGAGGACGACGAGGACGGGGACGACACCGGGGCCGACGACGTGCCGTCGGCCGCCCGGGAACAGCGGTGACCGACGATCCGGACTCCCCGGCCGGCGACGCACTCGGCGGTGAGCCGTCCGGACCGGCCGCCGCCGACTGGGCCGCCGCCGTCGACGCGGTGCGCCGGCTCACCCCGGACGCCCGGGTGCTGCTGATCTGTCACGTCAACCCGGACGGGGACGCGCTGGGCAGCATGCTCGGTTTCGGGCTGGGACTGCGCACCCTCGGGCTGCGCGGGGTGCAGGCGACCTTCCCCGGCCCGCCGGAGGTGCCCGAACCCTTCCGGGGCCTACCCGGCCTCGACCTGCTGGTGCCGGCCGCCGAGGCGTACCCGGACCCGGATCTGGTCCTCTGCTTCGACGCGGCCAGCGAGTCCCGGCTGGGCGAGCTGGTCGACCGGCTGGCGGTCACGGCCCCGACGGTGGTCCTCGACCACCACGCCTCGCACACCGGGTTCGGCGACATCCACCTGGTCGACCCGCGCGCCGCGGCGACCTCGGTGGTGGCCGAGGAGTTGCTGACCCGTCTCGACGTGCCGCTCGACGCGGCGATCGCCGAGTGTCTGTACGTCGCACTGGCCACCGACACCGGCTCGTTCCGGTTCGACGCCACCACGCCGGAGGTGCACCGGATGGCGGCCCGGCTGCTCGCGACCGGCATCCGGCCGGGGGAGATCTCCCGCCGGATCTTCGACACCCGTCCGTTCGGCGCGGTCCGCCTCTACGGCGACGTGCTCGCCCGGACCCGGCTGGAACCGGCGGCGGCGGGCGGGCACGGTTTCGTCTGGACCTACGCCACCCTGGCCGACCTGGCCCGCCACGACCAGCGGCCGTACGTGCTGGAACCGTTGATCGACTCGGTGCGCTGCACCGCCGAGGCGGACGTCAGCGGTGTGCTCAAGCAGATCGCCGAGGACGGCTGGGCGGTCTCCCTGCGCAGCAAGGGCGCGGTGGACGTCAGCCGGGTCGCGGTGGCCCTGGGCGGCGGCGGGCACCGCTTCGCGGCCGGGTTCACCGGGCGGGGCACCGCGCAGGACGTGGTGGCCCGGATCCGGGCCGAACTGGACACGGCGCTGATCCGGACGGTGGACCGGGACTGACCGCGAGGAGTGTCGGCCTTCCCGCGCTCCGTGACGGAAGGAGACAATCGCGGCATGGAGCAGCCCCACGAGATTGCCGCCGAGGCGCCCCGGACGTGGGACCGTCCGGTGGTCGCCGTGCCCGTACTGGCCCTTCTCTCCCTGGTCGGCGGTCAGTTGCCCTCCTTCTCGACGTCGGCGAACCTCTACACCATCGGCACCGGCGGGGTACTGGTCTGGCTCGGGCTGAGCCACCGGGTGCCGCGTCGCCCCGCGCCGGAGCGGTTGCCTCCCGGCACGGTCTGGTGGGTACTGCCGGTGGTGATCTTCGGGGTGTTCGAGGGGGCCACCTTCGTCATGGCGGCCGGCGACGACTTCCCCACCTTCTCCCGCCTGGCCGATCCCCTGCTGGAGGACTCGCTGGTCCGGGCGGCGGCCTGGTTCGCCTGGCTGGCGGCGTTCTGGGGGCTGGTGCGGCGATGATGAGGACCCTCGCGATCAGCGGCTTCCTGGCCTCGCTGGTGCTGTTCGCCGTCGTCGAGTGGGCGGCCCGCCGGGAGGGCTCGCGGGTGCCGTCGTTCGGTGACGTCTGCGCGTACGTCATGCAGTACGAGGTCGGCTCGGTGCCGGTGGGGCGGATCGGCCTGTTCGGCTTCTGGTGGTGGCTCGGCTGGCACTTCTTCGCCCGGTGACCGGCCGGCCCCTCGTCGTCGCGTGAGGGTGCCCACGTGGTGGGAACAGCGGGCACCATGTGGAACTTAACGATAGCTTGGGTGAGGGCCGGCGCGAACTGCTGGCGCCGCCCACTGGTGGTGGGTCCCACCGGACACCGCCTCCCCTCCAGGGTCGAACCGACCCGGGTCCACGCTGCCCAGGGCCAGCCGAGCCGGTCACCCCCGGACGCTGGCGGGGCGTGCAGCAGGAACACCCACGTGTGCCGCGTCGCCGACGCGTGCCCGCCTTGGAAGGGAACCGCCATGCCGACCAAGCCCCAGCCCGAGACCGTCGACGAGGCTCGCGAGCAGGCCCGTCGTGCCCTCCAGACCTCCATGGACACCCGCCAGTGACCCATCCGCCCCGTCCCGGCGGCGGTAAGGGGTGTTCGGGGTTGTAATCATTACGCAAGGCGTGTCAGGATCGGGCCGTGACCTCCCCTGCCGTGCCCGCGGCGCCGGTGGCGTCGGCGCGGCGGATCGCCGGGCTGGCCCTGCCGGCGTTGGTCGTGCTCGCCGCCGAACCCCTCTACGTCCTGGTCGACACCGCCGTGGTCGGCCACCTCGGCCGGGTGCCGTTGGCCGCCGTCGCGATCGGCGGGACGGTGCTCACCCTGATCGTCTGGCTCGGCAGCGTCCTGGCCTACGGCACCACCGGCCGGTCGGCCCGTCGCTTCGGCGCGGGTGACCGGGCCGCCGCGGTGGCCGAGGGCGTCCAGTCGTCCTGGCTCGCCCTCACCGGCGGGCTGGTCGTCGCGCTCGGCATGCAGGTGCTGGCCGGACCGCTGGCGCGTACCCTGGCCGGCTCGACGGGCGAGGTGGCCGACGCAGCCGCCCAGTGGCTGCGGATCGCGGCCCTCGGCGCGCCCGGCCTGCTGCTGGCCGCCGCGGGCAACGGCTGGCTGCGCGGCGTCCAGGACACCCGGCGACCGGTGTGGTACGTGCTCGGCCCGAATCTGCTCTCCGCGCTGCTCTGTCCACTGCTGGTCTACCCGGTCGGGATGGGGCTGGTCGGCTCGGCGGTCGCCAACGTCGTCGCGCAGACCCTCTGCGGTGTCCTGTTCGTCGCGGCGTTGGTCACCGAGCGGGTGTCGCTGCGGCCCCGTCCGCAGATCATCCGCAACCAGTTGGCGGTCAGCCGGGACCTGCTGCTCCGGGGTGTCGCCTTCCAGGCCAGCTTCCTCTCCGCGACGGCCGTCGCCGCGCGGTTCGGTGTCGCGGCCGTCGGCGCGCACCAGATCGTCGTGCAGCTCTGGTTCTTCACCGTGCTGCTGCTCGACGCGCTCGCCATCGCCGCCCAGGCGTTGGTCGGGGCGGCGCTCGGCGCCGGGGACGAGGCCGGTGCCCGCGCGCTGGCCCGCCGGATCGCCCTGCTCGGTGGCGTCTGCGGGCTGGCGTTCGCCCTGGTCGTCGCCGTCGGCGCCAACCTGGTCCCGGCCCTGTTCAGCGGCGACCCCGAGGTACGCGAGCAGGCGGCGGCGATCTGGCCGTGGTTCGTGGTGATCCAGCCGCTCGGCGGCGTCGTGTTCGCCCTCGACGGGGTGCTGATCGGCGCGGGCGACGTCCGCTACCTGCGCAATGTCGCCATCGGCGCCGGCCTCGGTGGGTTCCTGCCGGCGATCTGGCTCACCTACGCGTTCGACCTGGGTCTCGGCGGCATCTGGGCGGGCCTCACCCTCTTCGTCGTGATCCGGCTGGTCGCGCTGGCGCTACGGCTGCGCTCCGGACGCTGGGTGGTCACCGGCGTCCGCTGACCCCGCCCGGCGCAGGAGAGCGGGACAGGCCGACCGGCGTCAGAGCAGCGCGACGAGGCCGTACGCGCCGAGCAGCAGGACCAGGGCGAGCGTCCAGGAGACGAAGAACGCCACGATCTTGAAGGAGTTCGGGAAGCGCTCGTGCAGCCGTTGCCGGTCCCGCCACGTCCACCAGGCGCGCCGGATCCCGGGTGCTCCCGGCACCCGGAGCAGCGTGGCGGTGACCCGGTCGCCGAGGGTGACCCGGGGCGGCGGCGGATTACGCATCCAGTCGGGCAGCAACGACGGCTGTGCGGGGGGCTCGGGTCGTACCGTCACGTGCGGACCGCGGGTGTCGGTGTCGTGCCTGCCGGGCATCGGGCTCCTCGAGGGTCGGTTCGGTCCCCGTCGCCGGTGGGAACGGGCGGTTGATCATGGCACCGCGCCCCCGTCGACGCTGCCCCTTTTCCGCCTCGCCCCGGCGGGCCAGCCGGGGAACCGGACGCCCGGCGACACGGGACGCCGGCTGTGCCCCACGTCACCCGGGCATCGTGGCCGGGGTGGGCGGTCCGGCGCGGACCCGCCCCGGGCGGTCTGGCAGGCTTGGCCGACGTGAGCGCAGACGGTCTGATCGTGGTCGACAAGCCCGGCGGCATGACGTCGCACGACGTGGTGGCACGGATCCGGCGACTGGCCCGTACCCGCCGGGTGGGACACGGCGGCACGCTCGACCCGATGGCGACCGGCGTGCTGGTCATCGGGGTCAACCGGGCCACCCGGCTGCTGACGTACGTGATCGGTGCGGAGAAGAGCTACACCGCCACCATCCGGCTCGGACAGACCACGGTCACCGACGACGCCGAGGGGGAGGTCACCGCCACCATCCCGGCTGCCGCGGTGACCGACGAGGCGGTCCGGGTCGCCCTGGCCGCGCTCACCGGTGAGATCGACCAGGTGCCCAGCGCGGTCAGCGCCATCAAGGTCGACGGTCAACGGGCCTACAAGCGGGTCCGCGACGGCGAGACCGTGGCCCTGGCCGCGCGTCGGGTCACCGTCTCCCGGCTGGCCGTGCTCGCCGTCCGCCGGGAGACGCCGGACCTGGTCGACGTGGACGTCGACGTCACCTGCTCCTCCGGTACGTACATCCGGGCCATCGCCCGCGACGCCGGTCTCGCGCTCGGGGTCGGCGGCCACCTCACCGCCCTGCGCCGGACCGCGGTGGGCGGGTTCACCCTGGCCGAGGCGGCGACCCTGCCGGAGCTGGAGGAGCGGGCCCCCGACGTGCTCTCCCTACCGCTCGCGGCGGCGGCCGACCGGTTCTTCCCGCGCCGGGAGGCCACCCCCGACGAGGCCCGGGTGCTCTCGCACGGGGGCCCGCTGGCGCCGACCGGCATCGTCGGCCCCTACGCGGTCTTCGGCCCCGCCGGGAACCTGCTCGCCATCGTCAGCGAACGGGACGGCCGGGCCCGCGCGGAGATCGTGCTCGCCCCGGCCTGACACCGGGGACCGCGCCGGCCCGGGGGGCGGTGCGAGGGGTAGTCAACTGCTGGCATGGTGGTGGTGGAGGAGAGAGATGCAGCGCTGGCGGGGTTACGAGGCGGTGCCCGGTGGGTGGGGGCGTTCGGTGGTCACCATCGGCGTCTTCGACGGGGTGCACCGCGGGCACCAGGCCACCATCGGTCACGCCGTGGCCCGGGCCCGGGAGCTGGACGTCCGGTCGGTGGTGGTGACCTTCGACCCGCACCCGGCCGAGGTGGTCCGCCCCGGCTCCCATCCGGCGGTGCTCACCGAGCCGGCGCGCAAGGCCGAGCTGGTCGAGGCGCTCGGGGTGGACGTGCTCTGCGTGGTGCCCTTCACGCCCGAGTTCTCCCGGCTGCCCGCCGAGGAGTTCGTGCACGACATCCTGGTCGAGAACCTGCACGCCGCGCTGGTGGTGGTCGGCGAGAACTTCCGCTTCGGGCGCCGGGCCGCCGGTGACGTGGCGCTGCTGGAGCGGCTCGGTCGGACCTTCGGCTTCGGTGTCGAGGGCGCCCCCCTGGTCGCCGCAGACGGCACGGTCTTCTCCTCGACGTACATCCGGGCCTGCGTCGACGCCGGGGACGTCGCGGCCGCCGCGGTGGCGCTCGGCCGTCCGCACCGGCTGGAGGGGGTGGTGGTCCGGGGCGACCAGCGCGGTCGGGAACTGGGCTTCCCCACCGCCAACCTGCTCTGCCACCGGTACGCGGCGGTGCCCGCCGACGGCATCTACGCCGCCCGGCTGATCCGGCGGGGTGGGGCGGAGCCGCTCGCGGCGGCGGTCTCCATCGGCACCAACCCGACCTTCTCCGGCCGGGAGCGCCGGGTCGAGGCGTACGCGCTGGACTTCACCGGGGACCTCTACGGGGAGCGGCTCGCCCTGGACTTCGTGGCGCACCTGCGCGAGCAGCGCCGGTACGACTCCATCGAGCCGCTCGTCGCGCAGATGAACGAGGACGTCGCCCGGACCCGTGCCGCGCTGGGCTGACCGCCCGGACGCGCCCGGCGGCCCTCCGACGAGCGGTTTCCCCGGAGGCTGGTAGTCTGGCGAAGACGTCGTTCAACGACGTGGGGCCTCGCGCGCCTGCTCGACGCCGCGGGTGCGAGGTTCGCCTCCGCTTCCTGTCCCGGACGGGACGGACGGAGCCTGACGAACAACCCATCGAAACAGGGAGAAAATGGCGCTCGACCAGGAAGCCAAGGCCAAGATCCGCGCGGAGTACGCGACCGCCGAGGGGGACACCGGTTCCCCGGAGGTGCAGGTCGCGGTGCTCACCAAGCGGATCGCCGAGCTCACCGAGCACCTGAAGGTGCACAAGCACGACCACCACAGCCGTCGTGGGCTGCTGCTGCTGGTCGGCCGTCGCCGTCGGCTGCTCAACTACGTCCAGAAGAAGGACATCAACCGCTACCGGTCGCTCATCGAGCGGCTCGGCCTGCGCCGATGACGTGACGGGGGAACGGCCCATCGGCCGTTCCCCCGCTCGGCGTCACCAGACCACAATCCAGGGCCGCGCGACCACCCGAGACGGGGCCGGTCAGCGTACCGGTCTCCGGTAGTGGCCCCCGGGATCACCGGCGAGAATCCGCCGCCCCGGGCGCTTCGATCGAAGACCGGCCGTCTGAGCAGCTCCCGAGCGTCGTGGGCCCCCCGACGTGAGGAGTTTGACCCACCCATGACCGAGAACCGACTCGGCACCGAATCCCGTACCGCCGTGATCGACAACGGTGCCCTCGGCACCCGCGAGGTCACCTTCTCCACCGGCCGGCTGGCCCGGCAGGCCGCCGGCTCCGTCGTCGCCCAGCTCGGCGAGACGGTCGTCCTCTCCGCCACCACGGCCGGCAAGCAGCCGAAGGAGCAGTTCGACTTCTTCCCGCTGACCGTCGACGTCGAGGAGCGGATGTACGCGGCGGGCCGGATCCCCGGCTCGTTCTTCCGCCGCGAGGGCCGTCCCAGCGAGGACGCCGTCCTCACCTGCCGACTGATCGACCGGCCGCTGCGCCCGTCGTTCGTCAAGGGCCTGCGCAACGAGGTCCAGGTCGTCGAGACCATCCTCGCGCTCGACCCGCAGCACCCGTACGACGTGGTGGCGATCAACGCCGCCTCGATGTCGACCAAGCTCTCCGGCCTGCCGTTCTCCGGCCCGATCGGGGCGACCCGGATGGCGCACGTCGACGGCCAGTGGGTCGCCTTCCCGACCCGTGAGGAGCTGGGCCGGGCCACCTTCGACATGGTCGTCGCCGGCCGGGCGCTGGCCGACGGCGACGTCGCGATCATGATGGTCGAGGCCGAGGCCACCGAGCACACCGTGGCGCTGGTCGCCGGCGGCGCGCCCGCCCCGACCGAGGAGGTCGTCGCCAGCGGCCTGGAGGCCGCCAAGCCGGCCATCCGTGAGCTGTGCCGGGCGCAGAGCGAGCTGGCCGAGGTGGCCGCCAAGCCGGTCGCCGAGTTCCCGGTCTTCCTGGACTACCAGGACGACGTCTTCGGCGCGGTGGCCGAGCTGGTCCGCGGCGAGGTCGCCGAGGCCCTCAAGATCGCCGGCAAGGCCGACCGCGAGGAGGCCCTGGACCGGGTCAAGGCCAAGGTCGTCGAGGAGCTCGGCCCGCGCTTCGAGGGCCGGGAGAAGGAGCTCAGCGCCGCGTTCCGGTCGCTGAGCAAGTCCGAGGTCCGCAACCGGGTGCTGCGCGAGCAGGTCCGGATGGACGGCCGGGGTCCGCGCGACATCCGTCCGCTGACCGCCGAGGTCGGGGTGCTGCCCCGGGTGCACGGCTCGGCGCTGTTCGAGCGGGGCGAGACGCAGATCCTCGGCGTCACCACGCTGAACATGCTGCGCATGGAGCAGATGCTGGACACCCTCGCTCCCGAGACCCGCAAGCGCTACATGCACAACTACAACTTCCCGCCGTACTCCACCGGGGAGACCGGCCGGGTCGGCTCGCCGAAGCGGCGCGAGATCGGCCACGGCGCGCTGGCCGAGCGGGCGCTGATCCCGGTGCTGCCGTCGCGCGAGGAGTTCCCGTACGCCATCCGGCAGGTCTCCGAGGCGCTCGGCTCGAACGGCTCGACCTCGATGGGGTCGGTCTGCGCCTCCACCCTGGGTCTGCTCTCGGCGGGTGTGCCGCTGAAGGCCCCGGTCGCCGGGATCGCGATGGGGCTGATCTCCGACGAGGTGGACGGCAAGACCGAGTACGTGACGCTGACCGACATCCTCGGCGCCGAGGACGCTTTCGGCGACATGGACTTCAAGGTCGCCGGCACCCGGGACTTCGTCACCGCGCTCCAGCTCGACACCAAGCTCGACGGCATCCCGTCGGACGTGCTGGCCGCCGCGCTCCAGCAGGCGCACGAGGCCCGGCAGACCATCCTGGACGTGATGCAGGCGGCGATCGAGGCCCCGGCCACGATGTCGGAGTACGCGCCCCGGGTGACCACCGTCAAGATCCCGGTCGACAAGATCGGCATGGTGATCGGCCCGAAGGGCCAGACCATCAACGCCATCCAGGACGAGACCGGCGCCGAGATCTCGATCGAGGACGACGGCACGATCTACGTCGGTGCCACCAACGGCCCCTCCGCCCAGGCGGCGGTCGACCGGATCAACGGCATCGCCAACCCGACCCTGCCGAAGGCGGGGGAGCGGTTCCTCGGCACGGTGGTCAAGACCGCCGCGTTCGGCGCGTTCGTGTCGCTGCTGCCCGGCCGGGACGGCCTGCTGCACATCTCCAAGGTCGGCGACGGCAAGCGGGTGGAGCGGGTCGAGGACTTCCTCAACGTCGGCGACAAGGTCGAGGTGGAGATCGCGGACATCGACGCCCGCGGCAAGATCTACCTGGACAAGGTCCGCCCGGAGGGCACCGAGGCGCCGGCCGCCCCCGAGGGCGGCGAGCGTCCGCCGGCCCGGGAGCGCAGTGACCGGGGCCCGCGCGGTGACCGTGGTGGCGACCGGAGCGAGGGCGGCGAGGGCGGCGAGCGCCCGCGTCGCGGCGAGGGTGGCGAGGGCGGCGACCGTCCGCGTCGTCGGACCCGGCACAGCTGACCCGTACCCTCCGACCACGCCGACGGCGTGACCGTCCTGTCGGTCCCGCCGCTCGGCACGACCAATCCGTCTGATCCGTCGACCAGCCCGGCTCGCCGAGCCGGGCTGGTCCCGTCGGAGGGCGGGTGACCATCCCTTCCTCGTCCTAGGAGTCAGGTACCTGTGAGTCGGGCCGACCACGCACCGTTCGTCCCGGGCCGGTGGGGAGCGGGTCACCGCGCCCGCGCCGCCGGAGCCACCCAGCCCGACCGGCCCGGGTCCTCCCGGGCGGTGACCCGGACGCTGAGCGAGGACCCGCTGGGCGGCACGGTACGCCGTACCGTGCTCCCCAGCGGGCTGCGCGTCCTCACCGAGGCGATCCCCGCGATGCGCAGCGTCTCGTTCGGCATCTGGGTGGCGGTCGGCTCCCGGGACGAGACCGGCCCGCAGTCCGGGGCCGCGCACTTCCTGGAGCACCTGCTCTTCAAGGGCACCCGGAAGCGGACCGCGCTGGACATCTCCGCCGAGATCGAGGCGGTGGGTGGTGAGACGAACGCCTTCACCACCAAGGAGTACACCTGCTACTACGCCCGGGTCCTTGACGAGGACCTGCCGCTGGCCATCGACGTGATGTGCGACCTGGTCGCCGACTCGCTGCTGGAGCCGGCGGACGTGGAGACCGAGCGCGGCGTGATCCTCGAAGAGATCGCCATGCACGACGACGAGCCCGGCGACGAGGTGCACGACCTCTTCACCCGGGCGGTCTACGGCGAGCATCCGCTGGGCCGGCTGATCTCCGGCACCGAGGAGACGGTCACCGCGATGACCCGGCGGCAGATCCAGGACTTCTACCGGAGGCGGTACGTCGCCCCGGAGATCGTGATCGCCGCCGCCGGCAACCTCGACCACGCGACCGTGGTGAAGCTGGTCCGGCAGGCGTTGCGCGGCACCCCGCTGGACACCGCGTCGGCGTCCCCGGCCGCACCCCGGCCGAACCGACCGGCGGTCCGGACGAAGTCCGCCACCACCCTGGTCGAGTCGAAGGAGACCGAGCAGGCGCACGTGATCCTCGGCTGTCCCGGCATCGACCGGCTGGACGAGCGGCGGTTCGCCCTGGGGGTGCTGAACAACGTGCTCGGCGGCGGCATGTCCAGCCGGCTGTTCCAGGAGATCCGGGAGCGGCGCGGGCTGGCGTACTCGGTCTACTCCTACGCCAGCCAGTACGCCGACTCCGGGGTGTTCGCCGTCTACGCCGGTTGCGCACCGGGCAAACTGGACGAGGTGCTGGAGCTGACCCGCGCCGAGCTGCGCCGGGTGGCCACGGACGGACTGACCGAGGCCGAGGTGGCCCGGGGCAAGGGCATGTCCAAGGGCTCCTTCGTGCTCGGGCTGGAGGACAACGGCTCCCGGATGAGCCGACTGGCCAAGGGGGAGCTGCTCTACGGCGACCTGGCGCCCGTCGACGAACTGCTGTCCCGGGTGGACGCGGTCACCGTGGCGGACGTCAACACCCTCGCCGCCGAGCTGCTGTCCCGGCCCATGTCGCTGGCGGTGGTGGGCCCGTTCGACCGGGGCGACTTCGCCGGAGCCTGACCGTCGGGCGGGGCACCGTCCGCAGGGTGGGCGGTCTGCCGTTCCGCGGGCGGGACCATGCCCGGGTTGGGATAGGTTGTGCCCCGTGACTGACGAGCAGGAGACGCGACGCGACGAGCCGGTCCGGGTCGGCGTACTGGGGGCCCGGGGCCGGATGGGTGTCGAGGTGTGCAGGGCGGTCACCGCCGCCGCCGACCTCGACCTGGTGGCGACGATCGACCAGGGTGACGACCTGTCCGGGGTCGCCGACGCCCAGGTGGTCGTCGACTTCACCACGCCCGACGTGGTGATGGGGAACCTGCACTGGCTCATCGACCGGGGGATCAGCGCGGTCGTGGGCACCACCGGCTTTACCGGGCAGCGGCTGGACCAGGTGCGCGGCTGGCTGGACGGCCGGCCCGGGGTGGGCGTGCTGATCGCCCCCAACTTCGGCATCGGCGCGGTGCTGATGATGCAGTTCGCCGCGCGGGCCGCCCGGCACTTCGAGTCGGTGGAGATCATCGAGCAGCACCACCCGCGCAAGCTGGACGCGCCGAGCGGCACGGCCACGCACACCGCCCGCCTGATCGCGCAGGCCCGCGCCGACGCCGGCCTGGGCCCCTCGCCGGACGCCACCGCGAGCGAGGTGCCGGGCGCGCGCGGCGCCGACGTCGACGGGGTACGCGTGCACGCGGTCCGGGCCACCGGCCTGGTCGCGCACCAGGAGGTGCTCTTCGGCACCGCCGGGGAGACGCTGACCATCCGGCACGACTCCTACGACCGGGCCTCCTTCATGCCCGGCGTCCTGCTCGCCGTCCGCGAGGTCCGGCACCGTCCCGGCCTCACCATCGGGCTCGACCCCCTGCTCTGACCTCTCCCGGCCCGGTGCCCGGAACGGTGGCGGCGACCGTGGGGTGTCCCCCCGTCGCCGCCACCGTCACGGTCGGGTGACCCCGGTCGCCGCCACCGTCCCGGTCAGCGGAACGGGAGGGCCTCCCTGTCGGCGCGCGGAACGGGCAGGGTCGGCAGGTGCCCCGGGGCCAGGTGGGTGGGGGCGTTGGTCAGGCTGACCTCGCCGTAGCCGGTGACGGTCACGTCGACCGGGGTGCCGGCGATCCGGAGTCCGCTCACCGCGACGGCACCCAGTTCGGAGCCGGCGAGCGGACGGAGCGCCACCCGCCCGCTGGGGACGTCCGGGTAGAGACCGACGGCGGCCTGGAGCAGCAGCACCGCGCTCGCCGCCGACCACGCCTGCGGCCGGCACGCCGCCGGGTACGGCACCGGTCGGCCCAGCGCGTCCCGGTCGTCGCCGCCGTACAGCTCCGGCAGCCGGTAGTCGAACGCCTCGGCGGCGCGGAGCAGCCCCTCGGCGAGGGTGCGCGCCGCGTCGTCGAATCCCGACCGGGCCAGTCCGCCGAGCGCGATGGCGGTGTCGTGGGTCCAGATCGAGCCACAGTGGTACGACAGCGGGCTGAACCCGCCGTCCGCCCGGGACATCGTGCGCAGCCCGAACCCGCCGGTCATCGCCTCGGTGGCGAGCAGCTTCGCCACCTGGGTCGACTCGGCGTGGTCGAGCAGGCCGGTGCCGAGCAGGTGACCGATGTTGCTGGTCAGGGAGTCGACCGGGCGCTTGTCCCGGTCCAGGGCCAGGGCGGGCTGCGGGCCGTGCCGGCCGTCCACCCAGAACGTGGCCCGGAACCGCTCGGCGAGCCGGTGGGCGTACTCGCGCCAGGCGTCCCCGCCGGGGCGGCCGAACGCGTCGAGCAGGGCGGCTCCGTTCACCGCCGCCTCGTACGCGTACCCCTGCACCTCGGCCAGCGCGATCGGGGCCCGCGCGACGGTGCCGTCGGCGAAGCGCACCGCGTCGCCGGAGTCCTTCCAGCCCTGGTTGGCCAGGCCGTGACCGGTGGTGTCGACGTACTCGACGAGCCCGTCGCCGTCGGCGTCGGCGTGCTCGCCGAGCCAGCGCAGCGCCGCCTCCAGGTGCGGCAGCAGCGGCTCGACCTCCCCGGCCGGCAGGCCCCAGCGCCAGGCGTCGTGCAGCAGGTTGACCCAGAGCAGGGTGGCGTCGACCGTGCCGTAGTAGACGGGCGGCAGCCGCAGTCCCGCGTCGGAGAGGGCGAACTCGTGCCGGCGCAGCTCGTGCAGGATCTTGCCGGGGGCCTCGCCGGTGGCCGGGTCGACCCGGCTGCCCTGCCGGCGGGCGAGCACCCGCAGGGTGCCGGCGGCCAGCCCGGTGCCGAGCGGGAGCATCATCCGGGCCGCCCAGAGGCTGTCCCGGCCGAACAGGGTGAGGAACCAGGGCACGCCCGCGCCGAGGAAGACGTCCTCCGGGTGGGTGGGTTCGACCAGGCGCAGCGCGCGCAGGTCGGCCAGGGAGCGGTCGAGGAGCCGGGCCAGGCGGCGGTCGTCGGCGCGCACCTCGGGGTGGGCCCAGTCGGGGTCGTGTGCCGGGGCCGCCACGACGGCGCGGGGGTCGGTGACGGTCAGCCGCCAGCGCAGCACGGTGCTGCCACCTCCGGCGGGCAGTTCGACCGGCCAGGCGAGCCGGGGTGCGGTGGCGTGCGTGCCGTCGGTGTACGCGGTCGCGCCCTCGCCGTGGACCGTCACGGTGATCCCCGCCGCCGTCCAGCCGAATCCGCCGTCCGGGCCGGGGTGGGCCGGCAGCGCCGGCCGGTCGTCGCCGGACTTCACCACCTCGATCGGGGCGAGGTCACAGCCGAGGTCGACGCTGACCGTGGCCCGGACGCCGACCGAGGCGGTGGAGACCACGTGCACCTCCTCGGTCAGGCCGTCCGGAGTGGCCCGGCGGATCCGGTCGACGCGGACCGTGGGATCGGGGTGCGGGTCGCCGAGCCACCGGGCGGTGCTGACGAACCGGGCTCCGTGCGGGCCGTCGGGGCCGGCGGCCAGCCCTTCCGGCTCCCGGCCGTCGATCCGCAGCTCGGCCCGGGAGAGGACCCGGGCGTCGGCGTGGAAGACGCCCTGCACCCCGACCGGCCGGATCTGCCCGGCCGGGTCACCGAGTGCGCTGGTGGGGGCGAGGACCACGCCGACCAGCTCGTGCAGCAGGGGTTGCAGGTGCCGTTCGGTCACAGGGGACTCCAGGTCGTAAGGGAACATCGATCTCTTGACAGATTGTTCCGGGGAGTGCAAAGTGCCAAACATTCCAGGAACTTGATCGTTCCAATCCTGCCTCATGTCGATTGGAACGTTCAAGAAGCGAAGGGGATCTCGTGCCGCAGAAGGTGACCATCGCGACGGTGGCCCGCCGAGCCGGGGTCAGCCGTCAGACAGTCTCCAACGTGCTCAACTCCCCGCACGTCGTCCGTGAGCAGACCCGGCAGCGGGTGCAGGAGGCGATCGCGGCGCTCGGCTACCGCACCAACCAGGCCGCCCGGCAGATGCGCACCGGTCGGTCCCGATTGATCGCCGTCCGCATCGAACCCACCCGCGACGGCATCAACGGCTCCGTCCTGGATCGCTTCCTGCACGGCCTCGCCGAGACCGCGAGCACCGCCGGCTACCGGGTGATGCTCTACACCGCCGTCGACGACGAGCAGGAGATCCGCGAGTACGACGACCTGCTCGGCACGTACGACCTCGACGCGTTCGTGCTCACCGGCACCACGCGGCGCGACCCGCGGACCGCCTGGCTCACCGGACGGGGCGTGCCCTTCGTGACCTTCGGACGGCCCTGGGACGACCCGACCCTGCACCCCTGGGTCGACGTGGACGGTGCCGACGGCACCGCCCAGGCCGCCCGGAGACTGCTGGCCCTCGGCCACCGGCGGATCGGTTTCGTCGGCTGGCCCGTCGGCTCCGGCGTCGGCGACGACCGACGGCTCGGCTGGGAACACACCCTGCGCGCCGCCGGGGTCGACCCGACCGGCCTGGACCACTGCACCGAGGACGGCATCCCCGAGGGCGAGCGGGTCGCCCGCGACCTGCTCACCGCGGCCCGGCCGCCGACCGCCCTGATCTGTGCCAGCGACTCGCTGGCCCTCGGTGCCCTCCAGGCCGTCCGCGTCGCCGACCCCGCCGTCCCGGTGATCGGCTTCGACGACACCCCGGTCGCCGCCGCCCTCGGGCTGACCAGCGTCTGCCAGCCCCTGCACGAGGCCGCCGTCCGGTGCGTGGAACTGCTGACCGGCCTGCTCGACGCCACTCCCCGACAGCCCCACCCCCAGGTGCTGCTGAAGCCCCGCCTGGTGCTCCGGCAGACCGCGTGAACCCCCCGACCGCACCCCCACCACCAGGAGATTGAGATGCCCCCTCGAACGATCCGCCGCGCGGCGGTGGCCGGCCTCGCCGCCGTCGCCCTGTTCGGTTCGGCCGCCTGCGGCAGCGGCTTCGACGACTCCGGCGACGGGGCCCAGTCCAGCGGACCGGCCCAGCTGGAGATCCTGATCGGCTCCTCCGGCGAGGCGGAGACCAGGGCGGTGCGGGAGGCGGCGGCGAAGTGGGCCGGCGAGTCCGGCAACACCGCCACGGTCACCCCGGCCCAGGACCTCACCCAGCAGCTCGGGCAGGCCCTCGCCGGTGGTGACCCGCCGGACGTCTTCTACGTCGACGCCAGCCGCTTCGCCGACTACGCCAGCGTCGGCGCGCTCGAACCGTACGGTGACAAGATCAGCAAGTCCGACGACTTCCACGGGAGCCTGCGGCAGACGTTCACCTACGACGGCAAGCTCTACTGCGTGCCGAAGGACTTCTCCACCCTCGCCCTTCAGATCAACACCGACCTCTGGGCGAAGGCCGGCCTCACCGACGCCGACATCCCGACCACCTGGGACCAGCTCACCGCCACCGCCCGCAAGCTCAAGGCGGCCGGGCAGGTGCCGCTGGTCGTCGCGGACACCCGGGACCGGATCGGCGCGTTCATGGTCCAGGCCGGCGGCTGGCTGACCAGCCCGGACGGCAAGCAGGCCACCGGGGACACCCCGGCGAACGTACAGGCCCTCAGCTATGTCAGGACGCTGCTCACCGAAGGGCTGGCCCGCTACCCGAAGCAGCTCGACGCCGGCTGGGGCGGCGAGGCGTTCGGCAAGGGCAAGGCGGTCATGACCATCGAGGGCAACTGGATCAAGGGCGCCCTCCAGAACGACTTCCCGAACGTGAAGTACAAGGTCGTGCCGCTGCCGGCCGGGCCGAAGGGCCAGGGCACCCTCTCCTTCACCACCTGCTGGGGCATCGCCGCCAAGAGCGCGCACAAGGAACAGGCGATCAGGTTCGTCGAGGCGATGACGGCCGGCGAACAGCAGATGGCCTTCGCCAAGGCGTTCGGCGTGATGCCGTCCCGGCAGTCGGTCCGCGACCAGTACACCCAGCAGTTCCCGGACGATCGGCCGTTCATCGAGGCGGCCGAGTACGCCCAGGGCCCGGTGAACGCCCCCAAGATGGACAGCGTGCTGAAGGACCTGGACACCGGTCTGAACACCCTGGCCACGGGTGACCCGAAGGCGATCCTCGCCCGCTTCGACCAGAACGCCAGGGCGGCGCTCGGCGGCTGAGGGGGTGGCAGAGAAGATGGCGATCGACGCGCCGGCCGCCCGGTCGGCCACGCCGCTCGGCAGGCGGCGCCGCGGCGGCGTACGCGGCAACGAGAACCTGGCGGGTTGGCTCTTCGTGGCGCCCGTGGTGGCGATCCTCGGACTGTTCCTGCTGCTGCCGATCCTGATGGCGTTCTGGGTGAGCCTGACCGGCTGGAACGGCCAGGGTAGCCCGTTCACCTCCGGGGTGCCCTTCGTGGGCGCGGACAACTACACCCGGCTGTTCGCCGAGGAGGGGCTCGCCCGCCGGGACTTCATGACCAGCATCCGGAACAACCTCTACTACGTGGCGATCGTGGTGCCGGCGCAGACCGCGCTGGCGCTCGGCCTCGCCCTGGTCGTGAACCACCGGATGCTGCGGGGGAGGGCGTTCTTCCGGTCGGCGTTCTACTTTCCCTCGGTCACCAGCTCGGTGGCGATCAGCGTGGTGTTCCTCTTCCTGTTCGCCAACTCGGGTGCGGTGAACGCGCTGCTCGGCGCGTTCGGCGTCGACGGGCCGCAGTGGTTCGCCGACGCCCGGGGGGTGCTGCACATCCTGCTCGGCGCGGTCGGCATGGACCAGCCGCCGGCCGCCCTCACCGGTGGTGGCCCGTTCGGCCTGACCTGGTGGGACTGGCTCTCCGGCCCCAGCGTGGCGATGGTTTCGATCATCGCTCTGGTGGTCTGGACCACCTCGGGGACGTTCATGCTGATGTACCTCGCCGCGTTGCAGAACGTGCCGGTGGCCCTGGACGAGGCGAGCACCCTGGACGGGGCGAGCCGTTGGCAGCGGTTGCGCCACGTCACCCTGCCGCTGCTGCGGCCGACCACGTTCCTGGTGGTCACCCTCGGCCTGATCGGCACCTGGCAGGTCTTCGACCAGGTGTACGTGATGAGCCAGGGCGACCCGGCCAAGACCACGCTCACCCCGGCGTACCTGTCGTACCGGACCGCGTTCCGGGACTTCGAGTACGGCTCGGGCGCGGCGATCTCGTTCGTCCTGTTCCTGATCATCATCGTGCTGACCCTGGGACAGCGCTGGCTGATGCGGGACCGGGACCACGGCGGGCGGCGGTGGGGGCGGCGACGCGTGGCGGGGAGGCCCTGACATGGCCGTGGCGACCGGAGCGGCCGGCGCTCCGCCGACCTCCGCCGGCCCGGACCGCCGCCCCGGCGGCGCGCGCGGCCTGGCGACCACCTTCCTCGGGTACGCCATTCTGGTCTTCTTCGGGCTGGTGTTCCTCTACCCGTTCGTCATCCAGATCGCCACCTCGTTCAAGACCGAGCCGGACGCGGCGGCCGACCCGCTCTCCCCGGTGCCCGACCCGGTCGCCCTGGACGGGTTCACGCGGATCTTCGAGGGGACCGCCTTCCCGCTCTGGATGGGCAACTCGGTGCTGGTCACCGTCCTGGTCACCGCCGGTCGGGTGTTCTTCGACTCGCTCGCCGGGTACGCCCTGGCCCGGTTGCGGTTCCGGGGCCGGGCCGGGCTGTTCGCGGCGGTCGTCGCGGTCCTGGCGGTGCCCGGCGTGGTGCTGCTGATCCCGAAGTTCCTGGTGCTCAACCAGCTCGGCATGTACGACAGCTACGCCGCGCTGGTGGTGCCGCTGCTCGCCGACGCGGCCGGGGTCTTCATCATGAAGCAGTTCTTCGAGTCGATCCCGGTCAGCGTGGAGGAGGCCGCCCGGGTCGACGGGGCCGGCCCGTTCCGGATCTTCTGGTCGGTGGTGCTGCCGATGGCGAAACCGGCCCTGATCACGCTGACCATCCTCTCCTTCCAGGGCTCCTGGAACGAGTTCCCGCACAGCCTGGTCGCCGTGCAGGACCCGGACCTGTTCACCCTGCCCCGGGGGCTGGCCGACCTGGTCAGCGGCTCGCTCGGCGTGGGCACGCAGTACCCGCTCAAGCTGGGCGCGGCGCTGCTGGCCACCATCCCGGTGGCGGTCGTCTTCGTGATCTTCCAGCGTCACTTCGTCCGGGACGCCAACGACGGCGCGGACAAGGGCTGAGGTCCGGTGGTGGTTCCCGACCCCGGGTCCGGAACCACCACCGGACCACTACTGCTCGATGACGGACATGACGTTGCCGGCCGGGTCGGTGAACCAGGCGATGGTCGGCCCGTTGCCGCGCATGATCCCCCGGTCGTCCTGCGGCATCCCCGGGTAGCGGGCGAACCGCACGCCCTTCGCGGTCAGCTCCTCGACCGCCCGGTCGACGTCGGCGACCGGGAAGTTGAGCACCGTGAAGGTGGCCGGGGTGTGGTCCTCCTTGGGGTAGACCAGGACGTCCCGGTCCCCGGCGAGGTGCAGCGTCAGCAGCCCGCCCGCACCGCCGGTCTGTGACACCCGCAGGCCGAGGGTGTGCTCGTAGAACTCGCGGGCGCGGTCGGTGTCGTCGACCGAGAACCCGCTGAACGCCACCGTGTCCCTGAACATGTCGTCTCCGTTCCGCCGGGGTTCCGCCGCTCGTCCGGTCGAACGGCACCGTGGCCCGTCCGGCGTCGCACGTCCGGTGGGCACGTCCCGGCCGGCGTACCCGGCGCGGTGATCCGTCAATCCTGCGGGACCGGCTCCGTCGGCACCGCGACGTGCAGGCGTACCTGTGGCACGAGCATGTCGTCGACGTCCAGGGCGCGGGCCGCGCCGTCCGGCTCCCAGCCGGTGCCGGTGAGGAACTTCCGGGTCGCCGCGTCGCCGTCGAACGCCCAGGCGACCGCCCGGGTGAAGCCGTCGGTGCGCCAGAGGTCGACCGTCGCCGCGAGCAGCCGGCTGCCGTGCCCCCGTCGCCCCCAGCGCGGCTCGACCAGCAGGTCGGTGACGGCCGCGACCTCCGGGCCGAGCGACTCGGCGGGCTCCTCCGGAGCGAGGGCCTCCGCGTCGGCCGGACCGGACGCGGCGAAGCCCACCAGATACGATGCTTCGGCCTGCTCGACGGCGACCAGCACCCGGTGGGCGGCCGACGGCGGCTCCTGCACCGCGGCGGTCCACCGTCGGGCAAGGTACGCCTCGTCGAGGTTGTCCAGCACGTGCCGTGGCAGGATGCGCCGGTAGGCGACCCGCCAGGTCGCGAGCTGGATGCGTGCGATCTCGCCGGCGTCCTCGGGACGCGCCGGGCGGACGTACCCGAGAGCCATGGGACGCAAGCCTACGCAGGGCGAGGGAGGCGACGGTGCCCCAGGGTGCCAGACGGACGGTCGGGCAGGTCGGCTTCGTCGTCGTGCTCGCCGTGGCGGTGACGTGGTTCCTCTCCGTGGCAGCCGAGCGGCACGGCTTCTTCGACCTGGAGGTCTACCACGGGGCGCTGTCGTACTGGGTGCACGACGGCGGCGAGGTCTACGACTACCTCAAGCCGCGCAGCAAGTACGGCTTCACCTACCCGCCGTTCGCCGCCCTGGTCATGCTGCCGATGGCGTACGTGTCCTGGAACGGGGCGATCCTGGTCAGCGTGGCGTTGAGCGCGCTGGCCAGCACCGTGGTGATCTGGTGGCTGCTCGACCCGGTCGCGGTCCGGGCCGGCTGGACCCGCTGGTTCACCCTGGCGGTGGCGCTCTGCCTGGCCGCCGCCTTCGAACCGATGCGCGAGACGGTCAACTTCGGCCAGGTCAACATGCTGCTGCTCTTCCTGGTCGCGGTGGACCTGCTCTGGCTCGCCCCGCGTGGCAGCCGCTGGCTCGGGGTGGGGATCGGGCTGGCCACCGCGATCAAACTGACCCCCGGCATCTACCTGGTCTACCTGCTGGTCACCGGGCGCTGGCGGGCGGCGGTCACCGCCACCGCCGTCGCCGCCGGAGCCACCCTGCTGGCCGCCGGGCTCTTCCCGGACGCCTCCCGCGAGTACTGGACCCAGGCGTTCTGGAACACCGACCGGGTCGGCGAGCTGGCCTTCATCTCGAACCAGTCGTTGCAGGGCGTGGTCGCCCGGCTCGACCCCGGGCACCCGAGCACCCTGCTCTGGTTGCTGCTGGTCGCGGTCACCCTGCTGGTCTGGGCGCGCCGCTGCCGGGCGGCGGTGTCCGTCGGCGACGAGGCCACCGGGTTCGCCCTGACCGGCGTGGTGATGTGCCTGGTCAGCCCGGTGACCTGGGTGCACCACCTGGTCTGGCTGATCCCGGCGCTGATCCTGCTGGTCGACAACGCGATGGCCGCCCCGGCCGGTGGTCGCCGTCGGCGCGGGCTGCTCGCCTTCGCCGCCGTCGCGTACCTCGTGCTGATCAGCCGGCTGGTCTGGCACTGGGAGCGGGGGTTCGGCGGCGTGGACGGCTTCGTGTTCAGCAACTTCTACGTCTGGGTCAGCCTCGCGCTCCTGGTGGCCCTGCCGCTGCGCCGGGACGCGGCGGGCCCGGGGGCGGGCTCAGCCGCCGTCGACCCGGCCGACGTACCGCAGCTCGGCGAGAGCGAGCGGGGCGCGGCCACCGGACAGCGGTACCGGATAGGTCGACTCCTCGCCGTCCGGTGACAGCCCGGCCCGCAGGTAGAACCGGCGGGCCCGGGAGTTGTCGGCCAGCACCCAGACCCGGTACGTCGACCACCCCCGGTCGGTGAGCCCGGCCCGCGCCGCCGCCAGCAGCGCGACCGCCGTCCCGTCGCCCCAGCAGGGCGGGTCGACGTAGAGCCCCACCACCTCGCCGCAGGTCGGGTCCAGCTCCGCGCGGCTCTGGTTGATCCGGTACGGGCCGAAGGTGGCGAAGCCGGTCACCCGGCCGCCGGTCTCGGCGATGAGGGTGGTGAACGGGTTCTCCGGGTCGGCGGTGGCCATGTCCCGCCGCCGCTGCGCCCAGGCGGCGACGTTGAGCCGCCCGAGCACCTCCGCTGGCATGATCCCGGCGTAGCCGGCCTGCCAGCCCCGCACGTGTACCCGGGCGACCGCCTCGGCGTCGTCGGGTTCCTCGCGGCGGATGGTGAGCATGTGACCGTTCTATGCCGGAACGGCCCCCGGGTCCAGTGCTCTGCCGTGTCGTACCGCCGTGTCGTGTCCCCGGGGCGTATCACGGTGTCGTACCGCTCGGTTAGGGTGCCCGGCGATGGCCGCACCGGAATCGCTCTCCCTCGCCCAGGCCCGGCGGGTGGCGCTCGCCGCCCAGGGCTTCGCCGACCCGGCACCCACCGGCGTGCCCGCCCGACGGCACCTGCGCCGGGTGCTCGACCGGGTCGGGTTGATCCAGATGGACTCGGTCAACGTCCTGCAACGGGCGCACTACCTGCCCCTCTACAGCCGGCTCGGGCCGTACCCGACCCAGCTGCTCGACCGGGCCGCCTACCGCCCGCCCCGGGACCTCTTCGAGTACTGGGGGCACGAGGCGTCGCTGGTGCCGGTGTCCCTGCACCCGGCGCTGCGCTGGCGGATGGCCCTCGCCCGGGACAAGGCCTGGGGTGGCATGCGACGGGTGGTCCAGGAGCAGCCCGAGCTGGTCGCCTGGGTGCGTGCCGAGGTCGCCGCCCGAGGGCCGGTGACCGCCGCCGAGATCGAGTACGACGCACCCCGGGAGACCGGCAACTGGGGCTGGAACTGGTCGGTGGTGAAGCAGGCCCTGGAATACCTCTTCTGGGCCGGCGAGGTCACCGCCGCCGACCGGACGACCGCCTTCGCCCGCCGGTACGACCTGCCGGAGCGGGTGCTCCCCGCCGAGGTGCTGAACGCGCCGACGCCCTCCGACGCGGACGCGCACCGCACCCTGGTCGCGGTCGCGGCCCGCTGCCTGGGCGTGGCCGCCGAGCCGGAGCTGCGCGACTACTTCCGGCTGCCGGCCGCCGCCACCCGGCAGGCGGTCGCCGAGCTGGTCGAGGCGGGGGAGCTGACCCCGGTCACCGTGGAGGGCTGGCGGCAGCCGGCATACCTGCACGCGCCGGCCCGGCTGCCCCGGTGGATCCGGGCGAACACCCTGGTCAGCCCCTTCGACCCGGTGGTGTGGGAGCGGGCCCGCGCCGAGCGGCTGTTCGGCTTCACCTACCGCATCGAGATCTACGTGCCCGCACCGAAGCGGGTGTACGGCTACTACGTGCTGCCGTTCCTTCAGGGGGACCGGTTCACCGCCCGGGTCGACCTGAAGGCCGACCGGAAGGCGGGGGTGCTGCTGGTGCCGGCGGCCTGGGCCGAACCCGGCGTCGACGTCGGCGAGACCGCGCTCGCCCTCGCCGCCGAGCTGTACCGGCTGGCCGGCTGGCTCGGGCTCGACGCGGTCGCCCCGCCCGCCGCCGGGGACCTGGCCGGGCCGCTCGCCGCCGCGCTGGCCGGCACGGCCGGTGTACCGTGAGCACGTGACCAGCGTTGACGGCCCGGCCGCCCAGCCGGCCCCGCCGATTCCACCGGACGCCCCGCCACCCGGGCCGCACGGGCACCCGCACCCGCACTGGCCGGCGGGCGCGGTCGTCCAGGTCGCCGAGCCGGACCGGTTCACCCGCTTCGTGGTCCGCCTCTACGAGCGCGCGCCCCGCTGGGCGGTGCCGTTGGCCGCCCTCGGCTGCGTCGGCCTCGGCGTGGCGTACGCCATGATCAGCGACCCGACCCGGTCCGCGCCCGACGCATTGCCCACCTGCCTGCTGAAGCTCACCACCGGGCTGGACTGTCCGGGCTGTGGCGGCACCCGGGCCCTCTGGTACGTGCTCCACGCCGACCTGCCGGCCGCCGCCCGGCACCACTTCCTCTTCGTCTTCGCGCTGCCCTTCCTGGCCTACCTCTTCGTCGCCTGGGGGACGAAGCAGGCCTTCGGCTGGCGGCTGCCGGAGCTGCGGATCAGCCCGAAGATGATCGGTGGCTTCCTGGTCGCCTGGCTGGTCTTCTCGGTGGCGCGGAACCTCCCCTGGGCCCCCTTCACCTCGCTCTACGTCTGAACCACGGCCGGCCCGTCCTGCGGCGGCCGGCGGTGAATCCGCAGGTGGCAGCCGGTGGGCCGGCGTCAGCCGGTGGGAACGCCCCGGCTACAGTCCGAGGAATGCCGGAGATGGTGCAACCTGGAGTCAAGCTCGTCGCGTGGACCCACTTCGAGGCGCCCGACGACGTGCCGTGGTCGACCGACGCCGACGGCGGTCAGGCCCTCGCCGAGTTCGCCGGTCGGGCCTGCTACCAGAGCTGGCGCAAGCCGAACCCGGCCACCGCCACCAACGCCGGCTACCTGGCGCACATCCTCGAGGTCGGCCACCTGTCGGTGCTCGAGCACGGCTCGGTCACCTTCTACTTCACCGGCGTCTCGCGCTCCTTCACCCACGAGCTGATCCGGCACCGGCACCTCTCGTACTCCCAGCTCTCCCAGCGGTACGTGCCGGAGCGGGACGCGGCGATGGTCGAGCCACGGGTGATCGCCGAGGACCCGGAACTGCACAAGCGCTTCGTGGAGGCGACCGAGGCGAGCGTGCGGGCGTACACCGAGCTGCTGGAGGGCCTCGAACAGCGGTTCGTCGACGAGCCCAACCCGACGCTGCGCCGCAAGCAGGCGCGGCAGGCGGCCCGCGCGGTGCTGCCGAACGCCACCGAGACCCGGATCGTGGTGACCGGCAACTACCGGGCGTGGCGGCACTTCGTCGCGATGCGGGCCACCGAACACGCCGACGTCGAGATCCGCGAGCTGGCCGTGGAGTGCCTGCGGCAGCTCCAGCGGGTCGCGCCGAACGTCTTCGGTGACTTCGTCGTCTCCACCCTGCCCGACGGCACCGAGGTCGCCACCAGCCCGTACGCCGAGCGCTCCTGAATCGGTACGCGTAGCGACCTCCGCCGTGCGGGGTCCGTCCACCGGGCGCCGCTGAGCCCTTCCCCGCCGGGGGCGTCCGGGTCGGTTGCTAGGTTGTCACCATGAACCACGACCACCCTGACGCCGCCGAGCGGGCGTTGTCGCGTCCCTTCGGGCGACTGCTCACCGCCATGGTGACCCCGTTCACCTCCGACGGCGCGCTCGACCTCGACGGCGCCGCCCGGCTCGCGACCCACCTGGTCGACGCCGAGGGCAACGACGCGCTGGTGGTCAACGGCACCACCGGCGAGTCGCCGACCACCACCGACGCCGAGAAGGAACGCCTGATCCGGGCCGTGGCCGAGGCGGTCGGGGACCGGGCCCAGGTGGTCGCCGGGGTCGGCACGAACGACACCCGGCACACCGTCGAGCTGGCCGCGGCGGCGGAGAAGGCCGGGGCCAGCGGGCTGCTGGTGGTGACCCCGTACTACAACAAGCCGCCCCAGACCGGCGTGCTGCGGCACTTCACCGCGGTGGCCGACGCCAGCGGGCTGCCGGTGATGCTCTACGACATCCCGCACCGGGCCGGGGTGGCCATCGACACCGAGACCCTGGTGCGCCTCGCCGAGCACGGGCGGATCGTGGCGGTCAAGGACGCCAAGGGCGACCTGACCGCCACGAGCTGGGTGACCAGCCGCTGCGACCTGGCGGTCTACAGCGGTGACGACGCGATGACCCTGCCGACGCTGGCCGTCGGCGGGGTCGGCCTGGTCGGCACCTCCACCCACTTCACGGGTGCGCTGGCCAAGCAGATGATCGAGCGGTACGACGCGGGCGACACCGCCACCGCGCTGGCGCTGCACCGGCGGCTGCTGCCGCTGTTCACCGGGATCTTCCGCACCCAGGGCACGATCCTGGTGAAGGCGGGCCTGGCGGCGTCGGGGCTGCCGGCCGGCCCGGTCCGGTCGCCGCTGGTGGAGGCGACCGCCGACGAGATCGCCCAGCTCCGCGCCGACTGCACGGCAGCGGGCCTGGACCTACCCTGATGACAACACGACACGGCGGGCGCCGGGTGCCGGCCCCGCAGAATGAGGTGGCCGCGTGACCGAGGCGCACATCGAAGCGAGCCTTCCCCCGCCGCTTCCGGAGGGTGGTCTGCGGATCATCCCGCTCGGCGGGCTCGGCGCCATCGGGCGGAACATGACCGTCTTCGAATACGACGGCAAGCTGCTCATCGTCGACTGCGGTGTGCTCTTCCCCGACGTGGAGCAGCCCGGGGTCGACCTGATCCTCCCCGACTTCGCCCCCATCCTGGACCGGCTGGCCGACGTCCAGGCGATCGTGCTCACCCACGGGCACGAGGACCACATCGGCGCGGTGCCGTACCTGCTCGCGCACAAGCCGGACATCCCGCTGGTGGGCTCGCAGTTCACCCTCAGCCTGGTCGAGGCGAAGCTCGCCGAGCGGCGGATCGAGCCGTACACCCTGACCGTGCGGGAGGGTGGCCGGGAGCGCCTCGGCCCCTTCGAGTGCGAGTTCTTCGCGGTGAACCACTCGATCCCGGACGCGCTCGCGGTGGCCATCCGCACCCCGGCGGGACTGGTCCTGCACACCGGTGACTTCAAGATGGACCAGCTCCCGCTGGACGGACGGATCACCGACCTGGCCGGCTTCGCCCGGCTCGGCGCGGAGGGGGTGGACCTGCTCCTCTCCGACTCCACCAACGCGGAGATCCCCGGTTTCGTCACGCCGGAGCGGGAGATCGGCCCGGTCCTCGACTCGATCTTCGCCAAGGCGAAGGGCCGGATCATCGTGGCCTCGTTCGCCTCGCACGTGCACCGGGTGCAGCAGGTGCTCGACTCGGCCGCCGAGCACGACCGCAAGGTCGCCCTGATCGGCCGGTCCATGGTCCGCAACATGGGCATCGCGCGCGATCTCGGCCTGCTCAACATCCCGCCCGGTCTGGTGGTCGGCCTGGACGAGGCGACCGCCCTGCCCCCGGAGCGGATCGTGCTCATGTCCACCGGCTCGCAGGGCGAACCGATGAGCGCGCTCGGCCGGATGGCCAGCGGCGACCACCGGCACATCACCATCGCCCCCGGTGACACCGTCGTCCTGGCCAGCTCCCTGGTCCCCGGCAACGAGACGTCGGTCTACCGGGTGATCAACCGCCTCGCCCGGGCCGGCGCGGTCGTGGTGCACAAGGACGTCGCCAAGGTGCACGTCTCCGGTCACGCACCCGCCGGGGAACTGCTCTACCTGCTCAACGTGGTCCGGCCCAGCAACCTGATGCCGGTGCACGGCGAGTGGCGGCACCTGCGGGCGCACGCCCGACTGGGCATCGAGTCCGGCGTCGACCCGGACCGGGTGGTGCTCTGCGAGGACGGCGACGTGGTCGACCTGGTCGACGGCCGGGCCAGCCTGGTCGGGCACGTGACCAGCCGCTACGTCTACGTCGACGGGCTGGCCGTCGGGGACGTCAGCGAGTCGTTGCTGACCGAGCGGCGGATCCTCGGCGACGGTGGCTTCATCGCCTGCACCGTGGTGGTCGACTCGGTCACCGGCAAGGTGGTCGGCGGGCCGACCGTCTCTGCCAAGGGCTTCTCCGAGGACCCGGCGGCGTTCAACCCGGTCGTGCCGCTGATCACCGAGGTGCTCAACCGGGCCGCCACCGACGGGATCACCGACCCGCACCAGCTCCAGCAGATCGTCCGGCGGACGGTCGGTCGGTGGGTCAACGACGCGTACCGGCGTCGGCCGATGATCGTCCCGACCGTGGTCGAGGTCTGACCACCCGGGTGGTCCGGCGGCCCGCCGGACCACCCGGGCAGCCGGGTTCCGACGTCAGCGTGTCTCCGGCCCCCACGGATCAGGGCAGGGCAGCCACCGCGTCGGCGTACGCGGTCCCGGTGCTGACCGCCGCCTCGACCAGCACCTCCACCTGTACCGGGGCCACCCCGTACGCCAGATCCGTGGTGACGTCCCCGGCGAGCACCAGCTCACCGTCGGCCACCTCGTGCACGTACGCCTTGGGCAGCAGCCGGTCACGGTTCCAGGCGTTGACGAACTCGTACGCCTCGGCCCGCCGGTCGACCGGCAGCCGACGGGTGGCGACCACCCGGGCGTGCAGGATCTCGGCCCGGGTGCCGGCCCGCTCGAACCGGATCACCGCCTCGCCCCAGCGGCCGACCACGGTGCCGCCCGGCTCCACGGCACACCGGTCGCCCCGGCGCTCCACCGCAGAAACGATCATGGCGACGGTGAGCGGGGCGGGCTCGTCCGGCGGGCCGCCGCCGTCCGGATCCCCGTCCGCCGGGGGCGACCCGCTGCCGGCGTCGACCGCGGGGTCGTCGGTCACCGGCCCGTCGGTCACCGGCTCGTCCGGCAGCGGGGGAGGCGCGGTGGTCAGCGGCCGTTCGGCCAGCCGGGCGGCGATCCGACCGGACTGGTGCCCGGTGCCGTTGCGGGCGTCGAACCGGCCGGAGAGGTCGGTCGCGGCGGCGAGGAGTTCCGCCCCGAGCACCGCCAGGCTCGGCCCACCGTTCGCCGGGGGCACCTGGAGCAGCCCGAACGCCTCGGCCAGCCGGTTCGCGTGGTCCAGGCCGAGCGTCCGCCCCGGCGTCGGGACGGCCGGATCGACCGGTCCGGCCGGATGGCCCAGACCCGCCTCGGCGGCCAGCCGGCAGAGCAGGGCGCCCGCGGCGGTGAACTCCATCGCGGACCGCTCGTCCACCGGCCGGGCCAGCCGGGGCAGCTGCGCGACGAGGATCTCCAGCCCGCGCTCCGGGTGCCCGCCGAGCGCGCAGAACAGCAGGTGCGCCGGAAGGTGCCCGAAGGCCGTCCACTCCCGCCGGTGCCGGCGGTACGCGTGCACGTGCGCCCGCCCCGCGTCGTCGTGCCGCCCCAGCCGCAGGTACGGCAGGAGCAGGGCGGCCAGGGCGGCCTCCGGCTGCTCGGTGCAGTCGCCGGGATCGGTGGTCAGCGGTTCCAGCATCCGTACCGCCTCGGCCCATTCGCCCCATCCGGTCAGCAGCTCGGCCTGGCGTACCGCCGCGCAGGCCGCGCAGCCGTGACCCGGACCGGCGGCCCGCCACCGGGCGAACCACGCTCGGGCGGCCGGTTCGTCCCCCAGATGGTCGGCGAGCCGACAGCGCAGCTCGGCCACCGCGCCGGGCTCCGCCCCGGAGAGCCGACGGTCGAGGTCGTCCAGCAGGACGCGGGCCTGGTCCAGCCCGACCCGGGGGCTGCCCGGCAGCGCCTCCACGGCGGCGCGTTCGCCGCGCAGCAGTGCCGCGACGTCCTCGGCGTCGAAGAGGGCGGGGTGCTCGTCCACGGCGGCGAGACAGCGGTGCAGGGGTTCGAGCAACCGCCACCGTTCCCCCCGGTGGTGGTGCGTCTCGATCAGCGCGAGCCGGGCGTCGACGCCGAGCCGGACGTCCCCGGCGGCGTCCGCGTGGGCGGCGATCCGTTCCAGCTCGGCGAGTCTGCCCTCCCCGTCGGGCAGGTCCCGCGCCGCGTCGAGCGTGTCGCGCCAGGTGCCGCCGCTCACGCCCGGACCCCGTCGGTCAGTTCGGCCACGGCGGCGGCCAGCCGGCAGCCGGCGGAGATGCCCCGGTCGAGAAGCTGGTCGAGCTGGTGCGGGGTGACCCCCCGTTCCAGGTCGGTGATGACCTCGCCGCAGACCCTGGCCCGCCCGTCGTCGTCGACCTCGACGAACGCCTTCGGCCAGTACCGCCCCTGGTTCCAGTCGTTGCAGAAGACCCGCAGCGCCGGCACGTGCTCGATTCCGAACAGCGGCGCGGTGACCGTCCGTACCTGGAGCACCTCTCCGGCCCCGCCGAGCCGGCGGAACCAGACCAGACTCGCTCCCCAGCGGCCGACCAGGTTCCCGTCGGCGTCCGGACGGCAGGTGTACCCCCGGGTGGCCAGCACCGCCGCCACCAGGTCCCCGGTCAGCGGACGCAGGGTGTGCGGGTGTCCGCCCAACGGACCGTCCTCGAACTCCGGCGGCACCATCGGCGGCACCCCTCCCTGAGGTTCCTGAGGCGAATATCACGACCGAGTGCCGAAAGTGCGCTGCGACGCACGGACACGACGGTAAAAGCGGCGAATCTCCGGGCCGCGCCGTTACCGTGACTCTATGGCGGGCCGTACCTCTCAGGCGAGCCGGCGACGCGGCGCGTCGCCGCGCGGTACCACGAACAGCCGTGCCCGCCAGCCGACCAAGAAGACCCGTGCCCCCGCCCGGAGCCGCCGCACGGCGGCCCGGCCCGCGCCGGGCGCCTACCTGGGACGTGCGATCACCAGTGCCTGGATGGGGCTGGCGCACGGTGTCGGGTGGACCGTCCGGGCTGCGGGCCGGCAGGCCGCCACCGCCCGCGAGGTGGGCCCGGAGCACCGGCGCGACGGCGCCGGCCTGCTCCTGTTCGGGCTCGCGATCCTCAGCGCGGTGGCGATCTGGTTCTCCGGGGCGGGGCCGGTCGGAGCCCGGCTGGCGGACAGCGTCCGACTCTTCCTCGGCGCGATCTCCGTCGTGGTGCCCGTACTGCTGACCATCGGTGCCTGGCGGATGATGCGGGAACCCGCCGACCCGGCCCATCGGGGCCGTGGGCTGGTCGGCTGGGGATCCATGATCATCGCCACCGCCGCGATGCTGCACATCGGACAGGACCCGGTCGACCAGGTCCAGCGGGACTACGCGGGCGGCCTGGTCGGCCTGGGCGTGGGTGGGCTGCTGGAACGGGCGATCACCGCCTGGGTGGCCGTGCCGCTGCTCATCCTGCTGCTGGTCTTCGGCCTGCTGGTGGTGACCGCGACCCCGATCAACAAGGTCCCCGAGCGACTCGGCCTGCTCACCGGTGGGGTGCTCGGCGTACCGCCGGCCCCGGCCGTGGAGGAGGTCGAGGTGGTGGAGGTGGTCGAGAAGCCCGCCCGCCGCCGCCCGACCCGCCGGCCCGCGCCGGCCCCCGAGCCGGTCGACCCGGCCGAGGTCGACGACGCCTACGCCGACGACGTCGACCTCCAGGAGACCCTGGTGCTGCCGCGCAAGCCGCCGGCCCGGGTGCCCGCCGCCCGCCGCCGGTCCGAGCCGCCGGAGCACTCGACGCCGCCGACCCGGGCCGAACAGCTCGCGCTCACCGGCCTGGCGGGCGACTACACCCTGCCCCCGGCCAACCTGCTCAACGCCGGGGCCGCGCCGAAGACCCGCAGCAAGGCCAACGACGAGGTGATCGCCGCCCTCACCGGGGTCTTCGACCAGTTCGGGGTGGACGCCGAGGTCACCGGCTTCACCCGGGGCCCGACGGTCACCCGGTACGAGGTCGAGCTGGGCCCCGGCGTCAAGGTCGAACGGATCACCCAGCTCTCCCGCAACATCGCCTACGCGGTCAAGTCCCCGGACGTCCGGATCCTCAGCCCGATCCCCGGCAAGAGCGCCGTCGGCGTGGAGATCCCGAACACCGACCCGGAGAACGTGTCCCTCGGTGACGTGCTGCGGTCCCGGACGGCGACCAGCGACCTCCATCCGATGATGGTCGCCCTCGGCAAGGACATCGAGGGCGGCTACGTGGTGGCCAACCTGGCGAAGATGCCGCACATCCTGATCGCGGGCGCCACCGGTGCCGGGAAGTCGAGCTGCCTCAACTCACTGCTGGTGTCCATCCTGACCAGAGCGACCCCCGACGAGGTCCGGCTGCTGCTGATCGACCCGAAGCGGGTCGAGATGACCGGGTACGAGGGCATCCCGCACCTGGTCACGCCGATCGTGACCAACGCGAAGAAGGCCGCCGACTCGCTGGAGTGGGTGGTCCGCGAGATGGACATGCGCTACGACGACCTCGCCGCCAACGGGGTCCGGCACATCGACGACTTCAACCGCAAGGTCCGCAACGGCGAGATCACCGCCCCGCCCGGCAGCGAGCGGGAGATGAAGCCGTACCCGTACCTGCTGGTGATCGTCGACGAGCTGGCCGACCTGATGATGGTGGCGCCGCGCGACGTGGAGGACTCGGTCGTCCGGATCACCCAGCTCGCCCGAGCCGCCGGCATCCACCTGGTGCTGGCCACCCAGCGTCCCTCGGTCGACGTGGTCACCGGTCTGATCAAGGCGAACGTGCCGTCCCGGCTGGCCTTCGCCACCTCGTCGCTGGCCGACTCGCGGGTCATCCTCGACCAGCCGGGCGCGGAGAAGCTGCTCGGCCGGGGCGACGGCCTCTTCCTGCCGATGGGCGCGTCGAAGCCGATCCGGATCCAGGGCGCCTGGGTCACGGAGCAGGAGATCGCCGACGTGGTCAAGTTCTGCAAGGACCAGCGCGAGCCGGAGTTCCGGCCGGACGTGCTCGCCCCGGCGCAGGACAACAGGAAGAAGGTCGACGAGGAGATCGGCGACGACCTCGACCTGCTGGTCCAGGCGATCGAGCTGGTGGTCACCTCGCAGTTCGGGTCCACCTCGATGCTCCAGCGCAAACTGCGGGTCGGGTTCGCCAAGGCGGGCCGGCTGATGGACCTGATGGAGACCCGGGGCATCGTGGGCCCCTCCGAGGGCTCCAAGGCCCGCGACGTGCTGGTCAAGCCGGACGAACTGGAGGAGGCCCTCGCCGCCCTCCAGACCGCCGACAACTGACCCGCCCCCGGTCGCCGTCCCCTGCCGGCTGCGGGTGGCCGGGGTGGGTGGCTCCCGGTTCGGCACATGCGAGGGCCCGCCGGAAACCGGCGGGCCCGTGGGTGTGTTCGGTCGGCGGGACGACGCTCAGTTGAGCAGGGCGGCCACGAGCAGGGCGCCGACGAGCGCCCCGACCACGCTCGCGATGGCGGCGTACCAGCCGAGCGGCTTGTCGCCGAGCACCGCGCCGACGATGCCGAGCACCAGGCCCGCCACCCCGAACAGCAGCGGGGAGAGGAAGACCGCGAGCACGGCGAAGATGAAGGCCAGGATCGTGCAGATCCGGGCGGCGTTGCTGCGCGGGCGGGCGGTGCTGTGCATGTTCGCCATGTCGTCCTCCGGGTACGAGAGCTCTGCTGTCGACCCGTCTCTACCCACCCCGCCCGCCCGTTACGCGTGGCTTCCGCGCCGGCCGGCCGCCGGGTGGGCCTAGTGGAAGACCTTCAGCCCCACCACTCCCGCCACCACCAGGAACAGGCAGGCCAGCCGGGGGAGACTGGCCGACTCGCCGAGGGCCAGGATGCCGACGGCGGCGGTGCCCACCGCCCCGATGCCCACCCAGACGGCGTACCCGGTGCCGACCGGGATCTCCCGGAGTGCGTACGCGAGCCCCGCCATGCTGAGCACCAGCGTGACCGCGAAGACCGCGGTGGGGGCGGGGCGGCTGAAGCCGGCGCTCCGGTCGAGGGCGATCGCCCATGCCGTCTCCAGGATTCCGGACACCACCAGTACGAGCCAGGCCATCACGCCACCCCTGTCACAGGCGCCCGGGACCGGCCCGGACGAGTCGAGGACCACCACTGTCCGGGGGCGTCTTCGCGTTACCGGGTACGCCCACCACTCGTCCGGGACACCCGGCTCGCCGGGGTCGAGGTCGACCGTAGCACCGGCTGGCGGGGGTCGGACCGGCGCCGCCGGGGGTGGGCGATTCGTCCCCGGGGTTGACCTGAAGGTGCCTTCATGTTCGAGGATTGTCGGTATGACGTTGCTCTTCACCGACCGGGAGGTGGCCGCCGTCCTCGATGCGCCCGGCACGGTCGACGCCATGCGGGCCGCCCTGCTGGCCGCGCACGAGGGACGGTTGGTCGCCCCGCCCCGGGCGTCCGCCCCGCTGGGCGGGGGCCGGATGGTGCTCACCGCCGGCCACCTCACCGGCGAGTGGTACGGCTTCCGCTCCTACGACACCTTCGGCCACCCCGAGGCGGAGCAGCTGGTGGTCCTGCACGACGGGCGCAGCGGCGCGGTCCGGGCGGTCGCCGTCGGGGCGGAGCTGGGGTCCCGGCGGACCGGGGGACTGGGCGGGGTGGCGGTGGACGCGCTGGCCCGGCCGGACGCCTCCACCCTCGGCGTGATCGGGGCGGGCGGGCAGGCGTGGACCCAGGTCTGGGCCTCCGCCGCGGTGCGTCCGCTGCGGGAGGTGACGGTGTACTGCCGTACCCCGGCCGACCGGGCACGGTTCGCCGCCCGGGTCCGGGCCGAGCTGGGTGTGCCGGCCCGCCCGGTGTCCACCGCCGCCGAGGCGGTGCGGGACCGCGACGTCGTGGTGCTCGCCACCACCAGTCCGACACCGGTGCTCGACGTCCGGGATCTCGCGCCGGGCACCCACGTCAACACCGTCGGGTTCAAGCAGCACGGGCGCGCCGAGTTCGGCACCGACCTGCTGGACGCCGCCGACGTGCTGGTCACCGACTCGACCGCCCAGGCCGGCGCGTACGACCCGCCGATGCTCGCCGCCCGGCCGCCGTACGCCGCCCGGCTGGCCGAGCTGGGCGCGGTGCTGGCCGGCGCGGCGGGCGGTCGGCTCGACCGGGACGACGTCACCGTCTTCTGTTCGGTGGGCCTGAGCGGCACCGAGGTCTTCCTCCTGGACCGGCTCGTCCGGCTCGCCGCCCCGGTGGTGGCGTGACCGGTGGCTGACCTCGGGTCCGGCCCGTGGTGCGGTGACCCGGTGCCGGGTCGGTGGCGGCCGGTGGGGGCGACGACCGGCCGGGCCGGGGCGGGCGGCGCGGCGTCGGGTCGGGCCCGTCGCGGCACCGGGCGTCAACGGGCCATCCCGCCCGGCCCGGTACCCTCGGGTGGTGTCTGCCACCTCCCCCACCGACGGTTCCCGCTCGGCGCGTCCGGCGTCACGCCCGGACCTGGAGCCGTCGTCCCCCGCTGACGGTCGTCGGGTCGCCCTGCTGACCCTGGGCTGTGCCCGCAACGAGGTCGACTCGGAGGAGTTGGCCGCCCGCCTGCACGCCGACGGTTGGCAGGTGACCACCGACGGCGAAGGGGCCGACGTGGTGGTGGTCAACACCTGCGGCTTCGTGGAGAAGGCCAAGCAGGACTCCATCCAGACCCTGCTGGCCGCCGCGGAGAGCGGTGCCCGGGTGGTCGCCGCCGGCTGCATGGCCGAGCGGTACGGGCGGGAGCTGGCCGACAGCCTGCCCGAGGCGCAGGCCGTGCTGAGCTTCGACGACTACCCGGACATCTCCGCCCGGCTGACCTCGGTGGTCAACGGTGAGGCCGTCGACGCGCACACCCCGCGCGACCGGCGCGAGCTGCTGCCGCTCACTCCGGTGGCCCGGCGGGACAGCGCGGTGTCGCTGCCCGGCCACGGCGCCCCGGTCCGCCCCGAGGCCCCGGTGACCGACGCGCACACCCCGGCGCACCTGCGCCAGGTGCTCCGCCGCCGGCTCGACACCGGTCCGGTGGCCTCGCTGAAGCTGGCCAGCGGCTGCGACCGGCGCTGCGCGTTCTGCGCCATCCCCGCCTTCCGGGGCGCCTTCGTCTCGCGCACCCCGGACGAGCTGCTCGCCGAGGCGGAGTGGCTGGCCAAGACCGGGGTGCGGGAGCTGGTGCTGGTCAGCGAGAACTCGACCTCGTATGGCAAGGACCTGGGTGACCCCCGCGCCCTGGAGAAGCTGCTGCCGCAGCTGGCCGCGATCGACGGCATCGTCCGGGTGCGGGCCAGCTACCTCCAGCCGGCCGAGACGCGTCCGGGCCTGGTCGAGGCGATCGCCACCACCCCCGGGGTGGCCGCGTACTTCGACCTCTCCTTCCAGCACTCCAGCGAGCCGGTGCTGCGCCGGATGCGCCGCTTCGGCTCCACGGACCGCTTCCTGGAACTGCTCGCCAGCGCCCGCGCGCTGGCCCCGGAGGCGGGGGCCCGGAGCAACTTCATCGTCGGCTTCCCCGGCGAGACCCGGGGCGACGTCGAGGAACTGGTCCGGTTCCTCACCGCCGCCCGGCTCGACGCGATCGGCGTGTTCGACTACAGCGACGAGGACGGCACCGAGGCCGCCGGACTGCCGGGCAAGGTCTCCGCCGCCACCGTCAAGCGGCGGTACGACAAGATCAGCGCACTCGCCGACGAGCTCTGCTCGCAGCGCGCCGAGGACCGGCTGGGCTCAACCGTCGAGGTCCTGGTGGACTCGGTCGACGGCGCGGTGGTCGAGGGCCGGGCCGCCCACCAGGCCCCCGAGGTGGACGGTTCCACCACGCTGGTCGCCCCGTCCGGCGGCGGTGTCGACCTCGCCGCGCTGCGTCCGGGCGACCTGGTCCGGGCGACGGTCACCGGCACCGAAGGGGTGGACCTGATCGCGGTCCCGGATGAGATGATCTCGGCGGCGCCCGGCGCGGCACGGTGACGGCGGGCTCTGACGGAGCGGGGGAGCCAGGTGGTGCGGTACCGGGAACACCGGATCGGAGCGCCCACGTGACCGGGACGGCCGACTCGACGCCGGCGGCCGTGGTGGCGCCGGTGCCGGTGCTCAACGCGGCCAACGCGCTGACCGCGCTGCGGCTGCTGCTGGTGCCGGTCTTCATGGCGCTGGTGGTCGTCTCGGAGATGACCCACACCGGCTGGCGGGTGGCGGCCTGCCTGGTCTTCGCCCTCGCCTCGGCGACCGACTTCGTGGACGGCTGGATCGCCCGCCGGTTCGCCCTGGTCACCTCGGTCGGCAAGGTGGCCGACCCGATCGCCGACAAGGCCCTCACCGGAGCCGCGTTGCTGCTGCTCTCCTGGTACGCGGTGCTCCCCTGGTGGGTGACCGTGGTGATCCTCACCCGGGAACTGGGGGTGACCCTGATCCGGTTCTGGGTGATCCGGCACGGCGTCATCGCGGCCAGCCGGGGCGGCAAGGCCAAGACCGCGCTCCAGATCCTCGCCATCGTCTGGTACCTCTGGCCGGTGCCGGGTGACGCGGCCGGAGCCGCCCCGTGGATCATGGCCGCCGCGGTGGCCGTGACGGTGCTCACCGGCTTCGACTACGTCGCCCGCGCGCTGCGGCTGCGTACCCCGCGGTGAATCGTCCTCCGGTGGTTCATCCGGCCGGGCCGGGGGAAGGAACGCGGGCATGGTGGTACGTAGTGATCAAGCGACGAGGCGGCACGGCGGGGGCGGGCGGTCGGTGACCGATCCGGCGGCCGGGGTCGTGCACCGGCTCGCCGAACGGGGGGAGACCCTGGCCACGGTCGAGTCGCTGACCGGGGGGTCACTGGCCGCCTCGATCGTCGAGATCGCCGGGGTCAGCGGGATCTTCCGGGGCGGGCTGGTGGTGTACGCGACCGAGTTGAAGGCCCGGCTGGCCGGCGTACCCGAGGGGCTGCTCGACGACCGCGGACCGGTCGACCCGGACGTGGCGGTCGCCCTCGCCGAGGGCGGACGCCAGCGTTGCGTCGCCGACTGGGGGCTGGCCACCACCGGGGTGGCCGGCCCGGAGCCGCAGGACGGCAAGCCGGTGGGGATGGTCTTCGTCGCGGTCGCCGGACCGAACGGGACGGCGGTCCGCGAACTCGACCTCGACGGGGGCCGCGACCGGATCCGGTCGACCGCCGTGGACGAGGCGTTGCGGCTGCTCACCGAGCAGATCATCGCCGCCGGGGAGGCCGCCGCCAGCGCTCCCCGCTGACCGCTGCGGGCCAGGAGTCCGGGCGGGGTGGTATGTCGCGGGGGCCCGTAACGGGTACGGTTGCGGGAAGGCTCCGACGGTACGGTATCGGTGTCGGGACGGCTGACGGTCTCCGGCGTGATCCGGTCGCCGGGCAGAGGTCCCGTCAAGGGAGGTGCGATGATCCTGCTACGTCGGGTGATCGGTGACGCACTGCGGGCACGCCGGCAGGGACAGCACCGCACCCTGCGCGAGGTCTCCTCGTCCGCGAACGTCAGCCTGGGCTACCTCTCCGAGATCGAGCGCGGCCAGAAGGAGCCCTCCAGCGAGCTGTTGGCGGCCATCTGCGACGCGCTCGGTGCCCGCCTCTCCGAGGTCCTCCGTGAGGTCAGCGACACCGTGGCGCTGGCCGAGCAGATGCCGGGCGTGCTGGTGCCGGTCGCCGAGGAGCCGGTGGGCCGCCCGTCGGTCCGCAAGGTCGCTCCGCAGGGGGTCCGGCAGGTCACCGCCGACGGTCCGGTTCCGGTGGCCGTCCGACAGGACTCCCCGCTCAAGGCCACCCTGCGCACCACCCGGGTCCGCCCGGCCGAACGGGACGTGGTCTGCGCCGCCTGACCGGCCCGGGTCGTCACGTGGTCGACCTGGCGTCGGCCACGTAGGGTTGATCAGCAGGTCGTCCGGTCCGCGCCACGGCTGCCGGCACTGGCGCCCGGCTGCGAGGATGGATACGCCGCCGGCGTGCCGGGCGGTCCGTCCGGCACAGGTCACCGGGCGCAGCGAAGCGACTGAGGGGATACCGCGGAGATGGCGAACCCGTTCGTCAAGGGTTGGAAGTACCTCATGGCGCTCTTCGGCGCCCGGATCGACGAACACGCCGATCCGAAGGTGCAGATCCAGCAGGCCGTCGAAGAGGCGCAGCGCCAGCACCAGTCGCTGGTCCAGCAGGCCGCAGCGGTGATCGGCAACCAGCGTCAGCTGGAGATGAAGCTCTCCCGGCAGATGTCCGAGGTCGAGCGCCTTCAGGGGATGGCCCGGCAGGCTCTCGTCCTGGCCGACCAGGCGCGGGGCAAGGGCGACGAGGCCGAGGCGACGCGGTACGAGCAGTCCGCACAGACCCTCGCCACCCAGCTCGTCTCGGCGGAGCAGGCCGCCGAGGACCTGAAGACCCTGCACGACCAGGCCATCAGCGCGGCGGCCCAGGCCCGGCGCGCGGTGGAGAACAACTCGATGATCCTCCAGCAGAAGCTGGCCGAGCGCACCAAGCTGCTCAGCCAGCTCGAACAGGCCAAGATGCAGGAGAGCGTGGCCCGCTCGCTGGAGTCGATGTCCGCCCTCACCGCACCGGCCAACACGCCCAGCCTGGACGAGGTGCGGGACCGGATCGAGCGGCGGTACGCCAACGCGATGGGCCGCGCCGAACTGGCCGGGAACTCGGTCGAGGGCCGGATGCTGGAGATCCAGAAGTCCACGCTCGACTCGGCCGGGTCGTCCCGGCTGGAGCAGATCCGGGCGAGCATGTCCGGCGAGCAGCTCGCCGGCCGGCAGCAGCAACCCGGCCGCGAGCAGGCGGCACCGGCCGCCGACCCGGCTGCGGCGGCCCGCCTGGACGAGATCCGGGCCAGCATGGGCCGTGACCGGGGCACCGGGGACACCACCGCGGCCGGTTGAGCGGCCGGGGCGAGGAGGTAGGCGTGGCAGACGAGCGAGCGCGGTACTTCCGACGGCTGGACCGGTTGCGCCGGTCCGCCCGACGGTGGAGCGTCACGGCCGGCGGGCTCGGTGGCGCGGCGGCGGTCCTCACCCCGTACGCCGGGCTCGGTCTGCCCGACGCGGCCTGGGCCGGCGCGGCGGGCAGTGCGCTGATGCTGGCCGCCTGGCGGTGGATCGACCTGCGGGCCCACGCGGCACGGCCGGCCCCACCCCCGCTCGACCCGGCCGAGGCCGCCGCCCGCTCCCGGGCCCGGCTGGTCGCCGCCGTGGAACGCCTCCCGGCCGGTCCGAACGTGCTCGCCGAGGTGCGTCGGGCTCGGGCCCGGATGGCGCTGCGCGGCACCGCCGCGGCCGAGCCGTGGGCCCGGCTGGACCGGGCCGCGTTGACGCTCGCCGGGATGGCCGGCCGGCTCACCGGGCTGGCCGACCCGGCGGTGCTCGAGGCGGCGGCGGCCGACCGGTCCCTGCGGGACCTGGCCGAGCGGGTGGCGAGCGTGGAACGGACGGTGCGGCTCGCCCCGTCACCGGCCCGCGAGTCGCTGGCCGAGACGCACCGGATCCTGCTCGGGCAGCTCAGCGACGGGGTGGCCGCGTACGAGCGGCTCGTCGTCGCGGCCGCCGGGTACGTCGCCGAGGACGCCCGCCCCGGTGCCGGCAACCCGGCCGCGTCCCGGCTGACCGAGGCGACCGACCTGCTGCACGGGGTGGCCTCCGCCCTGGCGGAACTGCGCGGGATCGGCGAGCCGCAGCGGGCCCCCAGCCACTAGCCCGCTTCCGCGTCGCCGGCCCGGCCGGGGGTGGTGACCGGCACCGCTCCGGTGAACGCCGAACTGCCGACGACGTTGAACGCCCGCACCCGGTACCAGTAGGTGACCCCGCGTCCCAGCCCGGTGTTGGTGAAGCCACGCCCGGAAACGGTGAAGGTGGTCAGCTCCTGGGAGAAGGCCGGGTCGGCGGCGCGTTCGACGACGAAGCCGCAGCCCACCCCGGAGGCGGTGCCGGGGGTCCATCGGAGGATCACCGTCGCGCTCTCCGGGGCCGTCGCGCAGGTCGTGGCGATCACCGCGGTCGGGGTCCTCGGCACGGGCGGGGTGGTGACCACGCCGACGGTGGACCAGGGTGAGGCGGTACCGAGGTAGGTGGTGCGGACCCGGTAGTAGTAGGTGGTCTCCGGGGCGACCGTCAGGTCCAGGTACTGGTCGGTGACTCCGACGGCCGTGGTGCCGGGACCACTGGTGAAGGTCGGGTTGGTGGCCCGCTGCACGTCGACGCCGGTGGCGAAGGACCGGTTGGTCCAGCGCACCGCGATCCGCAGTGGCGCGGTGGCGGCGAGCACCGCGCCCAGTCCGGTCGGCGCGGCGAGCCGGACCGCCGCGAGGACCCCGTTGGACCACGCCGAACAGGCCACCGCGTTCTCCGCCCGGATCCGGTAGTGGTAGGTGACGCCCGGCGTCACGGTGGCATCGACGTACCGGGTCGCGGTGGCGGCCACGGCCAGCACGGTGACCGGCCCGGCGAAGGTGCTGTCGGTGGCCCGCTCCAGCCGGTGCCGGGTGGCCGGCGGTCGATCGCCGTTGTCGGTCCAGGCCAGCGCGATCGCGGGCAGTGCGACGGCCGAGCCCGGCACCGGGGTGGCGTTCAGTCCGGTGGGCGCCCGGGGGGAGACCCGTACCACCAGGGGACGGTCCATGCCCTGATCCCGGTGGGCGGCGAGCTGGCTGTGCCAGCGGTACTCCCAGCCCAGGCCGATCGGGGCGGCGTTCGCGCCGACCGGATCGAGGGGACGGCGGCAGTCGCCGACGGTGAACGGCAGGCCGGGCGGGACGGGCCGTACCGCCACCACCACGTCCTCGTGCGGATCGACCCGGACGGTCTCCTTCCAGCCCCGCTCGTCCGGCGCCGGGGAGCGGACCGTGCCGTCCCGGGCGACCCGGTTGACCAGTTGCACGTCGCCGCCGCCGAGGTGCAACGGTTGGGTCAGCCGCCCCTCCCCCCGGATCCGCCAGAGCTGGGTGCCGTCACCGGGTGACCCGACCGGCACGGCCGGATCGGTGGCGTACAGGATCTCGGTGGGCGGGTCGTCCGGCTCCCGGGGCACCGGGTCGCCGCCGGGCAGGCCGGGTCGGGGGAGCGGGAGGCGGTCGGCCGGTGCGGAGCCGGCCGGCGGCGCGGCGGCTGCCTCCGAGCGGCGGAGCGGGGCGGCGAGCCGACCGGTCAGCCGACCGTGGCCCGGCTCGAAGACCTCCCGGACGGCCCGGTCGGCCACCGGCAGGGTGACCGGGCCGGCCGCGCCGACCGGGGTGAAGCTGACCGAGGTGGCGTGCACCGGGACGGTCGTCTCCCGCTCGGTCCGGGTGCCGAAGGCCCGGTCGTACGCCGGCTGCGGCACGATGGGCGGTGGCTGGCTGGCCGCGTAGGCGGCGGGCAGCCGGTCCCGCAGCCGGTCCAGGTCGTACCGTCCGGCCGGGGTGCCGGTGACCCGGACCTGGAGCAGGGTGCGGGTGTCCGGGCCGTACCCGGGCACCGCGCCGGGTGAGCCGGTGTGGTGGTCGTACCGGGGGTCGCCGCCGGGGAGCGGGGCGGGGCAGTCGTTGTAGAGGATCAGCGTGCTGCCCGGGGGCACGGTGGCGAAGTCGACCACCACGTCGGCCCGCTCGCCGGGGGTGAGCAGCAGGGTGTGCCCGTCGACGTTGAGCACGGTCGCGTCGAGCCGGTCGTACCGGTAGCCGACCGGACGGTTGGCCAGCACCACCGGGGCGGGCAGCAGGCCGCACTCGTTGCCGATCCGGATGATGTCCGGGCCGGCGGCTCGGGGGTCCGGGACGCCCCCGTCCCGCCCGTCGGTCGGCCAGCACGCCGGGTGGTCGGGGCCACGGACCGCCGCCACCATGGGCACCTCGCCCGCCCCGGCGTCGGCGAGGCTGCCGTCGACGTGCCACATCGGCTGGTCCGAGCGGGCCCGGTAGAGCTGGAGGTTCAGGCTCCGGTCCGGGCAGGCGTTGAGGATCCGGAACCGGTACGCGCGCGGCTCGACCGTCAGGTACGGGTAGGCGGCGCCGTTGACCAGCGGGGTGTCCCCGTACACCTGCGGCACCGCCGACGGGTGCGGCACACCCGGCGCCAGCGGCGGTTGCTCGGGGGCGGTCACCGGGTCGTGGTACGGGTTCGGCATCGGGCCGTGCCGGACCGCCGCGCCCTCCGGGTGCCGGCACCAGGGGCCGTAGTCCCAGCGGCCGGTCGGGTTGCGTCCGTCCGGGTGGAACGGGTTCTGCCGGGGCTGGTAGACGTGCGGGTACCAGAGGCTGCCGCAGGCCCCCCACCGGTCCCGGTCCCAGGTCGGGTCCTCGGCGGCGAGCTGTGCGTCGTCCGGGACGAAGGTCCGGTCGGTGACCACCAGCGGGATCTGGTCGGCCGGGAGGACGCCGTCGGCGACCAACCGTTCCTCGGCCGGGTCGACGAGCAGGTAGGGAGCGATCTGGCCGGTGTAGGTGGTGAGCCGGGACAGGCCGAGGGTGTTGTCGTGGAACCACATCAGCCGGCCGCTCTGGTCGTTCGGGTAGTACAGCGTGGTGGCTCCCGGGCCGGGCGTCGGCATGTCCGGTACGGGGGTCAGCCCGGGGCCGGTCGGGTACGGGGTGATCTCCCCGGCCGGCGTGATCCACTGGGTGGGGTTGCCGGCGCTGATCCAGGCGGTCCGGGCTCCCTGGAGGCGGAGCACCGCCCGGTTCTGCGAGTACGGTGCCGGCCCGTCCAGTGGACCGGTACCCGCCCCGGGCAGGCTCGTGTCGACCGGCAGGAACAGCTCACCGGCCCGCCCGGTGGGCAGTTGGTTGATGAACTTGATCCGCACCGGCCGGTCCCGACGCGCCACGATCATCGGCCCCAGGTGGTACGCCCGCGCGGGCGGGGCGACGGTGTTGTGCCCGTGCCGGTCGGTGCCGAGGTTGAGCTGGCGGTACCCGCGCAGCCGGGTCGGCGGCAGGTCCCGGTGCAGGCGTTGGACGTACTCCTGGAGGCCGATCTCGTAGTAGTCGCAGCCCGGGTGGCTGATCGTGTCGGGCACCGCCACCGGCAGGTAGCCGCCCAGCGCGTTGGCCCGGCCGGGCCCCGCCCCGGGCAGCGCGTCGACGAACTTGCGCAGCCCGCTGCCGGTGATCACCCGCCCGGTGCCGTCATGCCGGGGGCGAGGGCTGGTGGCGACGTTCGGTTCCGGACCGAAACAGCGCGGGACGGCCGCCGGGTCCAGGGCGGCCGGCGGACCCGGCGCGGCGTCCGGGACCGGTACGGCGTCCGGAACCGGTACGGCGTCCGGGACCGGTACGGCGTCCGGAACCGTTACGGAGCCGGCCCCGGTGGCCGGCGGGACCGCCGGGTCGGGTGGGGGCGGGGTGGGGGCGCTCCGGGCCGCCGGAACCGTGCCGGGCGCCGTCCGGGCGGGGCGGAGTCTGCGGAAGATGGCCATGGTGTCCCCCCGGGGACGGGGGTACGACGACCGTCACCCCGGTGTGGCCGGGAGTCGTACCCGTGGCGCGGCGCTGACGATGGGTAAGCGCTTCATCGCAGCATGCGACAGGTGCCCCGGGCGGGGGAATTACCCAATCGTGTCGATTTGGTGGTGCGCCGGTGGGCGGTCCGGCTGACAGCTGGGGCACCAGTAGGTGACCCGGTCGCCCAGTTCCCGTTTGCGGACGGCCGTGCCGCAGCGCCGGCACGGCTGGGCGCGGCGCCCGTACACGTAGCTGGTCTCGCCCCGGCGCAGCGAACCGGTGGTGCTCTGCGTCCACCGGCCCCGGTTGGCGGCGAGCAGCCGCTGGGCGAGGTCGACCAGGCCGGGCAGGTCCGGCACCTCGGCGACCGGGGTCCAGGGGGAGATGCCGCGCAGGAAGAGCAGCTCACACTTGTAGAGGTTGCCGACCCCGGCGAGGTTGCGCTGGTCGAGCAGGGCCTCGCCGACGCGGGCGCCCGGATCGGTCGCCAGCCGGCGGACCGCCTCGGCGGCGTCCCAGTCCGGGCCGAGCAGGTCCGGGCCGAGGTGACCGACGAGCGCGTCCTCCTCGGCCGTGGGCACCAGGGCGACCTCGTGCAGGTGGTAGCCGACGGCGACCGCCTCGGCCGTACGCAGGACCACCCGGATCAGGTGCGCCGGGCGTCCCGTCCACCGCTCGCCCGGCGCGTACGTGCGCCAGGCGCCGTCCATCCGCAGGTGCGAGTGCAGCGTCCAGGCCGTGTCCCGGCTCCCGGACCCTCCGGTGCCGGGAGACGTCAGCCGGAGCAGCAGGTGCTTGCCCCGGCTGGCGCAGCCGTTCACCACCGCGCCGGTGAGGTCGGTGGTGGCGAGCTGCGGCACCCGGAAGTCGGATCCGGTCAGCCGGCCGCCCGCCAGCGCGCGGTCCAGCACGCGGGCGGTGTTCCAGACGGTGTCACCCTCGGGCACCCGTCCATCCTGCCTCGGCGTGCCGCCCCGGGCACGGGGACGGGCCGGTGGGCCGGGCACGCGCCGGCTGTCCGGCCCGGCCGGGAACGGCGGCCGGGCCGCGGCTCGGGGCCGGACGTCAGCCGGGGCGGGGGGTCAGGGGTGCTCGTCCGGCCGGGGCGGGCGGACCGTCTCCTGGTACCGGGGGTGGCTGGCGCCGTAGATGGCGAAGTTGAGTCGGGCGTGGGACAGGCTCAGGTCGCCGTTGGGGCCGCCCCGGACCGTCTCGGCGTCCGCGTCGCCCTGACCGTCGTCTGTCCAGAAGCAGACCGGACAGGTGCCGCCACCGGTCCGGAACCCGCAGCAGGGACAGGTCGCTGGAACCCACTGCTCGCCCACCCTCCGAGCATTCCACAGTGGGTGGTACCGGCGCAGGCGGGGACCGGCTCAGTCCGGATGGCGGACCAGCACCGGATCGCCGGGGCGTACCCCCAGCCGGTCCGCCGCCCGACCCCCGTTCACCGCCACCGCGACCCGGTCGGCCGAATCGACGTAGATCACCAGCTGGCCCGGGGCCGCGTCGCCGAAGGTCCGTCCGTGCACCGCCTCGTGTCCACCCACCCGCAGCGTCCCCGGCCGGCCGGCCAGCACCGACGGGGGTGCGGTGAGCTGGACGTTGCCGAAGTGGTCGACGGTGAGCACCTCGGCGGTGAATCCCGCCGTGGTCACCTCCAGCACCGGCTCCGGCAGCCGGACCAGGTCGGCCGGGTCGATCTGCGGGCCCGCCCCGGCCAGGGCCGCCCCCTCGGCCAGCCGGGCGGCGACCGGAGCGAAGACGTCCCGGCCGTGGAAGGTGCGGGACACCCCCGGGGCCAGCCAGTCCGGGTTGGTCAGCTCGACCGCCGCGCGGACGCCGCCCAGCGCCTCGGCGGCCGGCACCAGCAGCCCGTTGTCCGGCCCGACCAGCAGCCCGCCGGGCGCCTCGAGGGCGACGCCGCGTCGACTGGTGCCGACCCCGGGATCGACCACCGCGACGTGCACGGCCGCCGGCAGGTACGGCACGGTCTGGGCGAGCACCGCCGCCCCGTGCCGGACGTCGGCCGGCGGCACCAGGTGGGTCACGTCGATCACACGGACCTGCGGCGCCAGGCGGGCGAGCACACCGTGGCAGGCAGCCACGAACCCGTCGGAGAGCCCGTAGTCCGTGGTCAACGACACCCACCCGAAGCCCATGGCTCCACCCTAGATCCTTCCGTCCGACCCGCGGCGCCCCGGTCCGGCCCGTCGTCGTGGCGGCAGCCCCGCCGGCCGGGGGGTGCGGGGCGGCGGCCGGGGCCGTTGGTGGCCGGGTGTCGACCGACCGGCCCTCGCACCGCCGGGAACGGTTCGGCAGACTACGAGGGGTGAGCCCCGGACCCCGTACCCTGACCGTCACCGCCCTGCTCGTGCTCGCCACCGCCCTCACCGGCTGTGGTGACGACACCGACGACCGGCCCGACAGCGCCGCCTCGGCGGACGCGCCCGTGTGGGCCACCCCGGCGGAGGGCACCCCGTCGGCGACGGCCCCGTCGGCGGCCCCGAACGCCGGAGCGACCCCGAGCGGTCCGCCCCGGTCCGGTCGACCGACCCCGCCGCCGGTCGCCCCCGGCGAGCCCGGTCGGTCCAGCACCCCGCCGTTCGTCATGCCGACCCGCTCGGCCGGCGCGCCCGGCGCCCGACAGGTGGTGGACGCGTTCCGGGCCGCGAAACTGCCCGTCTCCGGCGTCCGTGACCGCTCGGTCGACTGCGGACCGGACGGTGCCGGGTTGGGCTGCGCCGAGCTGCTCGTCACCGACGCCGTCTCGGTGTACGTCTTCCCGGACGAGGCGAACGCGGTGAACCGGGCCGACATGTGGGGCGCCGACGCCTACCGCAAGGGCACCGTGGTGCTCGGTTACCTGGGCACCACCACCAGCGCCGAGCAGCGGAAACGCTACAACGCGGCGCTCGCCGCCCTGGGCTGAGCCGCCGGCTCGGGTCCGGCGGGCCCGGTGTCAACCGCGCAGGCGCAGGCCGCGCGGGGTGGTCCGGAAGCCGGCGGCGGTGAGCGCGTCGCACAGGGGTGAGGCGTGCACCGCTTCCCCGTCGGCCCGCTCCACCGAGATCGCGCCGAGCGCGCCGGAGTGCACCGCGTCGGCCAGGGCCTTGGCCGCTCCGGTGAGGGCCTCGGCCTCGGCGCTGAACGACAGGATCGTCCGCCCGCCGCGCTCGACGTAGAGGACCAGCTCCCCGTCGACCAGCACGACCAGGGCACCGGCCTTGCGGCCGGCCCGGTGACCGGTCGCGGGGGCGGAGCCGTCGCCGGAGTCGACCACCCGTTCGGGCCAGGGCAGCGCCGCCCCGTACGGGTTGGCGGGGTCGGTCGCCGCCAGCACCACCGGCACCGCACCGCGCGGCCGGGTGGCGTCGGCGGTGTCGGCGAGGGCACGCAGGCGGTCCACCGCGCCGGGTACCGCGAACTGCGCCGCCCCCAGCCCCTCCACGAAGTACCCCCGCCGGGCTGTCCCGCGTTCCTCCAACGCCGACAGCACCGGATAGACCGCGGCGAACCCGCCGGTCACCTGCTCCGCGACGACCGCGCCCCGGGTGAGCACCCCGTGCCGTTCCAGCAGCAGGTCGGCCAGGGCGGCGGCCCGCCGGGTCGGGTCGGTGTCCCGGTCGGGCAGCCGGGACCAGCGCCCGGCCACCGTCGGGGGACCGCTCCGGGCGGGCAGCGCCACCCGGCCGGGACGGCGGTAGCGGGTGCGCGGGGCGGTGGGTCGGGCCCGGTGCGCCCCGCCCCCGCCGAGCAGCGCGCGCAGCGGGGCGAGCGTGTCGTTGGTGAGGTGACCGGCCCAGACCAGATCCCACAGCACGGCGGTGAGCGCCGCGTCGTCGGTGGCACCCACCCGGTCGGAGAGCGAACGGAAGAAGAGCGCCTGCCCGTCGGCCAGTGCGTCCAGCACCGCCTGGTGCGCCGGGGTGAAGGTCAGCGCCTCGTCGGCCGGGGGGAGCAGCAGGGGCGCGGCGTCGGCGTACGCCAGGGTGACCCAGCCGTCCCCGCCGGAGATCGCCCCCGAACCGGCCCAGACCAGCTCGCCGCTGGCGCAGAGCTCGTCGAGGAAGGCGGGCGAGTAGTCGGCCACCCGGGCCGGCAGGACCAGCCGTTCCAGGGCGGACGCCGGCACCGCCACGCCCTGAAGCTGTTCGAGCGCGGCGGCGAGCGCCTCCACCCCGCGCGCGGTCGCGCCGACCTGCTGCCAGCGCGGCAGGAAGGTGGCGAGGGCCCGGGGCGGCACCGGTTCGATCTCCCGGCGGAGCGCGGCCAGGGAACGGCGGCGCAGCAGACGCAGCACCTCCGCGTCGCACCACTGGGTGCCGGCGCTCTCCGGTAGGAACTCGCCGGAGACCACCCGGCCGGTCGCGGCGAGCCGGCGCAACGCCTGCTCCACCACGGCGACCCCGAGTCCGAGGCGGGCCGCGCAGGTCGCCGCCGGGAACGGCCCGTGGGTCCGGGCGTACCGGGCGATCAGGTCGCCGAGCGGGTCGGCGACCGGGGAGAGGTACGCCTCCGGCACCCCGACCGGCAGTGCCACGCCGAGCGCGTCCCGCAGCCGGGCGGCGTCCTCGACACCGACCCAGCGCTCCTGGCCGGCGATGCGCAGTCGCAGCACCCGACGGGCGGTGGCGAGCCCGGTCAACCAGTCCGCCGGTACGCCCCGCTCGGCCAGCTCCGCGTCGGTCAGGTCGCCGAGGACCCGGAGCAGTTCGACCACGTCCTCGGCGTCCCGGGGCCGGCGCTGTTCGGTCAGCCAGCGCAGCTGCCGGTCCGTCTCGGCGAGCACCGTCGGGTCGAGCAGCTCGCGCAGGTCCACCCGGCCGAGCAGCTCGCCGAGGAGGCCGGAGTCCAGGGCCAGGGCAGCGGCCCGCCGCTCGGCCAGCGGGGCGTCCCCCTCGTAGAGGAACGCGCCGACGTACCCGAACAGCAGCGAGCGGGCGAACGGTGACGGCTGGGACGTCTCCACCTCGACCAGGCGGACCCGGCGGGTGGTCAGCTCCCGCATCAGCGTGGTCAGCGCGGGCAGGTCGAAGACGTCCTGGAGGCACTCCCGGGCCGCCTCCAGGGTGACCGGGAAGTCGGCGTACTCCCGGGCGACGTCGAGCAGTTGCGCGGCCCGCTGCCGCTGCTGCCAGAGCGGCTGGCGGCGGCGCGGGTCCCGGCGGGGCAGCAGCAGGGACCGGGCCGCGCACTCGCGGAACCGGGCGGCGAACAGCGCCGACGTGCCGACCGACTCCTCGACGAGCTGGGTGATCTCGTCCGGGTCGAAGGCCACCACGTCGGCACCGGGGGGCGATTCGGCGGTGTCCGGCAGGCGGACCACGATGCCGTCGTCGGAGGGCATCACCTGGGCGTCCACGCCGTACCGCTCGGCCAGCCGGCGGCCGATGGCCAGCGCCCACGGCCCGTTGACCCGGGCGCCGAGCACGCTGTGCACGGCCAGCCGCCAGTCGCCCAGCTCGTCGCGGAAGCGCTCGACCACCACCGTCCGGTCGTCCGGCAGGGACCGGGTGGCGGCCCGCTGCTCGCGGAGGTACGCCATCAGGTTGCCGGCGGCCCAGTCGTCCAGTCCACCGGCCCGCAGCGCGGCCACCGCGGCCTCGTCGTCCTGCCGCAGCAGGGCCCGCACCCGGGCGCCGATCGCCCGGCCCAACTCGACCGGGCGGCCCGCCTGGTCGCCCTTCCAGAACGGCATCCGGGCGGCCTGCCCGGGTGCGGGGGAGACCAGCACCCGGTCGGGGGTGATCTCCTCGATCCGCCAGGACGAGGAACCGAGCAGGAAGACGTCACCGACCCGGGACTCGTAGACCATCTCCTCGTCCAGCTCGCCGACCCGGGCGGCGCGTTCCGCCCCGGCCAGGAAGACGCCGAACAGCCCCCGGTCGGGGATGGTCCCGCCGCTGGTCACCGCGAGCCGCTGCGCGCCCGGTCGGCCGGTCAGCACGTCGGCGGCGCGGTCCCAGACCAGCCGGGGGCGCAGCTCGGCGAAGGCGGTGGACGGATAACGGCCGGAGAGCATGTCCAGCACCGCGTGCAGGGCCGAGTCGGGCAGCTCGGCGAAGGGCGCGGCCCGGCGGATGACGGCGGCCAGGTCGCCGATCGGCCACGGCTCCATCGCGACCATCGCGACGACCTGCTGGGCGAGCACGTCGAGCGGGTTACGCGGATGGTGCAGCTCCTCGATCGCCCCGGCGGCCATCCGGTCCGCCACCACCGCGCAGGAGAGCAGGTCGCCCCGGTGCTTGGGGAACACCACGCCCCGGGAGACGGCGCCGACCTGGTGCCCCGCCCGCCCGACCCGTTGCAGACCGGCGGCCACGCTCGGCGGCGCCTCGATCTGCACGACGAGGTCGACCGCGCCCATGTCGATGCCGAGTTCGAGGCTGGAGGTGGCGACCACGCAGGGCAGCTGCCCGGACTTGAGCGCCTCCTCGATGTGCTTGCGCTCCTCCCGGGAGACGCTGCCGTGGTGGGCGCGGGCGATCACCGGCGCGACCCCCTCGGCGGTGCCGGACTGGGCGACGATCTCGGCCGGCAGCCGTCGGGAGGGCGGGACGCTCCGGTCGGACGCGGCGTCGACTGCCGGTCCGTCGACTGCCGGTCCGTCGGCTGCCCGATCGCCGGCCGACGAGGGCTCGGCGGCCAGTTCGTTGAGCCGGGCGCAGAGCCGTTCGGCGCTGCGCCGCGAGTTGGTGAAGACGATCGTCGAACGGTGTGCCCGGACCAGGGCGAGGACCCGCTCCTCCACCGCCGGCCAGATCGAGGCCCGGCGGGGACCGGGCCCGCCGAGGTCGTCCCCGGTCGGTTCGACCTCGTCGAGCCGGGCCATGTCCGCCACCGGCACCTGGACGCTGAGCTCGATGGTCTTGGCGGCCGGTGGCTGCACCACGTCGACCGGTCGGGAGCCGCCCAGGAACCGGGCGCAGGCGTCGATCGGGCGGACCGTGGCGGACAGGCCGATCCGCTGCGCCGGACGGGGCAGGAGTTCGTCGAGACGTTCCAGGGAGAGCGCCAGGTGGGCGCCGCGCTTCGTGCCGGCCACCGCGTGCACCTCGTCGACGATCACCGTCTCGACCCCGCGCAGGGACTCCCGGGCGGCCGAGGTGAGCAGCAGGAACAGCGACTCCGGGGTGGTGATGAGGATGTCCGGCGGGGTGCGCGTGAAGGCCCGGCGCTCGTCGGTCGGGGTGTCACCGGTACGCATGCCGACGGTGACGTCGGGGGGCGTGACGCCGAGCCGGGTGGCCGCCTGCCGGATTCCGGCCAGCGGGGTGCGCAGGTTTCGTTCGACGTCCACCGCCAGCGCCTTGAGCGGGCTGACGTAGAGCACCCGGCAGCGTCGTCGCCGGTCGTCCGGGACCGGCTCCCGGGCCAGCCGGTCCAGGGACCACAGGAACGCGGCGAGCGTCTTGCCGGAGCCGGTGGGGGCGACGACCAGCGCGTGCCGGCCGGCGGCGACCGACCGCCAGGCACCCGCCTGCGCGGGAGTGGGCGCGGCGAAGGCGGCGCTGAACCACTCCCGGGTCGGTGCCCCGAACCCCGCCAGCATCTCCGTCACGTCCCCATCCTGCCGCGCGGGTGCGACAACCCCACGTCCACCGCGCGCCCCGGGCGGGGGACGGTGTCCGGCTGGGCGCGTACGGGGCAAGATGGGCTGGTTGCGCGTTAAGTCTTACTTAACTGCTTGCTAGTGACCGGAAACATACAGTAACTTTTCCCGCATCGCCGGGTCGGGAGGGGGCCGGATGGCCGTGGAGCGAGGCTCGGAGGCCGGCACCGACGTGCTCATCCGCAAGGTCGACAGTCATCTCACCACCGTTCGGGCCGGCCTGCACGGCGCCGAGCTGGAGCTGGCCGAGCGACTCGCCCGGTGCCTGCGGGAGCTGGTCGTGCAGACCGCGCAGGCCAGCGCCGCCGACCGGGCGCAGGTGCGGGCCGCCGTGCACTACTTCGTCCTGCGGCGGGAGAGCCGGGGTCAGTTGCTCGCCGTGCGGTCCCTCGCTGCGGCGCAGCGTCTGGTCAACAAGGTGGCCGTCCAGCTCGGTCGCCCGGACCTGCTGGTGGAGTCGCGCCGCGACCGCGCGCTGCGCGAGTCGCCCGTCCCGGCCGGCGGTCGTCCCGTCGACCGGTTCGGGGGTTGGCCACCGACCGGGTAGAAAACCGGGTGTTTTTCGCAAAACCCCACAGACGGCCCACCTCCTGACGTGTGATCCCTGGTAGCCGGAGAGCGCCCCACCGGGTGCTGCCACCTACCGGGAGGACGCGTGCTCGTACTGCTGATCCTCCACCTCGTGGCGGCCCTGCTCGCGCCGCTGCTGGTGCGCTGGTGGGGGCTCCGGGCCTGTTACCCCCTGGCGCTGGCCCCCGCCGCCGCCTTCGCCTGGGCGCTCGCGCGGACGCCGACGGTCCGCGACGGCGGCGCGCTGACCGAGAACTATCCCTGGATCCGTCAACTCCACCTCGACCTGGCGTTGCGGGTGACCACCCTGTCCTGGCTGATGACCCTGCTGGTCGGCGGGATCGGCGCGCTGGTGCTGGTGTACTGCGCCGGCTACCTCGCCCCGGACGAACCGGGCCTCGGCCGTTTCGTCGGCGTCCTCGTCGCCTTCGCCGGGGCGATGCTCGGTGTCGTCCTCGCCGACAACCTGCTCCTGCTCTATGTCTGCTGGGAACTCACCACGGTCTTCTCGTACCTGCTGATCGGGCACGATCCGGAGCGGCGGGCGAGCCGCTGGGCCGCCGCCCAGGCGCTGACCGTGACCACGCTGGGCGGGCTGGCGATGCTCGTCGGGTTCGTCATGATCGGGCAGCGGGCCGGCACGTACCGCTGGTCGGAGATCGTCGCCGCACCGCCCGGCGGCGGGTACCTGACCGTCGCGGTCCTGCTCGTCCTGGCCGGGGCGTTGACGAAGTCGGCTGTCCTGCCGTTCACCGCCTGGCTGCCGGCGGCGATGGCCGCGCCCACCCCGGTCAGCGCCTACCTGCACGCGGCGGCCATGGTGAAGGCCGGCGTCTACCTCGTCGGCCTGCTCGCCCCGGTGCTGGCCCAGACCCCGCCCTGGCGGCCGGTCACCGCCGTGGCCGGGCTCGCGACCCTGGTCGTCGGCGGCTGGGCGGCGCTGCGCCAGACCGACCTGAAGCTGCTGCTGGCGTACGGGACGTTGAGCCAGCTCGGGCTGCTGATGGCGGTGACCGGAGCGGGCACCCGGGAGGCGGCGCGGGCCGCGCTCGCGCTGCTCCTGGCGCATGCCCTGTTCAAGGCGACGCTGTTCCTGGTCGTCGGCGTCGTCGATCACGTCGCCGGGACCCGGGACCTGCGTGAGCTGACCGGGCTGCGACGTCGACTGCCGGTGCTCTGGGCGGTCGCGCTCCTGGCCGCCGCGTCGATGGCCGGGGCCCCGCCACTGGTCGGTTTCGTCGCCAAGGAAGCCGTGCTGTACGCGTTCCTCCACGACCCACTCGCCCTCGGCGTCGTGCTGGCCGGTTCGGCCCTCACCGTGGCCTACAGCGCCCGGTTCCTGTGGGGGGCGTTCGGGGACAAGCCCGGCGTCGACCCGGTGCCCGTCACGCGGCCGGCCGGCGCGCTCGTGCTCCCCCCGGCACTGCTGGCCCTGACCGGGCTCCTCCTCGGGCCGCTCGCCGACCCGGTCGATGCCCTGCTCGTCCCGTACGCCGAGGCGTTCCCCGGGGGTGATCACCCGCTGGCGCTCTGGTCCGGACCGCAGCCCGCGCTGTGGTTGTCCCTGTCGGTGCTGGCCGCGGGCGGGCTGCTCTTCCTGCTGCGCGCCCCGCTCGCCCCGGTGCTGGCCCGGGTTCGGTTCCCGGTCCTCGATCCGGAGCCCTACGAGAGGATCACCCACGTCTTCGACCGGTTCGCGATCATGCTGACCGGCCGGATCCAGCGCGGCTCACTGCCGCAGTATCTCGGCACCATCCTCGTCGTGCTGGTGGTGCTCCCGGGCGGGGCGATGCTGCTGGTCCGGCCCTGGCCGATTCCCACCCGGCTCTGGGACAGCCCGATGCAACCGCTGGTCGGCCTGATCATCACGGTGGCGGCAGTGCTCGCCGTGGCCGCCCGGACCCGGCTGACCGCCATGCTGCTGGTCGGCGTGACCGGGTACGGCACCGCGATGATCTTCGTGGTGCACGGCGCCCCCGACCTGGCGCTGACCCAGATCCTCGTCGAGACCGCGACGATCACCTTCTTCGTGCTGGCGTTGCGCCGGCTGCCGCCCCGCTTCTCGGTCCGCCCGCGACGGCGCGGCCGGTGGGTCCGCCGGGGGATCGGGGTGGCCGTCGGCGCGGTCCTCGCCGGCCTGGCCGTCGCGGCCTCCGGTAGCCGGCGCCTGCCGCCGGTCTCGGTGGACTTCCCCCGGCTCGCCGTCGAGGAGGCGTACGGCAACAACGTGGTCAACGTGATCCTGGTCGACATCCGCGCCTGGGACACCGTCGGCGAGATCTCCGTACTCGTGGTGGCGGCGACCGGTGTGGCCAGTCTGATCTTCGAACGGTCCCGCACCGACCCCCGCCCGCGTCGCCGGGGCCCGTCCACCGTCCGCCCCGAGCCCGGTCAACGGGTCTGGCTCCGGGGCGGGCCGACGCTGCACGAACGCCGCCGCTCGCTGGTCTTCGAGGTGGTCACCCGGCTGATCTTCCACAGCGTGGTGCTCTTCTCCCTCTTCCTCCTCTTCTCCGGCCACAACGCGCCCGGGGGCGGCTTCGTCGGCGGCCTGGTGGCGGCGCTGGCGCTGACCCTGCGCTACTTGGCCGGCGGCCGGTACGAGCTGGAGGACGCCGCCCCGGTGGGAGCCGGTTCGGTGCTCGGCGTGGGGCTGGGGACCGCAGTGGGCAGCGGGGCGGTCGCCCTGCTGACCACGGGAAATCTGCTGGAGAGCGTCCGGGTCGACCTGAGCCTGCCCGTGATCGGCGACTTCTACCTGATCACCTCGCTCGTCTTCGACATCGGTGTGTACCTCGTCGTCATCGGCCTGGCACTGGACGCCCTGCGCACCCTCGGCGCCGAGGTGGACCGCCAGATCCAGAACGCGGGTCAGTCGGCGCGGGGGCTGGCGGCCGACCGGCGGGGAGGGCAGGGGTGACCGACTCGGACGGACCCACACTGGTGCTGGCGCTCGTCGTCGGGGTGTTCGCCGCGACCGGTGTCACCCTGTTGCTGGAGCGCAACCTCACCCGGATCCTGCTCGGCGTGATCCTCCTCAGCAACGGGATCAACGTGCTCATCCTGCTCAGCAGCCCGGCCGGCGAGGCGCCGCTGGCCGACACCACCCCGGCGGACCAGATGAGCGACCCGCTGCCCCAGGCCATGATCCTCACCGCCATCGTGATCACCCTGGGGCTGTCCGCGTTCCTGCTGGCCGTGGCGTACCGGAGCTGGTTGCTCACCGCGCACGACGAGGTCCGGGACGACCCGGAGGACCGGCAGCTCGTAGGGCTCGCCGACCGCGGCGCCCCGCCGGTGGCGGACCAGGGCGGAGAGGGCCCGGGGGACGGCCCCGAGCGGGGGGACCACTCACCGGACGCGCCCGAACCGTCGCACCCGGCCGGGCGCGGCGCGGTCGACCCCCGCCGCGCGGACGGCGACACTCCCACCGACACCGACACCGACACCGACACCGACACCGACACCGACACCGACACCGACACCGACACCGACACCGACACCGACGGCGGCGCGCCGGGCGATCCTGGGCTTCGCCGATGACCGCCCTGGTCCCCCTGCCGGTGCTGATGCCGCTGCTGGGCGCGGCGCTGACCCTGGTGCTGCCGTGGGCGCGGGCGCAGCGGGCGGTCAGCGTGTGCGTCCTGACCGCCACCCTCGCCGTCTCGGCGGTGCTGCTGGTCGACGTGTACGCCGAGGGGCCGCTGGTGGTCCGGATCGGTGGTTGGGCGCCACCGGGCGGGATCGTGCTGGTCGCCGACCAGCTCGCCGCGCTGATGTTGACCATCTCGACGGCGGTGACGCTCTGCGTGCTGCTGTACTCCATCGGCCAGGGGCAGTCCGACCTCGGCGAGGGCACCCCGGTCAGCATCTTCCACCCCACCTACCTGGTGCTGACCGCCGGTGTCACCAACGCGTTCCTCGCCGGCGACCTGTTCAATCTCTTCGTCGGGTTCGAGATGCTGCTGACCGCGAGCTACGTGCTGATCACCCTGGGCGGCACGGACGTCCGGATCCGCACCGGTTCGACGTACGTGGTGGTCAGCATCCTCGCGTCGATGATCTTCCTGAGCGCGGTGGGGCTGGTCTACGCGGCGACCGGCACGGTGAACCTGGCGCAGCTCGCCGGCCGGCTCGACACCCTGCCGGCGGACCTGCGGCTGGCACTGCAACTGATGCTGCTGCTGGCCTTCGGCATCAAGGCCGCCGTCTTCCCCCTGTCGGCCTGGTTGCCGGACAGCTACCCGACCGCACCCGCCCCGGTCACCGCGGTCTTCGCCGGCCTGCTCACCAAGGTCGGCGTGTACGCGATCATCCGGACCGAGACGCTGCTCTTCCCGGGCGGGCAGGCCGACGCACTGCTGATGGTGGTGGCCGGGCTGACCATGCTGGTCGGCATCCTGGGCGCGGTGGCCCAGTCGGACCTGAAACGGCTGCTCTCCTTCACCCTGGTCAGCCACATCGGCTTCATGATCTTCGGGATCGGCTTGAGCACGGTGGCCGGACTGACCGGCGCGATCTACTACGTGATGCACCACATCACCGTCCAGACCACGCTCTTCCTCGTGGCCGGCCTGATCGAAGTGCGCGCCGGCAGCACCGACCTGCGCCGTCTCGGCGGGCTGGCCCGGGTCAGCCCGCTGGTCGCCGTGCTGTTCTTCGTCCCGGCCATGAACCTCGCCGGTATCCCTCCGTTCCCGGGTTTCCTCGGCAAGCTCGGCCTCTTCCAGGCCGGCGCGGCGGTCGGCGGGGCACTGCCCTGGACTCTGGTGGCCGCCGGGGCGGTGACCAGCCTGTGCACGCTCTACGCCGCCTCCCGGGTGTGGAACATCGCGTTCTGGCGGTCACCCCGGCCCACCGGCGAGACCGCCCCCCTGCCCCGCCTGATGGTCGGCACGACGGTGGCCCTGGTGGCGCTCGGCGTGGCGTTCAGCCTGGCCGCCGGGCCGCTCTTCGCGGTGACCGGGAACGCGGCGGAGGATCTCACCCGGCGTACCCCCTACGTCCGGGCCGTCCTGCCCGAGGGCGCCCCGTGAACCCGGACCCGTCGACGCCCGCGTCCGGCCCCCGTCGGCGGTTGGTCCCCGGGACGGCCCCCGGTCGTGCCCGCGCCGCGCGCTGGCGGGAACGGCTGATCGCCGCCGGGTGGATGGTGTTGATCTGGAACCTGCTCTGGGGACGGTTCACCGTCGGCAACCTCCTCGGTGGGGTGGCTGCCGCGGTGGTGGTGCTGGTGTTCTTCCCGCTGCCCCCGGTCACCCTGGACAGCCGGCTCCGCCCCGGCCCGCTGCTGCGCTTCGCGGTGCGGTTCGCCGGGCAACTGGTCGGCGCGAGTATCCACGTCGCCTGGGTCGCCGTCCGCCCGTGGTACCGGCCGCGCAGCGCGATCATCGCGGTCCCGTTGCGGGTGCGGACCGACCTGAACCTGGCCCTCACCGCCGAGGTGATCTCCCTGGTGCCGGGGAGCCTGATCATCGATGTCGACCGGGACGCCGGCCTGCTCTACGTCCATGTCTTCGACGTCCGCGGACCGCAGGACCTGTCCCTCGCCCGACGACGGATCGGAGACGTCGAGCGGCGCATCGTCCGTGCCGTCGGCTCTCCCGCGGAGGTCCGGCTGCTGGAGACCACCCCCGTCGAGAAGGGAACCGCACCATGAACCTGGCCGTGATCGTCGTTCTCACCGTCCTGCTCTCCGCCACCGCGCTGTTCGCGCTGGTCCGGATCGTGCGGGGCCCGTCCCTGCTCGACCGGCTGGCCGCCACGGAACTGCTGCTGGCCACCATGATCGCCGCGGTGGGCACCGAGGCGGCGGTGCACCGGCAGACCACGACCCTGCCGGTGCTGGTGGTGCTCTCACTGCTGGGGTTCCTCGGCTCGGTGGCGCTGGTCCGGTTCGCCGTCGGGGAGGAATCGTGAACGTCGCCGGGCTGGCCGACCTGCTCGCCTCCGCCTGCCTGCTCGCCGGTGCGCTGCTCAGCGTGGCCGCCGGGATCGGGGTGCTGCGCCTGCCGAACGCCCTCGACCGGATGCACACGGTCACCAAGCCGCAGGTGCTGGGGGTGCTGCTGATCCTGCTGGGCCTCGCGCTACGCCTGCGCAGCCCGACCCACCTGGGCATGATCCTGCTGGTCGGACTCTTCCAGGTGGCCACCGCGCCGGTCACCGCGCAGATGATCGGCCGGGCCGTCTACCGGTCCGGCCGTTTCGACCGGGACCTTCTGGACGTCGACGAGCTCGCCGACGAGTGAGATCGCTTCCTCCGACCTCCGGGCGGCGCACAGCCGGGGCCGATAAAATGACCCGCATGATCGACTCTTCTGCCCCGGAGGGCAGCAGTAGCCGGCCGGGTACGACCCGGCTTCCCCTGTCGGCGATGTCGGGAGCCCTGAGCCTCCCGTGTTGATCGTCGTCGGACTCACCCTGATCATCCTTCTTACCGCCGCCACCGGCTACTTCGTGGCCCAGGAGTTCGGCTACGTCGCCGTCGACCGCGGCAAACTGCGGCAGATGGCCGACGACGGCGACCCCGCCGCCGCCCGTGCCCTCCAGGTCACCAGCCGGCTCTCCTTCATGCTCTCCGGCGCCCAGCTCGGCATCACCGTCACCGCCCTGCTCGTCGGGTACGTCGCGGAGCCCTTCCTCGGTGCCGGACTGGCCGAGCTGCTCGGACTGGCCGGCATCTCCACCGCGGTCAGCCTTCCCCTGTCGGTGGCCCTGGCCCTGACCATCGCGACCGTCGTGCAGATGGTCCTCGGTGAGTTGGCACCGAAGAACCTCGCCATCGCCCGGCCCGAGCCGTTGGCCCGGTCCCTCAGCCGCTCCACCCTGATCTACCTCGCCGTGGCCGGTCCGCTGATCAAACTCTTCGACCGGGCCGCGGTACGACTGCTCCGCCGGGTCGGCATCGAGCCGATCGAGGAACTGCCCAGCGGGGCGACCCCGAAGGACCTGGAGCAGATCATCGCCGAGTCCCGCGAGGAGGGACACCTCGACGCGGCCATGTCCGACCTGCTCGACCGGGGGCTGGACTTCCGGGAGCTGACCGCCGGGGAGGCCATGGTGCCCCGGGTCGACGTGCACACCGTCCGGGCCGACGAATCGATCAGCCGGGTGGTCGAGCTGCTCGACACCGGCCACTCCCGGTTCCCGGTGCGGGGTGCCGAGGGCGTCGACGACCTGGTCGGAGTGGTCGGGATCGCCGACGTGCTCGGCGTGCCCCCGGCGGAGCGCGGGTCGACGCCGGTGAGCGCGGTGGCCGTACCGCCCCTGCTGGTGCCGGAGACGCTGCCGCTGCCGACGGTGCTCGACCGGCTGCGGGTCGGGCACCGGCAGCTCGCCTGCGTGGTCGACGAGTACGGCGGGTTCGCGGGCGTGATCTCGCTGGAGGACATCGCCGAGGAACTGGTCGGTCCGATCCGGGACGAGGACGACCCACCGGAGCGGGCGCCCGCCCGGCAGGACGACGGGTCCTGGGTGGTGCCGGCCCGCTGGCGGATCGACGAGGTGGCCGACAGCACCGGCATCGCGCTGCCCGAGGGGCCCGAGTACGACACCGTCTCCGGGTTGGTGATGCGGGAGCTGGGCCGGGTCCCCGAGGTGGGTGACCTGTTGGAGATCGGGCTGCCCGCCGAGGACGGCGAGCCCGCTCCCCGGGCCCTGGTCGAGGTGCTCGCGGTGGACCGGCACGTCGCCGACTCCGTCCGGCTGCGGGTCATCGGCACGAGTGAGGTGGCGGCATGAGCACCCAACTCGCGCTGCTCACCTCGGTCGTGCTGCTGGCGCTGAACGCGTTCTTCGTGGCCGCCGAGTTCGCTCTGGTGGCCAGCAAGCGGTACCGGCTGGAACACGCCGCGGCCGGTGGCGGCCGGGCGGCCCGCGCGGCGCTCGACGGCGTCCGCGAGCTGTCCCTGATGCTGGCCGGTGCGCAGCTCGGCATCACCCTCTGCACGCTGGGCCTGGGCGCGCTCGCCGAACCGGCGATCGAGCACCTGCTCAGTCCGCTGCTGCACCTGGTCGGCCTGCCGACGACGGCGAGCCACGTCATCGCGTTGGTCATCGCGCTGAGCCTGGTCACCTTCCTGCACCTGGTGGTCGGCGAGATGGCCCCGAAGTCGTGGGCGATCACCGATCCGGAGCGGTCGGCACTGCTGCTGGCGTTGCCGTTCCGGGCCTTCGCCCGGGTGGCCCGTCCGGTGCTCTCCGTGCTCAACGCGGTGGCCAACGCCATGCTCCGGCTGGTCCGGGTCAACCCGCAGGACCAGCTCGCCCAGGTACACGGGCCGGAGGAACTGCGCATGCTGCTGGAACAGTCCCGCGAGCACGGGCTGCTCGGTGCCGACCAGCACCAGATGCTCACCAGCATGCTGGAGTTGCAGGGCACCAAGGTGGCCGACGTGATGGAACCCTTCGGGCAGATCGTCACGGTCCGCCGGGACGACCCCGCCGAGCGGATCGAGGCGGTCTGCCGGGACAGCGGCCGGTCCCGTCTCGCGGTGGTCGACCCCGCCGGCGACGTGGTGGGACTGGTGCACGTACGGGAGGCCGTCCGGGTCACCACCACCGGCCGGTCGGCGACCGCCGGTGAGCTGATGACCGACGCGTTCACCCTGCCCGCCACGGCGTCGGTCACCGAGGCGGTGGCCGCGATGCGGGGGGTCCAGGCACAGCTCGCGCTGGTGCGCAACGGTGGCGGCCCGACCCGGCCGATCGGGTTCGTCGCGCTGGAGGACCTCCTGGAGGAGGTCATCGGCGAGTTCGACGACGAGACCGACCCGGTGCCCCGCGGGCGGCGGATGCGGTAGGGCCATGGTGCGGTTCACGGGGGTGTCACCGGCGTCCGGCGGAACCGGGCTGACCGTGCACACCTCCGTGACCAACCCGAGCACCCGCCCCGGCCTGCGTCTGCCGGGGCGGGTGACGCTCACCGCCGGGCCGACCGACGTGCCGGTCGGGCACATCCGGCTGGGACTGGTCGGCACGGCCGAGCCGGAGGACCCGGACCAGCCCCGCCGTCTGGTGCAGTTCCACCAGGCGGCGGTGGCCGGCGGGTTCGTCCTGCCGGCCGGTCGGCGACGGTCGGTGACGTTCGCGCTGCCGTTGCCGTGGGAGACGCCGGTGACCGTCTTCGGCGGGGTGCCGTTGCTCAGTCTCCGTACCGGGCTGCGCACCGAGGTCGCGCTGGACGGCCTGCTGGACCAGGGCGCGATGGTGCCGGTCTTCGTCCATCCCCTCCCCACCCAGCAGCACGTGCTGGCCGCCCTCGACACCCTCGGCTTCACCCTGCGCCAGGTGGGACTCCAGGCCGCTCGGCTGCCCGGGGTCACCCAGACCCTCCCCGTGCACCAGCGGATCAACTACTGGGTGGGTCCGCTCTACGCCGGTCCGGTCACCGAGTTGGAACTGATCTTCGTGGCCGACCCGGCGGCCCTCGAGGTGGTCCTCTGGATGGACCGCCGCCTCTCCCTGGCCGGCGTGACCCACCAGAGCATCAGCCGGTTCAAGGTGTGGCACGTCGACGCCGGTCAGCGGGACTGGGCCAGCCTGGTGGACGGCTGGCTGCGGGCGGCGATCGACCGGCACGCCCAGACGGCGGCGCACGCCGAGTGGTCGGCCCACATCACCGGGTCGGCCCACGTCAGCCGCCCGCCCGAGCACCCGGTGGACCCGACCGAGGGGCTGGGTGGCGGCACCGGCGGTGACGGCAGCGGCAGCGGCAGTTCGGGCGGCGGATCCGGCGACGGCACCTGACACCGCCGGTGGCTCCGGCGAGGGCGCGCGCCGCCGCCGGTGCTTCCGGTGGGCGCGGACCGTGGCCCCCGACCTCAGCCGGCGGTGGCGGTGGCGAGCTTGACGCTGAAGCCGAGGAAGAGCGCCGCGACCCCGGTGGTGGCGGTGGCGGCCAGCCGGCGGCGGGCCCGGAACTGGCCGGCCAGGAAGGTGCCGGCGAAGATCAACGCAGTCAGGTACAGCACGCTGGTCACCTGCACGACCAGGCCGAGTGCCAGGAAGGAGAGCGCCGGCCAGGGGTAGGTCGGGTCGACGAACTGGATGAAGAAGGAGACGAAGAAGAGGATCGCCTTCGGGTTGACCAGGCTCACCACCAGGGCGCGCCGGAACGGCGCGCGGACCGCCGCCGGCTCCGCGGCGTCGACCAGACGCGGTGCGGTCGGATCGTGCCGGGTACGCCACCGCCGCCAGGCACCGCGCAGCATGCTCAGCCCCACGTAGCCGAGGTACGCCGCCCCGACGTACTTGATCACCAGGAAGAGCGGTGGGTACGCGGTGAGCAGCGAGGCCACCCCGGCCGCAGAGAGGACCATGAGCACGGCGTCGCCGACGAACACCCCGGCGGCGGCCCGGTAACCGGCACCCACCCCGCGCCGCGCCGCGGCCGAGAGCACGAAGAGCGAATTGGGTCCGGGCAGCAGAACGATCGCCACGGTACCCAGCACAAACGTCCAGAAGTCGGTGATGCCCAGCACGCGGCCATCATCACGTCATCGGCGCCCCCGAGCGAAGCTTTTCCCGCAATCGGCGCTGTGCTTCCGGCCACTCGTCGACGATCATCGAATACTGGACGCTGTCCCGCCAGGAACCGTCGGCGCGCTGCCGGTCCATCCGGAGCACCCCCTCCCGGGTGGCGCCGAGCCGTTCGATGGCCCGTTGGGAACGCTCGTTGTGGACGTCGGTGTGCCAGACCACCCGGTGAGCCCCCAACTCCTCGAACGCCCGGGTGAGCAGGAGCAGCTTCGCCTCGGTGTTGACCCCGGTGCGCCACCACGGCCGGCCGAGGAAGGTGTAGCCGATCGCCACCGTCCCCCGGCCGGGGTCGATCTCGTAGTACGAGGTGGTGCCGATCACCGCCCCGGTCACCGCGCAGCGTTGCACCCAGGGCACCCGCTCGCCCCGGTGGTGGGCAGACAGCGCCTCCGCGACCAGCCGGTGTACGTCGGCGACGCCCGTCGGCCGGGGGCCGCCCAGGTGTCGCCAGACCTCCGGGTCGTCGGTGGCCTCGAAGAGTCCGTCGGCATGGGAGACGTCGAGGGCCTCCAGCACCACGTGCGCGCCGCGCATCGAAGCCGCCTCGCGCCACGGCGAGCGGGGCGGACGCAGGTACGTCGGGACCGGTGCGGTGACCCCGTCGTCCGACTCGGGCAGCCCCGGCGTCAGCCGCAGCGGCACCACCCCGGCCCAGTACGGCAGGGTCAGGTCGGCCGGGTCGTCGCGGACCCCGCCGGTGCGGGCCCGGACCGACACCTCGCGCAGGGGCAGGGCCAGGACGGTCGTCTCGGCCAGTTCCCGTCGGCTCGGTGGGCGGCTCTCCGCGCTGCGGCCGGAGCCGACCTTCTCCACCAGCGCGGTCAGCACCGCGGACTTCTCCCCGGGGTCGGTGACCGTACGTGCGACGCCGTGCGCGACCACCGAGCGGTAGTTGGCGCTGTGGTGGAACTGGGAGCGGCCGTAGACCAGCCCGTCGAGCAGGGTGACGCCGACGCAGACCGGGAGCCCGTCCGGGCCCCGGGCGGCCAGCAGGGGCCGGCTGCCGGTGGAGCCGTGCAGGTAGAGGGTGTCGCCCAGGCGGACGTGGAGGGTGGGCAGCAGGCGCGGCTCGCCGTCGACGGTGAAGCCGAGCGTGCAGTGGTACGCCTCGTCGAGCACGGCGTGCGCGGCGGCCCGGTCGTAGCTCATCCGCTCCCGTGAGCGGTGGGGGATGGTCCGGGCGGTCGGCGTGTACATGTGACATCCCGCCTTCGTACTAGTACAATCTCCGAACTGTGGCAGTACGTTATCAGATCACCGGCGGTACGGCCGCCGAGATCTCGGCGAGCGTCGAGACGGGCGTCCGGAGCGGAGCGCTTCCGCCGGACAGCGCCCTGCCCCCGGTCCGCGCCCTGGCCGCCGCCCTCGCGGTCAGCCCGGCCACCGTCGCCCGCGCCTATCAGGAGCTGCGCCAACGCGGCCTGGTGGCGACCGCCGGCCGGCACGGCACCCGGGTCCGCCCCCGGCCGCCGGTCGCCACCCGCCGCGCCGACCGGTATCCGGTCCCGGGCCCCGGCGTCCGCGACCTCTCCCGTGGGCAACCCGACCTCCGGCTGCTGCCGCCGCTCGGCCCGCATCTGGCCCGGCTCGCCGACCGGATCGGCCCACCCGCCGACTACGCGACCGCCGGTGTCCTGCCCGAGCTGGCCGGGGCCGCCCGCCGTCGGCTCGCCGCCGACGGGGTACCGGTCGACGGGCTCACCGTCACCAGCGGGGCGCTGGATGGCATCGAGCGCCTGCTCGCCGCCCACCTGCGCCCCGGCGACCCGGTCGCGGTGGAGGACCCGGGCTGGGCCAACCTGCTCGACCTGGTCGCCGCGTTGGGCCTGCGGCCGGTCTCCGTGCCCCTCGACGACGACGGCCCGACCGAGGCCGGGGTCCGGGACGCGCTGGCCCTCGGGGCGCGGGCCCTGATCGTCACCAGCCGGGCGCAGAACCCGACCGGCGCCGCCGTCTCCGCCGGCCGGGCCGCCGCGCTGCGCGCCCTGCTCGCCGGCCGTCCCGACGTCCTGCTCGTCGAGGACGACCACGCCGCCGAACTGGCCCGCCGGCCGCTGCACACGCTGGCCGGGGCGACGCGGTCCTGGGCCTTCGTCCGCTCGGTGAGCAAGCCCTACGGCCCGGATCTGCGACTCGCCCTGCTCGCCGGGGACGAGACGACCGTGGCCCGGGTGGCCGGCCGGATGAGCGTCGGTCCCGGCTGGGTCTCCACCCTGCTGCAACGCCTGGTGCTGGCGCTCTGGGAGGACCCGGCGACCACCGACCTGGTCGCTCGGGCGGAGGAGAGCTACCAGCGGCGGCGCGTCGCTCTGCTCGCCGCGCTCGCCGGGCACGGCCTCCCCGCTCACGGCCGCAGCGGCATCAACGTCTGGGTGCCGGTGCCCGACGAGACCAGCGCGGTGACCGCCCTGCGGGACGCCGGTTGGGCGGTCGCCCCCGGCGGGCTCTTCCGGATCGGCGCGCCCCCGGCCGTCCGGCTGACCGTCAGCCCTCTCGACGACGCGGAGATCCCGGCCCTCGCCGACGCGGTCGCCCACGCGCTCCGGCCCGCCCGGCCGGCCGGTTTCACCGCCTGACCGTTCCACCGCCTGACCGGCCGGCGCCTGATCCGTTCACCGGCTGACCGACCGGGAGCGACGCGCCGGGCCGACCAGGGAACACCGCGTGACCGGGACGCGTGCGGGTAGAACAGTCGCCATGTCCGAGCAGACCGAGACCGCCCCGGGTGCCCAGCGGTTCATTCCACCCCGAGCCGACACGATCGACGAACTGCGGACCGCCGCAGCCGACTGCCAGGGCTGTGAGCTCTACCGGGACGCCTCGCAGACCGTCTTCGGCCGGGGCGGTGCGGACGCCCGGGTGGTCCTCGTCGGCGAGCAGCCGGGCGACCTGGAGGACCAGAAGGGCCTCCCGTTCGTCGGACCGGCCGGTCGGGTGCTCCGCCGGGCGGTCGACGACGCCGGTCTCGACCCCACCCGGCTCTACCTCACCAACACGGTCAAGCACTTCCGGTTCGAGGTACGCGGCAGACGACGCATCCACCAGACGCCCGACCAGGTGCACATCACCGCCTGCCGGCCCTGGCTGGTCGCCGAGTTCGCCCGGCTCCGTCCGGAGATCGTGGTGGTGCTCGGGGCCACCGCCGCGAAGGCCCTGCTCGGCCCGGCGTTCCGGGTCACCCGCCAGCGCGGTGAACTGCTGCCCTGGCCGGCCTCGGCGCAGCACCCCGAGGACTTCACCCGGGTGCCGGTCGACTCCGCCGGCCGGGTCGCCGACGCGCCACCGGCCCGACTCCTCGCCACCATCCACCCCTCCGCCGTGCTGCGCGCCGACAACCAGGAGATCGCCTACCGGGGACTGGTCGCCGACCTCACCGTCGCCGCCCGGGCCCTGCTGCCCGGCTGACGCCTCCCCGGTCGGCCCCGCCGCCGCGCCCACCCGCCGTCGACCCGCACCCGACCCGGCCGCCGGCCGGTGTCGACGCCTCCCCGGTCGGCCCTGGGCAGGACCGCGGGCCGGTGCCACACTGGCCGCCATGGAGCAGCATCTCTACGAGCCCGTGCACGAAGAGTTCCGGGACCTCTGCCGGGAGTTCCTCGCCCGGGAGGCGGTACCGCACCACGACCGCTGGGAGGCCGACGGCATCGTCGACCGGGACGTGTGGCGGAAGGCGGGCGCCGCCGGGCTGCTCGGCACCGACGTCGACCCCGAGTACGGCGGTGGGGGTCAGCGGGACTTCCGGTTCAACGCCGTGCTGGCCGAGGAGGTCGTCGCCGCCGGCTGCTCCGGGCTCGGCTTCGGCCTGCACAACGACGTCGTCGCGCCGTACCTCTGCGAGCTGGCCACCGAGGAGCAGCGCCGGCGCTGGCTGCCCGGCTTCTGCTCCGGCGACATCGTCACCGCCATCGCGATGAGCGAGCCGGGTGCCGGCTCCGACCTGGCCGGCATCCGCACCACCGCGGTCCGCGACGGTGACCAGTGGGTGCTCGACGGGCAGAAGACCTTCATCACCAACGGCGAGCAGGCCGACCTGGTCGTCGTGGTCGCCAAGACCGCACCCGGGCAGGGCGCGCACGGGGTCAGCCTGATCGCCGTGGAGAGCGGCACGCCCGGCTTCGACCGGGGCCGCCGACTGGCCAAGGTGGGTCTGAAGGCCAGCGACACCGCCGAACTCTTCTTCGACGGCTGCCGGGTGCCGGTGGCGAACCTGCTCGGCACCGAGAACCACGGCTTCTACCACCTGATGGCGAACCTGCCCCGCGAGCGGCTCGGCATCGCGGTCGCCGCGGTCGCCGCCGCCGAGCGGCTGCTCGCGATCACCCTCGACCACGTCCGGGGCCGGGAGGCGTTCGGCCGGTCGATCGGCTCCTTCCAGCACAACCGGTTCCTCCTCGCCGAACTGGACACCGAGGTCACCATCGCGCGGACCTTCGTCAACCACTGCGTCACCGAGTTCAACGCCGGCCGGCTGACCGTGGTCGACGCGGCGAAGGCCAAGTGGTGGACGACCGAGTTGCAGAACCGGGTCGCCGACCGCTGCCTGCAACTGCACGGCGGGTACGGCTACATGCTGGAGTACCCGGTGGCGAGGGCCTGGCTGGACGGGCGGGTGCAGACCATCTACGGCGGCACCACCGAGATCATGAAGGAGATCATCGGTCGCGGCCTCGGCCTGTAGCGGGACGGCGGGCGTCGGCCACCGCGACGGGTGCGCCAGGATGGTGGCCGCCCCCTCCCGAGGAGTTCGCGGATGACCACCGATCTGACCGCCCCGGTCGCTCTGCGCCCGGACGTCGCCCCGATCCAGCGGCGCACCCTGCGGCTGCTCTTCGCCACCCAGATCATCGGCGGCGTCGGGGTCACCATCGGCATCTCCGTGGGCGCGCTGCTCGCCGAGCGGATCGCGGGCGCGGCCGTGGCCGGCCTGGCGCAGAGCGCCGCAGTGGTCGGTGGCGCGCTGCTCGCCGTCCCGATCACCCGAATCATGACCGGGCACGGCCGCCGCCCCGGCCTGGTCCTGGCGTACCTGACCGGCGCGCTGGGCGGACTGCTGGTGGTGACCGCCGCGGCCTCCCGCTCGGTGCCCCTGCTCTTCCTCGGCATGCTCCTCTTCGGCGGCGGCAGCGCGGCCAACCTCCAGGCCCGGTACGCCGCCGTCGACCTCGCCGAACCGGCCCGCCGGGGCCGGCAGCTCTCCCTGATCGTCTGGGCCACCACGATCGGGGCGGTGGCCGCGCCGAACTTCGCCGATCTCGCCGACGCCACCACCGGCCGCTGGGGCGTGCCGACGCTGGCCGGACCGTTCGCGTTCAGTGCCGTCGCCTTCGCCTGCGCCGCCGTGGTGATCTTCACGCTGCTCCGTCCCGACCCGCTGCTCACCGCCCGCCGGCTCGCGGCGGACGAGGCGGTCCCGGAGCCCGGCGGCGGGCGGGTGCCGGTCCGACCTCGCGCCGCCGGTATGTGGTCGGCCTGGCGGGTCGTGCGGCAGCGGCCGGCCGCCCGGCTGGGCATGGCCGCGGTCGCCATGGGCCACCTGGTCATGGTCGGGGTGATGGCGATGACCCCGGTGCACCTCGGTGAGTCGCACGGCGACGCCGACGTGCTGCGGGTGGTGGGCGTCGTACTCAGCCTGCACATCGCCGGGATGTACGCGCTGGCCCCGGTGGTCGGCTGGCTCACCGACCGGTTCGGTCGCCGGCCGGTGATCCTCGCCGGCACCGCCCTGCTGCTGGCCGCCTGCGCGGTGGCCGGCTCCGCCGGGCACCACACGGTGCTGCTCTCGGTCGGCCTGGTCCTGCTCGGGCTGGGCTGGTCGGCCACCATGGTCGCCGGTTCCACGTTGCTGTCCGAGTCGGTGCCGGTGGCCGAGCGCCCCACCGTCCAGGGTCTGTCGGACCTGACCATGGGGCTGGCCGGTGCGGCGGCCGGTGCGGCCAGCGGGTTTGTCGTCCAGGTGGCCGGCTATCCCGTCCTGACCCTGCTCGCGGCGGTCGCGGTCGTGCCGTTGGTGGCGCTAGCGTTGCGGCCGGCGACGGTGGCGCCCGAGGGGGAGTGACGTGCGGAACGGGGGAACAGGGTGCGGCTGACCGACTTCTGGAGCCGGCTCGAGGAGGCGTTCGGGGCCGGCTACGCGGGCAGCATCGCCCGGGACCAGGTTCTCGCCCAGCTCGGCGGGCGGACCATCGACGAGGCGCTCGCCTCGGGTGAGCAGACCCACGTGGTGTGGCGCGCGGTGTGCGCCGCCTACCCGGACCGGGTGCCCGCGCGACTACGCTGAGCTGCCCTTCCGTCGGTGGGCGTGTCGCTTGTCGTCTCGTACAGGTGTTCGGCTATTGTCCACAGCGGGGTGCTCGTCCACAGGCCATGGCCCGTCGGCTGGTTCTTGTCGGACCCAGCGCCTAGCGTGTCCGCGTGACGAGAAGCTCAGGAAAGACGCCGGCGAAGGCAGGGGTAACCATGGCGGCAGCGCCCGACCGGGAGAAGGCACTCGACCTTGCTCTCGCGCAGATCGACAAGCAGTTCGGCAAGGGCTCGGTGATCCGTCTGGGGGAGCGGCCGGTCGTCCAGACCGCGATCATCCCCACCGGCTCCATCGCGCTCGACGTGGCGCTCGGCGTGGGTGGTCTGCCCCGGGGCCGGGTCGTCGAGATCTACGGTCCGGAGTCCAGCGGTAAGACCACGGTGGCCCTGCACGCGGTCGCCAGCGCGCAGCGGGCCGGCGGCATCGCCGCCTTCGTCGACGCCGAGCACGCGCTCGACCCGGAGTACGCGAAGGCCCTCGGCGTCGACACCGACGCCCTGCTGGTCTCCCAGCCCGACACCGGTGAGCAGGCCCTTGAGATCGTCGACATGCTGGTCCGCTCCGGCGCGCTCGACATCATCGTGATCGACTCGGTGGCCGCCCTGGTGCCGCGCGCCGAGATCGAGGGCGAGATGGGCGACAGCCACGTCGGTCTCCAGGCCCGGCTGATGAGCCAGGCGCTGCGGAAGATCACCGGTGTGCTCAACAACACCGGCACCACGGCGATCTTCATCAACCAGCTCCGCGAGAAGATCGGCGTGATGTTCGGCTCGCCCGAGACCACCACGGGTGGTCGGGCGCTGAAGTTCTACGCCTCGGTCCGGCTGGACGTCCGCCGGATCGAGAGCCTGAAGGACGGCACCGACGTGGTCGGTAACCGCACCCGGGTCAAGGTCGTGAAGAACAAGGTCGCCGCCCCGTTCAAGCAGGCCGAGTTCGACATCATGTACGGCAAGGGCATCTCCCGCGAGGGCTCGCTGATCGACGTCGGTGTCGAGCAGTCGATCATCCGCAAGTCCGGCGCCTGGTACACCTACGACGGCGACCAGCTCGGCCAGGGCAAGGAGAAGGCCCGCGAGTTCCTCCGGGAGAATCCGGACGTGGCCGCCGAGATCGAGAAGAAGATCCTGGAGAAGCTCGGCGTGGGTGTCGGGGCGGGCGACGCGGCCGGTGGTCCCGAGCTGCCGCCGGTCGACTTCTGATCGGCCGCGTGGTGGGACGAGGGGCCCGTTCGGGGCGGGGCTGGGACGCCATCCCTCCCCGGGCGGGTGACATTCCTGCCCGGCCCCGGCGGGGACGCCGGAGCCGTTCCTCCGGGCCGGACGCCACCACCGATGTGCCGGACGAGGGCATCCGGGCGGACGATCCGTCGCCTGGTTCCGACTCGTCCGACGGGCCCCGCACCGAGCCCCGCAACGAGGCGGAGGTGGCCCGGGAGATCTGCCTCCGGCAGCTCGCGGTCCGACCACGCACCCGGGCGGAGCTGGCCAGGGTGCTTGACCGTCGGGGCATCTCACCGGAGGTCACCGCCGAGGTGCTCGACCGGTACGACGAGGTCGGCATCGTCGACGACGCCGCGTTCGCCCGAGCCTGGGTGTCCAGCCGGCACACCGGGCGGGGACTGGCCCGGCGGGCGCTCGCCAACGAGCTGCGCCAGCGTGGCGTGGACGGTGAGGTCGCCGGTGCGGCGCTCGGTGAGTTGGACGAGGCCACCGAGGCGGAGACGGCCCGTGCCCTGGTGGACCGCAAGCTGCGGTCCGCCCGGGGTGAGCCGGACGCGATCTTCCGGCGGCTGGTCGGCATGCTCGCCCGCAAGGGCTACCCGCCGGGTGTGGCGATCCGGGCGGTCAAGGACGCCCTGGCCGCGCAGAGCGCGGAGGCTGCCGCGTTCGCCGACCAGATCGACGCGGACGCCCTCGCCACCGTCGATCCCGACCTCGACCTGCCGTCCGCATGATCGTGACGGCATCCGGGCGGGCACCCGCTTCCCCGGCCGACCGGTGTGCCGATCGTCGTCGGGCCGGAGAGCGGGGCGGTCGACGACGGGGTCGAGAACGGCTGGACAGATGGAGTGATGTGTTCGGTACGTTCGGTAGTCGACCTGTTGGGTGACGGCCGGGGTGGTTGCCCGCTTTGTCGTCCAGTGTCCGACCGGGGATGAGCGTGGCGTGACGAACCGACTGCCCTCTGTCCCCCTATTTTGATCATGAGTCCTTGACCGGAAGGCCTCCCGGCACCTAGCCTCGCCTTACAGGCTCACATTGCCCGACCAGCGCAGGCTAAGCGCACAACATAGATCGTGTAACGGAACAGCATCACTTCGGCCGGCTCGCCCGGCCCTTGCACCGACGTCGGACCGGTCGGTCCGACGCCGGTGAGACAACTGCACCCGGCCGTCGGCGATGACCAAAGGGGGTCACCGCCGACGGAGACCTACCCATGGCCAGTCGCTCCGGTCGGGCGTCTAGTAGCCGCAGGGGTGCGTGCCCACCGGCACGTGACCACTGCGGCGCCGACGTTCAGGGGAGGCGGCCATGACGGGGCGGCAGAGGATCAGCGGTGGTCCCCACGGAGTACCGGCATGAGCGCCTTCGACATCGTCCTCCTCGGGGCGGTCGCCGTCCTGACCCTCGTGGTGGTCGGCGCGGTCGTCCTCGGTGCCCGGACCCTGCGTCGGGTCGGCGCGGCACCGGCCCCCGAGGATCCGGCCTTCGCCGCCGAGAAGGACCGTCAGGAACAGTCGCTGGCGGCGTTGCGGACCGCCGCCGACGAGGCCCACTCGACCGCCGACGTGGCGAAGTCCGCCGCCGCGGCGGCCCGGGCCGAGGCCGCCGGGGCCAAGGCCGAGGCGACCGCCGCCCGGGACGAGGCACGTCGGGTGCTGGAGGCGGCCCGCCTGGAGGCGGACAACGTCCTCGAGCGCGCCCACAAACAGGCCGAGGCGGATGCCGAGCAGTTGCGGGCGGCGGCCCGACGCAGCGGCGAGCGGGAGGTGGCGGTGCTCGCCTCCACCACCCGGGAGCAGGCCGCCGAGGTCGAGCGGCGAGCGGCCCGGATGGACGAGCGGGAGCGGCTGCACACCGAGGAAGCGGAGCGGCTCGCCGAGCGGGAACGCCAGCTCACCGCGGCCAGCGTCGCCCTGGCCGCCCGGGAGGCGGCGCTGGTCGAGCGGGAGCAGGCCGTCGTCGAGGCGGAGGAACAGCGCCGCCGGGAGTTGGAACGGGTCGCCGGGCTGACCGTCGAGGCCGCCCGCACGGAGCTGATCGACGCGATCGAGACGCAGGCCAAGCGGGAGGCCGCGCTGCTGGTGCGGGACATCGAGGCGGACGCCCGCAACACCGCCGACCAGCGGGCCCGGCACATCGTGGTGGACGCGATCCAGCGGGTCGCCAGCGAGCAGACCGCGGAGAGCGTGGTCAGCGTCCTGCACCTACCGGGCGACGAGATGAAGGGGCGGATCATCGGCCGGGAGGGGCGCAACATCCGCGCCTTCGAGTCGGTCACCGGGGTCAACCTGATCATCGACGACACCCCGGAGGCGGTGCTGCTCTCCTGCTTCGACCCGGTCCGCCGGGAGGTCGGCCGGCTCACCCTGGAGAAGCTGGTGCTGGACGGGCGGATCCACCCGCACCGGATCGAGGAGGTGCACGACCTGGCCCGGCAGGAGGTGGACGAGCTCTGCCAGCGGGCCGCCGAGGATGCCCTGGTCGAGGTGGGCATCACCGACATCCACCCGGAACTGGCCACCCTCCTCGGCCGGCTGCGTTACCGGACGTCGTACGGGCAGAACGTGCTCAAGCACCTGGTGGAGACCGCGCACATCGCCGGGATCATGGCCGCCGAACTGCGACTGGACGTGCCGACCATCAAACGGTGCGCCTTCCTGCACGACATCGGCAAGGCGCTCACGCACGAGGTGGAGGGGAGCCACGCGCTGATCGGCGCGGACGTGGCCCGCAAGTACGGCGAGAGCGAGGAGGTCGTCCACGCCATCGAGGCGCACCACAACGAGGTGCCCCCGCAGACCATCGAGGCGGTGCTCACCCAGGCGTCGGACGCCTGTTCCGGCGGCCGGCCGGGTGCCCGGCGGGAGAGCCTGGAGGCGTACGTCAAGCGGCTGGAGCGGATCGAGGAGATCGCCGCCGGCAAACTCGGCGTGGAGAAGGTCTTCGCGATGCAGGCCGGTCGGGAGATCCGGGTGATGGTCAAGCCGGACGACGTGGACGACATCGGCGCGGCGGTCCTCGCCCGGGACGTGGCCAAGCAGATCGAGGAAGAGTTGACCTACCCGGGGCAGATCCGGGTGACCGTGGTCCGCGAGTCCCGGGTGACCGAGATCGCCCGCTGAACCCGCTCGCGGTGGCGGGTGACGCGCGAACGGGGCAACCGATGGTTCGGTTGCCCCGTCCTGGCGTCGGGTCCGTCCGCTGCCGGGTGAACCGGAGTGGCGCCTCGGCAGTGGAGTGAGCTGACGCTCGGTCAGGTCGCCGGAGTGCTCGCCGGCCTACCCGGGATCAGAGCTGGTACTGGTAGGTGACGGCCACGAGCGTCGTGCCACTGAGGCAGCTTGCGCTGGAGACCGAGCCGGGGCCGGCCCAGCTACCCTGCCTGAGGGTCTGGTTCCCGCTGCTGTCCTCGCAGTAGATCTGCACCCGGGCGAGGGTCACACCCGTGCACTTCGCCCAGCCGGACCCGCCGTCCTGGCCGATCTGCCCGGCGCCGACCTGGCAGCTCGGAGCCGCCTGGGCTGCGGTGGCCGGCGCCAGCAGGGCCATACCGGTGGCCAGGGTGAAGGCCGCGGCCGTCGAGATGCCGAGTCTCCTGGTGCGATTCATTACTGTCCCCGTTTCTGTGGTCTATCTGGTGTGGACCGTTCGTGACCCGATACCCGTCGAAGGTGCCACGGCCCGCGCCGGACGCGCGGTGCCGGGCTGGTGGCATCAGGTGTACTGCGCTCCGACGGTCACGACCCAGGCGTACTCGTGGCACCGGGCGCGCGACTGCACACCCGGGCCGACCCAGGAGCCGTACGCGGTGTACTGCGAACCGCTGTTCTCCTCGCAGCGGACCTGCACCCGGGCGCTGGTCACGCCGGTGCACGTCGCCCAGCCCGATCCGCCGGTCACCCCGATGTTCCCGCCCACCGAGCAGCTCGGCGCGGCCTGGGCCGGCGAGCCGGGGGCCAGCAGGGCCCCGGCGGTCATGGCGAATGCCGCCGCCGACATCCCGAGCTTCCTGACGTGTTTCATGTCGCCACCCCGTTCTGGTCGTTCGTCCGCCGGGTCCGTCCACGTTCCGGAACGCCGGCGAACGATGTCGACACACCGTGCATCGACAGATTTCGATGCTGATGTCCATGTTGGTGGAAGTTCCATCGACAATGGTAGCTGTATGTCAGATTGCCGACACGAAGTGTGACGTATTCGCGGGTGCGGAGCGGCTCCGAGCCCGTTCCGGCTCCCGTCGGCCGACGGCCGGCTCCCGTCGGCGATCGGCGGTCGGCGGGGCCGACAGCCCGGTCACCGTGGCGTGGGGCCTGACACGACGGAGGGGGCGAACGGCGACAGCCGTCCGCCCCCTCCGGTACGTACGTCAGACGGCGCGGGCCGAGTCCGCTCCGGCGTCCTGGGCGGGCAGCACCTTGCCGGCGGTCCGGGGCATCCGGCTCATCCGGCGCTGCAACCACCAGGCGAAGAAGGAGAGCAGGCCGCAGATGCTGATGTAGATCGCGGCGACCACGAGGTACGTCGGCACGTAGGGCAGGCCGAACGACAGTCGCCCGCCGATCTGCTTGCCGACGAAGAGCAGCTCCGGGTACGTGATGATGAACCCGAGTGCGGTGTCCTTGAGCAGCACCACGAGCTGGCTGACGATCGCCGGCAGCATCGACCGGAACGCCTGTGGCAGCAGGATCAGCCGCAGCACCTGGTTCTTGCGCATCCCGATCGCGTACGCGCCCTCGGACTGGCCGTACGGCACGGCGTTGATGCCGGCGCGGAAGATCTCCGCCAGCACCGAGCCGTTGTAGAGGGTCAGCCCGATGACCAGCGCCCAGAGCTTGTCGATCGGCCAGCCGTACTGCAACGGCACGTAGTAGCCGAAGAAGATCAGGATCAGCAGCGGAATGGCCCGGAACAGCTCCACCACGAAGGTCGCCGGGGAGCGCAGGAACCACTTGTCGCTGAGCCGGGCGCTGGCGAAGACCGCACCGAAGAGCAGGGCCAGCACGGCCGCGATGCCGGCCGCCTTGAGGGTGGCCCAGAGGCCGGTGAGGAGTTCCCGCTGCACCGAGGCGTACTGGAGCTGCTCCCACTTGCGGGCCTCGAACTGGCCGGTCTCGTTGAACCGCCAGACCACGAACGCGAGGAGCGCGACGATGCCGACGGTCGAGACGATGCCGAGGATCGCGTTGCGCCGGCGGGCCTTCGGCCCGGGCAGGTCGTAGAGCACCGACGTCATCGCGCTACCGCCCACTTGCGCTCGAGGATTCGTTGCAGGGCCACCAGCGGCAGGATCAGGATCAGGAAGCCGATGGTGATCCAGAGCAGCACGGCGAACTGCGGCTCACCGCGCTCGGACATGTACGACGGGATGGCGCCCGCCTCCAGCACCGAGAAACCGGCGGCGATGGTGGTGTTCTTCAGCATCGCGATGAGCACGCTCATCATCGGCGGCACCATCGCCCGCAGCGCCTGCGGCATCACGATCAGGGTCAGCACCTGACCGAAGGTCATGCCCAGCGCCCGCGCCGCCTCGGCCTGGCCGGGGGCGACGGTGTTCACGCCGGAGCGGATCACCTCACAGATGAAGGCCGCGGTGTAGACGGTCAGCGCGACGACGGCGCTGGCGAAGTAGTCGATGTTGACGTCGAGCTTCGGTACCGCGAAGACGAGGAACGCGAAGACCAGGGTCAACGGAGTGTTCCGGACCAGGTTGACGTACGTGGCGCCGAAGGCCCGCAGCGTGGGGACCGGGGAGACCCGCATCGCGCCGAGCAGCAGGCCGAGGAGCAGGCTGCCCACGGCGGCTCTCAGGAACAGCTGGACGGTGTTGGTGAAGCCGTCGAAGAACAGGTCCTTGTTGTCCGTCAGGACACGGAAGAACTCGCCCATGCCTCTCGCTCTCGATCCTCACCGCGGGTGACGGGCGGGGAGATCCCCGCCCGTCACCGCGTCACGAACGCAGGTCAGTACCGCTCGAGGGTGGGCGGGCTGCCCGCGGAGCCGGACTTGCCCAGCGTGCCGTCGTAGATCTTCTGCCAGGTGCCACCGGTGAACGCGGCCTCCAGCTGGTCGTTGACGTAGTCGCGGAACGCCTTGTCGTCCTTGGGCAGGCCGATGCCGTACTTCTCGGTGCTGAACGGCTGGCCGACGACCTTCAGCTCGCCCTGCGCCTGCGCGGCGTAGCCCTTGAGGATGGCGTCGTCGGTGGTGACCGCGTCGACCTTCTTGTCGAGCAGCTGCGAGACGCACTCGGAGTAGGTCTTGAACTCGACGATGTTCTCCGGCTCGGTCAGCCCCTCGTCCCGGACCTTCTGGATCGGGGTGGAGCCGGTCGCCGAGCAGACCTTCTTGCCCTTGAGGGTGTCCTTGCCGGTGATCGCGCTCTCGTCCTTGCGGACCAGCAGGTCCTGGCCGGCGACGAAGTACGGGCCGGCGAACGAGATGTCGTTCTTGCGCTTGTCGGTGATCGAGTAGGTGCCGACGTAGTAGTCGACCTCGCCACCCTTGATCGCGGTCTCCCGGTTCGCGGAGGCGATCTCCTTGTACTCGATCTTCGCCGGGTCGACGCCGAGGGTGCTCGCGACGTACTGGGCGACCTCGATGTCGAAGCCGCACCGGGTGCCCTGGGCGTCCTTGTAGCCGAGGAACGGCTGGTCGAACTTGACGCCGACGACGACCTTGCCGGCGCTCTTGATCCGGTCGAAGGTCGGGCTGCCGGCGACGGCGGCGTCGGTCTTCGGGGCGAAGGTCGTACCCGAGGTCTGGCAGGTGTCGGAGGTGCCGCCACCGGGGGCGTTGCCGTCGCCGCTCGGCGTCGGGGTGCCCTCCTTGCCGCAGGCCGCGACCGAGAGGGCGAGCGACGCCATCATGGCTGCCGCCGCCACGCGCTTGAACCGCATGATCTTCTCCTTCTTCGACTGAGCTGCCGGGGGACGGCGTGCTCCGGACGGACGCCTAGTGCGTGAGGATCTTGGAGAGGAAGTCCTTGGCGCGCTCGCTGCGCGGGTTGGCGAAGAACTCGGTCGGGGAGGCGTCCTCGACGAGCTGGCCGTCGGCCATGAAGATGACCCGGTTGGCCGCGTGCCGCGCGAAGCCCATCTCGTGGGTGACCACGACCATGGTCATGCCGTCGCGGGCCAGCGAGGTCATCACCTCGAGCACCTCACCGACCATCTCCGGGTCCAGCGCGCTGGTGGGCTCGTCGAAGAGCATCGCCTTGGGCTGCATGGCCAGGGCGCGGGCGATCGCCGCACGCTGCTGCTGGCCGCCGGAGAGCTGGGCGGGGTACTTGTCCGCCTGGTTGGCGATGCCGACCCGGTCGAGCAGCGCCATCGCCCGCTCCCGGACGACCGCCGGCTTCTCCTTGCGGACCTTGATCGGGCCCAGCGTGACGTTCTGGAGAATGGACTTGTGCGCGAAGAGGTTGAACGACTGGAAGACCATGCCGACCTCGCTGCGCAGCTTCGCCAGCGCCTTGCCCTCGGCGGCCAGTGGCTGACCGTCGAAGGTGATCGTGCCGGAGGTGATCGGTTCGAGCCGGTTGATCGCGCGGCACAGCGTCGACTTGCCGGAGCCGGACGGGCCGATCACCACGACCACCTCGCCCCGGTCGACCGAGAGCGAGACGTCGTTCAGCACGTGCAGCGGACCGAACCACTTGTTGACCGAATCGAGCACGATGAGCGGTTCGCCCGTCGTCACCGTCGTCCACCGTCCCTCGTCGTCGCCGGGGCACGGAGGTCGGACGACCTCCGGTGGGGCAACTCTAGGCGGGCCGGTATGGCAGAACGCAACTCAGCGGGTCACGGAGCGGTAACACCGACAGCTATCGTCTCGGGAAGTCGGCGATCCGGCAGCATTCCGGCCGGCGTCCCGGCCCCGAGCCGCACGGCAGGCCGTCGACCAGCGCGGTAGGTGTGCCGGGAGCGGGTGCCGGGCCGGTGGCGCAGGTCCGCACGAGTGGAGGCGAGACAGTGATGGAACCGGTCCGGTTGACCCGGTACGCCCGGGGCGGTGGCTGTGCGTGCAAGATCCCGCCCGGTGAGCTGGAACGGATGGTGGCCGGTCTCGGCCCGTCCGGCGGCACCGCCGAACTGCTGGTCGGCCTGGACCACGGGGACGACGCGGCGGTGGTCCGGCTCGACGCGCACACCGGCGTGGTCAGCACCGCCGACTTCTTCACCCCGGTGGTCGACGACGCGTACGACTGGGGCCGGATCGCCGCCACCAACGCCCTCTCCGACGTCTACGCCATGGGCGGCACCCCGCTGCTCGCGCTCAACCTGCTCTGCTGGCCCCGGAACGTGCTGCCGTTGGAGTTGGCCCGGGAGGTGCTGCGCGGTGGGCAGGACGTGGCCCGGTCGGCCGGCTGCCACCTCGCCGGCGGACACAGCGTCGACGACGACGGTCCCAAGTACGGCCTCGCGGTGACCGGGGTGGTCCGTCCCGAGGAGCTGATCACCCTGGACGCCGGGCGGGCCGGGCTGCCCCTGTCGCTGACCAAGCCGCTCGGTGTCGGGGTGCTCAACACCCGGCACAAGGCCACCGGCGAGAGCTTCCCCGAGGCGGTGGCGACGATGACCACCCTCAACCGGGACGCCGCCCGCGCCGCGGTCGCGGCCGGGGTGCGCTGCGGCACCGACGTGACCGGGTTCGGGCTGCTCGGCCACGCCAGCAAGCTCGCCCGGGCCAGCGGGCTGACCGTGGCGCTGGACGTCGCCCGGGTGCCCTACCTGTCGGGGGCGCGGGAGGCGGTGCGGGACGGCCACGTCAGTGGCGGCAGCCGCCGCAACCTGGAGTGGGTCACCCCGTGGACGGACTTCGGCCGGGCCGGCGAGGACGACCGGCTGCTGCTGGCCGACGCCCAGACCTCCGGCGGTCTGCTGGTCGCCGGTGAGCTGCCCGGTGCCACCGTGATCGGCGAACTCCTGCCGGGTGGCGACCACCGGATCGTGCTGCGCTGACGGCGGCACCGTACCCGATGGAATGTCGGGTTCCGGGCAGCTCCCGAGGAAGGCCACGTGGAAATTTTGCCCGGAATGGTCACAGACCGGTAACTTGCCCACGCCTAGGGCCAAACCACCTCCACCATCATCAGTAGGGCCCGATCCGGAGGCCCCCTGGGGACGAGCACAGCGAGGAGGCGGCATGACCGAGCTGTGGAGCTGGAGAATTGACCGGGTACGGCCGGTGGAGGTCTACCCGGCGTTGGCGGAGGTGCTCGGTCGGGTGGTGATGCCGCTCGCCGCGGCCGACCCCGGTCGGCTCCCGGTGCACGCGGTGATCTGCGACGTGTGGCAGGCGCCGGGAGAGTTCGCCACCGTCGTGGACTGCTACGGGGTGCCCGAGGGGTTCGGTGAGCACACCAGCGTGGCGGCGCTCGCCCGCCTGTTGGACCGCCCCTGCGTGCTGCGCGACGACACCCTCGACGCCGGGCGGCACCTGCTGGTCACCCCGGACGGGACGATCCGTCCGGTGCACTTCGAGGTGCGGGAGACCGACGACGGCGAGGAACTGGCCGACCAGCGGTTGTGCACGCTGGACCATCCGGGCTGCCGGGGCTGGTCGCAGTGTCACCGCTCGCGCTGGGCCCCCGACTCGGTGGTGCCCGCGCTCGCGGCGGCCTGACCGGAGGCCGCCCCGACCCGGTCGGCGGCGGACGGCGCCGGTCGGTCGGCGGCGGGAGAGGGTCCGGGACGGGCGCCGCCCCGGACCACGAGCTGGTCGAGCAGGGTCCGGGTGGCGTCGGCGACGGCGGTCACCGCCGCCTCGAACGCGGCGGCGTTGTGCGCGGCCGGCGCCCGGAAGCCGGAGATCTTCCGGACGTACTGCAACGCCGCGGCGTGCACGTCCGCGTCGGTGACCGCCGGGACGTACGGTTCCCGCAGGGTCTTGATGCTCCGGCACATTGGGTCCTCCTCGGTTCCGGCCGGTCCGTCCGGCCCGGATACGCTGTCACCGTCATGACTACCGCAGCCGTGGGCAGCCCGCGCACCTACCAGGTGCGTACGTACGGCTGCCAGATGAACGTGCACGACTCCGAACGTATCTCCGGTCTGCTGGAGCAGGCGGGCTACGTGCGCGCTCCGGAGACCGACGACCATCCCGACGTGGTCGTCTTCAACACCTGCGCGGTCCGGGAGAACGCGGACAACCGCCTCTACGGCAACCTCGGTCACCTGCGCCCGGTCAAGAACCGGAACCCGGGGATGCAGATCGCGGTCGGCGGCTGCCTGGCCCAGAAGGACCGCGGCGACATCGTCCGCCGGGCCCCCTGGGTGGACGTGGTCTTCGGGACGCACAACATCGGCTCCCTGCCGGTGCTGCTGGAGCGGGCCCGGCACAACGCCGCCGCCGAGGTGGAGATCCTGGAGTCCCTCGACGTCTTCCCCTCGACGCTGCCCACCCGGCGCGAGTCGACGTACGCCGGCTGGGTGTCGATCTCGGTCGGCTGCAACAACACCTGCACGTTCTGCATCGTGCCGTCGCTGCGGGGCCGGGAGAAGGACCGCCGCCCCGGCGACGTCCTCGCCGAGGTCCGGACCCTGGCCGACTCCGGCGTACTGGAGGTGACCCTGCTCGGGCAGAACGTCAACTCCTACGGCGTCGAGTTCGGCGACCGGTACGCCTTCGGCAAGCTGCTGCGCGCCTGCGGTGACATCGACGGCCTGGAGCGGGTCCGGTTCACCAGCCCGCACCCGAAGGACTTCACCGACGACGTGATCGCCGCGATGGCCGAGACCCCGAACGTCTGCCACTCGCTGCACATGCCGTTGCAGTCCGGGTCGGACGACGTGCTCAAGGCGATGCGCCGCTCCTACCGGGCCGAGCGCTACCTCGGCATCATCGACAAGGTGCGCGCGGCGATGCCGGACGCGGCGATCACCACCGACATCATCGTCGGCTTCCCCGGCGAAACCGAGGCGGACTTCCAGCGCACCCTCGACGTGGTCCGGGAGTCCCGGTTCGCCTCGGCGTTCACGTTCCAGTACTCCAAGCGCCCCGGTACCCCGGCCGCCACCATGGACGGGCAGCTGCCCAAGGAGGTCGTGCAGGAGCGCTACGAGCGGCTGATCGCCTGCGTCGAGGAGATCACCTGGGCGGAGAACCGCCGGCTGGTCGGGGAGACCGTCGAGGTGCTGATCGCCGTCGGCGAGGGCCGCAAGGACGAGCGCACCGGCCGGATGTCCGGCCGGGCCCGCGACGGCCGCCTGGTGCACTTCGACGCGGGGTCGCTGGCCGGCACGGTCCGGCCCGGCGACATCGTGCACACCACGGTCACCTACGCCGCCCCGCACCACCTCAACGCCGACGGTGAGCCGCGGTCGCACCGGCGCACCCGGGCCGGGGACGCCGCCGAGGCGGGGCTCGCACCGCGTACCCCCGGGGTGCTGCTCGGCCTGCCCACCCTCGGCGCTCCCGCCGCGTCGCCCGCGCCGACCACCGGCTGCGCCGCGCACTGAGACGCGGCTCGGGGTCCGCCGCGCACTGTGACACGGGCCGGGCCCGCCGCGTACTGAGACGCAGGTCGGGGTCTGCCGCCCACTGTGACGCGGGTCGGGGTCTGCCGCGCACTGTGACGCGGGTCGGGGTCCGCCGCGCACCGAGACACGGGCCGGGCCCGCCGCGTACTGAGACGCGGGTCGGGGCCCGCCGCGTACGGCGGGCCCCGACCGGGTCGCGCGGGGTCAGACCTGGATCCGGCCGGCACCCGCGCCGGCGGTCACGATCGACTTGACGCTGCTGGCGCTGTCCAGCGTGTACGCGTACGGGATGCTGGCGACGCTGCCGCCGGTCTGCCCGCTGCCCGAGTTCACGAAGTGGTTGTTCCGGGCGACCAGGGTGCCCGGCCCGGAGCTGCCCTCACCGAGGTGGTACGGGTCCTCGACGTTCTCGAAGTAGTTGCCCTCGACGAGCACGCCGGCACCCTCGGTGGACGCCACGCCGTAGCCGCTGTTGTTGTAGTAGTAGTTGTTGTAGACGTGCACCGGGTTGCCGAAGCGCACCCGGGGGTGGCGCTGGGTGCTGGCGTCGAACCAGTTGTGGTGGTAGGTCACCCGCAGGTGCCCCCGGTCCTGGCTGGCGTTGTCGTCACTGTGCCCGAGCAGCATGGACTTGTCGTGGTTGTAGACCCGGTTCCAGGACACCGTGATGAAGTCCGAGCCGCGCTTGATGTCGACCGCACCGTCGTTGCCGTCGGTGAAGGTGTTGTGGTCGATCCAGAGGTTCTTCGCGGACTGCTCGACGTTGATCGCGTCGTCACCCCAGCCCCGGAAGGTCAGGTTCCGGATGATGACGTTGCTGTTGCCGTTGACGGTGAAACCGCAGCCGGAGATGGTCGCGCCCGGGTTGCCGAGGATGGTCTTGTTCGACCGGACCCGGATCATCCCCGAGCAGGAGATGGTGCCGGAGACCCGGATCACCGCCGCGCTGCTGGAGCCGACGGCACTGGTCAGCGCCGAGGCGTTGGAGACGGTGGTGGCCGGGGCGGTGCCGCCGCCGGTGGTGCCGCCGTTCTGGGTCGCCCAGCCGACCAGGGCGGTCGAGGCGGCCTGCGGAGCGGACTCGGGGCCGGCGGTGGGGCTGGCCTGGGCGGTGACGGAGGTGAGCATCCCGGCGGTGAGCAGCGCCGCGGTGGCACTGGCGGTGGTGGCGAGCAGCGTCAGGCGACGCCGTCCTGCGAGCATGGTCTTTTTCCCTTCTGCAAGCGGTGGACACCCGATCGGCGGACCGGTGGGACGCCGTGCCCAAGGCGGCGTCGGGGTCGGCCGGTGACCGGGGGGACGGTTGTCCTCGAACCGTGCTGACCGTGCTGTTCTCAGCTCCCGCGCTACACTTCGACCGGTCAGGTAAGCGCTTTCCTGATACAAGCACAACCTCCCGTCGATGTAAACAGCACGTCACAAGTCGATCACCGATAGGTATCGATTTCCGGGATCGGGCCCGCGCCGGACAGTCGACGGCGGCCGTCACCGGAACGGGTGACGGCCGCCGTCGGAGCAGGGGTCAGCAGGTGGTGCCGTTGAGCGTCACCGCGCCCGGCGTGCTGGTCGGACCGTTGGCCGTGAAGCCGATCGTCACCGAGGCGCCGGCGCCCAGCGACGGGGACCAGGTGGGAGCCGCCGCGGTCACCGTCGCGCCGGTCTGGGTCAGCGTGGCGTTCCAGCCACTGGCCACGGTGACCCCGGTCGGCCAGGACCAGGTGACCCGCCACGGGTTGACCGCCGCGCCACCGGTGTTGGTCACGGTCACCTCGCCCTGGAAACCGCCCTGCCAGGTGTTGGTCGTCCGGTACGCGACCGTGCACCCACCGCCCGGCGCCGGGGACGACGGCCCGCCGGTCGGGGTGGGGGAGGGGCCGGCACCGACCGGGGCGATCAGGTACGGCTGGAGGATGGCCTGCTTGGTGGTGTTGATGGTGGTCCAGTCGTCCAGGGCGATCCCGCCGGTGTCCCCGGAGTTTGGGTTCCAGGACCAGTAGGTGAAGGACATCCCGTTGACCCCGGTGCCGGTGTACGCCATCAGGCGCTCCAGCCAGACCTTGTCCCGGGGGTCGGCGAGCGTGCTGCCGAACTCGCCCATCATGATCGGCGCGATGTTCTGCTTGTACAGGTAGCCCCAGTACTTGTCCCAGATCCCGGGCAGGTTCGCCGGGAAGTCCGGCGCGTCGAACCAGGCCTGCTCGTAGACCGAGGTGGCGTACTCGTGCGGCGAGTAGACCAGCCGGTTCGGCACGCTCAGGCGGACCGGGAACTCGCCGGCCTTCGACAGGTTGCCACCCCACCAGCCGCAGTCCTCGTCGTTGCTCGGGTCGCCGTCCCAGACGTTGGAAAGGCCGCCGCTCGGGCAGCTCACCCCCTCGACGAAGATCAGCCAGTTCGGCTGCACGCCGAGGATCGCGTTGCCGGCCCGCTCGGCGGCCAGCCGCCAGTCCCGGGCCGGCACACCACAGCCCCAGCAGGCGCCGGTGGCGTTCGGGTTGGTCCCCTCGGCGTGCGGCTCGTTGTGCAGGTCCGCGCCGATGACGGTGGTGTTGCCGGCGTACCGGCGGGCGAGCATCTTCCAGTCGTCGATCCAGGTCTGCTCGGAGACCGTCGGGGTGTACCAGAGCGCCGACTGGCCGCCCGCGGACGGGCGGTGCCGGTCCAGGATGATCCGCATCCCCTTGCCACCGGCGTACTCGACGACCCGGTCGAGGATCTGCAACGGGGAGAGCCCGACCAGGTCGGGGTTGACGAAGTCGTTGATGCCGCTGGCCGTCGCGCCCGGCTTCAGCGCGTCGTTCGAGTACGGCACCCGCAGGGTGTTGTAGCCCAGGCGGGCCATGGTGTCGATCTGGTTGCGCCAGGGGTTGGTCGACCAGAGACCGTGGAAGGTCTTGTTGTCGGTCTCCATGCCGAACCAGTTGATGCCGGTGATCCGGACCGTGGCGCCGGTGCTGTCGACGATCCGGTTGCCGACGGTGTGCAGGTATCCGGTGCCGGTACCGGCACTCGCGGCGACGGCCGGTGCGGGGGTGGGGGCGGCGGTGACGAGCACGCCGACGGCCGCGGTCACCACGGCGGCGAGAACGCCGCCGAGCGTGCCGCGACGGAGGGTACGGGACATTGCCAGAGCTCCATTCCGAGGAATCCGTGCCCGGACCTGCGGTGCGGAAGACGACCACGCGTGCGTGGCGAAGCTGCCCTGGCTCCGCGCCTATTCTGGTCGCCGCCGCGCGCGTCCGTCAACGCCCCGTCCGTCAACGCGCCCCGCCCGTCAACGCGGCCCGGCCGACGGCGTCAGCGGTCGACGGCGGGGCCGGGGACCGGGACGGCCCGCGGCGACCCCCCGGAACGACGAGACCCCCGCGCCCCCCGGTTTGGGGGGGGGGGGGGGCTAGGACCGGGGGGAGCCGGCCAGCGCGGGGGGGGGGGGGGAAGGGCGCGGGGGGGCGCGCGCCCGGGGGGCCGCCCCGGTGCGCGTGGCGGCG
>NZ_JBEZZN010000009.1:0-275416 GCF_040639195.1 Micromonospora sp. NPDC023956
GCCTCGGCCAGCACCCCCACCATGTCGACCGTGTCGATGACCACCGACCGCGGCGACCGCGACGACCGCGGCAACGACCGCAACGACCGCAGCGACCGCAACGAGCGGGGCGACCGTGGGCGTGACCGCAGCGACCGCGACAACGGCAAGGGCCGCGGCGAGCGGGAACTGCGCGTGCGTTACCAGGCCCAGCCGAACTTCTACTACTGCGGCCCCGCCGCCGCCCGTAACGCCCTGTCCACCATGGACCGGGACCTCTCCCAGGACGAGTTGGCCAAGGAGATGGGCACCACCGAGAACGGCACCGACTCCGCGCACCTGATCACCAAGGCCCTCAACGCCAAGACGGGCAAGGACGTCTACCGCACCACCGAGATCACCACCCCCGGGGCCGACGACAAGCAGACCGACCGGATGCGCGCGGACGTCGTCACGGCCATCGACAACGGCCGCGCGGTCGTCGCGAACATCATCGGCACCGCCACCGACACCGACGGCACCCCGCACTCCTTCGAGGGCGGCCACTACATCAGCGTCGTCGGCTACCGCGACAACGGCAACACCGTCAAGATCGCCGACTCCGCCAACCCCGACCACTCCTCCTACTGGATCACCACCGAAGCCCTCGCCGACTGGACCGCCACCCGCGGCTACTCCGCCTGACCCACCCGCACACCACGACGGGCCGACCCCCAACCGGGGGCCGGCCCGTCGTCGCGTCACCAGGTCTGCCACGTCAGGCCGGGCCGCCGTTCAGCGGTCACGGCCCGGGTGGCAGCCTTCGGTGGCCTCGGGTGGTGTCTGCCCGAGCCGGCCGGGGCCGGTCAGGCGGCGGTGGACCAGATGGCCCGGAAGGCCGCCGCCTCGCCGGCGAGCCACTGCTCGACCTGTTCCGGCTTGACCCCCTCGGGCATCCGGTGCGCCTCGCCCCGGCGGACGTCCACCAGGACCGGTACGGCGTGCGGCAGGACGGCGTCCATGTGCCGGCGCATCAGGTGCAGGGTGGCGAGGGCGGCCTCCGGGCTCGGCGCGGCCTCGTCGAAGTGCAGCCGGATCGCCTCGGCGTGGCCGTCGGCGTACCGCACGCCGAAGTGGGGGTTGATTTTGACCGGCAGGTCGCCGAGCATCGCGAGCGCGTCGCGGGTCCGGGCCAGGTCGACCTGCCCCGGCTCGCCGAGGGAGTGCAGCCAGCGCGTCGCGCCCGGCGTCAGTGCCTGGTAGAGCGGGCGCCAGCGTGGTTTGACCGCGTCGGCCACGCCCGCCAGGTGGGTGCCGCCGGTGTGGAAGGCGATGTCGGCCTTGAGCGCCTTGACGAACTGGCCGTGCGGGTTGAACCCGGATCGGCTCGCCCGTTGCCGGCGCAGTCCGCCGACGAAGGTGGCCTTGGTCGGCCCGGTACGGTCGACGTAACGGGTGAAGCCGAGCAGGGTGGCGTACGGCGGAAGCGCGGTGGTGAGGGGTGCGGACACGGGGACGTCCTCCCAGGTCAGTACCGAGATTAGTACATACATTCTAATCGACGGGTATGACATCTCCTAGGGTTCCGGACACGGAAAGAGGATCGCCCGACCACAACGGGCGACCCCCGCGACGGTCCGGAGCGCACCGACCACGTGGCCTCGGCCGACACGCGCCGGTCCTCGCCGTCACCGGCGCCCGCCGGGACGGCTCGCCCGCTGCCCGCCGGGACGGCTCGCCCACCACCGGCCCCGCCGACAGGAGGACCATGAACCAGGCGAGTCGACGTGCCCGCGACCTCGGGATCGTCGTGGGGCGCCTGCCCACCGGGCGGCACAACGCGATCACCGACGTCCCCGGCGTGCTGGTCGGGCACACCACCCTCGACGACGGCGCGGACGTGCACACCGGCGTCACCGCGGTCGTACCGGGTGAACTCGGTCCCGGGCGGTGGACCCTGCCGGCCGCCGTGTACCGCGGCAACGGCTACGGCAAGCTCGTCGGTTCCACCCAGGTCGACGAACTCGGCGTCCTGGAGTCACCGATCCTCCTGACCGCCACGCTGTCGGTGTTCCGGGTCGCGGACGCGCTGCTGGGGCACCTGATGGACCGGCGACCGGACCGCGTGTCGTTCAACCCCCTGGTCGGTGAGACCAACGACGGCCACCTCTCCGACATCCGCCGCCGCCCCATCACGGCCGCACACGTGCTGGCCGCCCTCGCCGGGGCGTCCGCCGGTCCGCCGGCCCAGGGCTGCGTCGGAGCCGGCACCGGCACCACGGCCCTGGGTTACAAGGCCGGCATCGGCACCTCGTCCCGGACCGTCCGGGTGGCCGGGCGCCCGGCGACGGTCGGCGTCCTCGTCCAGTCGAACTTCGGCGGCGTGCTGACCGTCCTCGGCGTACCGATGCCGGTCGAGGAGCTGGTCCCGGAGGCCGACCGGGCCACCCCACCGGGCAACTCGTGCATGATCGTGGTCGCCACCGACCTGCCCCTGGACGCCCGGCAGCTCGGCCGGGTCGCCCGGCGGGCGGTCTTCGCGATGGGCCGGGTCGGGGCGTCCTACAGCCACGGCAGCGGCGACTACGCGATCGCGTTCGGTACGGCGGGAGCGGACGAGCCGCCGATCCGTGACGAGGACGTCGACCCGGTCTTCGCCGCCGTCCTGGACGCGGTCGAGGAGGCGCTGCTCAACTCGTTGCTGACCGCCGTCACCACCACCGGCCTGGGCGGCCGGACCAGTCACGCCGTACCGCACGACGCGCTGGTCCGGCGGTTGTCGGCGGCCGGCCGACTGGCCGGCGGCGACGGTTCGCCCGGCCCGGTCGACGACCGGTCGGGTCACCCGGCGACCGGGTGACCCGACCGCCTCCCGTCAGAGCTGCCCGACGTCGGTGACCCGCACGACGGCCGCGCCGACCTCGTCCGAGGCGGCCAGGTCTACCTCGGCGCTGATCCCCCAGTCGTGGTCGCCCGCCGGGTCGTCCAGGATCTGCCGGACCGTCCACCGCTGCGACGACGTCTGGTCGATCATCAACAGCGCCGGACCGCGGGCGTCCGGCCCGGTGCCGATCTCCGGGTACGTCTCGAAGTACGGCTCCAGCGCGTCGGCCCAGGCGTCGGCGTTCCAGCCGTCCGCCGCGTCGAGTTCGCCGAGCAGGTCCCACCGGCGCAGGGCGGCCAGCTCCACCCGACGGAACAGCGCGTTGCGCACCAGCACCCGGAACGCGCGGGCGTTGCGGGTCACCGCCGGCACCCGGTCGTCCAGGGCCTCGGCGGCCTCGGTCGCGTCCGACGGGTTGCGCAGCCGCTCCCACTCGTCGATGAGGCTGGAGTCGACCTGGCGGACCAGTTCGCCCAGCCACTCGATCAGGTCGACCAGTTCCTCGGTCTTGGCGTCCTCGGGAACGGTCTGCCGCAGCGTCTTGTACGCGTCGGCGAGGTAGCGCAGCACCAGTCCCTCCGAGCGGGACAGGCCGTAGAACTGCACGTACTCGGTGAAGGTCATGGCCCGCTCGTACATGTCCCGGACGACGGACTTCGGCGAGAGCTGGTGGTCGGCGACCCACGGGTGCCCGCGCCGGTACATCTCGTACGCGGCGTCCAGCAGCTCGGCGAGGGGCTTCGGCCAGGTCACCTCGTCGAGCAGTTCGAGGCGGGCCTCGTACTCGATGCCCTCGGCCTTCATCGCGGCGACCGCCTCGCCGCGCGCCTTGAACTGCTGCGCGGAGAGCACCTGACGCGGGTCGTCAAGGATGGACTCGACCACCGAGAGCACGTCCAGGGCGTACGACGGCGACTCGGCGTCGAGCAGTTCGATGGTGGCCAGGGCGAGCGGGGAGAGCGGCTGGTTGAGCGCGAAGTCGAGCTGGAGGTCGACGGTGAGCCGGACCCGCCGGCCGGTTTCGTCCGGCTCGTCGAGCTGCTCGACCACGCCCCCGGCGAGCAGCGCCCGGTAGATCGCGATGGCCCGCCGGATGTGCCGGCGCTGGGCGGCGGCGTCCTCGTGGTTGTCGGTGAGCAGGTGACGCATGGCGGCGAACGCGTCCCCGGGGCGGCCGATGACGTTGAGCAGCATCGAGTGGCTGACCTGGAAGCTGGAGGTCAGCGGCTCCGGCTCGGACTCGACCAGCCGCTGGAAGGTCGGCTCGCCCCAGCCGATCGACCCCTCCGGCGGCTTCTTCTTCACCACCTTGCGCCGCTTCTTCGGGTCGTCGCCGGCCTTGGCGAGGGCCTTCTCGTTCTCGATCACGTGCTCCGGGGCCTGCACCACCACCCGCCCGATGGTGTCGAACCCGGCCCGTCCGGCCCGGCCGGCGATCTGGTGGAACTCCCGGGCCTTGAGCAGCCGGGTCCGGGTGCCGTCGTACTTGCTCAGGCCGGTGAAGAGCACGGTGCGGATCGGCACGTTGATGCCGACGCCGAGGGTGTCGGTGCCACAGATGACCTTGAGTAGCCCGGCCTGGGCGAGGGTCTCCACCAGCCGGCGGTACTTGGGCAGCAGGCCCGCGTGGTGCACGCCGATGCCGTGCCGGACCAGCCTCGACAGGGTCTTGCCGAATCCGGAGGTGAACCGGAACCGGCCGATCGCCTGGGCGATCATGTCCTTCTCGGCCCGGGTCGCCACGTTCACGCTCATCAGCGCCTGGGCCCGTTCCAGGGCGGCGGCCTGGGTGAAGTGCACCACGTAGACCGGGGCCTGCTTGGTGGTGAGCAGCTCCTCCAGGGTCTCGTGCATCGGCGTGGTCACGTACGAGAAGATCAGCGGGACCGGCCGCTCGGCCGAGCGGACGACGGCGGTCGGCCGCCCGTTGCGCCGGGTCAGGTCGTCGACGAAGCGGGTGGTGTCGCCGAGGGTGGCGGACATCAGCACGAACTGCGCCTGGGGCAGCTCGATCAGCGGCACCTGCCAGGCCCAGCCCCGGTCCGGCTCGGCGTAGAAGTGGAACTCATCCATGATCACCTGGCCGACGTCGGCCTTGGTGCCCTCGCGCAGGGCGAGGTTGGCCAGGATCTCGGCGGTGCAGCAGATGATCGGGGCGTCCGCGTTGACGCTCGCGTCGCCGGTGAGCATGCCGACGTTGTCGGCGCCGAAGACCTCGCAGAGCGCGAAGAACTTCTCCGACACCAGCGCCTTGATCGGGGCGGTGTAGAAGGTCGTCCGGTCGTCGGCCAGGGCGGCGAAGTGCGCCGCCACCGCGACCAGGCTCTTGCCCGAGCCGGTCGGGGTGTTCATGATCACGTTGGCCCCGGAGACGATCTCGATGACCGCCTCCTCCTGGTGGGGGTAGAGGTCGAGGCCGCGCTCCTTCGCCCAACCGGCGAACGCGTCGTACAGGGCATCGGGGTCGGCGCTGTCCGGCAGCGCGGCGGTGAGCGTCATAACCGTCCCATCCTGCCCGCCGCGACGGCCCGCGTGGTAGCAGGGGCCCCTGTCCACCGGAAACGAGTGGCCGGGGGCCCTGCCACCACCTCAGCGCCCTGCCGTCACCTCAGCGGGGGCGGCGGTGGTAGGTCAGGTCGGTGATCGGGCGGTCGGCGAGCAGCGCACGGCGCTCGAACTTGGTGACCGGGCGGTGCGTCGGACGGGAGGTGTCACCCGGCCGGGTCTCGACGAGTTCCGGGTCGGCGTCGAGGGTCTCGCGCATCGCGGCGGCGTACTCGGCCCAGTCGGTGGCGCAGTGCAGCGTGCCGCCCGGGGCGAGCCGGGAGCGCAGCAACGCCACGTGGGCGGGCTGGATCAGCCGGCGCTTGTGGTGCCGGGCCTTGGGCCAGGGGTCGGGGAAGAACACGTGCACCGCGTCCAGCGTCGCCTCCGGCAGCCGTCGGACCAGTTCCAACGCGTCGCCCTCGGCGATCCGGACGTTGCCCAGGCCGTGCCGCTCCACCAGGGCGAGGAGGTTGGCGATTCCCGGGGTGTGCACCTCGACCGCGAGATAGTCTCGACCCGGGTCGGCGGCGGCCATCGCGGCGGTCGCGTCGCCCATCCCGGAACCGATCTCCAGCACCACCGGGGCCCGGCGACCGAACAGGTCGGCGAGGTCGACCGGGGGTCCGGCCCCGTCCGGGACCGCGAGCCCGTACGTCGGCCAGAGGCGGTCCAACGCGTCGAGGTGACGGCTGCTGAGCCGCCCCCGACGTGGGTGGAAGGTACGGACGGTGGCCCGCGCCCGGGGCGGTGCCGGGGCGGTCGGGTCGTGGTCGATGGGGGTCACAGCGATCCGAGCCTACGCGAGGGCCACCGACGACCGGACGCGGCGTACGCCGTCGGCGGACGGGTCATCTCATACGGCGGGCCGGCGGTTCGACGTCCGGTCCGCCGCCGACGGGCCGGGAGGGGTCATGGTGTCAGTCACGCGCCGGGGCGCGGTGGTGCTGATGGGGCTGCTCCTCGCCGCCGTCGCCGTGCTGGTGGCCGCCGGTCCGGTGCGCGCCGCCGACGTCTACGTGCAGCTCACGCCGAGCCGGGTGGGCCCCGGCGAACCGGTCGGCATCCGGGCGAGCTGCCGTTCCAACCGGGACCCGGCCAGCGTCGAGTCGGATGCCTTCGGCATCGTCACCGTCCATCCCCAGCACGGGTACCTGGCCGGCACGGTGACCCTCCCGGAGCATGCCAGGCCGGGCACGTACCGGGTCAAGTTGCTCTGCGCGGAGGGTCCGAACGCCTCGACGATGGTGACGGTGACCGCGGGTGGCGGTCACCAGCCCAAGCCCCAGCCGCATCCCAGCCGCGGGCCGGCGACCGGCTTCGGCGGTACGGCCGGCGGCCCCGACCTCGGCGGGCTGCTCCTGCCCGGCGGTCTGGGCATCACCGTCGCCGGGCTGGTGCTGGCGATGCTGGCCGCCCGCCGACGGGGACCACGGACCCTTCGCTGATCCGCCGCCATGTCCCGCCTCCGTGCCATGCCCCGGCCCACCGTCGACGTCCGGAGGCTGCCGTCCCGGCAGCGGGCCGGTCGGCGCTGGCGGGTGCCGCTGGCCGTGGTGCTCGTCCTGCTCGGGGTCTTCGTCACCGGGGTCGGGCTCGGCCGGTCGGCGGGCCGGCCGTGGACCGCCCTGGCCGCCGGTGCCGGGTCCGAACGGGGCGCCCCCGACCCGCTGCCGGCGAGCCGTCCGGTCGGTCTCACCGTGCCCGCGATCCGGGTGACCGCCCCGGTGGCCCCGGTCGGGCTCGCCGCGGACGGCACCATCGCGGTGCCCCCGCTGGACCGGCACCAGGAAACCGGCTGGTACGACGGCGGTCCCACGCCGGGGGAGACCGGCCCGGCGGTGATCGTCGGGCACGCGGACACCACCTCCGGCCCGTCGGTCTTCCACGACCTGCGCCGGCTGCGGCCGGGCGACCGGATCGAGGTGACCCGTCAGGACCGGTCGGTGGTGGTCTTCGAGGTCACCTCGGTGGAGCGCTTCGACAAGGACGCCCTGCCCGGTGACCGGGTGTACGACGACTACCGGGGCTCCGGCCTGCGGCTGATCACCTGCGGTGGCCGGTTCGTCGGCGGCAGCGTCGGCTACGCCGACAACGTGATCGCCTTCGCCACCCTGGTCGGCTCCCGCGACTCCTGACCGGCCGTCACCCGTCGGTGGTGACGAGCCGCAGCCCGCCGATCCTGCCCCGCCGCGCGAAACGTGCGCCAGGACCCGCGCGGCGTCGGGCCGGCGGGGTCACGAGGTGCCGGCGACCTCCTGTACCACCTCGAACTCCAGCAGGTTGGCCCCGGTGGCGACCGGCCGGCGCTGCTCGCCGCCCGCACCGCCGCCGTGCGCGGCCCGCGCCGGCCCCGAGGCCCAGGCCTGGTACGCCTCCTCCGACTCCCACCTCGTGTACACGAAGTAGCGGGTTTCCCCGGCCACCGGGCGGAGCAGCTCGAACCCGAGGAAACCGGGGGAGTTCTGCACCGCGCCGCCCCGGGCGGCGAACCGGCGCTCCAGCTCCTCGCCGGCACCGGGCGGGACGTCGATCGTGTTGATCTTCACGACTGCCATGGCACCACCCTACGGCGGACGCCGGTCAGAGGGGTTCGACGGTGGGCTCCAGGTCGACGTCGACCACGATCGGGGCATGGTCGGACGGGCCCTTGCCCTTGCGGGCCTCCCGGTCGACGTAGGCCGCGCGGACGTTCTGCGCGACCTGTGCGGAGGCGTACACCAGGTCGATCCGCATGCCCTTGTTCTGGTGGAACATCCCGGCCCGGTAGTCCCAGTAGGTGAACGGGTGCGGGCCCTTCATCGGCGTGGGCACCACGTCGACGAGTCCGAGGTCGCGCAGGGCGGCCAGGGCCGCCCGCTCGGCCGGCGTCACGTGGGTCGAGTGTGCGAAGACGGCCGGATCCCAGACGTCGTCGTCGGTGGGGGCGACGTTGAAGTCCCCGCAGACCGCCAGCGGTCGCCCGCCGTGCAGCTCGGTGGCGAGCACGTCCCGCAGCGCGGCGAACCAGGCCAGCTTGTAGGCGTAGTGCGGGTCCTCCGGGGTGCGCCCGTTCGGGACGTAGACCGACCAGACCCGCAGTCCGTCGCAGGTGGCCGAGATCGCCCGCGCCTCCGGCTCGGGGAAACCCGGCTCGCCCGGGAAGCCGACCGTGACGTCGGCGAGCCCCACCCGGGAGAGCACGGCCACCCCGTTCCACCGCCCGTCGCTGTGGCTGGCCACCGTGTAGCCCAGCTCGCCGACCTCGGCCACCGGGAACGCGCCGTCCGGGCACTTGGTCTCCTGGAGGCAGACCACGTCCGGCGCGGTGCCGGCGAGCCAGTCGAGCAGCCGGGGCAGCCGGGCCTTCACCGAGTTCACGTTCCAGGTCGCCAGGCGCATGGCTCCAGCCTGCCTGATCCGGGAGCCGCCCGCCCGCCGGCCCGCCGGCGCCACCCGTCCCGTGGACCGCGTGCCCCGGCGCGGGCCACCCGTCCTCCTGCCCCGTCGGGCGCGAGCCGGGTCAGCTGCCCGGGTTGTCGCCCGGCCGGCTCTGCTCGGCCAGGAAGCGCTCCAGTTCGGCGCCGAGTTCGTCGGCGGTGGGCAGCGGGCCGCTCTCCGTGGCGAGGAGGTTCTTCTCGCCCCGTCCCCGCGCGAAGGCGTCGTACTGCTCCTCGAGGGCCTGGACCAGGGTGGCGGCGTCCTCGGTCTGGGCGACCTGCCGGTCGATCTCCACCCGGACCACCTCGGCGGCCGAGCGGAGCCCGTCGCTGGGCAGGAGCAGGCCGGTGCTGCGGGACACCGAGGAGAGCAGCACCTCGGCGGCGGCCGGGTACTCGGTCTGCGCGACGTAGTGCGGCACGTGGGCGGCGAAGCCGAGGGCGTCCCGTCCACGCTGGCCGAGCCGGTACTCCAGCAGGTATCCCACGCTGCCGGGCACCTGCACCCGCTGCAACCACGGCTCGTAGCCGGCGATCAGCTCGCGTCGGGTGGCGTGTGCGGTCACCCCGGTCGGCCGGGTGTGCGGTACGGCCATCGGGATCGCGTTGAGCCCCACGGTGAGCCGGACGTCCAGCCGGGCGGCGAGGTCGCCGACGGCGGCCACGAAGCGTTCCCACTGGAGGTCCGGCTCGGGGCCGGTGAGCAGGAGGAAGGGGGTCTCGTCGTCGTCGTGGAGCAGGTGCAGCTCCAGCTTGGGCTCGTCGTACTGCTCCCAGTGGTCCTCGACGAAGGTCATCACCGGGCGCCGGGAGCGGTAGTCGAAGACCTGGTCGACGTCGAAGGTGGCGACCGTCCGGGCCTCGAGGCTGGAGAGCAGCTGTTCCCGGGCCAGCCGGGTCGCGTTGCCGGCGTCGACGAAGCCGGTCAGTGCCTGGATGAGCACCGGCTGACCGAGGTCGGGCAGGTCGTCGGTGAGCTGGAACAGCTCCTGTGGGTCGAGCACCGGTCTGGACCTCCCTGGATGGTGCGGACGGGCGGCCGTGGGGCAACGGCACCCGGTACGGGAAACGCATTCGCCATCTTCGTGCATTCCGTCGCGTCGTGGTGGAGGGGGCGGTTCCGTCCCATTCCCGTCCCCCGTCCGCCGCCGTCCGGGACGGCGATGTCCCGGCTCGTCCCTGCGGTCGGCCCGGTGTCCACCGATCGGGTGAGCTGCCGTCCGGGCCACGCACCGGCTTCCGCCTGGGAGGTTCTCACCCGTGCGGGAGCGGTCCGGGCGGTTCAAGAGAAATGCCTGCCTCGCCAGCTTTGGCAGGTACAGGGACGGCACATGACGATCTAGCGGGTTTGATGGTGAAAAATGTGGGCAGGGCCATAGATCACCCAGGACCCTCCAACCGGGTTCTCTGCCTAGCCTCGGCGGATGCGTGACGATGACAAGATTCACTATCGACCCGCTCCCACCAGTGCAGATGACCGAAAGGTTGATGGCAGTTCAGCTGAACAGGTAAGCATCGGGCAGGAGCGCTCCGGGCTCCGCCGGAAGCTCAGCCGGGCCCTCGCCCGCCGCCCCGGTTCCGTCTCGCCCGGCCGGGCGACGGTCGCCCTCGCCTCCGCCGCCGCCTGTTGCCTCGGCCTGGTCGCCGTCGTCGAACTCCGGACGACCAGCGGGGGATCCACCGCCGACACCGCCGGGGCCAGCGCCGAACTCCTCCGGCGGACCGAGCAGGAACACGCCTCACGCGGCCTCGTCCGCACGCCGTCCGCCCCGCCGTCGACCCCGTCCGCCACCCCCTCGCCCAGCGCGTCGACCACCCCCGCCCCCACGGCCTCGCCCACCCCAAGGAAGACCACCCCGACGAAGAAGCCCACCCCGCGTCGGCCCGTCGACCCCGCCCCGGTGGCCGGCCTGACCGTGGCCCAGATGAACAACGCCAAGAAGATCGTGCGGACCGGCCGCGCCATGGGCGTACCCCGACGCGCGCTGGTCATCGCGGTGGCCACCGCCATGCAGGAGAGCAACCTCTACAACCTCGCCAGCGGGGCGCTCCCCGAGTCGCAGAACCACGCGAACCAGGGGCTCGGCTGGGACCACGACTCCGTCGGGCTGTTCCAGCAGCGGGCCAGCATGGGGTGGGGGACGGTCGCGGAGCTGATGGACCCGGCGTACGCGACCCGTGCGTTCCTGACCACGCTGCTGGCCGTGCCCGGCTGGCAGCAGATGCGGCTGACCGAGGCGGCCCAGGCCGTGCAGGTGTCCGCCTACCCCGAGGCGTACGCGCCGCACGAGCCCCGGGCGACGGTGATCGTGAACGCGATCGTGGCTCCCGCGACGTAGAAGGGCGTGGCGGTTGCCCGTCCGGGGTACACATGAGTGCACGTCCACCACAGGAGGGCACCATGTCAGCACTGATGCAGAAGATCAGCCGATTCCTCAGCTCCCCGAAGGGGCAGCAATTGGTCGACCGCGGTCGCCGGGAACTGGCCAAGCCCACCACCCAGCAGAAGCTGCGGGGTCTGGCCGCCAAGCTCGGCAAGCGGCGCTGATCCGCCCGTCGTATCTCGTCCCGCTGACCCCCGGAGTCAACCCGTGACCGACTCGACCCCCGTCGACGGCCAGTCCGTGCCCGCGCCCCGTCCACCGGCCGCGCCCGCCACACCCACCGAGCCACCGGCCGCCCCCGAGGCGCCCACCGAGCCACTGGACGCCCCCGAGGCGCCGCCGGCCCGGCTCTGGGACCGGATGCGGGACGATCCGCAGTACGCTCCGGAACACCTCGCCCTGGAGGCGGTCCGGCGGCTCGGTCCCGAGGCGGCCCGGTGGGCCGAGCGGGCGCGGGCCGAGCAGCCCGGCGTCTCCGCCGAGGCCCTCGCCGACCAGGCGGTACGCCGCTTCGTCAACCGGGCCCGGCTCTCCGGCGCGGTCTCCGGTGCCGCCGGCCTGCCCGGCGCGGTGATCGACGTGGGGGTGCTCGCCTGGACCCAGGCCCGGATGGTGCTGCACATCGCCGCGGCGTACGGGATCGACCCGCAACACACCGACCGGGCAACCGATCTGCTCGTCCTGCAGAAGGTGCACAAGGTGGCCGGGACGGCCCGGTTGGCCCTCGGCGTCGCCGCCGGCCGGGAGCGGGCCGGGGCGCTCTTCGGCGGCGGGTCCCAGCCCGCCCTCGGCCGGGTCATGCTCAAGCTCGGGGTGCGGCTGGCCCAGATGGCCGGGGTGCGCGCGGCGAAGCGGATGTTCGCCAAGGTGGTGCCGGGTGCGGCGATCATCCTCGGCACCTGGGCCAACTCCTCGGCCACCAAGGATCTCGCCACCCGGTCCCGGGCGCTCTACGCCCAGCCCGGCACCGGTGTGGTCCCGCCCCCACGCCAGCCCTGACCAGTCGTCGCTCGGCCCGGAACCCGTCGCTCGGCCCGGAACCCGCCGTCGGTCAGTCGGCGAAGCCGGCGGCGGACCAGGTCGCCTTGGCGAGCCGCTGCTGGCCGGTGTTGTTCGGGTGGAAGTGGTCGATGGTGTTGACGTCGTCGATGGTGAACCGCACCCGGTGCACGGCCCCACGGTCGTGCCGGCAGCGTGACCCGTACGCCCGGCACGCGGCGACCAACTGGTCGTTGTAGGCGTCGATCCGCTCCCCGAAGGCCCGGCGGCGCTCCCGGTCGGCCGCCGCCGTGGAGGTCGGGTTGGCGAGCAGGGCAGGACAGACACCACGCTGCCAGGACCGCACGGCGTCCTTGTCGGTGTGGCCGATCTCCCAGAGCCGGTAGAGGTCCGGGATGCTCACCACGAGCACCCGGGCCTTGGGTCGGCCCTCGCGCAGCGTCCGCAGCGCCCGGTCGACCTGTTGGCGGAAGGTCTTCACCGGCGTCATCGCGTCGATGTCCGCCCGGCAGGCGTCGTTCGCGCCGATCAGCACGGTGACGTAGTCGGCCCGGTCGCGCACCGCCCGGGTGGCCTGGTCGGGCAGGGCAGCGGCGCGGGCGCCCGCCTTCGCGTGGTTGTACGCCCGGCCCCGGATCGCCGGATCGAGGTCGAGCAGCCGCCGGTAGTGGCTGTCCACCCGCCGGCCGTCCCCGGTGGACCAGGAGTTGCGCTCGCAGGACGCCAGCACCAGGCAGGTGCCGAAGCCGGTGGTGATCGAGTCGCCGAGGGCCGCCATCGCCACCGGCATGCCGGGGCGGGGGGTGTCACGTGGCGGCCGGGGCGTGCCGTCGCCACCACCTCCACCGCCGCTCTCACAGGCCAATGCCACCAGCGCCGACAGGCTGGCCACGGCGGCGACCCAACGTCGAGGCATGACCTTCCCGTCTCCGAGCGCGGTGCGACAGCGGGGTCACCTTACGCGTCCACCGTCACTCCGGGGTCGCCTGCTGTCGGACATCCGGCACAACCGTCCGATGCCGGGAACGGTGTGGTAAATGGCCCAGTCGGTACGGCGCGGAGGTTAACCGTCGACGTTTCGGGTAGTTCGCCGGAATGACGCGATCGCAGCCCCGACGGGCTCGGGGCACCGTCGGCCACGCCTACAGCGCGTTGAACCTACGACTCGCCCTGGCCTCCTTCGGACTCGTCACCATGGTGGTCTTCGCCGTGCTGGCCGCCCGCACCGACCTGACCTGGCTGGCCGTCGTCTGTGGGGTGCTCGCCGTCGTGGCGGTGGTCGACCTGGTCGTCATCCAGCGCCGCCGGGCCGCCCGCCGTCGGGAGGAGCCGGGCGTGCGCCACTCGCTCTTCGAGTGACAGGAGTACGAGATGCCCATCGCCACCACCGATCCCACCACCGGTGAGGTGCTCAGGACGTACGACGAGATGCCGCCCGACCGGATCGACGCGGCCATCGCCGCCGCGGACCGGGGCTTCGCGGCGCTGCGCCGCACCCCGGTCGCGCAACGGGCGCGGTGGCTGACCGCGGCGGCGGACCTGCTCGACGCCGAGCGCGACGACATCGCGCGGGTGATGACCACGGAGATGGGCAAGACGTACAAGGCGGCCAGGGCGGAGGCGGCCAAGTGCGCCGCCGCCTGCCGGTTCTACGCCGACAACGCGGAGCGCTTCCTCGCCGACGAGCCGGCCGACGCGGCGGCGGTGGGCGCGACCCGTGCCGTCGTCCGCTACCAGCCGATCGGGCCGGTGCTGGCGGTGATGCCGTGGAACTTCCCGCTCTGGCAGGTGATCCGGTTCGCCGCGCCGGCCCTCACCGCCGGCAACACCGGCCTGCTCAAGCACGCCTCCAACGTGCCGCAGACCGCGCTCTGGCTGGGGGAGCTGTTCGGCCGGGCCGGGTTCCCCGAGGGGGCCTTCACCACGCTGCTGGTCGGCTCGTCCGCCGTCGAGCGGATCCTCACCGACCCGCGCGTGCGGGCGGCGACGCTGACCGGGAGCGAGCCGGCCGGCCGGTCGATCGCCGCGATCGCCGGTCGTGAACTCAAGAAGACCGTGCTGGAACTCGGCGGCAGCGACCCGTTCGTGGTGATGCCCTCGGCCGACCCGGACCGGGCCGCCGAGGTCGCCACCACGGCGCGCTGCCAGAACAACGGCCAGTCCTGCATCGCCGCGAAACGGTTCGTCGTGCACACCGACGTCTTCGACGCGTTCACCGAGCGGTTCGTCGCGCGGATGGCGGCGCTGCGGGTCGGCGATCCGATGGACGAGCGGACCGACGTCGGTCCGCTGGCCAGCGAGCGGGGCCGGGACGAGGTGGCCGCCCAGGTCCGCGACGCGGTCGAGCGGGGCGCCCGGGTGCTCTGCGGCGGCGAGGTGCCCGACCGGCCCGGCTGGTGGTACCCGCCGACCGTGGTGACCGGGCTGACCCCCGGGATGCGGATGTGGGGCGAGGAGGTCTTCGGCCCGGTCGCCGGCCTCTACCGGGTGTCGTCGTACGACGAGGCGGTCGAGGTGGCCAACGGCACCAGCTTCGGCCTGGGCGCGAACGCCTGGACCAGCGACCCGGAGGAGCAGGAGCGCTTCGCCACCGACCTGGACGCCGGCAACGTCTTCGTCAACGGGATGACCACCTCCTACCCGGAGCTGCCCTTCGGCGGCGTGAAGAACTCCGGCTACGGACGGGAACTGTCGACCCTGGGCATGCGGGAGTTCTGCAACGTCAAGACGGTCTGGGTCGGCGCGGGCGGGCCCTCGGCGGGGGCCGGCGCACACGCCGAGTGAGCTGGTGGCCGGGGTTCCCTGCCACCACTTCTCCCGCCCCGGGCCCGCTGCCCGGCCGACCCGGTTGCCGGGCGGTGGTTCTGGGTAGGGGTGCTCGGCATGACGGTGTTCGGCGTGCACGCCTCCCACGAGCAGATCCATCCCACCGCGCTGCTGGAGTCGGTGGTCCGGGCCGAACGGGCCGGCTTCGACGCGGCCATGTGCTCGGACCACTACGCACCGTGGAGCGAGCGCCAGGGGCAGTCCGCGTTCGCCTGGTCCTGGCTCGGTGCCGCCCTCCAGGCCACCAGCCTGCCGTTGGGCGTGGTGAACGCTCCCGGCCAGCGCTACCACCCGGCGATCATCGCGCAGGCGATCGGCACCCTCGGGGCGATGTACCCCGGCCGGTTCTGGGCCGCGCTCGGCACCGGTGAGGCGGCCAACGAGCACATCACCGGCGACCCGTGGCCGCGCAAGGACGTCCGTAACGCCCGGCTGCGGGAGTGCGTGGACGTGATCCGCGCGCTGCTGGCCGGGGAGGAGGTCAGCCACGACGGCCTGGTCCGGGTCGACCGGGCGAAGCTGTGGACCCGGCCGGAGCAGCCCCCGGCCCTGGTGGGCGCGGCGGTCAGCGTGGCCACCGCCCGGTGGTGCGCCGAGTGGGCCGACGGCCTGATCACGGTGAACGCTCCGGTGTCGCACCTGCGCGCCATGATCGACGCCTACCGCGACGCGGGCGGCCGGGGACCGTTGAGTCTCCAGGTGCACCTGAGCTGGACCCCGGACGAGGGGGAGGCCGAGCGGATCGCGTACGACCAGTGGCGCAGCAACGTCTTCGCGCCGCCGGTCTGCTGGGACCTGGAGACGGTGGAGCACTTCGACGTGGTTTCCGAGCAGGTGCCGATGGAGCGGCTGCGCGAGGTGGTGAACATCTCCGCCGACCTCGGCCGGCACACCGGGTGGCTGGAGGAGTACCTCGACCTCGGCTTCGACCGGATCTTCCTGCACCACGTCGGGCAGGACCTGGGCCCGTTCATCGACACGTTCGGCACGGAGGTGCTGCCGAAGCTGCGGGCCCGCTGACCGGGGCCCCGCCGCCCCGGACGGCGGTGGGCCACCTCGAAATGGTCCCGAGCGTATGACCCAACCACTATTCGCGCTGGGCGCAGCACTCCTCTTAAAATCGATCGACTTCGATTGCGATGGTGACGCCATCGCGGACCAGGGGAGTGCTTGATGATCAGACGGAAACTGTTCCGCGCGGCAGGCGCCGCACTCACGCTCGCGCTGTCCCTCGCCGGTGTCCAGGCCGTCGGCGGTGCGCCGGCCTCCGCCGACGTCGGGGCCGCCGTGCGTACCGTCCTCTACGACGCCAGCCGGGCCGGTGAGTTCCGCACCAACTTCGACCAGGCTGCCGCCATCTGGAACAGCCGGGTGAGCAACGTCCGGCTCCAGGCCGGAACGCCGGCCGCCGTCACCATCCGGGTGGACAACGGCTGGCCCCGCGCCTACGTCACCGGCCTCGGCCGGGGCACCGTCTACATGGGCTGGGAGGCGGTCAACCAGGGCTACAACCGGACCCGGATCGCCACTCACGAACTGGGTCACATCCTGGGCCTGCCGGACCGGCGCACCGGTCTCTGTTCGGACCTGATGTCCGGCAGCAGCGCTCCGGTCTCCTGCACCAACGCCTACCCGAGCGCCGCCGAGGCCGCCCAGGTGAACTCGCTCTTCGCCGGCAGCCGCGCCACCGCCGACGTGGCCGGCACCCACATCTGGTCCGAGGAGGCCCAGGACGAGATCTCGCCGCTGGTCGTCAACGGACGGCCGGCGACCGAGAACTACCCGTGGATGGTGTACTCCTCCGGCTGCACCGCCACCCTGATCAAGGCGAACTGGGTGGTCACCGCGAAGCACTGCCCGACGCCGGCCTCGGTGCGGGTGGGCAGCATCAACCGCACCAGCGGCGGAACGGTGGTCGGCGTGAGCCGGGCGGTCAACCACCCGAGCATCGACGTCAAGCTGTTCCAGCTCGCCAGCTCGGTCAGCTACGCCCCGGCGGTCATCCCCACCACCTCCGGCGCGGTCGGCACCGCCACCCGGATCATCGGCTGGGGCCAGACCTGCCCGACCCGGGGCTGCGGCTCGGCCCCGACCGTCGCGCACGAGCTGGACACCTCGATCGTCGCGGACACCCGCTGCTCGGGGATCAACGCCACGTACGAGATCTGCACCAACAACACCAACGGCAACGCGGGCGCCTGCTACGGCGACTCGGGCGGCCCGCAGGTGCGCAAGGTCAACGGCGTGTGGAACCTGATCGGTGCCACCAGCCGGGCGGGTAACAACAACCCGACCTGCGCCACCGGCCCGTCGATCTACGGCGACCTGCCGTCGATCCGTACCTGGATCAACACCCAGGTCGGCGGCCTGCCGGTCGCCTGAGCTGTCAGGCGGGGTCCCCAGCTCCCGGCGGAGCTGGGGACCCCTGCACCCACCGCCCGGCGCGACGTCGCGCCGGGCGGTGCTGCTGTGGGCGGTGCCGACGGGGTGCGCTCGGGGTCAGGCCGGCGGTAGGCCGGCGGTCAGTTCGGCGGCGTGCCGGAGGTCGTCGGCCGCCCGGTCGCGTTGCAGTTCGGACAGGGGGACGCGGTGGGCCCGGTCCAGCGCCGTCCGGGCCGTGTCCGGATCGTCGAGCGCCATCGCGATCTCGGCCCGGTAGACCAGCGCCGCCACGCCCAGCACCGGGTCGTCGTCGGCGTCCGACCGGGCCAGCGCACCGTCGAGGATCTTCGCCGCCTGTCGGTGGTCACCCCGGGAGTCGGCCTGCACGATGGCGTTGCGCAGGGCTTCCGCCAGCCGGCCGGGCGGAGCCCCGGTCCGGTCCTCCGTCCGAGCGGGCGTGAGCGGCGGACCGTCGACCCCGGCCGACGGCCCGGTGCCCGGGCGGGCCGAGACGCGGATCCAGTTGCCGCCGGGGTCGACCACGCTGAACCCGGTCAGCCCGTCGGCGTTCTTCCGGGGTCGGGGTCGTGTCATCCGGGGGATGCCGGCCACCGGCACCCGGCCGTACGCGGCCCGCAGGCCCTCGGCGAAGGCCGCGTGCAGGGCCGCGACGTCGGGGACGAGCACCAGGCAGCTGCCGTACGAGGTCGCCGGGTCGAAGTCCGGCAGACCGAAGAAGTGCAGGTGCAGGTCCTCCCGCTGGAGGGCGACGTAGGGGTGGGGTCGGCTCTGCCGGTGGGTGACCCGGAATCCGAGGACCTGGTAGAAGTCGGCAACGGTGTCGATGGAGCCACAGGGCAGCAGCGGCACGGTGAGTTCGTCGGCCATGCGGTCTTTCTAGCCCCGGCGCACGTCCACACGCACATGACACTGACCGATCGGTGACCGCGTTCGGGCCGATCGGACGACCGTCCGGATCGGACGGTGGTGGGTGCGGTCAGCGCTGCGCGCGGAGCGCGCCGACGAAGGCGCGCCAGGCGGTAGGGGCGAAGGTGAGTGTGCCCCCGTCGCGGTGCTTGCTGTCCCGGACGGCGACCAGGCCGGGCAGGTTGTCGGCGACCTCGACGCAGTTGCCGCCGTTGGAGCTGCTGCGGGTGCTGGTGCGCCAGTGGGCGCCGGTCAGCTCAGCCATTCTCGCGCCTCCATCAGCTCGATCGACTGGTCACGCGGGAGCGCCACCGCCCGCACAGTCTCCCAGGTGCGCAGGAGGGGGGCAACGTCCTCGGTGACCCGCCCGGCGGCCTGGTCGTCGAGGTAGCCGACGTCGTCCCGGCCGTCGAAGCTGGCGACGACGAACGCCCCGGCGAGTCCGGGGTGGAACCCGGCCCGGATAGGGACGATGTGGACGATGACCGTGGGCCGGGCCGCCATGGTGACCAGGTGGTCGAGTTGCGGGTGCATGATCTCCGGGCCGCCCCGGCGCAGCGCCGCCTCGTCCACCACGAAGATGGTCAGCGGCGGCCGGGGCCGGTCGAAGACGGCCGTCTGCCGGGCCAGCCGGGCCGCCACGTGCCCCTCCACCTCGTCGTCCACCAGTGGGCCGCTGGCCAGCACCGCGTGCGCGTACGCCTCGGTCTGGAGCAGGCCGGGCAGCACCAGCGGCTCGAACGACCGCAGTGCGGTCGCCTCCGTCTCGATCTCGGCCCACGGCCGGAACCAGAGCGGCTGGCGGGGACGGACCGCGTCCGGCCAGAGGTCGGCGATCTCCCGGCCCAGGGTCTGTGCCACGGCGGCCCGGTGGCGCGGGTAGGGCGTCGCGCCCTGGGTGACCCAGCGGCCGGTGGTCTTCGGATCCACCCCGACCCGGCGGGCCAGCGACTCGATGGTCTCGCCGCGTTCCCGCATCGCCGTCCGCAGCACGTCGTTCATGCCCACCTCCCGGATCGTCGGACCTGAGCTGGCACCCTAGCGTCACGGACGGTGGGGTCGTGGTGACGCGCCGAACAGGGGCCTCCCCGTGCACGGGGAGGCCCCTGTCGGACCGGGGACCGACGGGTCAGGAGAGCGCGCAGGCCACTCCGTTGACCGTGATCAGACCCGGTGCGGGGTTGGCACCTGGGCCGGCGACCGCGTTGAACCCGAAGGTCACCGTGCCGCCGGGGGCGATCTTCGCGTTGTACGACTCGTTCTTCGCGGTGACGGTGGCCCCGGACTGGGTCACCGTCGCCAGCCACCCCTCGCGCACCTTCTGGTCACCGGTGAACGCGAAGCGGGCGGTCCAGCCGTCGATCGTCTTCGGGCTGGTGTTGCGGATGGTCACCTGGGCGGTGAAGCCACCGGACCAGGAGCCGTGGTTGGCGTACTGGACCGCGCAGCCCGACGGGGGGATCGCCCCGGCCTCGCCCTGGTCGGCCAGGAAGGACGAGATCCAGGCCAGCGCGGAGTTCCAGTTGATCGCCACCTCGTTGGTGGAGTACGACTGGATGTCGTCGACGTAGCAGAACATCGGCTTGCAGCCGGCGAGCAGCTGCTCGACGAACGGGTCCTGGAGGGCGGCGTTCGGACCGCCCGCGATCGAACCGGCGGGCGGCTTCGGCAGGTCCGGGTCGAACTGGTTGCCGAAGATCCGGCTGTGCTGGTTCTCCGCCGCGTGCTCACCCCACCCGGTCACGTACGAGATGTTCAGCGCGTTGCGGCCGAGGATGTAGTCCATCGCCTGCACCGCCCCGTCCCGGTACTTCACGTCGCCGGTCAGGTCGAAGGCGGTGGCCAGCACGACCGCGTTGTTGATCAGGTTGCCGTTGCCGCCCCAGAAGTAGCTGCCCGGGTCGCCGGGCATCGGCAGCCCGTACGCCTGCCGGGTGATCTCGGCCAGGTACCGGTCCGCGGCGGCGGTCACCGAGGCGCGGACCCGGGTGCGGTCGGCGGCCGGCAGCCCGTTCGGCACGGTGGCCAGGTCGAGGCGACCCAGCGCGGCCACCCCCTGCCAGCTGAAGCCCCGCGGCTCGAACACGTCGGCGGTGTGGTGCGGCGAGGCGGTGACGTCGGTGAGGTACGTCCGCTCGCCGGTGGTCAGGTACAGCTCCGCCGCCGCCCAGTAGAACTCGTCGGTGACGGTGGTGTCGTCGTACGCGCCGCCGCCGGTGGCGTCGGTCGGGCTGGCGTACCGCGTGGGGTTGGCCTTGGCCGCCGTGTAGGCCGTCCGCGCGGCGGTGCCGCAGCGGGCCGCGAACGCCGCGTCGTACGGGGCGAACAGCCGCGCGCACTGCGCGGCGACGGCGGCCAGGTTGAGCGTGGCCGCGGTCGACGGCGGGTGCAGCTCGCGCAGTTCCGGGTCCTCGTGCGGCAGCAGCGGCAGCCCGGTCCAGTTCCGGTCGTGGATCTTGTGGTGGGCCATCCCGGCCAGCGGCTTCCCGGCCGGCACCTGCATGCTCAGCAGGAACTCCAGCTCCCAGCGGGCCTCGTCGAGGACGTCCGGCACGCCGTTGCCCCGTTCGGGCACCCGCAGGGTGCTGTCGCCCAGCGCCGCGCCGCCGTCGGCGGTGGCCGCGGTCTTGGTCCGCTCGAAGGTGTTCAGCAGCTGGTAGGTGGCGAGGCCACCGTTGACCACGTACTTGCCGTGGTCGCCCGCGTCGTACCAGCCGCCGCGCACGTCCAGCGAGTAGTCGCAGACGCCGGGCTGGCAGGGCACGTTGGTGTCGCCCTTGTTCGGGGCCACGTCGAGGTGGCCGGCGGGGCGGGCGTACTCCGCCCCGATCAGGTCACCGTCGATGGCGATGCCGCTGCGCTGGGCGTAGAAGAACTGGAGGGAGTCCGACCGGAGCTGCTCGTAGAGGTCGCCGGAGACGGTGAACGGGTGGCTGGTCTCCCCGTCCGCGACCAGGGTCAGCCCGTTGCCCGGCGCACGGTACGACGAGAAGCCGATGGTGTGCACGTTCTGCCCGGACGCCTCGTCGACGCCGCGCGGGGTGCTGGTGCCGCTCGCCACCACCGTGCCGGCGGCGTTCTTGAGCTGCCAGGGCAGCGGCTCGGTGGCCTCGGTGACCACGGTGGCGTTCTTCGGCCCGGCGGTCAGGTAGCCGACCTGGTTCACCCGGACCCGGGGCCCGGTGTCGGGCTCGTACGGCGGGACCGGCTCGCCGCCGCGCAGCGAGACGTTGTCCAGGCAGAAGGTCTGCGCCGCCGTACTGCCGCCGACCTGGAAGATGATCTGTGCCCGGGGGTCGTCGGCCGGTGCGGTGAAGGTGTGCTCGACGCGCTGCGGGGTCGCGCCCGCCGTGGCGTCCACGCTGGCGTACGTGGTGTACGGCGCGCTGCCGAGCTGGAGTACGGCCTTCAGGTCGGCGCCGGGGGTGGCGCTGGCGTCGAAGGCGAGGGTGTACGACGAGCCGGCGAGCAGCGGGATGCCGTCCTGCCCGATGCCGGCGTCCCACGGATTGGCCAGCCCGCCGGCGACGGTCGTGCACAGCCGCCCGTCGGGGTTGGTCAGGTCACCGGTGCCGAAGGAGAACCAAGGGGAGGTGCCGTTGCTGAAGTCGCCGTTGCGGATCTGCTCCGGGGGGTCCTCGTCCGGGGCGGCCTGGGCGGCCGGGGCCAGGACGCCGGTCAGGGCGAGGGAGGTCGCCGCAGCGAGCAGTGCGAGGCGGCGTCGACGGCGTGGGGGTGACGTCACGACGGTTCCTTCCGGGGACGGTCGAGGGCTGGGAGCGCTCCCAAGTATCGGTCGATGTTTCCAGGGTGTGACCGGCCTGTCAATCGACAGAACTGGATAGTTCGGCGGGTGGGTCCCGGACCGGGTGCGGAGAGTGAGATTCGCCGCGCCACGCCCCGCCGACGGTGATCTACTAGAGACAACCCGCCCTCCTCCTGGCAGGCTGCGTCCCATGACCCTGAAGCTGCGTTCCACGGGGGCAACCGACCGTGGCCTGATCCGGAGCGGCAATCAGGACGCCTTCCACGCCGGCACCTGGCTCGTGGCCGTCGCCGACGGCATGGGCGGGATGGCGGCCGGCGACCTCGCCAGCTCCATCGCCATGCAGACCATCTCGCCGCTGGACGCGGCGACACCGGAGGACGCGTTGGTGGCCGCGTTGCGCGGTGGCATCGACCTGGCCAGCGGTCGGATCCGTCAGGCCGTCGAGGAGGACCCGGAGCGGCAGGGCATGGGCACCACACTGACCGCGCTGCTGTTCGCGCGGACCGGCAGCTGCCTGGCTCTGGCCCACGTCGGCGACTCCCGCGCCTACCTGCTCCGCGAGGGGGTGCTCAAGCAGATCACCCGGGACGACACCTTCGTGCAGATGCTCGTCGACCAGGGACTGATCACCCCGGAGCAGGCCAGCAGCCACCCGCGCCGGGCGGTGGTGACCCAGGCCCTCCAGGGCGGTGAGGTCTCGCCGGCCTACGCCACCATGGTGCCCTGGGCCGGGGACCGCTGGCTGCTGTGCAGCGACGGGCTCTCCAACGTGGTCCGCGCGGACACCCTCGCCGAGGTCCTCGCCGCGCACCCCGACCGGGAGGAGTGCACCCGCCGGCTGATCGACCTGGCCCTGCGCGCGGGCGGCCCGGACAACGTCACCGTGGTGGTCGCCGACGTGGTCGCCGAGGACTGACCGCCGTCAGCGGCGGCGGGCGGTGGTGTGCCGGGTCGGCGGTGCGGTGGTGGGATCCTCCGGCCAGGGGTGGCGCGGGTAGCGCCCGCGCAGCTCCGCGCGCACCTGCGGGTAACCGACCCGCCAGAACGACTCCAGGTCCGCGGTGACCGCCACCGGCCGGCCGGCGGGGGAGAGCAGGTGCAGCAGCACCGGCACCCGCCCGTCGGCGATCCGGGGCACGCGCTGCCAGCCGAAGGTCTCCTGGAGCTTCACCGCGAGCACCGGTGCGGCCGGGTCGGCGTACCCGACGCGGGCCCGGCTGCCGCTCGGCACGGTGATCCGCTCGGGGGCCAGCTCGTCCAGGCGGGCGGCCTGGGGCCAGGGGAGCAGCCGGCGCAGCGCGCCGACCAGGTCGATCCGGGCCAGGTCGGCGCGGCGTCGGGCCCGGGACAGCTCCGGCCCGAGCCAGTCCGGCGCGGCGGCGAGCAGGGCCTCGTCGTCGACCGCCGGCCAGTCCGCGCCGAGCGCGTGCCGGCAGAACGCCAGCCGCTCCCGCAACGACCGGGCCGCCGGGGTCCAGTCGAGCAGGGCGAGCCCGTCCCGGCGCAGGCCGGCCAGGAGGGCCGCGCCCACCGCCGCCGGGTCGGGCCGGGACAGCGGTCGCTCGGCCAGCTCGATCGCCCCGAGTCGGGTCACCTCCCGGGCCGTCAGGTCCCCGTCGGTCCAGGTGACCTGACGCTCCTCGCGCAGCAGCGCCGCGCCGACCTCCCGGGCCGTCGCCTCGTCGAGCGCGGCGGCAGCACGGATCCGGGCGGCCGGGGCGCCGGGGGAGCGGTCGGCCACCGCCACGGCGAGCCAGTCGCAGCCGGCCAGCGCCGACCCGGGCGTCAGCTCCGCGGCGGTGCCGCCGGCCATCAGGTACGCCGGGCCGCCCGGCCGCCGGACCCGGGCCAGCCGCTCGGGGTGGGCCAGCCCGACCAGCAGCCCGACGGCCAGGTCGTCGGGAACGGTCCCCGGGGCGCGCCGGTCCGGTTTCGGGGCGGTGTCCCGCGGCAGGGCGGCGCGCAGCCGGCGTACCTCGGTCCGCCAGCGCGCGGTGGCGGCGGGGTCGGTGCCGGCGCGCAGCCGTCGCCAGCTCGCCGCCAGGTCGTCGCCCGGACCGGTCTCCTCGCTGAGCAGGGCCACCACCTCGGCGGCGCGGTCCGCGCCGATCCGTGCCGCCCCGTCGAGCAGCGCCCGGCCCAGCCGGGGGTGGACGCCGGTCGCGGTGATCGCCCGGCCCCGTCCGGTGATCCGGCCCTCGGCGTCGACCGCGCCGAGCGTGCCGAGGGTCTGCCGGGCCACCGCCATCGCCGCCGCCGGGGGCGGGTCGGGCAGCGCGAGACCGGTGCCGTTCGGCTGTCCCCAGGCCGCCAGCTCCAGGGCGAACCCGGTCAGGTCGGCGGTGGCGATCTCCGGTCCCGGCTGGGCGGCGAGCCGCTCGTGGGTGGCCGGGGACCAGCAGCGGTACACGTGCCCCGGCGCCTCCCGACCGGCCCGGCCGGCCCGCTGGGTCGCGGCGGCGCGGGAGACCGGCACGGTGACCAGTGCGCCCAGGCCCCGGGCCAGGTCGGTGCGGGCGACCCGGCTCAGGCCGGCGTCGACCACCACCCGGACACCGGGCACGGTGAGGCTGCTCTCCGCGACGGCGGTGGCCAGCACCACCCGTCGCCGGTCGGCCGGACGCAGCGCGGCGTCCTGCTCGGTGCCCCGCTGCCGGCCGTGCAGCGGTACCAGGGCGACCCGGTCGCGCAGCTCCGCCAAGCGGGCGGTGACCCCGGTGATCTCCCCGGTGCCCGGCAGGAAGACCAGCACGTCGCCGTCCTGTTCGGCCAGGGCCCGCCGGACCGTCGCGGCCACGTGGTCGAGCAGCGCGGGGTCGACCCGGTTGCCCCGGTACCCGGCGACCGGACGGGGCGGGGGTGCCCAGATCCGGGCGACCGGGTGCAGTGCCGCCTCGGCCCGGACCACCGGCGCGGGTGCGTCCCCACCGAGCAGGTCGGCGAACCGGTCCGCCTCGGCGGTCGCCGACATGGCCAGCAGCCACAGGTCGGGGCGGAGCGCGGTCCGGGCCTCCACGGTGAAGGCGAGCGCCAGGTCGGCGTCGAGGTGCCGCTCGTGACACTCGTCGAGCAGGACCGCCGAGACGCCGGGCAGCTCCGGGTCGTGGTGCAGCCGCCGGACCAGCAGTCCGGTGGTGACCACCTCGATCCGGGTGGTCGGGCCGACGCGCCGGTCGCCGCGCACGGCGTACCCGACCCGGTCGCCGACCCGCTCGCCGAGCAGCGCCGCCATCCGGTGCGCCGCCGCTCGGGCGGCCACCCGACGCGGCTGGGCGATCAGCACCCGCCCGTCGACCTCGTCGGCGACCGCCAGCGGCGTCAGGGTGGTCTTCCCGGTGCCGGGCGGCGCGACCAGGACGGCGCTGCCGGCGCTGCGCAGGGCCGTGGTCAGCGCGGCCAGGACCGGCCGGACCGGCAGTTCGAGGGGTACGTCGCGGAGCACGCCCCAGTCTCGCACCGCCGCCCGGCGGCACCGGTCGACGCGTCCCCCGCCACGGCGGCGGTCGAGCCGGCCGGACGTCCCGGGTCGGTCAGGTCAACGCGTCGATGCCGGCGACGAAGTGCCGCCACGACGTACGCGGGAAGACCAGCACCGGGCCGCGCCGGTCCTTGGTGTCCCGGACGGCCACCCGAGCGCCGACGCCGGCGACCTCCACGCAGTTGCCGTTGCCACTGCTGCGCGTGCTGGTGTGCCACTCCGCACGGGTCAGGTCGAGCACGGTCATGGTGGTGTACCCCTCGTCTGCGCAGGAGCATCTGTTGATCACGCAAAGTAACGAGAAGCGTCCTCAAGTCGGGCCAGGGAGTCCGCTGGAGTGAGCGCCAAACGGCACAGCCTCTCGTGCACCAGGGTATACCCCCGCACGTGTTCGGCACCCTCCAGAGCCAACCCCATCGTGAGGTTGTCCAGGTAAACCACGGCGTTGTCGGCGGCGTCGGCGAAGTGCAGCACGACGTACGGCGTGCTCATGGCGGGATGCCCGCCAGCCATGAATGGAAGTATCTGGATGGTGACGTTGGGTAGTTGAGCCACTCGGCTGATGTGGGTCAACTGGTCGGCCATCACGGTCGGGGTGCCGACCGGGCGCAGCAGCACCGCCTCGTTGAGCACCACCGACATCTGCACCGGCGACTCCCGGCGCAGGACGCTCTGCCGGTGCAGGCGGGCGGCGACCTTCCGCTCCAGCCCCTCCTCACCGGCGGTCAGCCGGTAGATCTCCCGGGCGTACGCCTCGGTCTGGAACAGGCCGGGCACCGCCTCGGCCTCGTACGTCCGCAGCGTCGCCGCCTCCGCCTCCAGCCCGACGTAGAACTCGAACCACTCCGGCAGGACGTCGCTGTAGTTCTGCCACCACCCGCGCTGCTGCGCCCCACGGGCGATCTCGACCAGCGCCTCGGCGTCCGCCCCGGTCACCTGGTAGAGCGCCAGGGCGGCGCGTACGTCACGGGGCTTGATGCCGATCTGCGCGTTCTCGATGCGGGAGAGGTTGCTCTTGGACATGTCGAGCTGCCGCGCGGCGACGTCGAGGGTCATCCCGGCACGCTCCCGTAGGTGTCGGAGTTCCCGGGCGATGCGACGGCGGCGGACGGTGGGGCTGGCGGTCACGCGGCCGAGTCTGCCACGGGCACTATCCGCAGGTGGGGGCCGCGTGCATGCAACAACCCGGATCCGGGAGTTGCATTGGGTCGTGTGTGGAGGCATCCTTTGTCCCGTTCCGAGCACAGTGGACGAGCGGGAGGGTTCGTTGCTCATCGCGGACGAGTTCTTCCTCATCGCCCACGGCGACAGCCGAGGCCGGGCTCGGCTGAACCCGACAGCCACCGGCCTCGGCCTCGCCGCAGCGCTCCTCGGCGAACTGGTGCTGGGCGGACGGGCGACCGTCACCGGGGGCCGGGTGTCCGTACTGGACGGTCCGCCACCGGCCGACGCGCTCACCGGCGGCGTCCTGGCCCACCTGCTCGGCGAGCCGCAGCCCCGGACCGTCCGGTCCTGGCTGGGCCTGCTCGCCGGGACCGCCGCGGACGCGGTGGGCGAGCGGCTCAGCCGGTCGGGGGTGGTACGCCGGCAGGAGAAGCGCCGACTGCTGCGCACCACGGTCGACTACGTGGCCACCGACCTCAACGCGTTCGCCTGGCCGGCCACCCGGCTGCTCGCCCTGCTGGACCGCCCCCATCCGCCGGCCGTTCCGGACGCCCTGCTGTGCGGACTGGTCTCGGCCACCGGGCTCACGCGCGACGTGCTCTGGCTCGCCGACCCCCGCGCCCAGCACCGCTTCGGTGTGCTCCGGCCGGCGCTGCCGCTGCCACTGCGGGAACTGGTCGCCCACACCGAGGCCGCGGTGGGCGCGGCCGTGCTCCGCGGCTGATCCGCCTCCGCCGCCCTCTCCGACCGGAAGTGGCCATGCCCGTTGCGCCGACGCCCCCACCCGTGACCGTGGACCGCCCCGGTGGCCTACCCGTGACGCTGACCCGGGGTGGCCGCGGGGTGCCCGGGGTGCTGCTCTTCACGCTCGCCGCGGCGGCACCCCTGACCGTGGTGGCCGCCGTGGTCCCGACCGCGTACGCGGTGACCGGGGCGGACGCACTCGGCGCGGCCGTCCTCGTGGTCGCGGCGGTGCTCGGCCTCTTCTCGGTGGGCTACCTGGCGATGTCCCGGCGGATCACCCACGTCGGTGCGTTCCACGCCTACGTCGCCCGGGGCCTCGGCCGCCCGGCCGGGGTCGGCGCGGCCTGGGTGACCCTGATCGTGCACAACGCCCTACAGGTCGGGCTCTACGGCGCGGTCGGCGCGGTCGGCGCCCCACTGCTCGCCCGCTGGTTCGGCACCGCCCCGGCCTGGTGGCTGGTGGCGCTGACCGTCTGGGCGCTGGTCGCCGTGCTGGGCGTGTCCGGGGTGACCGTCGACCGGACCGCCCTGGCCGTCCTGCTGCTGGCCGAGGTCGCGGTGCTGGTCGGGTACGGCCTCGGGCACCTGCGGCACGCCGCCGACGGCACGGTCGACCTGACCACCCTCTCCCCGGCCCACCTGCTCACCCCCGGGGCCGGAGCGCTGCTCGTCGTCGCCGCTGTCGGCTTCGTCGGTTTCGAGTCCGCCGTGCTGCTCCGGGAGGAGAGCCGTGGTCCGCGCACCGTGCCCGCCGCCACCTACCTCGCGGTGGGCCTCGTCGGTGCGGTCCTGGCGTTCGCCGCCTGGACGCTGACCGTGGCCACCGGGCCGGAGCGGATCGCGGCGGTCGCCGGGGAGCGGGGGGCGGACCTGCTCTTCACCCTGGCCGGCGACCAGCTCGGGGCGGGCGCGGTCCGGATCGGCCGGGTGCTGCTGGTGACCTCGGTGCTGGCCGCCCTGGTCTGGCTGCACCACAGCACCGCCCGGTACGCCTTCGCGCTCGGGCGGGAACGGTTGCTACCCGCGCCGCTCGGCGAGGCCTCTCCGCGCACCGGAGCCCCCCGGTGGGCGTCGGTCGGGCAGAGCATCCTCGGTCTTCTGGTGATCGCCGGGTGCGCGTCGGCCGGGCTGGAGCCGGTGCGCCACCTCCTCTACGGGGCCACCGTGACCGGTGCCCTGGGGATGCTGCTGCTGACCGCGGCGACCTCGTTCGCGGTGCTCGCCTTCTTCGCCCGTGAGGCCACCGACGAGAACCTCTGGCGGCGGGCGGTCGCTCCCGGCCTGGCGACCGTGGCCCTGGTGGCGGTGGTCCTGCTGGCGCTGGCCGACATGGCCGTGCTCCTCGGGGTCGGGCCGGGCTCCCCGCTGCGCTGGGCGGTGCCGGCGGTCTTCCCGGTGACCGCGCTGGCCGGCATGCTCTGGGCGGTGCTGCTGCGGTCCCGCCGCCCCCGCACGTACGCCCGGATCGGCCTCGGGCCGGAGAGCGCCGCCGCCGACCTGCCGGGTCCGCCAGCGGGCGGATAGGTGCGGGCGGGTGGGCAGGTGAGCCTGCCCAACGTGACGACACCCTCCGACGACGACCAAGCGGCTAGGAGCGCAGGCACGCGGGCGAAGGGCGGAGGGGTGCTGTTCCGTTCAGGGGAGCCGTCGGGTGGCCCTCTCGGTCGACAATGGACTGATGAGGGTGCGTGGGCGGGGTGGGTGGTTGGCGGGTGTGGCAGTCGGGGTGGTGGTCTGTGCCCTGGGCGTGGTGGTGCTGGTGCGGGTGGGGTTGGAGGACGCCGACCGGTGGGCCAGCGTGGCCGGGGTGTTCCTGAACCTCGCCGGGGTGGTCGTGGCCTCGTACAGCGCGGTGCAGGCCCGCCGCGCCGCCACCCCGACCACCATGCCCACCGCGGTAGGCGGGGACGTGCACAACCGGATCGGAAACGGCCAGTTCACCGAGGCGGTGGTACTGGGCCGGGACCTGAAGCAGGTGAGCACCACCGGTGCACCGGCACCCGATCCGGCCGTGGACCGATCGTCGCTGGCGGAGGGCCCGCAGCCGGGAAACGTGTCCAACACGATCGACGACGGCCGGTTCCACGGGCCGGTGCTCATGGGTCGGGACATGCGGGGGATCGTCCTGCCCCCACCAGGCGGCCCCCGGCCTGACGACACGGACGGGCCGGCCCGGTGAGCGGGACGTCCCCCGACGAGGCGGGGGTGTCGAACCGGATCGCCGACGGGGTGTTCTTCCACGCGGTGGTCATGGGCCGCGATATCCAGGTGACCCTGCCGGCGGAGATCCGTCCCGCGTTGACCGGGCTGCCCCGCCCGGCTGCGGTGTTCACCGGCCGCGACCGGCAGGTCGACGCCCTCCTGCGGGGCTTGGCACCCGACGGTGCGGGCGGCACGCTGCTGGTGTCGGCGGTGGCGGGGATGGCCGGGGTCGGTAAGACCGAACTCGTGGTGCAGACCGCGTACCGGGCACTGCGCGAGCCGGGCTGGTTCCCGGGCGGAGTGCTGTTCGTGGACATGTTCGGCTACGACCAGGAGCGGCGGTTGTCCGCCGGCGACGCGCTGCTGGGCTGGTTGCAGGCCATCGGGATCCCCGGCGAGCACATCCCCACCGCCGTGCAGGACCGGACCCGCCTGTGGCGCAGTGTCCTGGACGCCTACACCCGCCAGGACCGCCGGCTGCTGCTGATCGTCGACAACGCCGCCACCGAGGACCAGGTCACCCCGCTGCTGCCGACGGATGACCGGGTGCCGGTGCTGGTGACCTCCCGCCACACCCTGGACATCGACGCCCGCCTGCACGACCTCACCGTCCTCGACCCGGCTCCGGCCGTCGCCCTGATCCGTGAGGTCATCGCCCACCGCCGCGGCATCGAGGATCCGCGCCTGCACGTGCCCGGCCAGCAGCCGGCGATGACCGACCTGGCCAACCTGTGCGCGGGCCTACCTCTGGCGTTGCGGGTCGTCGCCGCGCTGCTGGCCGACCGCCCCCACCTGCACCCTGCTGCCTTGGCCGACCGGCTCCGCGACGGCCAGGCCCGCCTCGACGGCCTGTCCCGGCAGCAGGTCGCCGTGCGGGCCGCGTTCGACCTGTCCTACCAGCACCTCACCGACGACCAAGCCCAGCTCTACCGGCTGTTGCCGGTCAACCCCGGACCCGACATCGCCACCGACACCACCACCGCCCTCGCGGACCTCCCCGCAGGCCGGGTCGCGGTGCTGCTGGAAGACCTGCACCGCGCGCACCTGGTCGACGAACCCGTCGCCGACCGGTGGCGCATGCACGACCTCGTCCGCCTCCACGCCGCCGACCAACCAGCCGGCAGCCGCGACGAAACCCGCACCGCCCGGCAGCGGCTGTTCACCCACTACCTGCACACCGCCCGAACCGCGGACAGCCACCTCACGCCGACCGACCGGCCCGACACCACCCGGTTCGCCAGCCGCCAGGACGCCCTGGCCTGGCTGGACGCCGAATACGACAACCTCATCAACGTCTGCACCAGCGCCCCCACCCACAACCTGCCGCACATCACCACCGGGCTCGCGTCCGCGCTCGCCCGATTCCTGGACTTCCGCCGCCACTTCACCGACTGGATCACCATCGCCACCACCGCCCGCGACATCCACCGCCGGCGCGGTGACCGCCAGGGCGAAGGCCAGGCGTGGAACGACCTCGGCAACGCCTTCCGGCAGGTGCGGCGGTTTGACGAAGCCATCGCCGCGCACACCACCGTCCTGGAGATCTGTCAGCAGCTCGGTGACCGCCACCACGAAGGCATGGCGTGGAACAACCTCGGCCTCGCCTTCCGGCAGGTGCGGCGGTTTGATGAGGCCATCGTCGCCCACGCCACTGCTCGCGACATCCACCGTCAGCTCGGTGACCGCCACGGCGAGGGCATGGCGTGGAACAACCTCGGACTCGCCTTGATCGAGGTGCGGCGGTTTGATGAGGCCATCGTCGCCCACGCCACTGCTCGCGACATCTACCACCAGCTCGGTGACCGCCACGGCGAGGGCATGGCGTGGAACAACCTCGGACTCGCCTTGGTCGAGGTGGGGCGGTTTGATGAGGCCATCGTCGCCCACGCCACCGTCCTGGAGATCTGTCAGCAGCTCGGTGACCGCCACGGCGAGGGCACGGCGTGGAACAACCTCGGTCTCGCCTTCCGGCAGGTGGGGCGGTTTGATGAGGCCATCGTCGCCCACGCCACCGACCTGAAGATCTGTCAGCAGCTCGGTGACCGCCACGGCGAGGGCGCGGCGTGGGGCAACCTCGGTCTCGCCTTCCGGCAGGTGGGGCGGTTTGATGAGGCCATCGTCGCCCACGCCATCGACCTGGAGATCTGTCAGCAGCTCGGTGACCGCCACGGCGGTGGCATTGCGTGGGGCAGCCTTGGCCTCGCCCTGGCCGAGGTGCGCCGGTTCGGCGAGGCACGTAGCTGCTGGGAGCAGGCGGTTGAGGCCTTTACCGGGACCGGTGACGCTGAAAGTGCCGCACAGTTCCGCGCGTTCCTCGAAGGGCTGGAGTCGTGAGGTCCGTGTGGGTCGGTGGTTCAGGCTGGCGGTAGCCCTGATCCGGGCCGGGCACCTCCGGCCAGTCCGCCCGTCCCGGTGGTGTCGAGCAGTGTGGGCCGGTCGGTCCGGCGTAGACGCTCAGCCGTATGGGCGCGTACCGCGGCGAGGTCGGCTTCGGCCGCCGAGCTGCACCGGCCCGGCCGCACCGCGGCCTGCCCCTGGACGACCCGGTCGGTGCGGGCCGGGGGAGGCGTCGGTTCGACGTGGACACGGCGGAGGCCGGACCCCATGGGGTCCGGCCTCCGCCGGTGTGCTCGGTTCGGTGCCTGTCGGGGCCGACCGCGTTCAGTAGGTGCCGTCGAGCTGGCCGCGCAGCTTGGTCAGCGCCCGGGCCAGCAACCGCGAGACGTGCATCTGCGACACACCGATCTGCTCGGCGATCTGCGACTGGGTCAGGTTGCCGTAGAACCGGAGGGTGAGGATCTTCTGCTCCCGCTCGTCCAGCGTGGCCAGGGCCGGACCGAGCGCCACCCGCAGCTCGGCCAGCTCGAACTCGCTGTCCTCGCCGCCGAGCATGTCACCCAGCTCGGTGGCGCGGTCGCCGTCGCCGGTCGGGGTGGACAGCGACACCGCGTTGTACGCGCGGGCGCCCTCCAGGCCCTCCAGCACCTCCTCCTCGGTGAGCTTGAGGTGGGCGGCGATGTCGGCCACCGTCGGCGAGCGGCCCAGCGTCTGGAGCAGCGAGCTGTTCGCGTCGGAGATGGCCAGCCGCAGCTCCTGGAGGCGACGCGGCACCCGGATGTCCCAGGTGCGGTCGCGGAAGTGCCGCTTCAGCTCACCGATGATGGTCGGGATGGCGTAGCCGGCGAAGTCGACGCCGCGACTGGGGTCGAACTTGTCGATCGCCTTGATCAGGCCGACGGCGGCGGTCTGCGCCAGGTCGTCGGTGGGCTCGCCGCGACCGCTGTAGCGGTGGGCGAGGTGGTTGGCCAGCGGCAGCCAGGCCTCGATGGCCCGGTCGCGCAGGGCGGCCCGCGACGGGTGGTCGGCGGGCAGTGCGGCCATGGCGTTGAGCACCTCGGCGGCACTGTCGGTGAGGGCGCGCGGGTCGAGCTTCTCGGTGGCGGCGGGCGTGCTGGCCGCCGGCTTCGTGATCGTTGGCGCGGTCATGGGTGGTCCTCCCTGCACCTCGTCCGCTGGCAAAGACGTAAGGCTTTTTGGTTTAGGTTCAGATAAGCCGTTCGAGACATACCTTAGCCTGATCGTGCCGGCCAAAGCTAGCCGAAAGTACGATGTACTTAAGTCTCATGTTCGCAGTAACGAGGGCAAAACGCCCGCCCCGGTGGTGGTGGACGGTCGGCGGTGCTATGGCTGTCACGGCGCGATCACGGCGGGTCAGGTCGGGCCGCGACCTCCGTCGCGCCGGGTCGAACGCCGGTGACCCTCGGTCACCTTCCGGGGGTGGGGCGGCGGCGTTCCCCGCCGGACGTGTCGTAGCCCACATCCGGCGAGCCGTCCGCCCGCCCGGCCGCGCGGCGGCGCCGACCGTCGGGGCCGGCGTCGCGCCGCCCCGAGCGGGCGCTCACCTCACCAGGTGCCGGCGAGCCGGGCCCGCAGCGGGCGGCCGTCCGGGTCGTAGACCAGCCGGTACGCCGGCAGCGCCCAGAGCCGGGTGTACCAGGGCAGCCGCTCCGGCCGGTGCGGTCGCAGCCGCCCCGGCGGCCGGGGACCGACCCGCCCGGAGTCGTGCCACCGCTCGAGCGCGGCGGCGGTGGTGGTGACCGCGGCCACCGCGTCCGCCGGGTCCAGCAGGTCGGCGTCCCCGCTGCCGTCCCCGGGGCGGTCCAGGTGTTCGCGCAGCAGGCGTAGCCGCAGCTCCCGGGCGAAGTGCCGGGCCCCGTCGCCGAGACCGGCGGGGTCGACCGGGGCGCGTTCGTCCCGGGTGTCGTCGAGCACGGCGCAGGAGAGTTCGCTGTCGTGGGTCCAGGAACGGCGGTTGAAGTTGTCGCTGCCCACGCTGGCCCACACGTCGTCGACCACGCACACCTTGGCGTGCACGTACACCGGGCCGCCGTCGTGGTTCTCCACGTCGAAGACGTGCACCCGGTCGGCGGCAGCCTCCTGGCAGAGGGAGAGCGCCTGCTCCCGGCCGACGTCGTTGGGCGGCAGCGCGAGCCGTCCGTCCACGTCCGGATAACGGGGGACCACGGCGATCAGGTGGAGGTCCGGGTTGGTCCGCAGCGCGTCCGCGAAGAGTTCGGCGACCTCCTTCGACCAGAGGTACTGGTCCTCCAGGTAGATCAGCCGGCGGGCCCGGTGGACCGCCTTGGTGTAGCCGCGCGCCACGGTGCGCTCCCCGTCCGGCGCGAAGGAGTAGCGGGGACGCACCGCCGGGTAGGTCCGCAGCACCTGGACGTGGTGGGGACCGCAGGGCGCCGGGTCCGCAGGCTGGTCGGGCAGCGGATCCGGGCGCAGGTCGGCCCGGCGCAGCCGGTCCCGCAGGTAGGCCAGCGGGTTCTCCGAGTCCAGCGGCATCGGGTCGGTCCAGCGTTCGCGGAAGACGGTGTCCAGGGCGCCGACCACCGGCCCGCGCACCGCGAGCTGCACGTCGTGCCAGGGCGGGTGGGGACCGTAGCGGGGGGACATCCGGACCGCCTGCGGGTCGCCGCGGTGCGTCGCGTCGTCCCGCCGGCTGTGGCACAGGTCGATCCCCCCGACGAACGCCACGTCGCGTTCGGGCCGGCCCGGGTGGCGCAGCACCACCAGCTTCTGGTGGTGCGACCCGCCCCGGCGGACCCGCTGGTCGAGCAGCACCTCACCGCCGGCCGCGGAGATCGTCTCGCTGAGACTCCGGTTCTCCTCCTCGCTGTAGGCCAGCACGTCGAGGTGGGAGCGCCAGACGAGGCCCTTGACCACCACGCCCCGCTGCGCCGCCTGGGCGAAGAGCTGGGCCACCGTGGGGCCGTCCGGTCGCATCCGCTGGTCCGGATCGCCCCGCCAGTCGGTGAAGAAGAGATGGTCACCGATCTCGAGCGCCTCGACCTCGTCGACCAGTCGATCGAAGTACGTCGCACCGTGAATTAACGGCTCGGCGAGGTTTCCACTGGTCCAGACGGGTAACTCTGACACCGGGTTGGCGCGTTCCCCCGTGTTCAGGAACCACTCCCGCACGGTCACGTTCCAGCCTCCCGAGGTCGACGATGCCCTCACGGTAGGACGAGCACCGTTGGCCCGCACGGCGTAGGCGATTCTGGCCCGCCGCCGTGCACGCCCGCGAGAGACGGACATCGAGGAGGACACGCACCATGCCGGTCGAGACACCGAACGCCCAGCCCGAGCAGCGACCCCAGACGGTGGAGAGCGAACGGGGAGCGCTGGTCGCGGTGCTGCTCATGGTGATCCTCGGGGTCGCCGGGATCTTCGCCGTCTCCTGACGGCGGACGGAGCAACGGTACGGGCGCCACCGGTCGTCGCCGGTAGCGCCCGTGGTCGGATCAGGGCCGGTCCGGGCCCGCCCCGTCGGTGTGCGGCAGACGCTCGGTGGGGACCACCCCGAGGCGGCCGGCCTGGAAGTCCTCGAACGCCTGGATGAGCTCGTCGCGGCTGTTCATCACGAACGGGCCGTACTGCGCCACCGGCTCCCGGATGGGCTGCCCGCCCATGATGTACAGGTCCATCGCCGGGGTCCGGCTCTCCTGCCGGGGGTCCGCGGCGAAGCGCAACGCGTCGCCCGGCCCGTGCACCGCGAGCTGGCCGGTGTGGATCGGCCGGCGGTCGGTGCCGACCGTGCCGCGTCCGGCGAGCACGTAGACGAGCGCGTTGAAGTCCGGCCGCCACGGCAGGTCCACCGTCGCACCCGGCTGCACCGTCACGTGTGTGATGGTGATCGGGGTGTGGGTCGATCCGGGCCCCCGGTGCCCGGCGATCTCGCCGGCGATGACCCGCAGCAGCGCGCCGCCGTCGGGGGTGGTCAGCAGGGCCGACTCCCGGCCCCGGATGTCCTGGTACCGGGGCGGGCTCATCTTTGCCGCCCGGGGCAGGTTGACCCAGAGCTGAAGCCCGTGGAAGAGGCCGCCGCTGGCCACCAGGTGCTCCGGTGGGGCCTCGATGTGCAGCAGCCCGCTGCCGGCGAGGATGCGCCCAGAAGCACATTTGAAGTTGGACATACCCGGACAGCAGAACGCCCCGCGCCGGGAAGTCCGGGCGGGGCGTCCGTGAGGGCGGTCAGTCGTCGTAGCGGCCGGCGGCGATGTCGCGGGCGACGCGGTCGCGCTCCTCGTAGGCGAACTCGCGCAGGACGGCGGCCGTCTCCGGCGACATGGGCAGGTAGCCGTGCCGGCGGGCGAGCCGGTCGGCGTCGGCCCGTTGCTCGTCCAGGGTGCGCGGGCCGGGCGGCGTGCGGCGGTAGACGGACTCGCGCAGCCACCACGACTCATCGCCGGGGCGGGCCGGCTCCTCGCCGTTACACACCCGTTCGCGCCGGGCGTTCTCGTCGGCCTCGTGCTTCTGGCGCTCGGCCTCGGCCTCGGCCTCGTCGGCGCGGAGCATCTCAACGGCGCGCTCAACGAACTCTTCGCCGGGGGTCGGCTTCTCGGTCACGGTGTCTCCTTACTCGGTATGGGCAGGGTACGGCCCGCCCCGGACAGTCCAGGGCGGGCCGGGTGGTCAGAGGACGATCTCGACGCGCTCGCGGTCGCGGCGGGTGATCTCCTCGCGGACAAGGCCGGCGATGAGGGCGTAGCCGGAGCCGGGGCCGCTCTCGTACAACGGGAGCGCCTCGGCGAGCTGCGCGTCGCTCATGCCGGCGATGAGCCGCTCAGCGGCGGCGCACTGCCGGCCGTACTGCGTGGGCGCGACGTGGGCCTCCAGGAGGGTGCACCCCTCGGGGAGGAGGTCGGCGGCGTCCGGCTCCTCCGCGTCGTCCGCGTAGCCGTAGACGTAGTCAGTCTCGCCGTCGGGGCGCTCGATCACGACCTCGGCGTACCACCGGGCGTCGCGGGGGGCAGCGTTCCACATGTTCTTTCCTCCTCGTGCGGGGCGTGGACCTAGTTTAAACGCGTAAGACGTCTTACGCAACTAGGCCCCGTGAACTGGGTTCCACGGGGCCTAGGTGGGGGGTGGTAATCCTTACGCGGCGGTCGCCTCACGGAAGCCGGCCTCGGCAAGCCGCAGTTGGTTGCGCGCGGCGGCGAGGCGGGCCGCGTGCCGGGTGATGCGCTCGGGGTGCTCCTTGGAAGTCTCGACGGCTCGCCGGTAGGCCGTCTCCGCGCGCCGGACGTTGGCGCGTGCCTCCTGGAGAATCCGTGCCTCCTCGGCCGCGAGCGCGGCGGCACCGATGGCGTCCTCGCCCATCCGGACGACCACCTGACCAATTCCGGTCGCGACGAGGGTCGACCACCCGTTACGGAGCGCTTCTGCCTTCGCGGCCTCGGCGGCCGAGAGGACGCCCTCGCGCGGGCTCGGGGCCTCGCGCATGTGGTCCGCGAGGAGCGCGCCCAGCTTCGTACGCAGGGCAGACGGGAGGGTGCGGGGATCGATCGAGGCCGTCATGCGCTTCATATCTAGTGCCTTTCAGGGGAGTTGGCTAGGGGAGGGAGAGGTATCGGCCGGGGCGTCCCGATTTGGAACGCCCCGAGGGGGGGGTCAGACGGTGTAGCCGCACTCGACGAGGAGGGCGGCGAAGAGGTCGCCGTCGCGGGCAGCGACGAGGCCGCAGAAGGAGGAGTAGCTCTCCTCGCGGCGGGTGCTCTCGCCGTCGAGGCGCTCGATACCGGCGCGGATGCCGAGGCCGCAGATGTCGGCGAAGCCCAGGGCGAGAAGCTCGACGAGGCGGGCGCGGTAGGAGCGGATCTCGAAGTCAGCGAGGCAGGCGAGGCCGTCGGCGTCGAGGGCGAGGATGTCGTAGGCGGTGCGGCGCATTTCGGGGCTCCTTCGGCGGGGCGGCCTTGCTGATGAGACGAGTTTAAACGCGTAAGACGTCTTACGCAACCCACGCACGAAAAAGCCCCGACCGGCGATCCGGGCGGGGCTGTTTTCGCTGCTCAGTGGGCCGACGTGGTCGCGGGCTCCGTGCGGGCGAGGTGGTCGCGCAGCGTGCGGCGCTTCACGCCGAGGCGCTTCGCGGCCTCCTCCTGTGACATCTTGCCTTCGGCCGCGATGAGGGCCTCGTACGCCTTACGCGTCTCCTCGGCCGTGCGCCGGCCCTGGGGCCGAACGGGAAGGATGATCACCTCGGCGTCGTCGCCGGAGGCGCTCTCTGCGGCCTCGTCCTCGTCGAGGGTGTCCAGGTCTACCGGCTCGTCCTCCTCGGCGGTCTGCGGTGCCCCTACGAGGGGCAGGAGGCGCACCCCGACCGGGACGACGGCGGGACGCGGGGCGAGCGGTGCCGGGGCTGGTACGACGGCGGGCGTCGGGACCGGGGCAGGGGTCGGCGAGGCGACCGGCGCGGCCGACGCTGCGGCCGAGCGACGCGTCGCGATGAGGGCCGCCGTGGACATCAACATGAGGCCGTCCACCGCGAGCGGCCCGAGGGCGGCGGTTATGCCGTCTTCCCCGTAGTGCGTCAGGAGGCCGGAGAGGTGCCGGTACGACACGATGCCGGCGACGAGGGCCACCGGGGCGATACCGGACCGCGCGAGGGCGTAGCGCCGCCCTGCCGGCCACTGGACGCGGGCGAGCATCTCGACGCAGACGAACAGGGCGACCGGCCAGAAGACGGAGACGGCGACGGAGAGCGCGTCGGGGTCGGCGTTGGTCAGGTAGGTATGCGCGATGTTCGCGGCGATCGAGAGCGCGCCCCCGAGGACGGTCCCGAGGTACGCCCAGCCGCGACCGGAGGCGGGGGCGGGGGCGTCGGACATCTTCACGGCGGGAACTCCTCCAGTGGTCAGGCGAGGGAGACGAGGAAGGCGACGAGGCCGAGGAGGACGGCCCAGCCGGCCACCGCGAGGGCGGCCAGCATGAGCAGTCGGGCGGCCGGGGACGGCCTCATCGGGCGGCGCGCTTCGCGAGGTCGCGCGAGATGTCCAGCGCCACCGCCACGACGCGCCGGCCGACGGCGAGCGCCTCCTCGCGGGTGAAGTAGTGCTCGAAGAGCGCCTCGTTGGCGAGCGAGACGGAGACGCGCTGCGCCATCGTGCGCAGGCCGACGCCGGCCGCGAGGCCGTCGTAAATCTCGTCGATGGCCCGCATTTCGAGTCGGTGGTCGGTGGGGAAGGTGGGGGAGGTGAAGACGGACATTCGCGTGTCTCCTTACGGGTTGAGCGTCTTACGTGTCGGCCGAGGGGCCGGCGGTTCGTCGGTGGAACGTCCCGAGTTTAAACGCGTAAGACGTCTTACGCAACTCCCTTGAGAAGAAAGCCCGCCGACCTGCGGTTATGCGGGCCGACGGGCTTTCGTAGCGGGCTAGTTTTCCGGGCGGGGGCGGACTTCGGCGGACATGCGGCCTTCTCCGGCACCCTGCCACTGGGTGACCTGCTCCAGGCCGAGCGAGGCGAGGACGTGGCCGAGGCGCACGGGGGCGATGCTGCCCCCGGCACGCTCGACGCGCACGGGCACCGGGACGGACTCGCCCACGACCGTGAGCAGGCTTTCGGCCGTGAGCCGGCCGGCAGGGTCCACCGTGACGACGGCCAGCGTCGGCGGTAGGGGAGAGGGTGCCGGCGGCTCGGCCGGGGCGGGAGCGTCGCTCTGGGCGGGCGCGACGAGGACGCGAGCGGTAGGCCCGGCCTCGATCGGGCCGAGGTCAGTCGTTACCCGGCGCTTGCGGCCGACCTTCTCGACCGTCCAGACCTCGGCGACGCGGGCGCCGTCGGGGTCGGAGGCGAAGGTCATCGGACCGTGGACGCCCAGGGAAACGAGGACGCGGGCGCCCTTGTCCAGAGCACCCGCCGTCGTCGTGTCGTTCAATGTTTCTCCTCTCCGGTCGCTAGGCGACCGTCATCGGCTCACGGTTGCAGGGGCAGAGCGGCGGGCCGACCTCGTCGAGCCACTTCCGGGTAGTGCGGGCGGTATAGCCGCACTCGCACTGGCACTTGATCATGCGCGTCGATTGCTTCTTCTCGCCCTGGCCGGCGCTCGGGTTGGCAAGTCGGGCGTGCGGGTACGGACCGAGGAAGTCCGACATTGCGGCGAGCTTCTGCGCCAACTCCTCGCCCGCGTGGGTGGCGGTCATCTTGCCGGCGAGGCCGATCCCCTTCGCGACCTTCGCGAAGCGGCCCTTGTGTCCGCTCTGGCAGTCGTCGACCGCGTGAACCAACTCGTGTGCGAGGGTCGCGAGGACGTCGGCGGCCTTGTCCAGCACGGGGGAGATGAAGACCTGGGCGACCTTGTCGGCGGCGGCGTGGCTGTTCCAGCACTGGCCGATCACGTTCCCCTTCTTGCCTCGGCCACCGGGCCACCCGACGGAGACGCGCACCGTGGGGATCTCCTCGCCGACCTCGGCGAAGAGGGGCCGCATGGCTTCGATCGCCTCGACGAGCCACGCCTCGCGGGTGTCGTGGGCCTTGACCGGGGCCGACATGGCCGGGGCCTCGGCCGGCGGGGCGGTCGTGACGAGGTTCTCGACGACCGGCTCGGCGGTCGCCTCGGCCGGGGCCTCGATCGGCAGTTTCGGGCAGCACGGGAGGAAGACGACGTCGCCCGCGCAGTCCTCCCAGGTGACGCCCTCCTCGTCGTTGATGATGCACTCGAAGGCGTCCTCGATCACCGCGCGCTGCGAGGCGACCTCGACCGTCCAGACCGCCGAGCCGCCGGGGGCCTTCTTGACGTCGGCGCAGCCCTCCCGGTGCACCTTCAGGGTGCCCATGCCGGCGTTGACGATCGTGACGCGGTGCGTGGTCATTTCGGGTCCTCCTCGTTTCTGCGGGGCGTGTAAACGAGTCTAGGTGCGTAAGACGACTTACGCAAGCCCGTAAGGCTCCTTACGCGGATGGGCGGCGTTTCCCCAGGTCAAGGGGCCGCCAACGCTCGGCCGTCCAGTAGTCCGGCGGGAGGAGGTAGTCCCGACCGACGCGCGTCTGTTCGCCGTCGTGGCGCGGCAGGTAGTAGGGCTCCGGCGCGGCCTCTTCGCGGACCTGAGCGACGAGGAGGGCAAGCTCGGCCGTGCCCTGTTCCGTCTCCCAACCCCCGAGGGCCTCGCGGGCGGCCTTGCGGCGTTCGGCGAGGCCCCCGAGGAGGGCGCGGAGTCGCGAGATCATCCGGTGCCCCCGAAACCGGCCCCGATGCCCTCGCGCATGAACGCCATGTCGACGCGCACGTAGCCACGCTCGACGGCGGCGATTTCGGAGGCGGGGGCGCCGGCCTCGCGCAACGCGGCCAGCTTCGCGGCCTTCTCGGCGCGAAGAGCGGTGACGTACTCGTCGACCGTCACCCGGCCGTGCGTGCCGGCGCGCAGCTCGGCGAGGAGAGCCTCGCAAGCGGCGAGGTGCCGTCGTCCCCTGAAATCGAGGACGTCCGACAAGGCGTAGGCGACCTCGTTGCAGGTCGGACAGTGGCAGTCGACGAACTCCGCGCGGAACGGCGCGAAGTCGGCCGGGCCGATCGTGGCGGGGCTCACGCGGCGGCCTCGTACGGGAAGAGGTCGCCCGTTACCCGGCAGGCCCAGCCGCGCGGGCTCGCCCACATCGGCGAGTCACAGCAGAAGGGCACAGGGCCGGCGTAGGGCTCGGTCGGCTCGGCGCGGTGTGCGTGGTACCACGACCAGTGGCCGAGCTGGACGCGGGCGAGGAGATTCGAGTAGGCGCCGGGGTCGGCGGCGGCGAGACGATCCCACCACCCTTTCGGGTCGGCCTTCAGCTCGGCCGGGGTGTCGTCGCGGTACGCGTTGCCGTCCGGGTCCACCATCGCCCACTCGCCGCGCCCGTTGTCGACGTGCCGCAGTGGCACGCCGCACCGGCAGTGCGCCTCGGGGAGGGCCGGCTCGGTCAGGGGGCCTGCCGGGACGCAGCGAGGGCGCGGCCGGTACGCGGCCCTGCCCCGGCTCATCGGCGGGTACCGGGCCGGGCCGGCAGGCCGAAGACGACCTCGCGCACGCGCTGGGCCTTGTGCTCGTCGCGGGCGTCGCGCTCGTCGAAGTCGACGAAGTCGTAGTCGTTGCGGGTGAGGAGGTCGCGGTCGGGCGTGTTCGGCATGGCCGGGTCCTTTCTGGAGTGGTGACGCTGGGCGAGTCGGCCGGCGGGGGTCGAGCTGTTCACCCGACCCCCGAGGAATTCCGTACGCGTGTGGCTTCTTACGCGCCGAGCGCCTCACGCATCTTGCCCAGGGCGCGGGTACGGGCGCGCTGGATCTTGAGCCGGCCGAAGCCGCCGAGGCGGTGGCCGATCTCCGCGTCGGGGACCTCGTTGTCGTAGTCGGTGAAGCCGTACGCCATGCGGCAGACCTGCCGCTCGAAGTCGTCGACCGCGCGGAAGGCCAGCTCGACGAGGACGCGGTCCTCGGCATCGACGATCTCGCGCGGGGCGGCGATCTCGTCGGCGATCGAGACGGCGTCGGCGCCGCCGTTCATCTCCACCTCCAGGTCGAGCGACTCGTCGGCCTTCACGGCGGCGAGGACGTCCCAGAAGGTGTCTTCGCTCATCTCGAAGGACGGCGCGAGCGCGGCGGCCTGGACGATGTCGCCCTCCGCGCGGGAGAGGATGCCGAAGAACCGGCGCAGGGTCCGGGCCGGGACGGTGAAGCCACCGGACGCGGCCGAGGCGGCCTCGCTCAGGGCGTCGTGGACGCGGACGCGGAGCTTGCCGGCGAGGCGCTCGGAACGCTCGGCGTCGTGCGTACGGATGACCTCCAGGAAGCCGAGGAAGGCGGCCTGCCGGGCGTCCTCGACGGGGAGCGACGTCGAGTAGCGGGAGACGGCCGACCGGATCGCGGCGACGTACGCGGCGAAGAGGCGCATCGTCGCGGCCTCGTCGCCGGCCTGGGCGGCTCCGATGAGGGCGGCCTCCTCGGCGGCGTCCTCGATCGACACGGCCTTGACGTCCCAAATGTTGGTGAAAGCGGACATAGCGAAGCCTCCTGAAGGCGTGAGGGGTTCGGCCGGTGCGACCGGCCCGTCTGTGCGAACGGGTGTGCGAAATCCCAGGTCAACGCGCTGGGAAGGGCAACGATCCTCGCGTAAGGCGTCTTACGCAACTGTCCGAAAGGGTGACGTGACTCAACCCTCGGTCAGTGGACGTATGACCAGGCGGGAGGCCCTATGGTCAGAAACGGACAACGGCCCCCAGCGGGTAAGCCGGGGGCCGTTGTAGGGCGGGAAGGGCGGGTAGGGGCGTTACGCGGCGACCATCTCGACGAAGTCGGTCACGGCCAGCACGGGCACGCCCAGGGCCGGCGCGAGGGCAGCCTCCCAGAGGTGTTCGCTACCGGGCAGGAGGACGAGGTAGTCGGCGGCGGCGAGGGCATCCATGTCGTCGCTCACAGCCCCGAGCACTTCGTCTAGGTCGCCACCGCGCGGGTGGTTGGCGGCGGCCACTACGACGAGGTAGCCGCGCCCGACGAGGAAGTCATACGGGGCGCGGAAGCGGTCGCGCGTCGCGTGCCAGGACTCAGCCGACGGCCCCGCGAGGTAGATGCGCTCGGCACGCGGAGCGCCGAGTCTCACCGATGGGACTCTTCTCATACCCCGCTACCTTCCCCCGACCACGCTTCGAGACTCCGCTCCAGACCCCGGCGAACGCCCCGTAACGCGACGATGGCTCGGAGGAGGACGCGCTCGGATCGTACAACCTGTTCACGGAGGTGGAGGCGGTTCGCGTCTAGCGCAATATCCGCCGTTGGCTCGCTTCTGCGGTTTTTCATCCGTTCGGCGGTATCCTCCCTCGGCCGCGCGACGGGCGCGGCTACCCACTGCGCGGAGGTTGCGGCGGCAACCAAGTCGTCTAGGGCGTCGGCCTCATGCCGAGCCCATGCGGTCAGGTGGCGTAGCCGCAGCTCATCCGGGTCTGCGTCCAGGTCTGCCGGCTTCACGAATTCCCCTTCGGATATTGGAGTCACTCTTTTAGTCGTGGCTGAAAGTCCTTGACGGATGATCAATTCGGCGCCCCGTACCCGTGGCCCCAGCTCGCCCCGTAGACCTCGGGGTCGGATTCGATCTTCACGCCGTAGAAGGTGCTCTCCATGACGCGGCCGATCTCGCGGACGACTTCCTCGGCGCTCTCGCGCGGGGCCTGGGCGATCAACTCGTCGTGCACCGGCAGAAGGAGGTGCCCCCCGAGGCCGGCGTCGAAGAGGTCCACGATGGCCTGTGCGAGGAGGTCGCGCGAGGTGCTCTGGACGACGTAGTTCGTCGCGGCATACAACCTGTCGCGGTCGAGCGGCAGATGCCGCCCGCTGGGCGTGATGACCTCCTTGCGCCCCCACTCCGCGCGGTTGACCAGCCGGCGGGAGTACCGCTTGATGCCGGGGAAGGTCGCGTCGTATGCCGCCAACGCCGCCTTGACACTCTCCATCTCGGCGCCGGTCTGCCGGGCGATCGTGGTTGCGCCGCCCCCGTAGACCTTGCCGAAGCCGACGGCCTTCGCGATCTTCCTGTGTTGCTTCGTGAAGTCCGGGCCGAAGACCTTCTCGGCCGTGAACGAGTGGAGGTCGACGCCGTCGGCAATGGCCTTTTGCATCGTTTCGTCACCCGACAAGGCCGCCAAAACGCGCATCTCGACGGCCTGGTAGTCGGCGGCCACGATGACCTGACCGGGGTCCGCGATGAAGCTGCGGCGGATGGTCCAGTCGGACGAGGGGAGTTGCTGAAGCGGCGGCCGGGAGACGCTCATCCGGGCCGTCCGAGCCTGGAGGCCGCCGATCATCGGGTGTAGCCGGTCGTCGGCGTCCTTCAGGTCGAGGAAGGCTTGCGCGTAGCTCTCGGCCCACTTCTTCGCCCGCTTGCTGCGGACGACCGCGTCGGCGAGCGGGTTCGGCGTGCGGCCCTCGATCCTTTCCCACTGGAGGGAAAGGTCGGCCAGGGGCAAAAGGACGCCCTTGTCGACCTTCGGCGCCCCGGACGGGGTCCGCTCCCGTAGCTCCTCGCCCATCGCCGCGAGCGCCTCGGCCACCTGGGCCGTGCTGTTGACGTTCCCGACGCCATAGCGGGCCGCCACGGCCTCGAAGCGAACGGCCTCGGCGAGCAACTCCTCCTTGAGCCGCTCCACATACGGCACGTCGAGCCGCATGCCCTTGCGCTGGAGGAGGCATAGAAGAACCTGGAGGTGGTGCTCAAACTTCGAGAGGTGGTCTAGGCCAACGTCCCTCACGGTCGGCGCGATCTCGTCGAAGAGCCGGCGGGTGAGCAGGACGTCAAGGCCGGCATACCGGACGTAGGTTTCGTGGTCGATCGGGATGCGTGCGAAGCCGGTTGCCTTCGTGAGCTTCAGCTCACGGAAGACGGCCGTGAGGCCCGCCTGTGTGTCCGGCGCGAGGGGGTCGACGTAGACGGCCGAGAGGGGCTTCAGGCCCAGGCCGATACCGCCCTCGCTTTCCGCGCGGGGGTCCAGGAGGTGAGCGAGGACTCGCGTGTCGAAGGTCCGGGCGCCCAGCTCCTCAACGGTGACGCCGAGGTGCCGATCGAGGACGAGAAGGTCGTAGGCGGCGTTGTGGACAACCCACGCGCGAGGCTGCCGGAGCGCCCGGACGATGGCCGGGGCGAAGAGGTCGGCGCGAAGGACGTAGGCGTCGGTCCGGTTACCGAACTGGACGAGCCGCAAGCCGTGCCCAGGCGTGTAAACGTCCAGGCCGGTCGTCTCGGTGTCGACGGCTACGACCTTGTCGCCCTGGGCGAGGAAGCCCTCGAAGGCGGCGAGGTCGGCGTGACGCTCCAGGAAGTGAATCCGGCAGACCTGTCCCGCCAACGTGTGTTCGTAGGTAATCACGACGGCTCCTTTCGGATACGGGAGAAGGGGCCGCCCTCCTCTCGGAAGACGGCCCCCTCTCGGGCGGGTTGGTCAGGCGGCGCAGGCCCCGCCGCAGCACCCGGCACCCTCGGGCCGGGGCTCGTTCGGGTCGACGTCCGGGGCGTCCGGGTCGACGGGCTCGGCCGGCGGCCGGACCTCGTCCGGCTCACCGCCGAGGAAGTCGGCCCCCTCCCACATGCCGGGCAGCTCGAAGAGCGCGAGCTGTTCCGGCTCGACCGGCGCGTCCGGCTCGACGAGGAAGTAGGACGAGCCGAACGCCGCAGCGTCGGCGAGCGCCTCCTCGGGGGACCGACGCACAGCCGGCCCGCCCTCCGGCGCGGGGTCACCGCAGACGTTCGCGGCGAAGAGCGGACAGGCGTGGCACCCGCCCGTCACGCCGCAGTCATCGGCGGGGGTGCTCACGCGGGGACCTCGACGGTGTGCAGCTTGACCGGCGGGACCTGCCGGTCGAGCAACTCGCCGACGTAGACGAAGGCGTCAGCCTGTTCGGTGGTCATGATCAGCTCGACGGCCGCCATGCTCGTACCGTTGTCGTCGGTGATGCTCACGCGGAACTTCTTCAGGCGCACTCGGAACTCCTTCAGAGCACGTCGTCGAGCGACGGCCCAGCGGTCGGGGTGGTTGCACTGGGCAAGTCGGCCAGGGGGGACGGAGGTGTTCTCTCCTCGGCCGGGTTTTCCGGGGCGTCGTGGTCGGGGACCGCGTCGGCCTGCCGGGCGCGGCGGATGCCGAGGAAGTAGACGCCGTCGTTGGCCTTCTTCTTCGTCGCCCCGCGCTCCTCCAGGGCGGCGAAGAACGTGCGGCGCGTCCACCTCTCCTTAGCGGGGAGGTTCTCCTCGTCGGCCCACGCGAGGTACGCGTCGTAAGCGAGCTTTCCCGTGATCCGGCCCTCTTCGTCGTACGTGAAGATGCCGGGGAGGAGGCCGGCGAGAGCGTCGCTCGTCTGCCTGTATTCCTTCGTCGCGTCCACGATCGGCCGGGGGTCGGCCAGGCCGTCTCGGAACCACTCGACCGCCCCGCGCACGGCCCACGCGAGGATGCCGGCGGCCTCCGCGAGGAGCGCCTCGCCGAGCTTGTGGTCACGCTCCTCCGGCGCGAAGTAGCGCTCGAAGGGGATGAGCTTCACCCGGCGCCAGAGGCCCTCGTCCTGTCCCCGGAACTGGGGACGGAAGTTGGTCGCGAGCATGAGCAGGAAAGTCGGGCGGAACTCGAAAAACTCCTTCCTCATGAAGCGGGCCGAGATGAGGTCGCGCCCGGTGACGCGTTTGAGCACCGCTTCGGCCATCGGGCGGCCCTGCTCGCCTTCCGCGGCCATTACCAAGCGTGATCCCTTGAGCGCCGCGAGGTCGTTCGGGATACCACCGGAGCCGCGCTCCTCGAAGGTGGAGAAGGGCGTCGTCGTCGTGTGCTCGCGGAAAACCTCCGTGAGGGTGTCCGTCATGACGGACTTCCCGTTAGCGCCCTTGCCCCAGAAGACGGCGAAGCATTGCTCGTCGGTGTGGCCGGTGATGCCGTAGCCGACGAGCCGGCGCATGTAGTCCGGCAGGCCGGCGTGCTTCACGGGGTGTGGGAAGATTTCGTGGAGGAATCTCTCCCAGCGCGGGCAGGCGGCCTCGGGGTCGTAGTCCAGGTCGACGCGGCGCGTCAGGAGGAAGCCGGGGTCGTGGTCCAGGAGCGCGCCCGTGCGCAGGTCCACCACTCCGTTACGGACGGCCAGGAGGTGCGGGTGGCGGTCGAAGTCGTTCACGTCGGCGGCCACCCCGCGCAACGCCTGAAGCTCGCGGACCATCGCGTCGATACCGCGCGACGAGTTGGCGTGCTTCGCGAAGCTCTTCAGTTGGCCGATGCGCCGCTTGAGCGTCTTCGCCTCGCCGGCCGGGTCGCCGGCCTGCTCGACGGCCTCCAGGGCTTCGAGCAACTCGGCGGCCTCATCCCAGATGGACCGGGCGACCTCCTGGGCGTGCGTGCGGACGTCGTCGAGCCGGTCAACGCGCCACACCCCGTCGCGGAGGATGAAGAAGCCGGCCTCCGGCGAGAAGCGCACCCCGCTACCGGAATCCTCGAAGTGTGCCTTCAGCCGGCGAGCGGCCGACACGTCGGTGAGGTCGGCATCCGTCCAGGCGGCCATCCGGGTCTGAAGTCCGCCGGGGTCCTGCGCGGACTGCACTGCCCGGACGAAGTCCTCGGCGAAGGTGTCGCGGCGCTCCTCGCGCCACTTCGTGACGTCCCACCCTTCGACCGGCGGACGGACCTTCCGCACGGACAGGCCACGGCGAGCAAGCTCGGCGGCCAGGGTCCGCGTGAAGCCGTCGCCGGACGCGTCGGCGTCGCCGATGACGACGACCGGGCGGCCCTCGGCCATGCCGGCGACCTCGTCGGCCACGGTGGACGCGAGGCCGGCGCCGCGCACGAAGACGACGTCATAGCCGACGGCGGACGCGGTCAGGCCGTCGCCGGGGCCTTCGGTGACGATGACCTCGGCCCAGCCGGACTCGCCGGAGAGCCATCCGACCTTCGCCCAGCTCGCGCCGTCGGGGGACTTCGCGCCCAGCCACCGCACCTTCGCGCGGGGGTCCAGGGCGCGAGCCTGGAAGCCGCGCGGGATGCCGGCCTTGTCGCGGAACGGCACGACGAGGCGCGGCCCGCCCCCCATGTCGTCGGCGTAGCCCAGGCCGAGGCGCTCGGCATCGGCCGGCGTGATGCCGAAGCGCGTCTCGGCGTACTCGTGCGCCTCGCGGAAGTCGAAGGTGTTCAGCGCGGCGGCGTAGCGGTCGAGCTGGGCGGCGAGCGCGGCCACGGCGGCCGGGCCGGCGGGGGTGTCGGTGGACGTCGCGCGGGCGCGGACCTCGCCGGGCTCGACGGCGTCCAGGTCGGCGAAGGTCATGCCGAGCGCCTCCAGGACGCCGGCCGGGTCGCTCGCCTTCCGCTTGCCGGTCGGGCAGCCGGCGCGGCACTTCAGGAGGACGCGGCCAGCGTCGGACACGGCCACGCGCAGGGAGGGGCGGGAGTCGCGGTGTGCCGGGCAGGGGACTACCCAGCCGTCGCGCTCCTCGACGACCTCGGCGAAGCGGCCGAGAAGGTCATCCAAGGTCACAGGCTCTTTCCTTTCGTCGGCGGACGCTGGGCGAGTCGGCCAGGAGGCGCGGCGGTGTTCAGCGCCCGGAAACGCGAAAAGCCCCCGGCGGTTAGGCCGGGGGCTCTTGCGGGGGCGGGGCGGTCGACCGGATTCGGACCGGCGTTTCCGTAGGTGGGGCCATTGCGTGCGCGGGCCTCGATCCCTACTACCTACGGCGTCTTAGGCCGCTGGACTACGACCGCCGGGGAGAGGTCAGGCGGCGCGGCGCCCGGTCGACTTCTCGAAGGCGTCCTTGACACCCGAGGCGATCCGGCCGCGCTGGCCGACCTCGATCCCGTTCGCCTTCGCCCAGGTCCGGACGTCGGCGGCGGTGGCGGTGTTGTCGTTCACGGTTTCTCCTCCTGGTAGGTGGCCGTTGGGGGGCTCGTTTCTCAAGTCGGCCAGGGGCCGGCGAGGTGTTCAGTCCTTCTGCAACTTCGCGAGGGAGTCGTAGTCCGTGCCCAGCTCGACGCGGACGGCGGCCATGTGCTCGGCGTACGCCTCGGGGGCGTGCTCGCGGAGGAGCGCCTCGGCGCGGCGCAGACGGAGGAGCGCGCGAACGAACGTGACGACGGTCGTCACGGCGTACCCGTAGCCGGTCGACGAGCGAGCGCGCTTGACGAACGCCACGCCGTACGCCTCGCGGGCCTTCACCTTCTGCCGCTCGGCGCCGTCCAGGCCGACGCGGATCGCGTCCTCCCATCGGGCCCAGTCCTTCGCCTGACCGACGAACGGAGAGAGGCCCTGAATGTCGCCCGCGTCCTCGTGCCCTTCCTGGTAGGGCTTGAAGGCGCGGATCGTCGCGGCGCGGAAGAGCTTGCGGAGGGCCAACTCCCAGCGGTTGCCCTTCGCCTTATTCGGGTTGCTCACTCCGGCCACCCCGACCGGAGGTACTCGGCGGCGGCCTGGAGGTCGCGTGCCAGCTCGTCGACGAGGTCGGCGTCCAGGAACGGGAGCGCGTCGCGCCACTCCGGCCGGATCGATACCTTGCGCCGGCCGGCGCGGTCCACACCGAGGACGACCTCCGGCGCGGTGTCGACGACGGCGCCGGTCAGGGTGCGCTGGGCCGGGCGGGTGCTCATTCGCGGCCGACCTTCACGCCGCGCAGGACGGCCGATCCGATGGCGACGGCCCAGCGGGCGACCTCCTCGGGGGCGTGGGTGCCGGTGATCATCACGCCGTCGCCGGCCGGTACGGCGTTGAGGTCGGCGGGGCCGGGTAGCTCGCGGTCGTTGCCCTGGGGCGCGAGGTGGAAGACGTTCACGGGGGCTCCTAAAACGTGAGAGGCCCCGAGGCCGGCGGGCTATCAAATCCGCGCCGGCCCCGAGGCCATTGGTCACTGCGTGTGGCGTCTTACGCGTTTACACGCGTGTTAGAAGGGAGGCTCCTCGTCGGCCGGGCGGCTCTTCGGCTTGTAGGCGCCGATCACGTCGATGACGGGCTTCGTGAACTTCTTCTTGTCGCGGCCCTCGCCGAACTCGACGACCTCCAGGCCCAGCCACGCGACGGCCTCGCCGTCGATCCCTTCGAGTGCCTCCTCGGTGGCGACGAGGTCCCGCACGAGCGACCACGAACCCGAGGTGAACCTGAAGCGGCCGAGGTCGGGGTCGTCGGCGAGCCGGAAGTAGACGGTGATGTTGGGGCCGCAGCCCTTACCCGCCTTCGCCGCGTCCTTCCGCTCCGTGAAGCTTGCCGGGCACTCGCACGGCTTCCCCTTGTCCGCGTCGAGTGACTGCTCGATCCCGTCACACTTCCGAATCGCGTTGTTGTTCCGGCCCCAGAGCACCATCTCCTGCCGGATCGCGGAGGGGCCGTCGAGGATGATCCGCACCTTTGCGGCCTGGGTGAAGACTTCGAGCGTGTCCTCACCCTTCGTCTCCCATTCCTGGGCCGGGTCACCGCCGAACATCTCGCGGATTCGCTCGGAGACGTCCGGGTCGCCCGTCGTCACCCGCCACTCCGTCAGCGTCGCCGGGCGGCCGTTGATCTGGTAGCCGGACCGGAAGCGGCCGACGAGGTCGTCGGCGTAACGCTGGCGCGGCTTCGGCGCCGCCTCGGGGTCCGTCTCGAAAATGCGCAGTCCCACGCGGGGTCCTCCTGAAGAAAAAGCGCGGTAGCGAGCCGCGCCGTTCGATGTCGATTTGCAAGTCGGCCAGGGGCGCTCGACCTGTTCAGGCGGACTTTTCGAGAGGGAGGCCCGGCGGGCGGGAGAGCTTCGGCGGCGACTTGTCCGTCTTCGGCGCACGTCCGAGGACACCCGCGATGCGCTGGGAGCGCCGGGCGCCCATGTGCGGCAGGATCGCCCTCATGACGGCCTCGGCCCGGCCCCCGCTTACCTCCGCGTGGAAGGTGGCTTGTGCGGGAGCCGGGCGTAGCGTGACGCGGACGGAGCAACCGAAAAGCGTCGCTGCCCTTCCGACTACGTCTCTGTCGGTCATCTCCAGGCGGACGCGCGGGTAGCGGTCGCGGTGGAGGTCGAAGGCGCCTTCACCCTCCAGGAGCCCCGCGAGCCACACGACGTCGAGGAGGGAGGCGCGCTCGATCATCGGGCAGTCCGACGAGGGGCCGGGGTCCGGCGCCGGGCCGTGCCGACGTTCAGCGGGGCGCCGACGACTCCGTCCTTGACCTCCTTCTCCCACCGGAAGACCTCGCGGAGGTGGAGGAAGTAGTCGAAGACCTCGCGGTCGTACCGCACGGGGTGGAAATTCCATCCCTCGGGGCGGACGTGGAGGACGCCGGCCGCGTCGCCCTTCGGCAGGGGTACGCGGCTGCCGTCCGGGCGGATTATGTAGTCGGCGTTGCCGTACGCGTTGAGCTGGAGGGCGACCTCCGCGTGGACGCCGGACCTCGTCGTTTTCCAGTCGAGCCACACGGCCTCGCCGTTGATGATCGCGAAGGCGTCGAAGCTGCCGGCGTAGTCGTGCGCCTCGCTCCAGACCGTCTCCTCCATGAAGACGAACTCCGGCGTGAACTGCTGGAGGAAGGCGTCGAAGTGATCGACGAACGGCTTGTAGTCCGGGTGAACGCGGGCGATCGTCTCGCCCTTCGCCATGCGCTCGAAGAGGTCGTGCACGTCCGAACCCGTCTCGGCGGCCTTCTGCGTGTCGCGGTCAGGGGCGCGCTTGAGGTAGTCGATCGCGCCCTGGGCGTCGCCACGCATGGCGATGCTGACCATCTCGCCGAGGTTGCGGATGGCGTACTCCGCGACGACCTTCGCGGCCCACGGCTTCAGGAAGGGTTTCGGGAGCATCCCTAGGACGGACGTCACACCGGGGGCTTTTTGGCCGCTTTCCGGATTGACATAGAAGCGCGAACCGCTGCGCTGGATGGTATTTACCTTTGGGGTAGTCATGCCGTGTGTCTCGCCTTTCAGGCGGATATGAGGGACACACAGCAAGTCGGCCAGGCAGCGGCGGGGTGTTCACGCACGAAAAAACGGCGCCCTACCTTCGCGGGAAGGCGGGCGCCGCGCTGGGCGTCGAAGTGACGGAGTGACGGAACTTGCGTCACTTCTTATTAATGCTCAAGAGGAGGAGGAGAAGAAGCCTTGAGAGAGAACCGGAAGTGACGGTACTTCCGTCACTTCGTCACCCGGCGCCTCCGGCCGCGTCGGCCAGCGAGGCCGCACGCTCGCGCACCTTCCGCAGCACCGTTCGCGCCTGGGCCTTCTCACGCTCGCCCAGCTCGGCGACGGCTTTTTCGTCAACACGCTCCAGCACGAGGAGGGCCGCGCCGAGCGAGCGGATGAGGTCGGCGTTGGTCTGCCCCTCGGGTATCTCCCTCGCCGCAGCTAGCAGGGCCTTCGTCACCCCGCGCTTCTCGCGGGAGCGGTCGACGGAGGACTCCTTCTGAAGGCCGAGATCCTCGATCGTCTCGGGGGAGAGCCGCTCACGAACCATGCGCGAGACGTGGTAGCGGACGGCGGCCTGCGTGCTCTTTAGCTCGTCGCCCGCGTAGCCGGCCTCGCTGTAGCGCTCACGGACGAACTCGCGGTAGGGCCAGGTACGCGCGGCCCAGTCCGGCTCGCCCTTCGGCGTGAGGAAGTGCTCGCGCAGGTCCACGGTTAGCGAGGCAACGTCGCGTAAGCGCTGCGTGCGCTGGACGTCATCCGTCGCGTTCCGAAGCGTCTGCAACGCGCGCACAAGCGCGTTGCCAAGATCGTGCTTCGTGCGCGTGGGGTTCACGTTGTCTCCTCGTTGCGGCGGGGGGAGCGGCCATAGCTTAAACGCGTAAGGCGACTTACGGCGTCGCGTTAGCTTAGGCCGTCCTTAAGTTTTCCGGACCGCACCCTCCCGGTAGTCGGGAGGCCCCTCTCAAACGCGAAAGGCCCCCGGACTCTGGAAGTTACGCCCAGAGCCACGGGGGCCGGTAGTTGCCGCGCGAGGAGTGTTACCTACGTCGCAGTTGAGCTGCTAAACCGTCGGTCTGTTCGTACAGACGTTCGATTGTTGCCGTGTTGTCGAGCGTGTAAACAGTCGGGTAATTGACAAGAGCCGTTTCGCTCTCGTGAGTGTCCGACTCGTCTAGTCCGGGCCGGACGACACGGACGAGGACGCCCCCGGCCGAGACGATCGCGCGGGCCTCGTTGGGGAAGCGCACGTCGGTCACGACGGCCGGCGTCGTCAGGTCCGCCGCGATGGACGAGAGCACCGGGCGAACCCAGAAGTCCTCGTCCATCGCGCGGATGGCTACGCCGTAGTTCTGAAGGGTACGGCGGACCTCGGGGATCTTGTCCTTCGCGACTTCCCATCCGACGGCGCGGACTACTTCGGACAGCCGGATCGTGATTCCCTGCCACCCGACGACGATCGGGTCCAGGGCGAGCGCGGCGTCGCGGAGCTTGTCCGCGAAGGCGTGCCGGCGGTAGCCGTGCGTCTGGACGAGCCGGGCCGCGACGGTGTCTTTGCCGACTCGTTTACGGCCGATGAGGCCGACGATCGGGGCCGTCACAGGCGGCTCTTGTCGAAGGGGACGCCGCCCGTCTGGAGGACGGGCTCGGCCTTGCCGGCGAGGAAGAGGTCGTCCATCTCCGTGTCCGTCTTCGACGCCGTCTCGCCCGGCCAGCACTTCATGCCCCGGACGTAGGTGTAGGCGCGGGAGCGCGGACCGTGCCACCGGACGACGAGGACGTCTCCCGGCTGCCACACGGGCGCGGCCTTCTTGAGGACGTGCTCGGAGACGAGGAACTGAGTGGAGGCCGTCTTGACCTGCCAGATCGTCGGGGCGTAGCGGTCGACAATCTCGACGACGCCCCCGCCCAGCTCGTCGGCGAGCTTCACCCGCTGGCCCCGGCCGAAGCGGTGCGGCGGGTGCACCTCGCGAAGGAGGTAGTTGATGGCGTACGGGTCGTAAGCCGCCCGAGGGCCGTAGAACGTGGTCACGTTGCCTCCTGTGTCGCTGGAAAGGACACGAGGCGAGTCGGCCAGTGAGCGGCGAGGTGTTCACCGCCGCCGAGAGATTGAGCTTTGCTAATTCCGCGGTGGTCCGGGCGGTCGTCCTGAAACGCCGAAAGGCCCCGCCCATCGGCGGGCGGCCGACAGGCGGGGCGGGCGGGCGTGCGGGCGTTGGCCGGGCGGTACGCCGGGCGCCGGGCGGGCGTTACGGGCGGGCGTGGCGCGGGACGCGGGCGACGCCTCGGGCGGTCGCGGGCGCCTCGCTGGCGGGCTCCTCGCTGGCGGGCGGGGCGTCCGGCGGGCTACCGGCGGGCGCGTCCTCGGCGGTGGCGTCCGGGGAGGCGGGCGTCGGTTCCAAAGGGCGGCCGTCCTCGGCGCGCGGGTCGGCGACGGGCGTCGTGTGCCGGCGTGACCAGTAGGCCACGGCGAGCGGGGCGGCGACGACGGCGAACTCCTCGAAGCGGTCCTTGATTTCGGGCGGTAGCTCGACGCCGAAGTGTGCGAGGACGGCGTAGACGAGGCCCAGCGCCGACACGATCAGGGCGCGGGTAAGGATGGGCTGGCGGGTCACGGGCGGGCCTTCCGGGCGGGGGCGGGCGTGTACGGGCGGGCGTTCATCCGGCGAGGAGCTTCTCGGCGATGGTCACGGCGCCGACGACGAGGGCGCCGACCGTCCCCACGCCCGTCCACATGGCGCGGGGCGTGACGGTCGGGCGTGCCTCGATCGTGCGGAGGCGGGCGTCGTCGGCCTGGCGCTGGCGCTCGGCGGCGTCTACCCGGCGGGTTAGCTCGCTCAGGCGGGCGTCGTGCTGGGCGGCGACGACGTCGAGCTTCCCCTCCAGGCGGGCGAGGATGATCAGCATCGACGCCGTTCCGTCGCTGGGCGTCGGCTCGGGCGTGGCGGTTACGTGGACGGGCACGAGGTCACTTCCGAAGGGCGGTCACGGTCTGCCGGCCGGCGATGCCGTCGACAGCGAGGCGGGCGGAACGCTGATAGGTCCGGACGGCGGCCTGCGTCGCGGGGCCGAAGTCGCCGTCGAGGGCGAGGCGGGCGCCACGGGCGTTGAGGAGCCGCTGAAGCTCCTTGACGTCCGTGCCCCGGTCGCCCCGGCGCATCACCCGTACGCCGAGGTTGGTACGCAGGGCGCCGAGGGTGTCCGGGCCGATGAGGCCGTCGGCCTCCAGCCACCGGGCGCGCTGGAAGTCCTTCGTTGCGGCCTCGGTGGCCGGGCCGAAGTCGCCGTCGGCGGCGATCTTCCGGCCGCGCAGACGAAGCAAGTCCTGAGCGGCCTTGACGTCCGTGCCTCGGTGGCCGCGCTTCAGGACGCGAGAGCCGAGCGTGTAAACGGGCAGGGCCGGCGCGGCCGGGGGCTTCGGCGTCGGGGTCGGCGGGGTGCCGGCGAGGCCGATCATCGCGAGGTACCGGCGGAAGACGGCGGCGAGGTCGCGGCCAGCCTTCACGGCGTCGCGGAAGAACGAAATGTGCGTGTGCCAGAGGTGCGAGGAGTCGCCGGAGGAGCGCTTCCGGAGCCGGTCCCAGCGCTTCACGACCTTACCGTCCGGCGAGTAAATGACCTCGCGGATGTCGGCGCAGTCTGCGGCGCCTCGGGTGCACTCGCCGACGAGCCACACGGAGAAGGTCCGGAGGTTGTGCACGCGGCCGAGGGCGTCGCGGTAGGAGAACTGCCCAATGTCGAGGGCGCTCGCATAGTCGGTCAGGCCCGCGCGGTCGCGCGAGGACTCGACGACGGAGTAATCGCCGGAGACGACGCGGTCGGCGCCGCAGTGATACCCGCCTCGGTGCGCGGAGTCGCCGACGATCCCGACCTCGACCGGGTCCAGGTCGGTCGGGTACGCGGTGGTGTTCTCGTGAATGTCGAGCGCCTCCAGGAGGACGGCGCGGGCTTCCTTGAGGCAGGCCGGAGCGGAGGTCACGGAGAGTCCTTTCGGGCACGCAGAAAGGGCGCCCCCGGTGGCGGGAGCGCCCTTCGCGGTGTCGATCAGCGGTGGTAGGTCAGGTCGTCGAAGGAGATGTCGGCCGGGGCGCCCGTGTTGGAACGCCGGCACACGACGTCGCCCGACGCCATGACTTCGACCGTGGACGCGGCCCCGTTGCTCACGCCGGCCAGGAGCATCCGGTCCTTCGTCGGCCGGTACGCCTCGGGGAGCCGGAACATCACTTCGCCGCTTGCGGTGCTCGCGGAGTAGGTCAGCCGGCCGCGCATCCGAACGACGTCGTTCGTGTCGAAGCGAACGCCGATAGGGTCGATGGTCGCCCCCGTCTTCTGGGCGTATTTCCCGGTCGTGTTGGGGTCGATGGCGGTCGGGTCGGCCCACGCCTGATCGGTCGTGATCGGGCGGCCGTCCCGGTCGAAGCCGCCGACGTCGCGCCGGACGTTGTCGGCGCCGCGCTGCTGAATCTGGAGGGCTCGCCCGGTGCCGTTGTACGCGGCGATGAGGCAGGCCGGCGCGTCGTAGAGGGCGCCCGCGACCTGCTCGCCTCGGTAGTAGCCGCGCTCGTTGAGCCAACTCACGAGGCGCCGCACGCCGGAGTGCGTCACCCAGACCTGCCGCATGTCGCCGTCCGACGCGCCAGGCGTCGAGGTGAACTCGTAGACCTCGCGAGGCTCGGTGAGCGGCCCGGTAGCCGGCGGGCGTCGGGCCAGATACCGCGCGTCGCCCCGCGCGTCGGTGTGGTACTGCGGGTGAGGGTCGGCGGCGGCCTCGTGCCCGGACACGGACGAGGACTGCGCCAACTCGGCTGCGGCTGCGGCGGCGGCTGCGGCAGCGAGCTGGGCGTTTGCGGCGTTGGTCTGGGCCTGGGCGATCATCTCCGGCAGGTCGATGGTCAGCGAGAGCACCCGCTTGCCGGCGGGGTTCCCTGCCTCGCCGAGCCACACGGCCGGCAGGGGCGCCCGGTAGGGCTTGATCTGGCCGACCTCGAAGCCGTCGGTACCGTCCGACGAGGAAATGGTCGTGATCGGGGTGCCGTCCAGGTCGACGAGGTCCGTGAGCTGAGCGCCTCCGGTGCGCTCGTTCCACGCGTCGAGCTGGGCGCCCGGACCCAGGAGGAGGAGGTTTCCCTCTCCGGCGAAGACGACGTACGAGGCGAGGTCGCCGCCGTGTCGGTACTGAGACACTATTGCTCCTATTAGGCCGCAGGCCAGGACGTCTGAATGGAAATGGCGCGGCCGGTAGCGATCGGCGAGTAATACTCGATATTGATGCTTCGGTTTGCCAGAATTCCGAAACGGCAGGTGCCGCCGTAGGTGTTGACCGTTCCGACCGCGAGGACGTTTTCCTCGGGAGGGAACCCGACGGGAAGAGTGGCGACGGCGAACACTCCCGACGAAATGGAAGGTCCGGTCCGGAACAGGTCCAGCGTCAGGTACGAGATCCGGTTAATCCGGCGCACTCGCACCTTTCCGGTCGGGCTCGTTGACCACCCGGAAAGGGGCGACAGGTTCACCCATCCCGTGTCGTCGAGAAGGATGATCCACGACGAGCCGTTGGATTCGTACGAACGGTTCGTGTCGACCTCGCGGATACGCCGGCCGGGGTTGTGCGGGGGCCGGGTGTCGGCCTTGCACAGGATTTGGCCGTCATCGCCGACATACCAGCAACGCCGCCGCAGTGCGCCGAAGGCGCCATTTGCCACGTCGTATTCGGCGATCGGTATCTCGTACCAATCCGTCGGGCCGGTGCCCGTGGCTGGCGCCGGGGCACCCTGGCCGGGCGTGCCCGTGCGGATGGCCGTCTCGACCTTGTAGCCCTGATCGCGGTAGAGGCGCAGGACAACGAGGTCGGTCCGGGCTGCACCCGCGAGGCTGGGCGTGTAAACGGTATCGGCGTCGCCGCTTCCCCAGGGGAAACCGCGAAGGAGGCCGGAAAGGCCCGCGACCACTCGTACCTGTCCGCCGGAGAGGACGACCGGCGGGGCGTCGTTGGGGTGACCGACAATGCCGTCCGGAGTGTGCGGAGCGGCCAGCCTCTCGTATTGCGCTTCGGTGAGGGCACCCGTGGCGCTAAGGGGTGACTCCTGGGCCATATCAGATTGCCTCCAGACGCCCAAGACGACGGGCGAGGTCGCGGAACAGCCGCACCCAATGGGGGTCGGTTGTCACGCTCTGCGTGCCAATGGTGGAAGTGACGACCTCGCCCTCCCGTGGCGTGGCCTTCAAATGCACGGACCGAACGACATCGGTAAGCGCTACGCCGTCGTCCAGCTCGACGGAGACGCGGTCGCCCATCCCGTAATGCGTGCCGAAACGCTGCGTCGGGGTGTCGATGGTGCTCGCCGTAAACTGCGCAGCCTCGGCGCCCTGGGCGAGTGCCTCCATCGCGGCCTGGACGATCTCGTCGGGGTTTTCGGCGTTGCGCTGATCGAGGACGGTTACCATTCGGCCCCAGGTCGACGCGGCCTCGGCGACGAACTCGGAGAAGTTCCGGTCGACGCCCTCGCCGACGTCGCCGACGATTGCGACCGTGCATGTCGGGGCGGCGGGGGTGTAGGTGTAGGCCGTGAGGTTTCCCAGGCCCCGCGAGAAGCGGACCTGTGCGGAGAGGTCGCGCGGCTCGTAGACGCGGAAGATGATCGACGAGCCATCCGCCGACGTGTCGACGCGGAAGCCCAGGCCCCCGCCCGCCAAAGCGACAGACCGAAGTGCGTCGCCGAGGTAGTCGAGCCGGAAGCTTGCCGACACGTCGGAGCCGACGCCGGTCGCGTTCGCGACGAGGAGGCCGGGGATACGCCGGGCCGTGAGTGCTAGCGTGCCGACGTTCTCCCGTACGAGCGTCCGGAGCACCGTTTCGGCGTTGGTCGCGGTGAACGACCTCCGCGCGGCGGTCTGCGCTGTGATCGGGTTGGCCGGGTCCGGGTAGACGACCTCGCCCACGATCGAGGCGAGATCGGAGGCGAAGGCGAGCGTGATCGTGCCGGCCCCGACGTCGCTCCCGGCGGCCGACCAGCTCAGCGCGCCGGGCGACTCGATCGGACCGGCAGTGAAAACCGCCCCATCGCGAATGACGACGAGGCGGTTTCCGGGGGCGAGCTGGGCGACGGAGACGCCGTCGGCCGGGACGGTCACCGTGCCGCTATCCGGCTCGTTCCACCGAAGGGTGATGTCGATATCCGTGTAGCGGGTGATCGGGTCGCCGACGACATTTAGGTTTCGGTCGGTGGTTAGGAGAGTGATCATGCGCTCTCGAATCGCGGCCAGTAGTTAAGCTCAACCGAAGTGCCCGCCTCGCTCCCGGCGGCCGTAAACCTGACGTCGTTTAGGCCCGGCTCAAGCGGCCACAGAACGGAACCGGGCCACGAAAGCGCGTAGGTGAGAGGCTGACCGGACGGCCCCCGCACGGTCGGGGGGTCGGTCGTAATGCGGATGGTCTGCCCAGCCGCAAGCGGGTAGGTGAGCGTGAAGGATTGATTCAGGGTCCGGCTAAGCGCCGTGAAACTGTCCATCGGGCCGGTGAGCACCCATTCCGGCCACGCCTCCGTTTCGCCGGGGTTCGTCGCCATCACGTCGCCCAGCACCCGCCCCGACGAGATCGACGGGAAGGGGTTTAGGAAGAGCCGTGAGGTCGGCGTTCCATACCGAAGGGAGAGCGGCTCGACGGCGCGGAAGTAGGGGTCCTCGCAGAAGAGCGAGACGACCGCGACGTCCTCGGTAAAGCCCATTCCAGGGACGCCCTCAAAGCCCCCTTGGAAATAGACGAGGATCTCGCGCGCCGTGCCGTCCGGGCGGATGATCCGGAGCCGGCCGGGGCCGCGCCGACGCGTCATGGCGAAGGCACGGCCCAGGCTGCGCCACCGGCCCAGGAATTCGAGGTGGGACTCTCCCCAGACGCCGAGCGGCCAGGTGATGACGCGCGATTGCGCCTGGACGTGCCGAACTCGCTCGCCGTAGCGGGGATGGGGGTCGGTGATGAGGTCAACCGGAGCGGCGCCGAGGCCGCTCACGTCGTCGATAGTCGCCCACCCAAGCTCCGGCGCGGAAAGCGGCCATTCGGTGCCGTCCGGCGCGATGTAAACGGCTTGAGGCCGGCGCGTGTCCCATTCCCGCATCGGCTCCGAATAGCTGGGCGGGAGATCGGGCAGAACCGGCGGCGGGGTCGCCGGCCCTGACCGGATGATGATTGGCATTTAGACCGCTCTCCCAACGCGGGCGATGATCGCTTGCTGGACCTGGAGGGCCTGAAGCTGCGCGATGGTCGCCCGCGATTCGTGAAGGTGGTATTCCGTCTTTCCGGGGGCGCTCGCGGACGCGCTGTAGGACGTTGCCGGCCGGGAGGTCGCGGAGTCCGGAATACGAACCATTGCGTTAACGGCCTTCGTGACGCGGTCCTGCCCGCGCTCGACGCCCAGGGCCATTCCTTCGGCCGTCCACCCGCCGATCTCCATAAAGACGCGGCTCGGGGAGTTGATCCCGAGGGCGCCCTTTACGGAGTTGATCGCGCCCGCTGCGAGGCGCCGGCCCTCGGCGAGGACGTCGCCGAAGCGGCTCGCCATGCCTCGGATGAAGCCGCCGACGAGGTCGCTACCGGCACTGACGAGGAGGCCGCCGACGTTGCCCAGAGCGCGCACGATCTGGCCCGGCAGGGACGAGACGAGGGCGAGGAGTGCGGAGAACTGTCGAGCGGCGCCGGAGCGCAGCTCGCCGAAGAACCCGATCACGCGGTCGATACCGCCCTTGATCGAGGCGAGCTTCTGAAGCACTGACGCGACGGCGGCGGTAACTACCGTCTTCACGGCGGTCCAAATCGCGGACACCTTCGCGCGGAAGGCGTCCCACTTCGCGCCCCATTCCTCGATCTTCTTAATCCACTCGCCGACTCGCTGCACCATTCGGAGCATGGCGGGAATCCACTCTTCGACGGCCTTCTTGACGAAGTCGCCGAGCTTGACCATGAATTCCTGGATCTTCGCCTTGTTCTCGGGGTCCGCGAGCCACGCCTTGATATCGGCGAGAATGTTCCGGACACCGCCGAAGAACGAATCTCCGGCCCGCTTCGAGGCGGGGAAAAAGGTGTCGATCAGCTCGCCGATGATGCCGACGACAAGGCCGCCGATGGCCCAGATGTCGCGTAGCACCTGGACGGCGTCCTCGAAGAACGTCGTCAGGGCGCCGGACTGCTCGGCCTTAGCGATCCACGCGGAGAACTTCTCCAGGAGCCCGCCGATCCCTCGGCCCATTGCCTCAAGGAAGGGGACTGCGGCCCGCGCGATCTTTCCGATTGCGCCGATGAAGGGCTCAAGGCCCTTACCGATTTCGTCGATGAACGTACCGAAACCGGCGACGGCGTACCGAATGTTTTCGATGAAATCGGGCTTGCCGAGTGCGTTCATGATGCGCTTCGCGAGCGTGTTAAAGCTGCCGGCGAGGTTGCCGAGCATCGGCTCCAGCACGGGAAGCCACTTCGTTGCGAGCGACTTCAGCGACTTATCGAGCTTGTCGAAAAAGGCGCCCTGTACGTACTTCGACAATTCGCGGAAGGGCTTACGCAGCTTGCCGAAAGCCTGGACGAACTTCGCCGCCTCGGGGTGTAGCTTCTTGAGCGTCTCGCGGGAGAGCTTGCCCTCCTCGGTGATCTCGCGGAATGCGTCGCCGAGGCCCCTGAAGGCCAATGCGAACATTCCGACGGACGCGACGCCGCCGACAAGAATCGTGAAGAGCGAGCCGACGAGGCCGCCGACGAGGGCGACCACCGGGGCCAGGGCGAGGAAGCCGGCGATAACCATTGGAACGGCGGCGGCCACGGCCAGGAGGGCGCCGACGAGGAGATTCAGGCCGCCCGTTGCGACGGTGGTTGCGCCGGTCGTGATGAGGCCGCTTACTGCGGATAGGCCGGTCTGCGCGATGCTGCCAAGCACCTTGTTCGCTTGCTGGCCGAAGTCCTTCAGGCCCTCCATGAGGGCCTCGAATCCTTCCTTTGCGCCTTTGATCAGGCCCCCGGCGACGCCCAGGGCAAGGGACTTCCGCATACGGGCGCCTTGGCCCTGGGCGGTGCTGAAGAAGTCCGAGAAGCCGCGCCGGAACCCGTCGCGGAGCGCCTCGCGTAGGCCACGGCCGACGGCGCGCTCGGTGTGCTCGGCGCCGTCGTCGGCGCCTTCGCGGATGCCGTCGCCGACGCTCTCGCGGACGCGGTCGCCGATCGGCTCGGTGAGCTTCTCGCCGAGGGTCCGCGCGCCGTCCTCGGCGGCCCGGTCGACGCCCTCGGTGATGGCCTGCCGGAGGCCGTCCACGACGGGCGGCCCGACGGCCTTCCCGATGGCGTCGCCGATGGCCTCGCCGGCCTCCTTGGCCCAGGCCAGGAGGGGCGCCTCCGTCTCCTTCTGGAGATGCCGGCGGAAGTTCTTCGCGCTCGGCATGATCTGAAGCGACGCGTAGCCGACGTTGCTCATGCGGCGGCCCCTCCCTCCTGGGCTTGCTGGGCTTCTCGGGCGAGGCGGGCGCGCTGGGCGCGCAGCTTCGCGGCGAGCGCCTCATGCCGGGTCTTCGCGGCCGATGACGTCGCCTCGGTGGTGCGGGGCTTGATGGGGTGCGGCTCGCCGGCAAGCGCGTGGAAGATGTCGGCGAGGAGGAGGTCGGTCGGGGTGAGGCCCTGGGCGACGCCGTGCTCGGCGGCCCAGGTGGCCGACTCGGCCGGGAGGTTGGCGACGTAGGCACTCAGTCGCCGGAGCGAAAGCTCGCCGGCCCAGAGGTCCGCGAGATCGACGCCGTAGAAGCGACGGAGGTCGGCCTCTACGGCGTCGTAGTGATCGCGGAGGAGGGCGACGAGCGTCGTCAGTTTCCCTCGATACCGGCGGCCTTCTGGGCCTCGGTGAAGAGGTCGTTGAGGTCGCCGACGGTGCGAGGCTTCGACCGGAAGGTCTTCCACTGCTCGGCGCCGAGGATGAGGCGCACGGCCGAGGCGATGTGACCCTCCTCGAATGCCTCCAGGGCGTCGAGATCCCAGTCACGCGACGGGGCGACCGTGTAAACGACGCCGTCGTAGGCGAACTCGGTCGGGGTGCCGGCGACCTCGGCGCGGGCGGCGGCGGACTTGCGGGCGGTAGCCATCGGGTTGCTCCTCCAGGAGTCGAGCGCAGAGAGCGCAGAAAGAAGCCCCGAGGCCGCCTCTGCGCGGGACGACCTCGGGGCCTAGTGCGTGTGCCGCCTTACGCGACCGTGCCGGAAAGCTCGGTGAAGAGGGTGCCGTCGGCCTCGGGGTAGAGGACGACCTTGATCGTGTAGACGGTCAGCTCCGTCTCGCTGTCCTTGATCTCCCCGACCTCGTCCACGGTCGCCCGCTTGACGATCCGGCGAACGCGCTTGTCTCCGTCGCGCAGCTCGACGCCGAGGGCGAACTCGCGGTTGGTCGGGACCTTCACAACGGAGGTGGTCACGCCGCCCGCGACGGTGCGGGTGCTGCCGGGGTTGACGAGGAGGAAGGTCACCTCGTTGTCCTCCAGCGCGACGAATTCGACCGTGCGCTTGTGCTTGCTCTTCGTCTTCTTCACGAGGATGCCGCCCCACGCATAGAACTCGTTGGAGTCCTCGTCGCGCTCCCAGTTGAGGCCCTCTTCGCCGTCCAGGAGGCCGGCGACGTCCCAGCCGGAGGCCCACGGGGTTGTGAGGTCGATCGGGCCCTCGGCGCCTACCGTCTCGTTGATGAAGATGTCGGCGCCCTCCCAGATGGACGCCTTAGTCGGGTCGCCCGCCATGCGGTCGCTCCTTTACGGGGTGGGCCGCAGACGCGCTGCGACGGTGAATGAACAGAGGGGAGCCCCTGTGTCGGGATCGCTCGCGGGGACCGGGCCGAAGTCGGCGCCGAAGCTGCGGAGGGCGGCGTTACCGGGGCAGTCCAGGAGAACGCGCGCGAGGCGCCACGCGAGGTCGACGGCCTCGGCCTCGGTGTCGGCGTAGGCCGTGAGGCGCATCGTCGCGACGGCCAGCACCGGCCACCGCAGCGAGGTCGGGCCGGCGCGGACGACCACGTAGGGCAGGGCAGGGGCCTCGCCCTCGGGGTACTCGTCGGGGAACTTCGTGCCGTAGGTCGCCTCGTCGGCGGCCCGATCGCGGAGAGCGGCCAGCGTGACGAGCTGGGCGTCGGGGAAGCTCACTCGGCCTCCTCGCGCGGGTTGACGTCCAGGCCGACCGTGCGGGCGGCGTCGATCAGGGCGCCGTACTTCGCTTCGACGGCCAGGCCGCCCGCGTGCGCGACGGTCACGGTGTGCGCGGCACGGTCGGTGACGTGGGCGCCGTGAATGACGGGCATCTTGTGTCGGCGGATCGATTGGTGAGCCTCGACGGCCGTGGACACGTCGGCGCCCAGCTCGGCCATGACGGCGGCGACCGGGGCCGACTTCAGCATCGCGGCCATACCCTTGCGGTCCAGGCGGATACGGACGCCGGCCACGGGTTACCTCCTCTTGACCTTGACGAGCGTGAGAACGGATCGACTGGGCGACCGGATGACGTCGGGCTCGCCCTGGACGTCGTAGAGGCGGCCTCCGACGCGGAGGCGGTCGCCCTTCTGGACGTCCGCGTCGGGCGGCATGAGGCACTCATCGCCGGTCAGGAAGCCGACGGCGAGGATCTCCTCGGGGGCGGCCCAGGAGGTGCCGGGGTTGCCGTACTCGTCGGCGCCGGCAGGGCGTAGGACGGTGACCTCGTCGGGGTAGCGCACGGCTAAAGCTCCAGGTAGATACCGCTCGGCGAGCGCGTCGGTTCGCTGTAAGCCGAAGGCGTGCGAAGCGTGTAAACGGAGGCCGCGGAATTACCCGACGCGGCCCGGATGAGCCGTAGCTCCTGGGCCGTGAGGTACGCCGACGTCGCGCCCTGGGCGTACTGGTAGGAGTACGGGCCGACCGTCTCGCCCTGGAAGCCGTCCGGGTTGCGGTAGCCGCGCAGGGCCGCCGCGAGGACGACGGTCACGACGGCCGGCGGGGCCGTGATCGTGGCGCCGTCCTCGGCGACCCAGTCGGCGCCCGCCTCCAGGCGGACGAGGGCCGAGACGTCCTCCAGAGCCGCCCCCGCCCGCGCGAGGTCGGCGCCGGAGAGCGACCCCGGCACGAGGCCGAGGCGCTTCTCCATGTCCGCGACGGTGGCGAGCGGGGGCAGACTCACGGGGACCTCCTACGGTCAGGCCGGGGTGGTGGAGGTCAGGACGCGGATGGCCGGGGTGACCATCTCGACGGCCTTCGTGGTCGGGTTCATGCGCGGCAGGTCGATCTTCTGGCAGCCGATGAAGGTCGAGAAGATCGAGCGGTCCGACAGGATGTCCTTGTCGTAATCCTTGATCCACCGCATCGCGAAGCCCGCCTCGGACCGGGTCGAGCCGAAGGCGACGCCGTCCGGCACGCGCGGCGCCCGGATCGCCAGGGTGAAGCTGTCGCGCCCGTAGAAGACGATCTCCCCGTCCGCGAGCCTGTTGCACTCCACGGTGTTGAAGCCCCGGACGTTGCCGACGTTGGCGCTACGGAGCGCCTCGGTGGAGCCGGACTCGCTCGCGTCCGTGATCGCCTTCGCGTCGAGCAGCTCGGCGTACACGCCGGTGCCCACGGCGGCCCACATGCCACGAGCCGGGAGGCCGAGGTCGCGCAACATCTTCCGGGCCTTCGTGAAGGTCGGGACCGGGTTCGCGGCGTCGTAGGGGATGGTCAGCGTCTCCGCGACGCTCTGGAGACGCGCCACGGCGGTGTCTTCGATGTCCTCGACGAGCGCGGTGACCTGGGGCATGGTCACCTGTCGGGTGAAGTCCTCGATCGACAGGGAGAGATCCTCGTCGGTGATGTCGACCGCGCTGTAGATCATGTCGGTCAGGGTCACCGGGACGGTGTTCTCGCTCAGCGAGTCGGTGGTGATCTGGGTACCGGCCTCACTCAGCGCCCGGCGCCGGGCCTTCAGGGTCGCCGGGATACGGACGTTGACGACCGTGCCCTTGCCCCCGCCGAAGTTGTCCTCGAAGTCGCGGTTCATGGTCGCGGCGATCATCAGGTCGTCGCGGAGCAGCGTCAGCGCCGTGCTGAGCACCTGCTCAGGGATGACGAAGTTGTGCGGCATGGGTTAGGGGGTCCTTTCGGAGGTCAGTAGCCGCGAGCGGCCTTGATGACGGCGGCCGGGTCGAAGGCGCCGGAGGTGTCGCCGGGCGCCGCGTGGCCGGGGCGCAGACGCGGCTTCGGACGGCCGGGAAGGGGCTCGGCCTCGGTCTGGGCGAGGCCCAGCTCGTCGGCAAGGGCCTTCGCGCTCGCCGCGATCTCCTCGGCCGTCTCGCCGGTCAGGTGCTTCGCGAGCGACGCCGGCAGCTTGTGGGACTTCGCGGCGTCCTTCTGGCGCTCGGCCTTCAGGTCGGCGGCGAGCTTCTCGGCGCGCTCCTGGGCCTTCTGGAGGTCGCTCTTTTCGGCGTCCTCGCGGGTCTTCAGTCGGCCCTTCACGGCGGCCAGCTCGTCGCGCAGGTTGGCGACGAGGCGCGCGGCCTTGTCCGGGTCGAAGTCGCCTTCCCACTTCGGCGCCTTGTCCGACGGGGCGGGCGGGGTCGTGCTGGGGTCGCCCCCGGTCGCACCGCCGTTGGCGGCGGGGTCGGTCGCGGGCGTGGTGGTCGGGTTCTCCGACATGGGGGGTGTCCTCCTGGGACGAGAGGGCGCGCGGCACCTGTCCGCGCAGGGGTGGCGCCTACCCCCCGTAGGAGGCGCGTGGAGCGCCTTACGCATCGGGGGCAGGTACAGAGAAGGCCCCCAGAGCGTCAGTCGCTCTGAGGGCCTCTCAGGGGGTGTTACGTGGCGGGCGACGCGGGGCTAGTCGCCGCGTAGGCCGTCCAGTCGCGCCGTTACTGGCGCGTCGTGCTTGGTCGAGTCGAGCACCTTCGCGAAGGCATCGACGAGGGGGCGGTCCTCGGCGGCGTACCGGGCGAGGATCTCGTAGACCATGAGGCGAACGGTGTCCGCGTCAGGGGACAGGCCGGGCCTCGGGAGGAAGCCGAGGGCGCTCCAGTCGTCGACCTTGCGGGACAGGAAGCCTACGACCTCGTCGCCGAGGCGGATCGTGTAGATCACGCCCTGGCCGGTGTAGTCATGCGTCGGGTACGCCTTGGGGGCGTACTCCATCCCCATAGGCGACGGTCGGTAGGGCAAGGGCACTCCTTCGCTGGGCTCCCTAGTCTAGTCGGCCGGGGTCCAGTCACGCGCTCGTCAGTGGCCGAAGGGGAGCGAGCCGTACTCGCCGGAGAACGGCGCCGGAGGCACCTTCGGCCCCGGCGCGGGCATCGGGGTCAAGCCCTCGAAGCTCGCCGGGTCCGCGTCGGTCGGCAGGACTTCACACTCGACGATCCACTTCCCGTTGACCGCGTCGCGGTAGACGTCGTGAATGAAGAGGCTCGATTGCCGCTGGACGAGTAGCTCCATCTCGTGCCGGAACTGGGAGTAGGGCTGGACGTAGGCGGCCCGGTGACCGGCGGGAAGCCGAATCACCATCTGGACCTCTCCGGCGTGGTAGAACGCGCCCCGGTGGCCGACGGACGTCGACATGTAGCCGGGCTGCGTCTGTACCGTCCCGATCAGCGTGCGCGGGTCCGGCGGCGGAAGGCTGGCCGTCCGCGTCCCGTCGGGGAGCGCGAACTCGCCGAAGTCCGTCGCCCGGTGAACGATCATGTCCTCGGGGATCGGCGAGAAGCCCTCGTCGGCGTCCTTCGTCCATTGCTCCCACGTCCCCGAGGGGGCGTCGTGGGAATTGTTCGATCGAAGGGTGCTGTTCCACGGCCGGTAGCTATTGCCGGTGTACTCGGTTAGGGCGGCCCGGCGCTTCCCGGTCGGGACCGCGATACGCGGGAGCGCGTACTCGTGACCCTCCTCGAAATTCGCGTGCCGGGCGACGCCGTCGACCATTCCGCGCAGGTCGACCGTTACTCCGTTGACCTCGCGCCATTCGGCGAGATACCGCTTGTAGCGCGTCGTGAGGTTTTTGAACGAGCGGAGAGCCTTCAGGTAATCCGCGTCCGACAGCGCGTTGAGCTTGGCTTCCTCGACGTCGCCGAATAGGTCGGCGGCCTCCTGGTAGAGGTCCCAATCGACGTATTTCTTCGTGTGGAGGGACTCCAGGGCGGTGAGGTCGTGCTCCTCGATAACCCGCTGGACAAGCGGCCAGTTGTGGGAGTCCTCCAGCTTCTTACCGCCGGAGAAGCCCGCGTACCGGGCCTTGACCTTCTCAAGCCACCCGTCAAAGAACCGGGGGCCGTCAACCTGCGGGGGCTGCGGCTCCGTCGGGGGCTGCGGCTTCGGCTTCCCCTTCCACTTCTTCTCCAGCTTCGCGAGCTTCGCGGCCTTCTCGGCGGCCTCCTTCTCGGCGGCCTCCTTGAGGAGGCGCTCCGCGTTGGCTCGCTTGTAGAGGTTGGCGAAGTCGTCGGCGAGGCTGTTCTTTCGCTGGACGAGGGCGTCGAGGAAGGCGTCCACGTCGTTACCCGGCAGGGTGAGCGGCTCCAGGGCGGCCGGCTTCCAGTGCGAGCCCGTGAGGAGCCACCCGCGAGCGGCGGCGGCCTCGGCGTACGGCCGGAAGAGGGCCTTCAGCTCGTTGTCGTCGAAGGCCATTACCGACTGAATGAAGACGGCAAGCTCGCCTTCTGCCGGGTCCTGAAGGGCGACGTTCTTTCCTTCGTAGAAGGCCCGGTAAATCGTGTTGTAGATCGGCTCGTGCTCGTTGGGGAAGAACTCCCAGTCAAGCCGGTCGCGACCGAAGAACTTCAGCGCTTGGCCCTTGTCGATGCCGGCGAGCTGGCCGTCGGCGTCGCGGACGAAGTTGGCCTTGTGCGCGTCGTGGTTGGCGAAAAGCCAATCGAGGACGTGCTCCTTTTGCAGCGCGAGGAGGTCGTCTGCGGAGAGCTTCTCGGGGTCGACCCTCTCCCAGTCCGGACCGGGGAACGCGTCCCCGCCGGGGAGCATCGCCTGAAGGGTGCCGCTCACCTGGCCGTAGCCGCTGCGGTCGGGCAGCGTGAAGGCGTAGGTGTCGGCGGCCGGCTTGCCGAGGAGCTTCGCGAGCTTCGCCGTAGCGGTGTCGATGGCTACGCCGACGTCGACCTGTGACTTAAAGATCCACTTCTGGCCGGTCGTCGTGTCCTCGTAGATCGCGGCGCCGTGCGAGCCCCCGGCCGGCTTGACGTACGTCAGGTTCTCCGGCTTCGGCTTGGGGTGTGTCATCCCCTCGGCCTCGGCCTGGGCGATCCTCTCGGCCTCCTCGGCAGCCTTCGCGGCGGCCCGCGCGGCCCGGTCGGCATCGTGCTCGACGATGGCGGCGTCGCGGAGGGCGATCTCCTCGGCGCGGCCGGCGTTCTTCGCGGCCTCGGCCTTCGCGGCGGCGAGCTGGGCGTCGGCGATCTTCTGGGAGGGGTTCGTCCCCTCGGGGTATTTCTCGTCGTACGCCCGGCGCCACGCGAGGGCCGGCGGGACGCCCTTCTTCTTTCGCTTCTGGACGTCCGCCCAGAGCGCCTCAAGCTCGGGGCCGAGGCCGGGGATCGGGTCGTCGCGCGTGTAAACGGGGACGACGAAGCACCCGCAATTGTCGTGATAGGGGTCGCCGTCGTCGGTCATGCCGGCGGTGGTCGCCGACTTGTAGACGGCGCCCCGCGAGGCGAGCATCGCGCAGAAGTAGCAAGGGCGGCCGTCGCTCACGCGCGCCCAGCCGAGGGCCTTCTTGTCGCGGTGAATGGTGCCCTTGATCGTTCCCCGGCCGGCGTTCGCGGCGTGCCGGTACGCGGCCCCGACGGTCTTTACCTCGGCCGTCGCGAGGGCTTGAGGGAGCGTGGCTCCCATCGTCAGGGCGCGCTTGACCGCGACCGGGCCGGTAACGAGGAGGGACGTCGCGGAGGCGGCCGGGTCGACGGCGCCCGTCCAGGCGATCTCCGGCATTGCGCCCAGCACCCCGGCGGCCTTGCGGTGCGCGAGGTAGAACGCCCCGCCCGCGTCGGCGGCGGCCTTCCGGGCGTCGTTGATGGCGACCGTCGCGGCCTGGGCGTACAGGGGAAACGAGCCGGTCAGGTCGGACGGGTTCAGGAGCGTCTTAAACGCGAGGGCGACCTTGGACGCCGCCTCGCTCGCGATCTTCGCCTGTGCGGTCCGGTAGGACTCGGCCAGGGCGTGCGTAGCGAGGACGGCGGCCACGGTGTGACTCCTTACGCGGTGGGCGCCTTACGCGGCAGGCTGGGCCGGCTCGGCCGGCTGGGCCTGCGCGGGGGCAGGGGTGGATGACTGGCGGGTGAGGGCCTCGGCGAGGGCCTTCAGGCCGTCTCCGCTTGCGGCCATGCCCTTCCAGCGCTCAATGTCCTGATCGGTGACGCCAGGGATGCGCTCCCAGGCCGCCTCGGCCGGGACGCCCAACATCTGCACCATCTTGCCCAGGGCATCGACGGCGGCGGCCATGCTGCGGGCCTCGGTGTCGCGCCAGCGCACCTGTGCCTTCAGGTCACGGGCGCCGACCGGGTCACCTGCCGCGAGCGCGGCGAGCCGGAGTGTCTGCTCGTGCGCCTCGCCGAAGGTCGTCTCGTACTCATTGATCTTGCGCTGTGTGCTCGCCTCGGCGGCGGCCAGGGCGTCGGCCGAGAGGTTGACGAGGTCGCCGAGGAGGACGTGAGGCGAGAGCTGGGCGATAGCGGCCAGCGTGCGAACGCCGGAGCCGTACGTCTCCAGGTGGCCCGTAACGTCGGTCTGCTGAAAGTCGCCGAACTTCGCATCGGGATTGTCGGTCACCCAGAGGCGATCGACGGCGGCCTTGAAAGGCTCGACGGGCTGGCCGTAAAGCGGACTGTCGGGGTCGTCGACAGTCGGAATCGCGAGGCCCGTTGCCCACCTTTGGCGGAAACTCGCATACTGCAATGCGATGAGCAGCGCGAAGACGGCCTCGTTGATGCGATCCTGGAGATTGAGAAGCGGCAGGATGATCCCGCGCGAGCCGTCGAGCCGCTCGCGGTAACGCACGAGCGGGACGTAGCCGAGGTTGTGCTCCAGGGGCACGCCCCGAATCGCCGGCTTCGAGGATTCCTTGCTTACGGCGACGGTGTAGACCATCGTCTCGGTAAGCATCTCGTAAAGCTCGGCGCCGTCGGCCGCCCGGCCCTTGAAACGAAGGCCGAACTGCGCCCACTCGTCGTCCTCGTCCTCATAAAGCGCGACGGCCTTCGTTGCCGAAACCGGCCGAATCGAAGGCGCGTCGGCGCCTGGCAGGACGAGGGTGTAGGCGGTGCCGTACTCCAGGGCGTTCCGGTGAATGATCGTCTGCCGGGCGTCCATCCGGTTTGCCTGCCAGTAATCCCACGCCTTCGCGTTGGTGGTCGACTTCGCCGGCCGGTAGCCGTCCACGAAGAGGCCCTTTACGAAGGTGTCGGAAATGAGAGGCAGCCAATTTGTAATGGACTTCCGCGCGAGCGAGCGGTATTCGGCGCTCGCCCCGCGCGGGGCGTACGGCAAATCATGATCGCCCTTGAGGTATCTCGACACGAGGCCGAAGTCCTCGGTCGGGCTATTGATTCGCTTGTGCTCGGAGATTAGCTCCTCGGCGAGGCCGACGACGGAACCGTCCGTAGGCACGGGGCCTCCTTCCGGGGGCGTGTAAACGGGGTTAGAAGCCGACGAGACGGCCGGACGGCCGGCGTCGCTTCGCGAGGACGTTGTCGGCGAGGACGCGCGTACGCGCCATCCGCGCGAGGAGGAGCGCGGCCAGGGCATCGACCTTCTTCGGGCTCTCGCGCGTCTCCTTGCCGAAGCTCACGCCCCAGCGGTTAGGCCGGCGGCGGGCGTTCAGGACGTGGCGCCGGAGCTTCGCGTCCCCGTTGTGGGGGACCTCCTCGTCGATGTATGCGCGGTGGAGCGCCTCGACGGCCCGAACGGTGTCGCCCTGGTGGGAGCGCATGTCCCACGCCACGGTGTGCCGGGTCGTGGCCTTGATGAGGAGGCGCTCTTGATACTCGTCGCGCCAGCGGTCGACGTCCGTCTCCCAGTGCGCGACGTCGCTCATGAAGCCGACGACGTCCAGGCACGCGAAGGCATGATCGACGGCGCCGCGAACGGCCTCGTGATCGACCTCCCAGCCGAGGCCCTTCGGCCCGTCGGGCTTCTCCCAGAGGCCGAGGAGGAAGGCGGCTCCATCGCTCACTCTCACCGCGACGAGGGCCGAGCTATCGTCGGTCCGCCCGCCGTCGAATCCGAGAGTTACGACGTCGCCCTTGCGCCATTCGCCGGGGTCGGCGAGCTTCAGCGGGGCCAGGTCGGCGCGGTAGTTCGCGTCGTATTCGTGCGGGGCGAGCCACGAATCGGCGGCGGCCACGATTTGATTTAAGTAGAAGCGCCGGGCCTCCTCCGGCGGCGTATTCGGGTCGTAGACCTCCTCGGCGATGCGCTCCAGGTCCACCCAGTGCGAGTCACCGTACGCGGCGGCGAGCGCCTCCATGAGGGCGTCCCGGTCGGCGAGGTCGACGTTTCCGGGCGCCTCGCGCGAGTCGTACAGAATGCCCTTCGACCGCGACCGGCCCTCCTGCCCCGCGAGGTACGCGAGATAGGACATCTCGGCGATGGTGTCCTCGCCGGGCGCGTGCGCGTTGGTCGTCTCGATCGCGCGGGCGGCGCCGTCGCGGCTCTTCGCGAGGTTACGCCGGATCACGCGGGCGAGGGCGGCCCCGCCATTACTCGCGGTCCAATGGTGCGTTTCGTCCATTACCGCGAAGCTCGGCCGGGCGCCCTCCTGGGAGGACGACGAGGCCGTAATGGGCATGAGCTTCCCGCCGGTCGGCGTGAAGATCCGCGTCTTACCGATGTCCAGGCCCATAACGGCGACGAGGTCGGAATCCTCGACCATCGACCGAATAGCGGCCATCGTGTTTTCGGTCTGCGTCTCGCTGACGCCGGCAATTACCACCCAGGGCGCGGGGTGCGCCTTTCCGATGGGGTCGCCGACCTCGAAAGCGAGGCCTCGCGCGACGTCCTCGGTGCCGGCCCAATGGTCGAAACGGACCGGGCCGCACAATTCAGCGAGGCACAGCGCGCCGAGGAATGGGGACTTGCCCCAGCCCTTTGCGCGGCGCAATACGGCGCGGCGGAAGATGAACTTCCCGCGCTCGTCGACCGCGTAGAACCACAGGAGGAAGTTCTTTTGTTCGCGGGTGAGGCGGTAGGGCTCGCCGGCCTCGTCGCCGTCGGGCTGGAGGAGCCACTCCTCAACCCAGACGATGAGGTCCCACCCGAGCGTTTTGATCGAGCCGTCGGTCGGGAAGTCCTCAACGGTGCGCAGGGCGCGGGCCGCGATGGCGGCGCGGGCGGCCTGTAGCGACGCGGCGAGGAGGGCCGACTCTGCGGCCTCCTGGGCGCTCACTCGCCACTCGCCATCTGCCGGCGCAGCTCGGCGCGGGCGTCCGCGAGGCGCAGCACGGGGGCCTTCTCGCCCTCGTCGGCGTCGTCACCCTCGATCGTCATGCGGGCGCGCATCCGGTCAACGACGGTCGCGCCGAGGCGCTCCTCGTTCATCCGGATCTCGGACAACGCGGCGGCGCTGGGCCGCTTGAGGTAGCCCTCGACGGTCGGTGCGAGGAGCGCGAGCCGGCGCCAGTCTGTGCGCTGGAAGACGTGGGCCTGCGGCGAGGCCCTCCAGTCGTCAAACCACAGGTAGACGCCCTCGCTGAAGGCGCGGCCCGGCATCAACTCGTCTAGGGACGGGCCACGGAGGACGCCGTCGTCGGCCGGGAGGATCGTCTCGCCGTGAGTCGGGGCGTTGCGGCGGCGCCTCTGGCCGTCGGGCTTCGGTGAGTGCATGGTGCCGCGAGCCACGGCGGACCTCCTTTCGGGGGCGGGAAGGGCGAGGCGCGCGGGCGTGTAAACGCAGGGCGAGGCGCGCGAGAAGTAGCGGAAGGACCCCCCGCGAACGGCGACAGGGGGTTACGAGCGTCGGCGAAGAGGCCACCGCGGCCATTACGGTGCGTCACACAAGAGCCGGGTCGAGGCTCACTCCGCGACCTCTATGCCCGTACGCAGGGTGGGACGCTATGCCGCTTCGGTGGCCTGCCGGCCGGGGAGGGGGGCACCCCCCCAGGGTGTTACACAGAGAGTGACAGTCACTCGCCGTCACAACATGCCAGGGTGGCGCTCGGGATCACGACGCCGCGATGGTCTGGGCTGCCTCGCTGCGGCACCTTCAGCCGAGGACTTACGGGCGTGGTGCCAACGACAGATGGCGCGGAGGTTGGACGGGTCGTGGTTGTCGCCCGCTTCGATGTGGTCGACCTCGTTCGCCGGCTCACCACACGGCCCCTCCTCGCCGCGCACCTCGCAGCGGTAGCCCGCCGCGCGCAGGATGCGAAGGCGCCGGATGGCCCAGTCGTGCGGCAGTCGTGCCCGCCGGTCGCTTGTGCCCTCCCAGGCCATGACGTCTCTCCCCAGATACGCAGAACGCCCCAGGGGCGCTCGACGCGACCGACCTGCCAGGTATCAGGTATGGGGTCGCGGAGCGCACGCCTGGGGCGTCGAGTCCGTGGCCCCCGGTTGCGTGCCCTCGCAGGGCAGAGGCAGGTCCGGGGGCTTAGCAAGCAAAGAGGCCCCGCACTCCGGCTCGTCCCCAGGGGCTCACGAGTCGCGGTGTGCGGGGCCTAGTGCGGGACGAGGGCGTGTCGACTGCCCTCGCACCTATCTAGTCGGTCTGGGTCACGTCACGCGCTCGGCGCCGACGTTCGCCGGACGCTCGACACGCTTTGCATGTGGACTGGAGGCCGTCCGCTGCGCGGGCGTCCTCGGCGAAGGCAAGGGCGGGAAGGTCGCTGCGGCACGATGAGCACCGCTTGTGCGGCAGGGCTCCTCGGGCCTTGCGGCGGGCGAGTTGCCGGCGGACGCGGGAGGCGAAGTCGGCCGGGTCCAGGTCGTGCGCCTCGGCGAAGGCGGCGGCCTGGGCGGCGAGGTCGTCCTCCGTCACTCGACGCGCTCCCACTCGATCGGCGACCGCTCGGGGTAGCCGGTCACGGTGCGGCTGCCGCGCCAGTAGCGGGCGGCGTCCTTCTGGGCGCGGGTGATCGCGGCGCGAGCGGCGCCAACGGTCCCGTACGGGCCGGCGTAGTGCGTGTGTTCGTGGACGCCGCCCTCGAAGTGGTCGGCCACGTCGCGGGTGGTGATGACCGCGCGGAAGGCGGCCGGGGCGTCGCCGTGCATGAGGCGGGACATGGGGCGGCTCCTTCAGTCGTCGCAGTCAATCTCGAAGAGGTCGTCGTCGACCACGATCGGCACGAGCACCGGGGCGCCGTCGCGGTGCTCGGTGCGGTAGGTGGTCGGCTTGCTGGCCGGGCGCGGGGCCTGGACGCGCGGGGCGGACGGGGCCGGCGCGCGGTAGGCCGGGGCCGCCGGACGCGGAGCCGGGGCCGGCGCGGCGCACGCCTCCTCCTCGGTGCACGCGGCGAGGGCGATCACCACCCCGGCCGTGACGGCGATGGCGGCGGACGCGGTACGGATCACGAGGGCTCCTCGGTGCTGGGCGTGCGGTAGACGCCGTGGGCGTTGGGGGAGAGGCCGACCTCGGCGGGGTCGAGGCACCGCCGGGCGTTGACGGTGCCGGCGCGGTGCCGGTCGAAGGTCGAGACTGCGGAGAAGGTGAGGTGACACCCCGCGCAGTGGGCGAGCGTGAGGCCCGTCCACCGCGCGGAGCACCCGGCGCAGAAGATCACTCGTCGCCCCGCGTCCAGGGGAAGGCGAGCATGACGCGGAGGGCGAACAGGACGAGGGCGATGCTGAAGGCTCCGGAGTAGCCCAGCTCGGGCAGGTTGCGGAGCCATTCCTCCTGGACGACGGCGGCGGTCAGCATGACGACGAGGGCCAGGCCGGCGACGTACACCAGGAGGAGGAGGGAAGCGACGATGCCGGCGGCGATGGTCTTCACTGGGGCGAACCTCCGAGGTCGAAGCGCAGAAGGGGAGAGCGGCCCTCGGCCTCGTCGGCGGCGTCGAGGATGCCGGCGGCGTAGGCGCGGGCCTTCGTGGGGGAGAGGTAGATTTGTCGGTGCTCGCCGTCGCTCTCGACGTTGAGGCCGACGAAGGGCGTCCCGGTGCGACCACCGGAGCGGCCGGCGCGGACGTAGACGGAGTCACCGGGGCTCGCGTCGCACATGACCTTGCGGGCGGGGCCGACGGGGACGGCGTCGTCGGGGTCGATCTCGTCGTCGTCCTCGGCAGACTCGACGGCCTCCTCCTCCGGCTCCTCGTCGGCCCAGCCGTCGGGGTAGTCCAGGAGGAAGGCGGCGATGTGCGCGGCGGCTCGTGCGCGCTCCGGCGCGGTACCGCGCTTCCAGAAGGGCAGACCGGCGGCGGCCTCGTCGACGAGGAGCATGCCGGCGGCGAGGGCCTCGGGGGCGGTCAGGCTCACGCGGCCTCCTTCGTGAGGTAGTCGGCGGTCTGGAGGATGGCCGAGACGCGCTCCTTCAGCGGGGAGACGCCGTCGGCGTAGCCGCGTGCGTTGGTCGCCGGGGCGAGGCGGGTAACCATCTCCTCGGCGAGCTTCAGCGCCTCGGCGCGGTTGGGGCCGCTGGGAACGACGCGCAAGCGGTGGAGGGCCGGGTCGGCGGGGTCCGGCGGGCCGTCGCCGAGGACGGCGGTGATGTGTTCGCGGAGGGCGACGAGGGCGTCTCGGGTCAGGTAGGCCGTCTCGCCTCCCTCGGTGTAGAAGCCGAGGTCGCCGTCGCGGTCGAGACTGGCGCCGACCTTCAGGCCGCCACGGTCGAAGTTGGTCATCAGAACAGGCCCCCGGTCAGGAAGTGCGCGACGAGCCACGCGAGGAAGGCGAGGAGGACGAAGCGGCGGAAGCGCGTCCAGCCGGTCACCGGCCGGGGCTCCTCGCCCGACTTGCGGCGCTCGGTGGCGAACCACGCCCAGACGTGTTCGGAGAGGGTGTCGCCGGCCCTGGAGTTGGCGAGGGCCATCCCTTCGACGACGCCGAAGTAGACGAACCACACGCCCCAGGTAGCGGCCCAGTGGTCGTAGGCGAGGGCCACGCCCCCGACGGCGCCGAGGAAGGCGCCGCCGGGGACGTAGGGGAGGGCGGGGCGCTTCACAGAAGCTCTCCGATCATGGCGACGGTGATCACGCCGAGGCCGACGACGATGAGGAACAGGAGGAGGGAGAAGGCGAGGGCGACGAGCGCCCCCGCGACGTCCCAGAGGCGATCTCCGCGCCGGCTCACGCGGCGGCCTGCGGGGCGGTGTAGTCGCTCAGCTCGCCGAGGAGGAACGCGGCGTAGGCCACGGTCGTCTGAAGCTGGGCCTGACCGAAGACGTTCTTGCCGGCCAGCTCAGCGGCGAGCTTCATCGCGGCGACGCGCCGGGCGTCGAGCGGGAAGGACTCCTTCGTGACGACGTACGCGTCCGGGTCGCCCAGCTCGTGCGCGTCGGCCTGGGTGAGGTTGTCGAAGGGGTGCTCGGGGTCGGTGTCGTCGTACGGCCGGAGGGCGGCGCGGAGGCGGGCGACGGCCTCGCGGGTGAGCAGGACCGTGCGCTCGTCCTCCTCCTCCGTGTCGGCGTTGACCGTGACCGCGACGGGCTCGCCCTGGGCGGTGGCGGGGTCCGTGGCCGTGTAAACGGTCAGGGAGTCGCCGACGCTGTCTTCGTGGTCGAAGATGCCGGCCGGCATGTCGGCGCGGTGGACCTTGTCGGCGCCGATGTATACGGCGCGGCCGGAGTCGGGACCGTCTTCCAGCTCGACGAAGAAGTCTCCGTCGTCGTCGATGCCCTCCAGGATCACGGCGTGGGTGGCGCTGAAGACGTTCGGGTCGAGCTTGACGCGGTCGCCGACGGCAGGGAAGTAAGACACGGGGCGGGGCCTCCAGACGTCTCGGTTGTGGACGTCTGTCGAGTCGGCCGGAGGCGCCGGGGGTGTTCACGGCAAGTTTCGGGGGCCGGCGGGCGGCCTGCCGCAGTGACGGAGTGACGGATCGAGCGTCACTCTCTATAGATGCTCAAGAGGAGGAGGAGTCCTCTTGAGAGAGAACCGGAGGTGACGGTACTTCCGTCACTCCGTCACTTCTGGGCCGCCTACGGGCCTCTCCCGGCGCTCCTCGGCGCACAGAAAGCCCGCCCCGGCTCCTTCCGGTGGGGGCCGGAAGGTGTCCAGGGCGGGCGGTCTGGGGCCGGTCAGGTCTGCGGCCGGCGTGGCGGTCGTGCCCAGCTCACGAAGCGCTCAATGATGTTGGTTCCGTCGTCGGGAAGCTCCGACGCGGCCACGGCCATCACCTCGCCGAGGTACATCGACAGGCCGAGCCGGTTATCGGCGTACAGGCCGAGGAGGTAGAGCTTTGCGGGCTGGCACGGCCAGGGAGCGCCGCAGCGCTTACACCTCCAGCACGGGCGCGCGGCGACGTGGTCACGTCCGGGGAGGGACAGAGGCATCCGGCCACACCTCCCATGCGATCATCTGGGCCTCGTTGCGGCCGAGATTCAGCCACCAGAGGAAGCGGCCGACGAGGGTCGCCGGGGCGATCTCGACTAGTTCCCGCCGGACGCGCCGGGCCTCGGCCGTCATCCGCACGACGGCCGCCGCACGCTGACCGGGAGTGGTCAGGGGAAGCGCCTCGCGGAACGGCTCGCACGGCCACGGCCGGCGGCACTCGCGGCACGTCAACGCCGCCCAGGAGCGGACGTGCACGAGGGTCACCTCGGCCGAGTAGTCCCGCGAGGGGCGCCTCACCATTGACCGCTCCCGTTCCCCCGTTCGTCCTGCGCGCGGGTGGTGAGTCCCGCTGCGTTCGGCCAGATGATCTGTGTCGCGTCGTCCATGCCGACCGGGCGGGCCGGCAGGCTGAAGGGGCCGATTGGGTTCAGCGGCGGCCAGGGGATCGAGGGCGGCTCGGGCTTCGGCTCCGGCTCGGGCTTCGGCTTCGGCTTGTCCTCGGCGCGGTGGCGGGGCGGCATGGCGAGCGGGCCGGGCGGGGTCGGCGAACGGCGGTCCGGACAGCGTCGCCACGACGGGAGGCCGCACGAGCAAGCGAGCCGGAGCCGGCGCAGGACCGGGCGGTGTCGGGGACCAAATGGGACAGGTCGTGATCGTGGCATGTGGTCAGCCTGCCTAGGGTTGCGGAGCACTGACACAGCGTTGTCCAATGTCCTTCGGACACTTAGTTTGTTCCGGGGAGGGACAGGCATGAATCACGCCTTTGTCGCGGCGCTCGCCGAGGCCGGACACACCGCCGAAAGCCTCGCAGGTCACGTCGGGGTTCATCCGAAGACGGCGCAGCGCTGGGCAAACCCTGGACATATTCCACAAGGTCGATACCGCGTCGAGGTGGCAAAACTCCTCGGGCGAGATGTCGACGTGCTGTGGCCGGACGTCGGCCGGAGGCGGGAGCCGGTGTGGTTCCGTCCCTGGGTGGACATCGAGCGTGAGGCGGTCACCTTGCGCGCCTTCGAGTTGGCCTGGGTGCCTGGGCTACTCCAGACAGAGGCGTATGCGCGGGCGACGCTCGCGGGCGGGGTGCTGTGTGTCGACGCGGTAGACGAACTCGTCGCGGCTCGGCTCGGCCGGCAAGCCATCCTCACGCGCGAGCGCGGTCCGTTGCTGGTAGCGGTGCTCGACGAGGGCGTCCTCCGGCGCCGGGTCGGCGGCGACCGGGCGCTCATGGCGGCCCAGCTCGCGCACCTCCTGGAGTGCGCCGACCTGCCGACGGTTCAGCTTCACGTCGTGCCGGCGGACGCGCCCAGCTACCCCGGCTTGGATGGCCCTTTCACGATCGCCGACATGCCGGAAGGCGCACGGGTAGCACACGTCGACAGTCCAGCGCGGGCGCAGATACTAGACCAGCCTTCCGACCTTGTTACCCTGGAGCGACGGTGGGAACGCATCCGGGGCGAGGCGCTCCCGCGAGGACGATCCCTAGACCTCTTGAGAGAAGCGGCAGCAGCATGGACATGACCGGCGCGCAGTGGCGCAAGAGCAGCAAGAGCGGCGGTAACGGCGGTAACTGCGTCGAGGTGGCCGACAACCTAGCCGGCGTCGTCCTCGTCCGCGACACGAAGAACCGTGACGGCGGGACACTGGCCTTCGAGCCGGCCGCGTGGCGCTCGTTCGTGGGGTTCGCGAAGACGCAGCACTGACCGACGACACAGGAAGGCCCTCGGCTACCCGGCCGGGGGCCTTTCGCCGTTCCGGGGCCGGAAGGGGATCACGCGGGCGGCCGGGCGGCCGTGCTCGGCGGCGGCTCGCTCGTCGGCACGGCCCAGCTCGTAAGCCTCCTCGTACGCGGCGGCCGAGATGGGGGCGGGGGCCGGCTTGCGGCGGCGCAGGACGAACCATCCGACCGGCAGGGCGACGGCGCCCATGAGGAAGACGTAGACCGTCCGGCGCTCGGGGGTCGGGTCCGACGGCGGGGCGGCCCGGTTGGGGGTGTAAACGGCCTCGTCGCGGAGCGTCTCGGGGAAGACGACCTCGCCGGCAGGGCCGCGCAGCGCGGGCGCCTCGGTTGGGCGGGACGCAGGCACGGCGGCCGTCGTCGTCCGGGGCGCCGTAGGGCTCGGTAAGGCGTCAGGCGTGAGCAGGGGCGCTGCGGGCGGCGTGCCGGCCTCTGGGGCCGTCGTGGTCGGTGGCGGGGCCGTCGTCGCCGAGGGGGACGGGCTCGGGGACGCGGGGCTCGTGACACCGTCGAGGAGGCCCCGGATGGGGCGGCCGGGGAGGCCGGGCGGCTCGTCGGCGGGCGTGGGGGCAGGGGCGAGGGCGAATGTAAGCGCGACGGCGGCGGCGGCTTTCATCATCTTTTGCAGGTTACTTGACCTGCGGAAAGTCGCAAGATAGAAAACGCCCCCGACCGTAATTGGCCGAGGGCGTTCGCTGAGTGTCCGATCAGTCCGGGTCGTGCTCCCCTTCCCGATAGATCACCGTGAGGCGGGCCGGGTCGAAGCCGCGCCGGCCTCGCTTGCCGGGGCCGATGATGAGGGCCTGGTAAGCGTCGTCGAGCATCTCGCGCCGGCCGTCGAGGTCGGCCGCGTGCCACTCCTCGGCCATCGTGCGGCCGGTGAGCACCTTCACGACCTGGGGCTCGCGCGGGGCTTGGGCGAGGACGTCGCGCTCGGCCTGTAGCTCCTGGAGGCGGGCGAAAGCATCGGCCGTGGCGGCCTGGGCGAGCCGGGCAAGAAGGCCGCTGATCTGCTCTTCGACCTCGGCGAGCTTGCCGTCGTCGGCCATGATCACGCGGCGCTCCACCATCGGCAGTCGGCCGAAGTCGGCGAGGAAGCGCGCTTCTAGGTACTGCTCGAAGGGCTCGGCCGAGACGAGGGCGGGGTGGTCGCACACGCCTCCGTCCGCGCGGCGCTGGCACCTGTACGCGATGAGGTCCGACCGGCCAGCGCGACCGGCGGCGATCTCTTTGGCGGTACGGCTGCCGTTCCGGCGGATGACGTTGAGCAGGCCCCCGCACGAGTGGCACGAGACGAGGCGGGAGGCGAGGCGGGAGGGCTTCCGGCCTCCTCGCTTGCGGGGGTCGCCTGACGGAGAAAGCGCCTTACGCAGCTCGACGACGGTCGGAAGGTCGAGCACCTCGGGGAAGGGTGCAAACGGGCGCCCGTCCTCGTCTCGTTGGAGGACGCCGTCGATGGTGACGCGGCCGAGAATGTGGTCGCCGGTGAGGGCCTGGGCGAGCGTGGTCCGCGACCACTCCGGCGCGCGGCGTGGCTTGATGCCGGCGTAGTTCATCCGGCGGACGGTGCGGCCGAGGGTGTCGCCGTCGAGGATGTGGGAGGCGGCGTCGCGGAGCGCCTCGACCTCCTCCTCGGCCAGGGCGAGGGTTTTTCCCGCGCCGTCGGGGGCGTCGATGATCCGGTAGCCGAAGGGCACCTCGCCACCGGGCCAGCGGCCCATGAGCCGGAGCCGCGTCGCGCGGCCCTTCTGCCGGGCCTTGATGCGCTCGCGCTCCTCGCGGGCGAACTCCGCTTTGAGGAAGAACTGAATCCGGAAGGAGAGGCCGTCGTTACTGTCCAGGCCGTGCCAGTCCATGAGGCGGACGGGCGGGAAGACGACCTGCCCGGTAACGGTGTCCTTCCCTTCGACCACGTCGAGGATGATCGCGGCGACGTTGCCGCCCTCGCGCGTCATCCGGTCGACGTGCCATGCGAGGAGGACGTCGGCGCGGCCCTGCCGGCCGTCGTTGAGCCACGCGAGGAACTCGGGGCGGTTGCGGATGGCGCCGGAGAGGCCGTCGTCGATGTGAAGGGCGACCTCCGCAAAGTCGTGCTTCGCGCACATCTCGCGGAGGTTGGCGATCATGTTTTCCTTGCTCGTGTTCGCCGCGTCGGCCTCCTTTGAGAGGCGGACGTAGAGCGACGCGCGGGGGCGGCGGCGACCCAGGGCGGGGCCGGTGAGGGGAAGAGAAGCCGTACTCATGCGCGTACCGTAGCACGCACGAGGCGCCTTACGCGTGTGGCGTTAGATGTGAGTCTGGACGTATGGCCGTGCCGGCGGTCATCCACTGGGTGTCGCCGTTGGTGATGGTCCCCCCACCGCCGTGCGAGTCCTGGTGGTCGAAGACGCCGTCGATGATGTAGGTGACCGTCTCGAAGCCGCGGTGGGGGTGCCAGGCCGTGCCTTTCGGCTCACCGGGCGCGTACTCCACCTCGCCCATCTGGTCCAGGTGGAGGAAGGGGTCCAACTCGGGCACGGGAACCCCGGCGAAGGCCCGGCGGACCGGGAAACCCTCGCCCTCGAAGCCGCTGGGGGCGGTGATCATGCGACGGACCGGCCGGAACGCGGTCGTCGACTCGTCCAACCGGGGCAGTCGGGGCAGGACGAGCACGTCCTCGACGGAGATGGCGGGCATGGCACCAAATGTAGCCACCGTCGGGGCCGGTCGCCCCTTTCACCGGTGTGAGGTGCGGTTCACCCGGGCGGGGGGTCGGCAGATGGCGATGGCGCCAGGGTTTCGTCGCCTTCTTGTGGTGGATGTCCCCACCTGCTCCAGTGACTCACGATTCCGATCCCTCTCACCTTCTGTCATGATCTGGTGACGCAAGGTGTGGTAGACGACGAGGGAGTGCGCCATGAACCGACGCAGGACCGGCCGGAAGGGGCCGGAGCTCGTCTTCCCCTGCACTCGCTCCCCGCGCTTCGCAGCCGGGCGGCGCCCGGTCTCCCCGGAGGAGGCCGTCCTCCTCGACGGTCAGCTGCCCGCCCCGATCCTCCCGAGGGGCGACTTCCCGCTCCCGCCGGCCGGGTTCGACCTGTTCGACGGCCCGCCGGACGATTGCCCCGGGCCCCGCAGCGCCGAGGCGCTGGCCCGGCGGCTGCACCGCCAGTTCGGCGGCCGGCTCCACCTGCCCGGCGCGATCGGCTACGACGCCGGCCGGCTGGCCTGGCGGCGTGACCTCGACCAGCAGCCGCTCCTGATCGCCGAGGCGGCCGACGCGGCCGACGTGGCGCGGGCCGTTCTCACCGCGCGCGAGTTCGACGTACCGGTCGGGGTGCGCGCGACCGGACACGGCACGGTCCGCCCCACCGACGACGGCGTACTGCTCAACCTCTCCCGGATGGCGTACGTCGACGTCGACCCGGTCCGGGCCACCGCCCGCGTCGGCGGCGGTGCCCGCTGGGGGGACGTGGTCGCCGCCGCGGCCCGGTTCGGGCTGGCCCCCATCTCCGGCACCTCGTCCGCGCTGGGGGTCGCCGGCTACACCCTGGGCGGCGGCGTGGGCTGGCTGTCCCGCCGCCACGGGTTCGCCGCCGACAGCCTGCTCCGTGCCGAGGTGGTGACCGCCGCCGGCACCCGGCTGGTCGCCGGCCCCGACGACGACGCCGACCTGTGGTGGGCGCTGCGCGGTGGCGGCGGGAACTTCGGCGTCGTCACCGAACTCCAGCTCCGCCTCTACCCCGTCCGGGAGGTCTACGGAGGGGTGGCCTACTTCCCGGGTGAACGGGCCGCTGAGATCCTCGCCTGCCACCGGGACCACGCTGCCGACCTGCCCGACGAGCTGACCACCGCGCTGACCCTGCTGCGGCTGCCGGACGCGCCGGGCGTCCCGGAGCCGCTACGCGACCGGACGGTGGTGGCGGTGCGCGTCTGTCACACCGGGCCGGTGGAGTGGGGGCGGCGCGCCCTCGCCCCCCTGCTGGCCGTGGCCGGTCCCCCCCTGTTCGGCGGGTACGCCCCGATGACCTGGCCGGAGACCGCTGCCCTGGAGGACCCCCAGCCCGGCCCGCAGATCGTCCGGGAGCACACCGACCTGTTCCGGGGGCTCAGCGACGAGCTGATCGACGTGCTGCTCGCCGAGATCGGCAATTCCGGGACGACCCGCTCCCCGATCTCGGTGATCGAGCTGCGGCACGTGGGCGGGGCCTTGGGCCGGCCGCTGGCCGACGGTGGGCCGTCCGGGCACCGGGACGCGGCGTACGCCCTGATCGCGGTGGCTCCGCACCTGCACGCCGCCCAACTTCCGGTCGCGCGGGGACACGTGGCGGCCTTCGCCCGGCGGCTGCGCCCCTACGCCACCGGCGGGGTGCTGCTCAACTTCCTCAGCGACCCGAGCCGGACCATGGCGGCCTACCGCCCGGCGGACCTGGGTCGGCTGGCCGCCCTCAAGCGGATCTACGACCCGGAGAACATCTTCCACCGCAACCACAACATCCCGCCGGGTCCCTGACGAGGATCCACGCCGACGCCGCAGGCGGCGGCCGGGCCGGCAGCCGGCCCGCTGTCCCGGCGGCCGGTCCCCACGACGGCCGGCCCCGGCCCTCCGACGGGGGAGGGCCGGCATCCGGTCCGCGGGCCGGCGGTCGGTCGGTCAGCCGCCGTGGCCGCCACCGTGCCCGCCGTCGTGTCCGCCGCCCGGCGGTGTGCCGGCCTTCTGCCCCGGCTCGACCACCACGAACTGTCCCATCATCCCCTCGTCCTCGTGGAACAGGATGTGGCAGTGGTACATGTACGGCATGTCCGGGTCGGCGTGGTCGGCGAACCGGGCGATGATCCGGTACGTGGTGTTCGGGTGCAGGAAGATCGTGTCCTTCCAACCGCTGAGGTGCGGTGGTGGCGCCGCTCCGCCCACGTCGAGCACCTGGAACTGGACGTCGTGGATGTGGAAGTTGTGCTGGAGGGCCTCCCGGCTGGTCACCTCCCACACCTCGGTCGTGCCCTTGGTGACCGTGACGTCGATCCGGTCCATGTCCATGGCGTCGCCGTTGATCCGGGTGCCGCTGAGGGTGAACTGTCGGGTCTCGGCCGCCTCCCGGGGGTCGAGCCGGGGCGTGTCGACCAGCTGGGACGGCAGCTCGGGGCGCTCCTCGAGCCGGTCGGCCGCGCGGAGCTGGAGGACGTCGAAGGTGTCCTCGCCGCCGTTGAACCGCTCGCTCCAGGTGTCCGCCCCGAGGTCCGGTGGGAAGCTGCGCAGGACCGTCCGCTCGCCCGGACGGACGTCGACCACGATCTCGGCCCGCTCGCCCGGGGAGAGCATGATCCGCTTCATCCGGTACGGCTTGTCGAGCAGGCCGCCGTCCGTGCCGACCAGGGTGAAGTCGCGGTCGTCGGGGAAGCCGAAGTCGAAGACCCGGGCGTTGGAGGCGTTGAGCACCCGCAGCCGGACCCGTTCGGTGGTGACGTCCAGGTACGGCGCGGTCGCACCGTTGACCACGATCGTGTCGCCGAGCAGGCCGACGCCGCTGAACAACGGCGTGTTCTCGTTCAGGTTCCCGTTCCGGGAGAACCGCTTGTCCTGCACGATGACCGGTACGTCGTCCACGCCGTACCGGTCGGGCAGCCCGGCGACCGAACTCGTCGGGTCGTCGACGATGAACATGCCGGCCAGTCCCCGGTAGACGTGTCGCGCCGTCTCGCCGTGCGGGTGCGGGTGGTACCAGAGGGTGGCCGCCGGCTGGTCCACCGTCCAGGTGGGGTGCCAGCTCGTGCCGGCCGGCACCATCTGGTGCGGACCGCCGTCCATCCGGGCCGGCAGGTGCATGCCGTGCCAGTGCACGGTGGTCTCCTCGTCCAACTCGTTGTGCACGTTCACCAGGACCCGCTCACCCCGGGCGGCCCGCAGGGTCGGGCCCAGGTACGCCCCGTTGAAGCCCCAGGTGTCGGCGGTGCGGTCGCCGAAGTCGTGTCGCCCGGTCCGGGCCCGCAGCTCGAAGACCCGCCGGCCCTCGCCGTCCACGGTGGACGGGGCCAGGGGCGGCACCGGCAGGGCGTGGACGAACTCGATCTGGCCAGCAGTGGAGACGGTCCTGGAGTTGAACGTCCAGACCACTCCCGCCACGCCGGCCGCGCAGAGGAGCACGACGGCGACAGTGGCGGCGATCAGCACTCGCCGGAGCGGGCGCATGGGCAATCACCTCGGGATCTCAAGGGGTCGGTACATCCGTAGCCTGGCTGCGCATTCGTGGGGGCGTCCACCGGTCCCCGGCAACTCCAGGGGAAACGCAGGGTTCACCCTGAGCCGGGGCGGGGAGCGTCGGGCGCGTCAGGTCGGGGCCGGTTGCCGGAACGGGGGAATCAGCCCAGGTCAACGGCGGGAGACGGCGACCCTGAGGGCGGTTCGATTCCTGTTCCCGGTCGCCCCGGGTTCCTGGCCTGGAATGGCGGGAACACGGGCCCTGTACGACCGCAGCTGTAGTACGGCTACCGATCCCCCTGTTAAGGTGGCGTAACTACAAGTAGACAACCTATCTATCTGAGCCGTGCGTCTCAGGAGGTCGAGCACTGATGACCAGATCAACCGCCGAAGCCCCGCCGACGCGGCGCCCGAGTGTCTTCGAACGGCTGGGTGGCTGGGCGTACCGGCGCCGCTGGATCGCGGTCGTGCTCTGGGTGCTCGTGCTGGCCGGCGTCACCGTCGCCGCGCAGGCCGTGGGCGACGACTACCGCAACGACTTCTCGCTGCCGGGCACCGAGAGCCAGAAGTCCCTGGACCTGCTCGAGGAGCGGGCGCCGGTGCAGTCCGGGGAGTCGATCCAGATCGTCCTGGAGCGCGAGGGCGGTCTGCGCGACCCCGCCACCCAGGGCCGGGTCGAGTCGATGCTCGCCAAGGTCAAGGAGCTGCCGCACGTCGCCGGCGTGCAGAGCCCGTACGAGGGCTTCGGCATCTCGGAGCGGGGCACCATCGGCTACGCGACCGTCGCGCTGGACGGCCAGTCCGCCGACGTGCCGGCGGACGACGTCCGCAAGATCATGGACACCGCCGACGCGGCCGAGGGCGAGGGGCTCCGGGTGGAGCTCGGTGGCGCGCCGATCCGCGCGGCCCAGGAGGGCGGAGGCGGCGGCGCCGAGTTCGCCGGCATGCTCGCCGCGCTGGTCATCATGGTGATCCTGTTCGGCTCGATCGTGGCGGCCAGCCTGCCGCTGCTGATCGCCATCTTCGCCGTGGGCTCGGCGATCGGCCTGATCGGGTTGGCCTCGCACGTCGCGACCATCGCCGACTTCACGGCCCCGCTGATGATGCTGGTCGGGCTCGGCGTCGGCATCGACTACGCCCTGCTGATCTTCTCCCGGTACCGCTCCGAGCTGATCAGGGGAGTGGAGCGGCGGCAGGCCGCGATCAACGCGCAGGACACTGCCGGCCGGACCGTCTTCTTCGCCGGTTGCACGGTCATCCTGGCCCTGATCGGCCTGGTCGTGCTGGGTCTCGGCTCGTTGCAGGGAGTCGCGGTCGCCGTCGCGATGACCGTCCTGGTCACCATGCTCTCCTCGCTCACCCTGCTTCCCGCGCTGCTGTCCCTCGTGGGTGGCCGGATCGAGAAGGGCGTGCAGAAGCGGCTGGCCAAGGGGAAGGCCGCCGAGGGGGCACAGTGGCGGCGCTGGGCGACCTGGGTGCAGAAGCACCGCTGGGTGAACGCGCTGGTGCCGCTGGCCGTGCTGGTCGCGCTCGCGGTTCCGGTGATCAACATGAACCTCGGTTTCGCCGACGCCGGCAACGACCCGGAGTCCACCCACAGCCGCCAGGCGTACGACCTGCTGGCCGAGGGCTTCGGCCCGGGTTTCAACGGTCCGCTGATCGTCCTCGCCGACGGCAGCCCGGAGGACGCGACCCGCGCCCAGGCCGCCATCGCGGCCACCGAGGGCGTGGCCACCGCCGTGCCGCCGAACACGATCGGCGAGAACCTCTCCCTGATCATCGTGCTGCCCGAGTCGAAGCCGCAGGACCAGGAGACCATGGACCTGGTCGACCGGCTGCGGGAGAACGTGCTGCCGCCGGTGGCGGAGGAGACCGGCGCCCGCTACCTGATCGGCGGCAGCACCGCCGCCACGGTCGACTTCTCCGAGGCGGTCGCCGCGAAGATGCCGATCTTCGTCCTCGTCGTGGTCGGTCTCTCCACGCTCCTGCTCATCCTGGTCTTCCGGTCGCTGCTGATCCCGCTCTTCGCCGCGCTGCTCAACGTGCTGAGCGTGGGCGTGGCGCTGGGCATCATGACCCTGGTCTTCCAGGACGGGCGGCTCGGCGTCGAGCCGGGACCGATCGAGGCGTACGTGCCGGTCATGATCTTCGCGGTGGCCTTCGGTCTGTCCATGGACTACCAGGTCTTCCTCCTCTCCCGGATGCACGAGGAGTGGGAGCGGAGCAAGGACCCGACGGAGGCGGTCCGCGAGGGCATCGCGACGACCGGGAAGGTGGTGACCGCGGCCGGCGCCATCATGGTGGTGGTCTTCGCCGCCTTCATGCTCAGCCCCACCCGCATGCTCCAGCAGTTCGGGCTCGGACTCGCGGTCGCCATCCTCGCCGACGCCCTGCTCATCGGCTGCCTGATCCTGCCCGCCGTGATGCAGATCTTCGGCCGGAAGGCCTGGTGGCTGCCCCGGTTCCTGCAGCGCGCGCTGCCCCGGGTCGCCCTCGAGCACAGCGGTGCCGACCAGGACGCCCGCGACCGGGAGCGGGAACCCGTCAAGGTGTGACGACGACCGCCGTGGGCCCCGACCGGGGCCCACGGCGGGAGCCGGCGGTCGGTCGCCGCCGGACCGGCCGTGACCTCCGGGTCACGGCCGGAGAACCCGTTGACAGCACATGGTCGGTCAGGTGTACGCGGTTCACCCCGATGATCCGCGTCGCAGGCGGTCCAGCCGGATGCCGGTTGGACCGCTCACGGGGTCTGCAGTCGGGCGCGGCGCCCAGCCGCGGGAAGTACGAGAGGGAGGGATGCTCATGGCGCCGCCCAAGAAGTATCCGGACGAGCTGCGGATCCGCGCGGTGGAGCAGTGGCGGGGATCCGATCCACGGCCCCCGATCGTGCAGCTCGCCCGGGACCTCGACGTTCACCCGGAGGCGCTGCGGACCTGGATCAGGCAGGACGAGATCGAGCGTGGCGAGCGACCCGACCCCCGCGCCGAGCGACTCTCGGAGACCGAGGCGGAGGAGTTGCATCGACTCCGGGCCGAGAACGCCGAACTCCGCCGGGTGAACGAGATACTGACGGCGGCCAGTGCCTTCTTCGCCTCACAACTGGACCAGCAGCGTCGGCTCCTGTGATCACCGACCGGTCGAACATCATCGCGACCATCCCGTTAGCACCATCCTATTTAGATGATGGTCCGGTGAGCGCCGACCGGTGGAGATCGCCGTTCGGCTGCTGGGGTCCGTCGGGCCGATCCACGGTGGACGGCTGGTGTGGAGCCGGCCGTCCCGCCCTTTTCCCGGCCGTCGGTACGCATCCGTGTTTGGCTGCTGACGTTCCGCTCATGGGCGTGCGCTCAGCAAAAATCCAGATGTCATCCAGGAATGCCCATTCATGGGTCGTGTGCTTACACATGCCTGGGCCCCATTCAGGACGGGTGGGGGTGCCCCGGTCGGCGGAGCCGGGCCGGTGCCGACGGTGTGTCACTTCGACCCGGTGGGTTTCCGGTGTCACCCGTCCGGCGGGGTGACGCCGCGAGCGGAAGCGGGGAGGCTGGGGGCGCGGTCCGGAGCGGCCCCGCCTCCTCCGCCTTGTATGTAGTTCGATGTACTTTTTGGACCTTCAGATCCTGCTATCGCCAGGTGCTCCCCGGTTTCCGGATGGCCGCCGGTGAGGCTACCGAACGGTACGCCGCGCGGTGCGGTGGGCACCCCGGTGGGTGGGGAACGCTCCAGTGTCAGCCAACCGACACCTTTACCTTCCCGATACATGGCTTGCGAGCCCTGACCGTCAGGATCGAACACTACCGATCGTATGCGCCCAGGATCGGACCAGTTGCACCTCGTCAGTGGAGCCGCCAGCCCGATCCGGGCTGTCGCGCGCCTCCGGTGCAACTCCCGGCCCGCCCTCATGATCAGCGGAAACACCCCTCGGTGACTGATTTCTGACGGCCGCGCCGCCCCGCCGACAGGTGTAATTGAGGTTGCTCCGCCCCTGGACTGCCGCGCACAATTTCACTACATCCTGTGAAGCCTGACCCAACAATGCACGGGTGCCTCGAAGCCGGCTCGAAAGCTTCTTGGTTTCTGTGCATGCTTGTGCGGCAACCTGCAATGGGGCATAGTGATGAACAGAGGCATGCATCGATTGGTTGATCAGGGCGTCCGGTGTAGTCGTACCGGGAAATATTTGATTCGACAATCGATGATTCAGTCAATGGTTGACCGTCGGAGCTGGGGGGCTGCTTAGTGTCACCTTGAGTTACCTCCATGTCTCACTGAGTAACGATGGCAAGACGCGGCAGCTGGGGGGCGCCCCGTCGCTGCGAATTCCACTGTGCGTATCGGAGCCCAGCGTTACGTGTGGTAGCGCACGTCTCACGTACTGTTGCGCTCATGAATCCGTCAGGCGGGTTGTCAATTGGGGATTGCCTGGCGATGAAATGATCCTGAATGTGTTCAGGAATTGCGCTGCAATATTTGGGTCGGGGCCCAAGGGCGTAGAGAAGGATGTGACAGCATTGCAGATCAACGTGCTCGGTCCCTTGTCGGTTCATGTCGGTCAAATAGATATGACGCCAACGGCGCCAAAACCGCGTCGGGTGCTTGCGCTTCTCGCTATTTGTGCCAATCGCGTGGTCCGTAACGAACAAATCATCGAAGAGCTGTGGGAGAACAGTCCACCCACCAGCGTCACGACCACCCTGCAGACCTACGTCTACCAACTCCGCAAGCATCTGCAACGGGCCCTCGCCCCGCAGCCGGCCGGCACCGCAGCGGTTTCCGCGTCGGAGTTGCGGACGTTCGCCGGCGGCTACATGCTCTCGCTCGCCCCTGAGGCGCTCGACTCGCTGCGCTTCGAGCAACTCGTCGCCCAGGGCCGTGCGGCGCTGGAGTCCGGCCGGACCGAGGCCGCGGCCCGGATCCTGCGGGAGGCACTGGCCCTCTGGCGGGGGCCGGCACTGGTCGACGTCGCGCCGGGGCCGATCCTCCAGGTGGAGGTGCTACGGCTCGAGGAGATGAGCAAGAGCGCCCTGGAGCTGCGCATCGAGGCGGACCTGCTGCTGGGGCGTCACCACGAACTCCTCAGCGAGTTGGTGGGACTCTCCGCGCGGCAGCCCACCCACGAGGGATTCCAGGCCAAGCTGATGCTCGCGCTCTACCGGGCCGGGCGCCGCTCCGAGGCGCTCGGGGTCTACCAGGGGGCACGCAAGGCCCTGGTGGCCGAGCTGGGGGTGGACCCCTCCGGCGACCTGCAACGGTTGCACCGGGCCATCCTCGAGGGCGATCCGAGCCTCAGCGAGGCCGGTCCGCCGCCGATCGGGCTGGAGTCCCTGGCCATGTCCATCCCCCGGCAGCGACGCCTGGAGCACCGTCAGGTCGGCGCGGTGCAGTAGTGCAGTAGTGCGGTAGGACCTGTCGGCAGTGACCGCGCCCCGATCCGGGGCCGGTCGTGCCGGTACCGGCCGGTGGGCGGTGGCCCATCCCGGGACCGGCGGCCGACACCGGGCCCTCGGGCCCGGACCGCGACGTCGGACCGTCCGAGTGACCGGTGCCGCGCCCAGCGCGGCCGACCGGCACCCGGACGGTCTCTTCGTGTTCCCGGTGCGTCGCGGCCGGACATCCGCCGTCGGGGCGGGACATCCGCCGTCGGGGCCGGACACCCGCCGTCGGGGTCGCCGTCGGGTCCTCGGATCGCCGCCGGGGCGGGGCCGGCCGGCCGGACGTCACCGTCCCGGCCGGCGACCCGCCCCGGCGGCCCGGCTCACGCCCTCCCCGCCCCCAGCACCTGGTCGAGCAGGACCTCCGCCAGCTCGCCCACCCGCGGGTACTCGAAGACCACCCCGGCGGGCAGCCGGAGACCGGTGGCGGTGCGGAGCCGGTTGCGCAGCTCCACCGAGGCGAGCGAGTCGAAGCCGAGGTCGCGGAACGTCTGCCCGTGGTCGATCCCGCCGGTCTTGCCCAGCACCGAGGCGACCTCGGTGCTCAGCAGCCGGACCAGGGCGTCGTGCCGGCGCTCCTCGGGCAACCGGGCGAGCTGGTCGGCCCAGGAGGAGGAGGACGACCCGGCACTCCGGTTCACCCGCTCCACGACCCGCCGGCCGGGCGGCGGGACCAGGTCCCGGAACATCCCGGGTACGGTGTCCCGCTCCGCGTGACCGCGCAGCGCGGTCCGGTCGAGTCGGACCGGCACCAGGTGGGCCTGGTCGCGCGCCACCGCCAGGTCGAACAGGGCGAGGCCCTCCTCGTTGGACAGTCCGGCCACCCCGGCCCGGCTCATCCGGGCCAGGTCGGCCTCGGCGAGGTGCCCGGTCATCCCGCTCGACTCGGCCCACAGGCCCCAGGCCAGCGAGGTGGCGGTGCGACCGGTGGACCGGCGCAGGGCGGCCAGGCCGTCGAGGAACGCGTTCGCGGCGGCGTAGTTGCCCTGACCGGCCAGCCCGATCGTCCCGGCGACGGAGGAGAAGAGGACGAAGGCGTCCAGCGGCCGGTCCCGGGTCAGGTCGTGCAGGTTCCAGGCACCGTCCACCTTGGGCCGCAGGACCCGCGCCATCTGCTCCGGGGTGAGCGCCTCGACCGTGGCGTCGTCGAGCAGCCCGGCGGTGTGCACGACCGCGGTGAGCGGACGGACCGTCGGCACCTCGTCGAGCACCCGTGCCAGGGCGTCCCGGTCGGCCACGTCGCAGGCCGCCACGGTCACCTCCGCGCCCAGCTCGGCGAGTTCCTTCTCCAGTTCGGCCACCCCGTCCGCGTCCCGTCCGCGCCGACCGGTCAGCAGCAGGTGCCGGACGGAGTGCCGGGTGACCAGGTGCCGGGCCAGCAGCCGGCCCAGCGTGCCGGTGCCGCCCGTGATCAGGACGGTCCCCTCCGGGTCGATACCGCCGGGCAGGGTCAGGACGAGCTTGCCGACGTGCCGGGCCTGCTGGAGGTGGCGGAAGGCCGCCGGGGCCCGGTCGATCGGCCAGGTGGTGATCGGACTCGGCTCCAGCACACCGGAGTCGAAGAGGTCCATCAGGGCGGCGAACATCGCCCGGACCCGGTCCGGCTCCACGGTCAGCAGGTCGAAGAACCGGTACGTCACCCCCGGGTGGTCGGCGGCGACCCGCTCGGCCGGGCGGATGTCGGTCTTGCCCATCTCGACGAACCGCCCACCCCGGGGCAGCAGCCGCAGCGAGGCGTCGGTGAACTCGCCGGCCAGCGAGTTGAGCACCACGTCCACGCCCTCCTGCCGGGTGGCGTCGGCGAACCACTGCTCGAAGTCCAGGGTGCGGGAGTTGGCGATGTGCGCGTCGTCGAAGCCGGCCTCCACCAGGGTGTCCCACTTCGCCGGGCTGGCCGTGGCGAAGACCTCGGCGCCCAGGTGCCGGGCGACCTGCACGGCCGCCATCCCGACACCGCCGGTGGCGGCGTGGATCAGCACCCGCTCGCCGGCCCGCAGATCCGCCAGGTCGACCAGCCCGTACCAGGCGGTGAGGAAGACCGTCGGCACGCTGGCGGCGAGCGCGAAGGTCCAGCCCGCCGGGATGCGGGTGAGCAGCCGGTGGTCGGCCACCGCGACCGGCCCGAAGGCCCCCTCGGGGAAGAGTCCCATCACCCGGTCGCCGGCGGCCAGGTCGGTCACGCCCGCGCCCACCTCGACGACCACCCCGGCCGCCTCGCAGCCCATCGTGGCCGCGCCGGGATACATGTCGAGGGAGATCAGCACGTCCCGGAAGTTGAGGCCGGCGGCCCGGACGGCGACCCGGACCTCTCCGTCGGCCAGCGGCCGGTCCGTCCCGGCCGGGCCGACCAGGGCCAGGTTGTCGATGGTGCCGCGGGGCTCGGCCACCAGCCGCCAGTCCGGCGTCGGCGGCAGCACCAGGTTCTGCTCGGTGCCGGTCCGGGCCAACCGGGGTACGCGCAGCGCGTCACCCCGGACCGCCACCTGCGGCGCGCCGGTGGCGATCGCGGCGGGTACCCGCAGATGCGACGGGGTGTCCAGATCGACCAGGACGAACCGGCCGGGGTGCTCGGTCTGCGCGGTGCGGACGAGCCCCCACACCGCGGTGGTCACCGGATCCCGGACCGGCTCGCCCGGGTCGGCGGCGACCGCGCGGAACGTGGTCAGCACCAGGCGGGAGGCGTCCAGCCGGTCACTGGCCAGCCACCGCTGGAGCAGGTCCAGCGTGGCGGTGACCGCCGAGTGGGTGGCCGGGACCATCTCCGGCTCGGGCGCCCCGGCGGTGGCCACCACGACGTCCGGCACCCGCGCTCCGGCCGCCACCGCGTCGAGCAGCGCGGCGAGGTCCGGGTAGCCGGTCGCGCCGACCGCGTCCAGGTCGCTCTCGCCGAGCACCGCCAGTCTGGTGGAACCGGCCCCCGGCACGGCGGTCACCTCGGTCCAGGCCAGTTCCAGCAGCGAGTCGTGGTGCGCCGGGACGGTGACGAGCTGGCCCGGGGCGGCGGGTTGCAGGGTCAGTGACTCCACCTCGACCACCGGCGAACCGGACTCGTCGGTCAGGGTCAGTGCCGCGCTCCGTGCTCCGGTGCGCCGGACGTGCACCCGCAGCGCGGTCGCCTCCACGGCGTGCACCCGCACCCCGCTCCAGGCGAACGGCAGGGCGATCCCGGCCCGGGTGTCCCCGTCGAGCAGGCTCAACACGAGCGGGTGCAGCGCGGCGTCGAGCAGCGCCGGGTGCAGGTGGAAGCCGGTGACCGGCTGCTCGTCGGCGAGCCGCACCTCGGCGTAGAGGTCGTCACCGTCCCGCCAGGCCCGGTGCAGGCCCCGGAACGTCGGCCCGTACCGGTAGCCGGCGTCGGCCAGCCGCCGGTAGGCGTCGGTCAGGTCCCACGGGGTGACCCGTGCCGGCGGCCACTCGTCCAGGCGCGGCCCGTCGCCCGGACCCGTCTCGGCCAGGGTGCCGGTGGCGTGTCGGACCCAGCTCCGGTCGGCCCCGGCGTCACCGGCGTCGGGACGGGAGTGGATGCTCACCGTCCGCCGCTCCGGGTCGTCGCCGGGGGAGACGCTCACCTGGATCTCCAGTCCGCCGGTCGCCGGCAGCACCAGGGGTGCCGCCAGGACCAGGTCCTCGACCACGTCGCAGCCGGCCCGGTCGGCGGCGTAGGAGGCCAGGTCGACCAGGGCGGTGCCGGGAAGCAGCACGGTGTCGCGTACCGCGTGGTCGGCCAGCCACGGATGCGTCCGCCGGGACAGCCGGCCGGAGAGCAGCACCCCGGCGTCGCCGGCCAGGTCGATCTCGGCGTCCAGGAACCGGTGCCCGGCACCCCGGGCCGGGGCCGTCCCGCTCGGCACGGCGAGCCAGTGCCGGTGCGGCTGGAACGGGTACGTGGGCAGGTCGACCGTGCCGCGTGGTGCGGACGTCGGATCGGCCACCAACCGGGGCCGGTGCCCGGTGTGGGTGTGCACGTGGGCCAGCGAGAGCAGCAGTCGGGCGGCGGTGCCCTCACCGCGCTTCAACGTCCCGGTGGTGGTACCCGGACGGTCGGCGGCGTCCAGGGTGTCCTGGATGCCGATGGTGAGCACCGGGTGCGGGCTGGCCTCGACGAAGTGGGTGTGCCCGGCGGCGGCGAGCGCCCGGACCGTCTCGGCGAACCGGACGGTGTTGCGCAGGTTCTGGAACCAGTACCCGGTGCCCAGCTCGGTGGTGTCGAGCAGGCCACCGGTGTACGTGGACCAGAACGGGATCCGCGCGGGGCGGGGCCGGATCTCCCCGAGCAGCTCGTGCACCTGCTCGCGGATCGGCTCCACGAACGGGGTGTGCGAGGCGTAGTCGACGTCGATCCGGCGGGCGTTGACGTCCCGGCCCTGGAAGCACGTGACCAGCTCGTCGAGGGCGGCGGCCTCGCCGGCCACCACGGTGGAGTGCGGTCCGTTGATCGCCGCGACGTGGATCCGCCCGTCCCACGGGGACAGGTCGACCCGCTCCACCGGCAGCGGTACGGAGACCATGCCGCCGGTGCCGGCCAGCGCGGTGATCGCCTGGGACCGGCGGGCGACGACCCGGGCCGAGTCGTCGAGGGTGAGTGCTCCGGCGACGTACGCGGCGGCGATCTCGCCCTGGCTGTGGCCGATCACCGCGTCCGGCTCGACGCCGTGCGCCCGCCACGTCTCGGCCAGCGAGATCATCATGGCCCAGAGGACGGGCTGGATGACGTCCACCCGGTCCAGCGGCGGGGTGCCCGGTTCGCCGCGCAGCACGTCGACCAGGTTCCAGTCGGTGTACGGGGCGAGTGCCTCGGCGCAGCGGTGCAGCTGGGTGGTGAAGACGGGATGGGTGTCGAGCAGGCCGAGCGCCATCCCGACCCACTGCGACCCCTGCCCGGGGAAGACGAAGACCGTCCGCCCCTCGGCCGGGGTGCCGGTGACCAGGTTCGGCGCGGACCGGCCCTCGGCGAGGGCGGTGAGCGCCTCGCGGGCGGCGCCCGGGTCGTCGGCCACCACCACCGCGCGGTGGTCGAACCGGGCCCGGGTGGTGGCCAGGGTGTGCGCGACCACGGCCGGGTCGAGGTCGGGGTGGGCGTCGAGGTGCCGGGCCAGGTTCGCGGCCTGCCCGCGTAGGGCGGCCGGACCGCGCGCCGACAGTGGCAGGGCCACCACCGGGGCGGCCGTGCCGTCGTCACCGGGGCGGTCGTCGCCCGTCGGGTCGGCCTCGACGTCGGCCGGGGCCTCCTCCAGGATCACGTGCGCGTTGGTGCCGCTGATGCCGAACGAGGAGACCGCGCCCCGGCGGGGCCGTTCGCCGCGTGGCCACGGGACCGGCTCGGTGAGCAGGCTGACCGCGCCGGACGACCAGTCCACGTGCGGCGACGGCTCGGCCGCGTGCAGGGTGGGCGGCAGCAGGTCGTGCCGGAGTGCCTCGATCATCTTGATCACGCCGCCCACGCCGGCCGCCGCCTGGCTGTGCCCGATGTTCGACTTCAGCGAGCCCAACCGGACCGGCCGGTCCGCCGGCCGGTCCTGCCCGTACGTGGCGAGCAGCGCGCCGGCCTCGATCGGGTCGCCGAGCTGGGTGCCGGTGCCGTGCGCCTCGACGGCGTCGACGTCGGCGGGGGAGAGGCCGGCGTCGGCCAGCGCGTCCCGGATCAGCCGTTCCTGGGACGGGCCGTTCGGGGCGGTGAGCCCGTTGCTGGCTCCGTCCTGGTTGATCGCGCTGCCCCGGATCACCGCGAGCACCCGGTGACCGTTGCGGCGGGCGTCGGAGAGCCGTTCGAGCAGCAGCACCCCGGCGCCCTCGGCCCAGCCGGTGCCGTCCGCCCCGGCCCCGAACGCCTTGCAGCGACCGTCCGGCGCGAGACCGCGCTGCCGGCTGAACTCGACGAAGATGCCCGGCGAGGACATCACGCACGCCCCGCCGGCCACCGCCAGGGTGCTCTCGCCCCGGCGCAGCGACTGCACCGCGAGGTGGATCGCCACCAGCGACGACGAACAGGCGGTGTCCACCGTGAACGCCGGCCCCTCGAAGCCGAAGACGTACGAGATCCGTCCGGAGGCGACGCTGGTGGTGCTGCCGGTGAGCCGGTACCCGTCGGAGCCGGCGGACGTCTCGTACAGCCGGGGCCCGTACTCCTGGGACATCAGCCCCATGAACACGCCGGTGCGGCTGCCGCGCAGCGCGGTCGGGTCGATGCCGGCCCGCTCGAACGCCTCCCACGCGGTCTCCAGCAGCAACCGCTGCTGCGGGTCCATCGCGGCGGCCTCGCGCGGGCTGATGCCGAAGAACTCCTCGTCGAACTCGTCGGCCCGGTGCAGGAAGCCGCCGTGCCGGGCGTACGACTTCCCGGGCGCGCCGGGCTCCGGGTCGAAGAGCCCGGCCAGGTCCCAGCCCCGGTTGACGGGGAACTCGCCGATCGCGTCGACGCCTCCGGCGACCAGCCGCCACAGGTCCTCCGACGAGCGGACGTCGCCGGGGTAGCGGCAGCCGACGGCCACCACCGCGATCGGTTCCTCCGGGTCCGCGCCGGCCCGGCCGGCCGTCGGGTCGTCGCCCGCGCCGACCAGTTCGTCGCGCAGGTACCCGGCGAGGGCGGTCGGGGTCGGGTGGTTGAACAGCAGCCCGGAGGCGAGCCGCAGGCCGGTGGCCGCGGCGAGCCGGTTGCGCAGCTCCAGCGAGAGCACCGAGTCGAAGCCGAGGTCCCGGAAGGTCACGTCGACCCCGACCGCGGCGTCGGAGGCGTGCCCGAGCACCGCGGCGGCGTTCTTGCGGACCAGGTCGAGCGCCAGCCGGGACTGCTCCGGGGCGGGCAGCAGGGTGAGCCGTTCGGCCAGCGTGCCGGTCAGGCCGGGCCGCGTGTCCCGGACCGGCGCCGCGTCCCGCACCGGGTGCGTCGCACCGCCGGGCCACGCCGGTACCGGTCCGGCGGCGATCCAGTACGACTGGCGCTGGAACGGGTACGTGGGCAGGTCGACCGTGCCGTCCGGGACGTGCTGCGGGTCGGTGGCGAGGATCGGCGTCCGTCCGGTGCGGGTGTGCACGGTGGCCAGGGAGAGCAGCAGCCGGCGTGGCCCCCCGTCGCCGCGCCTGAGGGTGCCGGTGGTGGTGCCGGCGACGTCGCTCGAGTCCAGACTGTCCTGGATGCCGACGGTCAGCACCGGGTGCGGGCTGGGTTCGACGAAGTGGGTGTGCCCGGCCGCCGCCAGCGCCCGGACGGTCTCGTCGAGGCGTACCGGGTTGCGCAGGTTCCCGTACCAGTAGTCGGCGGTCAGGGCGGTGCCGTCGACCGGCCCGGCGGTCACCGTGGACCAGAACGGCACCCGCGCCGGGGTCGGCCGCAGCTCGCCGAGCATCTCGTGCCACCGCTCGCGCAGCGGCTCCACGTGATGAGTGTGCGAGGCGTAGTCGATGTTGACCCGGCGGCAGGTGATCCCCCGCTCGGCGTGTGCGGCGACGATCTCGTCGAGGGCGTCCAGGTCGCCGGAGACCACCGTGGCGTACGGACCGTTCAGCGCGCCGACGTGCAGCCGCCCCGCCCACGGGGTCAGGTCCACCTGGTCGGACGGGAGCGGGATGGAGACCATGCCGCCGGTGCCGGCGATCGCGGTGATCGCCTGGGCGCGACGGGCGACGAGCCGCGCCGAGTCGTCGAGGGTGAGTGCTCCGGCGACGTACGCGGCGGCGATCTCGCCCTGGCTGTGGCCGATCACCGCGTCCGGCTCGACGCCGTGCGCCCGCCAGGTCTCCGCCAGCGAGATGATCATCGCCCAGAGCGCCGGTTGGAGCACGTCCACCCGGTCCAGGGGTGGGGTGCCCGGTTCGCCGCGCAGCACGTCGACCAGGTTCCAGTCGGTGTACGGGGCGAGTGCCTCGGCGCAGCGGTGCAGCTGGGTGGTGAAGACGGGATGGGTGTCGAGCAGGCCGAGCGCCATCCCGACCCACTGCGACCCCTGGCCGGGGAACGCGAAGACCACCTTTCCGGGCGTCAGGGTGCCGGTGACCAGCCCGTTGTCGGGCCGTCCCTCGGCCAGCGCGGTCAGCGTGGTCCGCGCCTCGGCGACGTCCCCGGCGACCACCACGGCACGGTGGTCGAACCGGGTCCGCGTACTGGCCAGGCTGTGTGCCACCACGGCCGGGTCGAGGCCGGGGTGGGCGTCGAGGTGCCGGGCCAGGCCGGCGGCCTGCTCGCGCAGGGCGTCCTCGCCGCGTGCGGACAGCGGCCAGGCGGTCACCTCGGCCACCGGTCCGGCCGTCCGCTCCGCGCCGGCCGCCGCTGTCGGCTCCGCGCCGACCGGCTGCTCCGGGGCGGCGGCGAGCACCAGGTGACAGTTGGTGCCGCCGATGCCGAACGAGGAGACTCCGGCGAGCAGGGGCACGTCCGGCCGGGGCCAGTCGCCCGCGCGCTGCTGCACCCGAAGCCGCAGTTCCTCCAACGGGATCGCCGGGTTGGCCGTGGTGAAGTTCAGGCTGGCCGGCAGGCGCCGGTGACGCAGGGCGAGTACCGCCTTGAGCAGGCCGACGATGCCGGCCGCCCCCTCCAGGTGACCGACGTTGGTCTTGGCCGAGCCGACCAGCAGCGGCGCGTCCGCCGGACGGCCGGCACCGAGCACCCGGCCCAGTGCGCCCGCCTCGACCGGGTCACCGACCCGGGTGCCGGTGCCGTGCAGCTCGACGTACTGCACGTCGTGCGGGTCGACGCCGGCGTCGGCGTACGCCAGCCGCAGCACCTCCTCCTGCGCCGCCTGGCTGGGGACGGTCAACCCCTCGGCCACCCCGTCGTTGTTGACCGCGCCGCCGAGGATGACCGCGTGCACCCGGTCGCCGTCGGCCAACGCTCGGGCCAGGGGCTTGAGCAGTACGGCCCCGCCGCCCTCGCCCCGGACGTAGCCGTTGGCGCGGGCGTCGAAGGTGTGGCAGCGGCCGTCCGGCGAGAGCGCCCCGGCCCGCGCCATCCCGGTGGTGCTCTCCGGGGCCATGATCAGGTTCACGCCCGCCGCGATGGCCAGGGTCGACTCGCCCCGACGCAGGCTCTCGCAGGCCAACTGCACCGACACCAGCGACGAGGACTGTCCGGTGTCGACCGTCATGCTCGGCCCGGTGAGGCCGAGGTGGTGGGAGACCCGGTTGGCGAGGATGCTGCGGTGCAGCCCGGTGACGGTGTGCGGGGAGACCGCCCCCGGGCCGCCCCGGTAGGACAGCGTCGCGTAGTCGTCCCAGATCGCGCCGACGAAGACCCCGGTGCGGCTCTCCCGCACCGACGCGGGGACGATCCGGGCCTCCTCCAGCACCTCCCAGCTCAGCTCCAGCATCAGCCGCTGCTGCGGGTCCATCGCTGCGGCCTCGCGCGGACTGACCCCGAAGAAGGCCGCGTCGAAGGTGTCGACCCGGTCCAGGAAACCGGCCCGGCGCACCTCCACCGGCGGCTCGCCGACGTCCCGCCACCGGTCCGCCGGCGGCTCGCCGACCGCCTCCACCCCGTCGCGCAGCAACGTCCAGAAGGCACCCGGGTCGGGTGCCTTCGGGAGCCGGCAGGCGAGTCCGATGATCGCTATGGGTTCGGTACGCCCCACGGGTGCCTGACCCACGGTGGTCTGCGGTTCGCTCACGGTTCCCTCCCGGGCGCGGTGGTTCTGACAGGCGCGCCGGCGTCGTCTGGGCGGTGCTCGGCGCGCGGACACGCGACGGGCGCCGACGCTGCGCACGCCCGACGGCCGCTTCGAGAAGCGGTAACAGGGGATCCCAGCCACCCGACCACCCACGCCGCCTCAGGCTGCCCGGGTGGGGCGGGTCAGCGGTGCAGGAGTGTGCTCAGCACCCGTTCGACGGTGGACTCGGTGGCCTCGGCGTCGGCCGGGGAACGCCAGCAGACGAAGCCGTCCGGCCGGACCAGTACCGCCTGCTGCGGGGTGACGCCGTACGCGTCGTGCCAGGGCCGGTCGTCCTCGACGAGGTCCGCGCCGATCCGGTGGACGTCGAGGTCGACGCCGAGGCGCTTCGCGGCGGCCGTCGCGGCGGTGCGCCACGCTTCGCCGGCCGAGCCGAGCAGCAGCACCGGCCGCCGGCCGAAGAGGTCCAGGGTGGAGATCCGATCCCCGTCCTGGCGCAGCCAGACGTGCGGCGCGCGGGTGCCGGGCCGGCCGCCGAGCTCGCGTGGGTCGACCAGCGCGGCGGTGCGCACCCCGCCCGGCCCGGCCGGCGCGGCGGGAACGGTGTCGCCCGGTTCGGCGAGGACGGCGGACGAGTCGTAGACGTAGCCGAAGGTCACCATCAGGGTGTCCCGGACGGCGGCCTTCTGCTCGGGGGTGGCGAACCCGCCCCGGGTGGCCAGCCGGAGTCCGGCCTGGGTCATCACGGTGACCCCGACCGGGTGGCGCTCGGTGTCGTAGCTGGCCAGCAGCGCGGGGGAGGCCAGTCCGGTCAGTACCGCGTGCAGCTTCCAGGCCAGGTTGTGCGCGTCGTGGATGCCGGTGTTCGCGCCGTACCCGCCGACCGGCGGCACCACGTGCGCGGCGTCGCCGACGAGGAAGACCCGCCCGTCGGTGAACCGCTCGGCGACCAGCGCGCCCATCTCCCACGGCATGACGCTGCGCAGCCCGACCTCGAGGTCCGGTACGCCCACCGCGGCCCGGACCAGCTCGACGCAGCGCTCGTCGGTGAAGTCCTCCGGGCTCTCGCCCTTCTCCGGGTGGTAGGTGACGATGAGGGTGCCCTGACCCAGCGAGTCGTCGTGCCCCAGGATCCCCTCCACCCGGTCGTTCTCCACCTGGCAGATGGCGAACCGGCGGCCGGCGAGCGGCCCGCTCAGGTCGGCGCGGAACAGGATGCTCATCTGGTGGCGGACCACGCCCCGGCCGTGCCGTCGGATGCCGAGCCGTTCCCGGATCGGGCTGTGCGTGCCGTCCGCGGCGACCAGGTACGCCGCCCGGATGGTCCGGCGCGTCCCGGTCTTCCGGTCCTGGACGGTCGCGGTGACGCCCTCGTCGTCCCGGGCGAGGTCGACCAGCTCCACGCCGAAGCGGATGTCCGCGCCGAGTTCGTGGGCGCGGTCCAGGACCAGCGGCTCGATCCGGTCCTGCGGAAGGGAGACCAGCCGCTCGATCGGGCTGATGTCGCTGACGTCCTCCTCGTCGGGGATCCGGGACATGTGGATCTCCCGGCCGGTCAGCGACTCGACCTTGCCGTTGAGGACGTGGCCGGCGAAGCCGGCGCTCTCGGCGTAGATCGCGTCGGTGAGCCCGACGGAGCGGTACAGCTCCAGGGTGCGCGGGTACCAGCCCCAGGCGCGGGGGTGGATGGCGGTGCCCGGGTGGCGTTCGACGAGGACCGACCGGACGCCGTGCGCGGACAGGAACAGGGAGGTGGAGAGCCCCACCACCCCACCCCCGACGATCAGTACTGGTGTTGTCTCGTCGTACACGAGTGACTCCTCCCGGATCGTGGCTGGCCCAGCCTGGCAGTCCCGCTTGGAGGACGGCTCGAAGCGCGCTTGGAGATCAACGGGGGTCGGCTCCGGTACGACGACGGGCGCCCGCCGGTACGACGACGGGCGCCTCCCGTCGGTGACGGGAGGCGCCCGGGGAGGGTGTGCCGACGGGTTCAGCGGCGGGGCGGAGCGCTCCGCCGCTGCCGCTGCCGGTCGACGACGACCGCGGCGATCGCGCCGAGGGCGGCCAGGACGACCGGCAGGAACCGGAAGCCGCCCGGGTCGCCGGAGGTGAGCAGGCCGATGACGCCGACGATCTGGTCGACCACCAGGCCGGTGAAGAACCCGGCGACGAGGCCGATCAACACTGCCACCAGCGTCCTCATGAGGTGCCTCCCACCTGTCGGTTCGTCGGAATCCATAGCGATTCTACCTATCGGCCCCCACCCGGACCGGGCGAACCGGGTCGCCTCACTCCGCCACGTAGGTGCGGTGGCTCCAGGTGAACACCCGCAGGCTGCGGCCCTGTCCGTCGAGGACCGGGTCGGGCTCGACCCGGAAGTGGTCGTAGCAGTTGCCGTTGCGGACCTTCAGCGTCGAGGCCGCCTCGTCGGTGCGGCAGTACCGGTCGGCGACCTCGTCGGCGCGGCCCGGTCCACCACGTAGCAGGGTGTTCGGTTGGTTCCCGTGCACGGTGCTGGTCGGTTGATCCGTCGGCATGGCGGCACTCCGTTCAGCTCAGGGACTTCACGCCCTCGGCCGGCGACTGCGCCGTCGCCGGTTGGTCCGGTACGGGCTCGTCGGCGAGGCGTCGCGTCAGCGAGCGGACGGAGACCGCCAGGGCCGCCGCCACCACGAGCCCGACGCCGCCGAGCACCAGGTAGAAGGTGGCGTCGGAGACCACCGCGGTGATCCCGGCGAGCTGCCCACCGGTGGCCGCGCCGACCGCCGCGAAGAGCCAGAACAGGCCGATCATCTGGCTGGAGAAGCCCGGTGGGGCCACCTGGGCGGCCAGGCTGAGCCCGACCGGCGCCACCACCAGCTCGCCGCAGACGATGATCAGGTAGACGGTGAGCAGCCAGAGCGGCGACACCGGGCCGCTCTCGGCCAGCGAGGCGGCGAACGCCATGATCACGAACGAGACGCCGCCGAGGAGCATGCCGACGACGAACTTCGGTGGCACCGCCACCCGGGAGCCCAACCGCACCCAGAGGGTGGCGAAGGCCGGGGCGAGCAGCAGCAGGAACAGGGGCTGTGCCGACTGGAACCAGCTCGCCGGCACCTCGAAGCCGAGCACGTCCCGGTCGACCGAGTCCTTGGCGAAGATGTTCATCAGGGCCGGCCCCTGGGCGTAGAGCATCCAGAAGAACGCCGAGGCGATCAACATCCACAGGAACGCCCGCAGCCGTACCCGGTAGGGGGCGATCTCCGGCCGGCGGTTCAGCCGGATCCAGTAGACCACCGGCACGCCGAGCACCATCAGGCCGAGGACCATCAGCACCTGCTGGAGGGCGACCGCCCCGGTGGCCACGCCCAGTACGGCGAGCAGCGCCGGGATCCCACCGAAGATCGCCGAGCGCCGCCAGACGCGGGCCCGCACCTCGGGGGGCGCGGGGTTCGACGGACGGGAGCCGACGTCGCCGAGGCTGCGCATCCCGATCACGTACTGGATCAGGCCGACGACCATGCCGAACGCGGCGATGCCGAAGCCCAGGTGCCAGTTGATCTTCTCGGCGGCGAAGCCGGTGATCAGCGGGGCGAGCAGCGCGCTGACCTGCACGCTCATGTAGAACAGCGAGAACGCCGCCTCCCGCCGTTCGGGCTGGCCCTGGTACATGTCGCCGACCATCGCCGCCATGCTCGGCTTGACCAGGCCGGTACCGACGATGATGCAGCCCAGCCCCAGGTAGAGGGTGGGCTTCGCGGGCACGGAGAGGAAGACGTGTCCGGCGGTGATGAAGATGCCGCCCCAGAGGGTGGCGCGCCGGGCCCCGAGGACCCGGTCGGCGAGCCAGCCGCCCGGTAGGGCGGCCATGAACACCAGGGACATGTACATGCCGAAGAGCGCGGCGGCGTCCACCTCGGACATGCCGAGGCCGCCGTCCTCGGGGGAGGCGACCAGGAACAGCGCCAGGATGGCGAGCATCCCGTAGAAGCTGAACCGCTCCCACATGTCGACGACGAAGAGGGTGCCGAACCAGCGGGGCTGGCCCAGGAAGGTCTTCTCGGTGGGCGGGATCGGTGTGGCGGTGGAGGTCATGGGCCTCTCAACCCCTTCTCGCGGTGCGGGTGAGACCGGCCGTCGTGGCCGGGCGGCTGGCGGTGGGCGGTCGGCGGAGCATCTCGACCACGGCGCACGACCAGGTGAACCCCGCTCCCACACCGGCGAGGAGGCACCGCTGGCCGGGTTGCAGGACGCCGGAGTCGACGAGCTGCCCCAGCCCGGCGATCTGGTCGCCGGCGCCGAGGTGCCCGACCTGGCGTCCCCAGGACCAGGTGGTCCGGTCGGGGTCGATGGCGAACTTGTTCAGGAAGTGGGCGTTGAGCCGGCCGCGCCCCAGGTTCGGCAGGACGAACCAGTCGATGTCCTCCAGCTTCACCTCGGCGTCGGCCAGTGCCCGTTCGATCGCCTCGGACTGGCCCCGGTCGATCCGGTCGAGGATGCCGTCGAGCCCACTGGACCGGACGAAGTCCTGCCGCACCTTCTCCACGTCCACGGTGGCCCGGGTGCTGAACGGGACCGGGCCGAACGGGTCGACCCCGCGCTGCATCTGCTCTAGGCCGGCGTCGGCCACGGTGACGATGCTGCGCAGCCGGGCGAAGCCGGGCCGGCGGGAGACGACGACGGCGGTGCCCGCGTCGCCGAAGACGGTGCCCGGGTCGCTTCGCCACCGGTCGAACCCGGGAGCGCAGAACCGGTCCCCGGTGGTGACCAGCGCGCTGGTCCGCGTCGGGTCGCCGAGCAGGTAGCCGACCGCCAGTTCCAGCGCGCAGAGGCCCCCGTTGGACATCTGCCGCACCTCGATGGCCGGGCAGGAGTTCCCCAGCACCTCACGCTGCACGTACGAGGCCGGGGCCCACATGTCGTGCCCCTGGTACCAGGTGTTCGCGTGCAGGACCAGGTCGATCTCCGCCGGCCGGGCGCCGGCCTGCCGGAGCGCGGTCCGCGCCGCGTGCGCGGCCATCTCCGGGCCGGACTCGCCCTCGCTCACGCAGACCGACTGCACCTCGGTACGCCACACCAGCCGGCGCTCGCAGAGTCCGGCCCGTTCCGCCTCCTCCAGGGTCATCGCCGGGGGCAGGCGACGCCCGGTGCCGACGACGTAGAGGTTCTCGACCCTCATGCCGACCGCTCCGGGCCGCCACCCGCGTGCCGCAGCCGCCGGTGGCGCTCGGTCCTGAGCTGCCCGTGGCCGCGGGACGCGCGGGGGGCGCCGGCGAGCCGGTCGTCGGTGCTCGGGGCGGCACCCACCTGGAGCGGGGTGTCGGTCATGGCACGGCCTCCAAAGTCCGTCGCTGCCCATCCCTGGGCCTGTCGTGCGCTCCCCGGTCGCGGGAGCCGGAAGCGGGCGGGGGCCGGAGGACGATCCGGTCAGGGTCGTCCTCCGGCCGCCGGTGGATCGCCGGGCGTTGCGCCCGGTCGTCGTCCGGCCCTCGTCGCGGGCGGCCCGCCGGCCGCCCGACGGTCCGCCGGCGTTCAGAACGCCGCCGACACCTCGAAGACCTCGAAGAAGTTCTCCTGCTCGCGGTCCTGGTACTGGCGCAGCGGAGAGGTGGACGGGCGGTGCGAGACGCCCTCCTCCCAGACCCGGAAGGCCGCCAGGCTCTCCCACTCGCTGAGCACCACCATCCGGTGCGGGTCCGTGGTGGACCGGAGCAGTTCGTTGCCGATCAGCCCCGGAGTGCCCTCCAGGTGCCGGCTGATCTGGTCGTACGCCTTGGCCACCGCGTCGACGTCGTCGGCCGGCGCGCGGTGCCACACCATCACCCGGGCGCGACCGGCGCTGCTCACCGCAGGGCCTTCGCGGCCTCGCCGGCCGGCAGCGCGAAGACGACGTTCATGGTGAACATCGCCCCGCCGTGCCGGTACGGGTGCAGCTTCTTGCGGTGCTCCACGTGCTCGTCGCTGTGCTCGAACTCCCGGAACCGCGGCTCGTCCACCCAGTCGCTGATGACGTAGTAGGTCGAGTCCTGCGTGGAGTCCTTCATCAGCCACTGCCCGAGGTTGGCCGGGTGGTCGGTGATGACGCTGCCGATGGAGAGCCAGGTCTGCTCGAAGTCGGCCTCCATCCCCGGGTTGATGTCGAACCGCAGCATGACCCGGAACGTCGGGTTGCTCATGATCAGATACCTCCGTCGACGGGAATTTGCGCGCCACTGACGTAGCGGGACTTGTCACTGGCGAGGAAGAGCACGACCTCGGCGACCTCGTCCACGTGGCCGAGCCGGCCGAGCGAGGTGAGCTGCGCGTAGCGGGCCTCCATGGCGGCCCGCTGCTCCGGGGTGAGGCGCGCCATCTCCTCGGTCGCGATCACGCCCGGCTCGACCAGGTTCACCCGGATGCCCCGGCGGCCCAGCTCCTTGCAGAGCGAGCGGGTCAGACCCACCAGGCCGGCCTTGGCGGCGGTGTAGTGCGCCCGCATCGGGATGCCCACCTTGGCCACCCGGGAGCCGATGTTGACCACCGACGCGCCCTCGCCCATCAGCGGCAGGGCCTTCTGGATGACCAGGAAGGTGCCGGTCAGGTTGGTGTCGACGACGGCGTGCCAGTCGTCCAGCGACAGGTCGTCGTAGCCGATGTGGCTGATCACGCCGGCGTTGTTGACCACCACGTCCAGGCCGCCGAGACGGACCTTGCACTCGGCCAGCAGGTTCTCGATCTGCTCCGCGTCACCGACGTCGGCGCGGACCAGGTGGTGCTGACCCGGGGTGTCCTTCAGCTCCCGGGCCAGGCTCTCCACGGCCTCGCCCTCGGAGCGGTAGCAGGTCACCACGTTCGCGCCGGCCTTCGCCAGGTTCAGCACGATCGCCCGGCCGATCCCGCGCGTACCGCCGGTGACCAGGGCGTTCTTGCCGGCAAGTAGCTGTTCCATCAGTCCTCCAGGTAAGGGGTGACGCCGGCTCAGGAGCGGGCGACGGCGGCCTTCTCGATCCGTTCCTTGATGGCCGCCATCTGGATGGCCGAGTTCTTGAGCAGGTGCGCCGCCATGGCGTCGTCGTCGAAGGGCATCTCGTCCTTGACGTGGAACTCCTGCTCCCAGCGCATCTCCACGCCGCCGTCGACCTCGCGGTACGCCCAGAAGATGTTCATGAAGTCGAACGGGCCGGTCTCGATCCGGTGCGCCCGTACGGTCCGGGTGGCCGCGTCGGAGGTCCGCTCGGAGACCCAGGTGTTGACCCGGCCGTTCTCGTCGGGGTGCATGGTCAGCCGGAACCGGATGGTGTCCCCGTCCCGCTCCAGCACCTCCGCCGAGGCGTACTCGGTGAAGAGGTCCGGCCAGTTCGGGACGTCGTTGGTCATCTCCCAGACCAGGTCCATCGGCGCGTCGATGACGACGGCGCACTCGGTCTTCTTGGCCATCGTCACGCCGCCGCGGTGAGCTGGGCGTTGACGAACTCGATCAGCTCGCGCGGGGTGCGCAGGTCGCTGATCTTCTCCTCGGGGACCGAGGCCGGGAACTCCTTCTCCAGCCGGCTGACCACCTCGAGCAGGGCCAGCGAGTCGTAGCCGAGGTCGGTGAAGAGGGTGTCGCGGATGTCGGCGGTCAGGTCGACCGAGTCGTCCACGCCCACCGTCGCGCGGATCACGCGCGTCAGGTCGTCCAGGGTCATCTCACGCATGGCAGGAGCCTCCAGTCGGGTTGTGGCGGTTCGTGTTACGAGGTGGCACGGACGACGACGGCGGAGTTGAACCCGCCGTGCCCGCGGCCGAGCACCAGCGCGGTCCGCACCGGCGCGGTTCGGGGACGCTCCCGGACGAGGTCGATGTCGCAGCCGGGGGCGAGGTTGTCGACGTTGATCGTCGGCGGGATCACGCCGTCGCGGATGGACAGCAGCGCGCTGACCGTGTCGAGGGCACCGGCACCGGCGTAGATCCGGCCGGTCATCGTCTTCGGCGCGGTCACCGGTACGCGGTTCGGACCGAAGATCGCGCTGATCGCCGCCGCCTCGACCCGGTCCAGCTCCGGCACGCCGTACGCGTCGGCGAAGACCACGTCCACGTCGGCGGGCTCGACGCCCGCGTCGGCGAGCGCCAGCCGGGCCGCCTGCTCCAGGGTCGGCTTGCGGTCGCCCCCCGGGCGGGGGTCGAAGGTGGCCGCGTACCCGGCGATCTCCCCGTAGACGCGGGGCGCACCGCGCCGACGGGCCGTCTCGGCGTCCTCGATCACCAGGATGGCGCCGCCCTCGCCCGGGACGTAGCCGCCCGCCCGCACGTCGAACGGGAGGAAGGCGGCGTCCGGGTTGTCGCTGTGGCTCAGGTTGCCGGTGGGCATCTGGGCCACCACGCCGGCCGGCGACATCGCCGACTCGGTGCCGCCGACCAGGACCAGCTGGTGGTTCTGCCGCAGCACCCGGCGGCCGTGGCCGATCGCGTCCAGGCCGCCGGCCTGCTCGGAGACCACCACCCCGCAGTGTCCGCGCAGCTTGTGCCGGATGGAGAGCTGCCCGGTGGTGGCCGCGTAGAACCAGGCGATCGACATGTACGCGCTGACGTGTTCCGGGCCCTGCGTCCAGAGCTTCTCCAGCTCCCGCTGGCCGACCTCGACGCCGCCGGTGGCGTTCGCCGTGATCACGCCGATCTCGTACTCGGGCAGCTGGGTCAGGTCGACCTCGGCGTCCTTGATCGCCATCTCGGCGGCCACGAACGCCAGGTGGCTCATGGCCGAGGTCTCCACCAGCAGGCGGCTCGGCACGTGCTCGCTCGGGTCGAAGGTGGCCAGCTCACCGGCGAGCTTCACCGGGTAGCGCGGGGCGTCGAACCGCTGGATGCGGTTGATGCCGCTCTTGCCGTCCAGGATGGACGACCAGTAGGTTTCGGTGTCCATGCCGTTGGGCGCCATGACGCCCAGGCCGGTCACCACCGCTGTCTTCATGCCGGCACCGCCTCGGGGTCGACGACCAGGATCGCGCTCTGGAAGCCGCCGAACCCGCTGCCCACGGAGAGCGCGGCGTCGGTGCGGTGCTCACGCGCGATCATCGGTACGTAGTCCAGGTCGCACTCCGGGTCCCTGGTGGTCAGGTTGGCCGTGGGGGGCACCACGTTGTGCTTGACGGCCAGCGCGCAGGCGGCCACCTCGATCGAGCCGATCGCGCCCAGCGAGTGACCCACCATCGACTTGATGGAGCTCATCGGGGTGGCGTAGGCGTGCTGACCGAGGCTGGCCTTGACCGCCGCCGTCTCGTGCCGGTCGTTCTGCTTGGTGCCCGACCCGTGCGCGTTGACGTAGTGGATGTCCTCGGGGTTCAGCCTCGCCTGGTCCATGCTCAGCCGGATCGCCTCGGCCATCTCCCGCCCGTCCGGCTTGAGGCCGGTCATGTGGAAGCCGTTGGCCCGGGTGGCGTACCCGGCGATCTCGCAGTAGATCGGCGCGCCCCGGCGGCGGGCCGACTCGGTGCTCTCCAGCACGAACATCGCCGCGCCCTCGCCGAGGATCAGCCCACGTCGGTTGCCGTCGAACGGGCGGCAGGCCGACTCCGGGGTGTCGTTGAAGGTCGACGTCGCCCGGATGGCGTCGAAGCAGGCCACCGTGATCGGCGAGATCGGCGCGTCGGTCGACCCGGCGATCACGATGTCCGCCGCGCCCTCGCGGATCAGGTTGGCCGCGTAGCCCAGCGCGTCGATGCCGGAGGTGCAGCCGGAGGAGACCACCGAGGCGGGCCCCTCGGCCCCGGTCGCCCAGGCCACCTCGCGCGCCAGCGAACTGGGCGCGAAGTAGTCGTACATCTCGGGGACCGCGTAGTCGTGGTCGACGACCCACTTGCGACCGCCGTCACTGACCACCGTGTACTCGGTCTCCAGCCCCATCGTGCAGCCGACCGCGTTGCCGACGGTCACCGCCGTACGGGTCGGGTTCAGCTCGTCCAGGGTCAGCCCGCTGTCCTGCACCGCCTCCCGGGTGGCCAGGACGGCCAGCTGGGCCGCCCGGTCCATCCGGCGGACCTCCTGCGGGGTCAGGCCCATCTTCGCCGGGTCGAAGTCGATCTCCGCGGCGACCTGGCAGCGGAAGTTCGACGGGTCGAAGAAGGTGATACGTCGGGTGGCGGTCCGGCCGGCGGTCATCATGTCCCAGAAGGCCTGACGACCCACCCCGCCCGGCGCCATCACGCCGATGCCGGTGACCGCGACGCGCGGTGCGCTCACTGGTGCCCTCCGACCTGGGGCGCCGGCTCGTTCTCCCGGCCGGGCAGGAACTCGGTGTCGATGTGACCCAGTTCCGGGCGGGGCGCGAGCGGGCAGAGGTGGAAGATCACCTGGGCCGGCTCCTGGCCGCGGTTCTCCACCCGGTGCTTGACGTTGATCGGCACCAGGCACGCCTCACCCGGGCCGAGGTCCACGTACTCGGTGTCGATCCGCATGGTGATCTGACCGCTCACCACGTAAATGGACTCCTCGGAATACGGGTGGATGTGCTCGCACACGAATTCGCCCGGCTCCAGGGTGAGCATTCCGCCGAACCCGGTCGTCGACTTCACCGTCTTCGGGCTGAGCATGATTCGGACATCACCGCCGCGCCGACGGTTCGGCTGTACGTCGCTCCACGAAACCTTCGTGGCGCTCGTGGTGGTCACGGTTTTCTCCTCTCGGCCTGCGGTGCCGGTTCCGGTGACGGTCATTTGTCCGGCGTCCAGGTGTAGAAGGGCTCGGCCATGGCGTCCTTCGGCTCCGCCCACGCCGGGTCGTACGGGCTGATGAACTGGGCGAGCTTGTCGTGGATGTCCTGGTAGAGCGGGTGGCTGCGAGCCTTGTAGAGGTCGCGGTTGATGGACTGGTCCGCCTCCACGAGGTGGAAGTAGAGGTCGTGGAAACGGAACAGCGTCCGCCGGTCCACCCCGATCATGTGGGGCAGTTCGGTGGCGTCCGATTCGGCGAAAATGTTGGCGACCGACGCGGCATCCGCCGGGTTCATACGGGCCACAATGAGCGTCCGGTGCACAGTCCTCTCCTTTCGGCTGATGCAGGGTTGATCGCCAGGAGTGCCGATCAGGGTCGGCCAGGCATCCCGGTCTCTACTGCGAAATGATTTCCTCGGCGCCTCGAAGGCGCCTGAAGCCCGGATGGAGCATTCGCGAATCCACCGGGACGCCGAACCGCCGTCAGGCGTCGTGCCGGCTGAGCATCTCGTGCACCGCGGCGGCGTCCTGGTCGCCGTAGCCCGCGTCGATCGCCTCGGTGAAGGTGACCGCGGACCGCTCGATGACCGGCATGTCCACGCCCACCTTGGCCGCCTCGGCGAGGGCCAGGCGGAGGTCCTTGTTCATCAGCCGGGTGCGGAAGGCCGCCGGCTCGTACCTGCGCTCGCGCATCAGCGCGGCCCGGAACGACATCACCTTCGAGCTGAAGCCGCTGCGCTCCACCGCCATCAGCAGCATGTCCCGGTCCAGGCCGGAGCGCTCGCCGTAGGCGACCGCCTCGGCCATCGAGGCGACCTGCGCGCCGAGCATGGCGTTGAAGACCAGCTTCATGGTGGCGGCCATCCCGGGCGGACCCAGGTAGACCACCTGCGGGCCGAGCAGGGCCAGCACGTCCTGCACCTCGGCCAGGTCGGCCTGGGTGCCGGCGGTCAGGACCCGCAGCTCCCCGTTGCGTGCCTGGTGCGGGTTGCCGACCACGCACGCCTCGATCCGCTTCACCCCCGCCCGCGCCGCCCGCTCGCCCGCCTCGCGGGCGTACGTGGGGGAGACCGTGGAGGTGTCGATGATCGGTGTGCCCGGCCGGGCCGCCGGGCACACCGCGCCGAAGAGGACCTCCTCCACGGCCTCGGAGTCGGAGAGGCTGACCAGGACCACGTCGGCGTCCCGGACCGCCTCGGCCGGCGAGTCCGCCTGCCGGGCCCCGGCCGCCACCAGACCCGCGGCCTTCGCCGCCGTCCGGTTCCAGACGGTCAGCTCGACGCCGCTGTCCAGCAGCCGGTGCGCCATGCCGCCGCCCATGCCGCCCAGTCCGAGGACGGCCACCTTCCGGGCGGCCATCAGATGCCGCCGTCGACGTGCAGGGTCGCGCCGGTGACGTACGCCGACAGTGGGCTGGCCAGCAGGAGCACCGCGTTCGCGACGTCCTCGGAGGTGCCGAGGCGGCGCAGCGCGGCGTTGGACTTGATCCGCTCGTACATCTCCGGCGGCAGGCCGGCGCCCGGCTCGGTCTCGATGATGCCGGGGGAGACCTCGTTGATCCGGATGCCGCGCGGGCCGACCTCCTTGCACACCGACCGCATCCAGCCGTTGATGGCGGCCTTGCTGGCGGTGTAGTGGGCCTTGCCGGCCAGGCCCCGGGTGCTCACCGAGGCACCGACGTTGACGATCGACGCACCCGCGCCGAGCAGCGGCAGCGCGGCGTGGGTGACCAGGTGGAAGGCGGTCAGGTTGGTGTCCAACACCCGCCGCCACTCCTCGAGGGTCACCTCGGCGGCCGGCGCGTGGCTGTCCACCCCGGCGCTGTTGACCACGATGTCCAGCCCACCCAGCTCGGTCCGCGCGACCTCGACGAGACGCGTCACGTCCGCCGGGTCGCGCAGGTCGGCCTGGAGCACCTGGTGGTTGCCGTCGGTCGCCTTCAGGTCCCGGGTGAGGCTCTCCGCCGCCTCGTGGTCGTGGCGGTAGCAGGTGACGACCGAGGCGCCGGCCCCGGCCAGGGCGGTGACGATCGCCCGTCCGATGCCGCGGGTGCCACCCGTGACCAGGGCGCGCTTGCCGGCCAGTTGAAGATCCACGATTCCTCCGATTTCGGGCGGCGCCGCCGGCAGGGCCGACGGCGCCGCGTACTCGTTGGTTCTCTCAGAACTCGGTCAGGTGAGGGTGACCAGGCGGAACGAGCCCTCCCAGGCGCGCGGGTAGCCGGTGGCCGCGTTGACCGCGTACGTGTAGAGGACGTACGCGCCGGGGGTCATCTCGGTACGCACGACGGCCTGCTTGCCGGCCGAGAGCGGGGCGAGCCCGACCGGCATGGTGGCCATCGGGTTGCTGCTCGGCCACCGGCCGGCCTTGCACTCCTCGAAGTAGAACTCCACGTCCGCCGCGGTCGCCCCGTCCACGAGCTTCGACAGGACGGCCTCGTTGTTGTGCCGGGTGGTGTTCACCACGAGGTGGGAGCCGGCCGCCCGGAGCTTCCGGGTCGGCAGCAGGAACGAGACGGCCCCGTTGCGCTCCCGGTGCATGACGTAGTCGTCCACGTCCGGGAACCGGGGAGCGCCCAGCCCGCTCACCGTCAACGGCTTCACCACCGGTACCGCCGTTGAGCTGGTGTAGTCGAAGTTGACCAGGTGGTAGGTGCCCGGCAGCAGGAACTGGGTGAACGTCACCCGTGCCCCCGCCGTGACCACCGCGCCGCCGAGGTTCTCGGCGCAGGTCACCAGGTCCCGCTCGGCGGCGGCCCGCTCGGCCGGGTCGTAGGCCGAGGTGGCGGCCAACGCGGTGAGGTACCGGTCCAGCGACACCCCCGACCGCAGCTTGATGAGCAGCAGCGCGAGGCCACCGGCGACCGGGGTGCTGACCCGGAAGGTGACCGAGCCACCCCGCACCTGGCTCGGGGCGGTGAAGCTACCGGAGTTCAGGACGATGTCGATCGGGGCCGGGCCGCCGGCCGGGGCGACGGCGGCCTGGGCCGGCGCGGCCACGGACAGGCCGGCCAGCGTGGCGCCGGCCGCCGTGCCCAGGAGCAGGCGACGACGGGAGATCATGGCCCTCCCGGTGTCGGGATTGGTAGTCACTGGTTGTGCTCCTTACTGGATGGATCGGATGGTCCCGACCGGTCAGGCGGTCTTGCGCCCGATCACGGCCGAGTCGGCGTCGGTCAACGGCAGGACCGAGGTTTCGGTGAAGCCGGCCTCGCGCATCCAACCCTGGCAGTCGGCCCCGGTGTACTCGCCACCGCCCGGGGTGACCAGCTGCATGTTGAGGCTGAGCAGCAGATTCGCCGGCTCGCGCCGGTCGTCGTCGATCAGGGCGTCGTACACCATGACCCGGCCGCCGACCGGCAGCGCCTCGTACGCCTTGCGCAGCAGGGCGATCCGCTGCTCGTCGTTCCAGTCGTGCAGCACGTGCCCGAAGATCAGGACGTCGGCGGCGGGGAGGCTGTCGTTGAAGAAGTCACCGGCGTGGAACGTGACCCGGCCGGTCATGCCCAGCCGGTCCATGTGCTCGTCGAAGAAGGGCTGCACCGGCGGCAGGTCGAAGGTGCCGGCGTCCAGCTGCGGGTGGGCCTTGGCGATGACGGCGGCGATGTTGCCCCGCGCCCCGCCGACGTCCACGAAGGACGACACCTCGGTCCAGTCGAACTTCTCCGCCAGGGCCGGGCCGACCGCCGAGTTGGCACCGTCCATCGCGGACATGAAGTTCCGCACCGACTCCGGCCGCGAGTAGAACTTGTTGAAGTCGCGGTCGGTGTGCGCCTGCATGTCACCGGTCTTGAGCAGGTCGGTCAGCTTGCCCCAGACGCCGTACTGCCAGGCGTGCATCCTCAGGAAGCCGCCCTGGTACGACGGGTGCTTCGGGTCGAGCTGGTTGGCGGCGGCGGCGCTGATCGCGTAACGCCCCTCGGCGTCGCGGTCGAGCACCCGCAGCGCGACCAGCGAGTCGAGGAAGTCGCGGCTGGCCCGGGGGTGCAGCCCGAGCGTCTCGCGGATCTCCGGCTCGGTCCGGCCGCCCTCGGCCAGCACGCCGAACAGGCCCAGCTCGACCGCGCTGAGAAAGGTCTTGGCCGACCAGTAGCCCGCCGCGAGGTCGAGGATCGACAGGTCAGACTTCTTGGTTCCCATTACGAAGGCTCCTTCGGAGTGTGGTGCGGGGGGCCGTGGTGGTCGCCACGATGCTCGAAACGCTGGCAGCCGCTCCTCGACGAGGGATCGAAGACGACTGGGACGGTGCCGGTCAGAGGTCGACCCGCACCCGGTACTGGTCGAGCCACATGTTGAGCTGGAACAGCATCTCCACGTGGGTGCGCGCCACCCAGGCGCGCGGACCGGAGATCAGGCTCTCCGGGTCGGCGGCGAACGCCTTGGCGGCGGTCACGTCCACCAGCCCGGCGATCGGGGCGTTGCGGTCGCTGGTCAGCGACAGGAGCTGGTCGCAGAGCGCCTTGGCGTACGCGGCGTCCTGGGTCACCGGGTACGGCGACTTCTTCCGGTCGACGATGGCTGGCGGCAGCACGTCCTTCACCGCGGCGCGCAGCAGGCTCTTCTCCCGGCCGTCGAAGCTCTTCTGCGACCACGGCGCGGAGTAGACGTACTGCACGAGGCGGTGGTCGCAGTACGGCAGGCGCAGCGCCAGCCCGACCGAGCCGGCGATCGACTCCGAGTGCGGGATCAGCGTCTCCAGCCAGTTGGTGACGTTGAGGTACCACATCTCGCGCATGCGCTTCTCCTGGCCGGTCTCGCCCGGCAGCAGCGGCACCCGGTCCATCGCCTCCCGGTACCGGCCGCTGGTGTAGCCCCGCATGTCGAGCCGCTCCAGCAGGCCCGCGTCGACCAGGTCGGTGCCCATGCCGTGCTTGCCGCCACCCCAGTGCGCCATCGCGATCCACGGGAAGGTCTGCGCCTCGATCAGCGGCGGCATGGACATCCACATGGTGCCACCGAAGACGCCGTCGGCGGCGTCGCCGAGCAGGGCCAGTGGGGTGTGCTGCTGCACCGCCCGGCAGAGCACGTAGAGCGAGGTGTTCATGTTGCCCAGCGGGCTCGGCACGTCCTTGGCCCGCAGCGCGTTCGCCGCGACGATCGGGTCGAGCAGGTCGGCGGTGTCGAGCACGATGTCGGTGTGCTCGGCGCCGATCGCGTCGACCAGCTCCTTCACGTACGGCGCGTCGGAGCTGCCCCAGACCTCGTCCGGGGTGAACTCCTCGGCCGAGCCGAACGAGACGGTGAAGGTGTGCAGCGGCCCCTCACCGCGTTCCCTGAGCGTCCGGGCGGCCAGCGCGGTCACCCCGGAGGAGTCCAGGCCGCCGGAGAGCATCATGCCCAGCGGCACGTCCGCGGTGAGCTGCCCGCCGACCGACTGTTCCAGCAGCTCCCGAACGGTGGCCACGGTGGTGTCCAGGTCGTCGGTGTGCGGCTGCGCCTCCAGCGCCCAGTACCGCTCCTCCCGGTGCCCGGAGCGGGTGACCCGCACGACGTGCCCGGCGCGCACCTGGTGCATGCCCCTGAACACGCCGTGGCCGGGGGTGCCGGCGTAGGAGAGGATCTCCCGCAGGCCGTCGGCGTCCAGCACGGCCTCGGCCTGCGGATGGTCCAGGATCGCCTTGCGCTCGGAGGCGAAGAGCATCCCGTGCGGGGTGGGGTAGTAGAACATCGGCTTGTTGCCGAGCCGGTCCCGGACCAGCAGCAGCTCGTCACGGCGGACGTCCCACACCGCGAAGGCGTAGCCACCCTCCAGCTTCTCGGCCAGCCCGGCCCCCCACTGCAGGTACGCGTACGCCACCACCTCGGCGTCACCCCGGCTGCGGAACCGGTGCCCGTGCGACTCCAGCTCGGCGCGGAGCGCGGGCGCGTTGTAGACGTCGCCGTCGACGGCGACCACGGCGAGCACCTGGCCGTCCGCCTCGACGACGTACGGCTGCCGGCCGCCGTCCAGCTCGACCAGCGCGAGCCGGCGGTGACCGATGGCGGCGTTCGGCGACGTCCAGATGCCCTCCGCGTCCGGTCCCCGGTTGGCCATCGTGGCGCTCATGGCACGGACGGTCGCCTGCGCGCGGGACAGGTCCCGCTCGTAGTCAACCCAGCCAGCGATACCCGACATGGCTCGTCTCCTCACGTTCGCGTCGTTAGGCGTGCAGCGCGGCCCCGGACCGGGGCGATCCGTCACGCCGCCCGGTCGCCTGCTCGCGGTCGATGCTCAGCGGCCCGTCTCGGGTCTGCCTCGGGGCTCGGTCGAAGGTCACGCACGCCGGTGTCGTCGCTCGCCGTCGACACGGCAGGGCTCGGGACGCGTCGAGCTTTCCTCCACGTCGGCTTGAGGCGACGCCGTGAGCATCGCTGGCGGAGTTCGTGGCCGGACGCGACGGAAGATGGCGAGCCGATGAGAGAGACAATTGCCCAGGCGCTGGCGGTGGTCGCCGTCGGCGGCAGCGGGATCGTGGCCGGGGTGTTCTTCGCCGTGGCGGTGAGCGTGCTGCCGACCCTCTACACCATGCCCGCGGGCAGTTACATCACCCTGCACCGCAAGCTCGGCCAGGGTTACCACCCGTCGATGCCGCTGATCGTCAACTCGACGATGTTCGCCGACATCGCGCTGATCTTCCTGGTCGAGGACGCGCTGACCCGGTGGCTGTTCATCCTGGCCTCGGTACTGGCGCTCGGCGTGCAGGGGGTGTCCCACCTCGGCAACGTCCCGATCAACAAGCGGGTGCTGCGGGTCGACCCGGAGGCCGTACCCGACGACTGGGACGACCCCCGACCCCAGTGGCGGCGCCTGCACCAGCTACGGACCGCACTGGCCCTGGCGGCCCTGACGGTGACCGCGGCGGGCGTGGTGGTGCTGCCGTGACCGCGACCACCCCCGGCCCCGCGCCCGACGTGGCGACCCCGTCCCCGGCCGGTACCGTCTCGTCGGCCGCCCCGGTTCCGCCGGCCGGTACCGCGGCGCCGGAGGGCGGCCCGCCGCCGCCCGCGCGGCGGCTCGGTGTCGCGCTCACCGTGGTCCTGCTGGCCACCTTCATGACCAGCTTCGACACCACCGGCGTCAACATCGCCGTGCCGTCGATCCAGGACGGTCTGGGGGCGAGCTACGGCTCGATGCAGTGGGTCCTCGCCGGTTACACCCTCCCGTTCGCCCTCCTGCTGGTCACCGGGGGCCGGATCGGCGACGCCTTCGGCCGCAAGCGGGCCTTCCTGCTCGGGCTCGCCGGCTTCACCCTCGCCTCCGTGCTCGCCGGAACGGCCGGTGACGTCGGTTCGCTCGTCGCCGCCCGGGTGGTGCAGGGCGTCGCCGCCGCGATCATGGGTCCGCAGGTCCTCGCGGTCTTCCAGGTCCTGGTGCCGCCCGCCCGCCGGGCTCCGCTGCTCGCCGTCTACGGCCTGGTCATCGGCCTGGCCACCGTCTCCGGTCCGATGCTCGGCGGCATCCTGATGGGCGCCGACCTGTTCGGCTGGGGCTGGCGGACCATCTTCCTGATCAACCTGCCGATCGGCCTGGTCGCCCTCGTCGGCGGGCTCGTCTGGCTGCCCGAGTCCCGCGACGAACGGGGCCGTGGCTTCGACCTGGGCGGGGTCTTCCTGGCCGCCGCCGCCCTGCTCCTGCTCCTGCACCCCCTCATGTACGGCCGCGAGCTGGGCTGGCCGTGGTGGTCCTGGCTCTGCCTGGCCGCCGCCGGTCCGGCGTTCGCGCTGCTCGTCCGGTTCGAGCGGCGCAAGGAAGAGGCCGGCGAGTCACCGCTGGTGGCGCTGCACCTGTTCGGGCAGCGGACGTTCACCGCAGGGGTGCTGGCGAACATCATCGTCGCGGCGCTGATGTCCGGCTTCTTCCTGACCTTCGTGGTGTTCCTCCAGAACGGCCTGGGCTTCACCGCCGAACGTACCGGCTGGACGGTCGCCCCCTGGGCGATCGGCACCGCACTCGCCTCGATGGTGGCTATCCCGCTGGCCCGGACCGCCGGGCGGACCGCCCTGGTGGTCGGCGCGATCCTGATGACGCTCGGCATGGCGGGGCTGAACGCCATCGTGGTGACCCGGGGCGACGCGTTGACCTCGCTGCCCATCGTGGTCAGCCTGTTCGTCGTCGGGGTGGGCATGGGCCTGGTCAGTGCCCCGATCCTCAACGTCACCCTGGCCGGTATCCCGCACGTCGACGCGGGTTCCGCGGCCGGCATCTTCTCCACCGGCAAGCAGACCGGCGGGGTGTTCGGGGTGGCGGTGACCGGTGCGGTCTTCTTCGGCCTCCTCGCCGACCAGGACACCGCCAGTCGGGCCCGCTTCGTCGACGCGATGGGCTGGACCCTCGGCGTGCAGGTGGTGCTCTGCCTCCTGGTCGTGGCGTTGGTCTTCATCCTGCCGCGCCGGGTCGACGCCGCCGCGCGCTGAGCCGCGGTGCGACCGGGCGGACCCGCTCGCCGGTACCGCTCGGTGTCCTTCCGGTGGGCCGGTGGCCCTGTCGGGCACCGACCCGGCGCGCGGCGCAGGACCCGGCGATCCGCACCCAGCTGGCGCCCTGCCGAACCGGGGCGACCGTCGTGCTCTCCGCACCCGTTCCGGCCGACCCCGGCCGAGCAGCTGCGCGGCGGCCTGGCCCGGCCCGGGAGCGAGCCCCGCACCCCGGGCCGGCGGGCCAGCGCCAGGCACCCGTGGTCACGCTGCGTGCCGGCGATCGGGGTGGTGGCGAACTGTTACGGAGGGTGACACCTCGCCGGTGGCCCCGTCTCCCGGTCTCTCCTTTGCTCTGCACCCGGATCTGCGATACCAGGGCTGAGCAGCTGAAACGGTGTGTCGACGGGCGCCGGTGCGGGAGTCGTTGCTCACCGGGAGTGCCTGGTGCGTGGAGGGGTGCAGAGCAAAGGGCGCGCGGGGATAGGGGGCCTGCCGGCCCGTAGTCACTCCGGGTGAACCCCCGACCGTGCCGGCAACGAGATCCGCGCGACACGGTCCGGCCGAGGCACGTCGGCGAGGGGCGGGCCGGCGACAGCGCGGGACGCGTCGGTGAGGGGCGGGCCGGCGACAGCGAGGGACGCGTCGGTGAGGGGCAGGTCGGCGCGGAGCGCGACAGCGGGGGGGGGGCAGGTCGGCGAGGGGCGCGACGGCGAACGGCCGGGCGCCCTGGGGAGGACGCCCGGCCGAGGTGACGCGGGGGCGGATCAGTGCGACGGGGCGACCTCCGGCTCGCGGCGGCCGGTGCCGGCGGACCGGCGGAACGGCAGCCGGACCAGGGTGACCAGGCCGACGAGGAGGCCGACGAACATGATGATGCCCCAGAGCGAGTCCGGCACCTGACGGCTGCCGAGCATCGGCATGAGCAGCAGCAGGGTCAGCGCGGCCAGCCCCGGCCAGCGCTGGTCGAACGGCACCGACCGCCACCGGTCCCGCTCCCGCGCGGCGAGGACGGCGAACCAGGCCGCCGGGACCACCAGCAGCAGCGCCCAGTAGCCGGGCAGCCGGATGCCCTCGCCGAGCAGGTCCTTCGCCGGCGGGATGCTCAGCGTCAGACCCACCCACCAGTACTCGACGACCACGAAGGCGGTCAGCGCGAGCGCGATGGCCCAAGCGACGCCCCGCGACCGCTCCCGACGGAACGCCTGCTCGACGATGTCGATCGCGTTGAACGGGCTGAACAGTCGGGAGCGCCGCCGCAGCACCAGCATCGGCAGGGCGGCGACCTCGAGGCCGCCGTACCGCGTCACACCGCAGAGCAGCACGCCGATCGTGGTGTAGACGGCCAGCGCCTGGTGCATCGGCGCCGATCCGATGCCCATCGGGTAGAGCATCATCGGGAGTTGGAGCAGCGCCGACGGGATCCACGGGTTGATCCCCTGGAGCCGCCCGATCCGGCCGAAGAACCAGATGACCGCGGTGTAGACGGCGGCCACCACCACGAACCAGACCGCCATCATGGCCAGGCCGGAGGCGTCGAGGGCCTTGTCGATCCGGTACCAGAGACTGGCGACCGCGATCAGCCCGTACAGGATGCGGAACCAGCTCGCGACCGTGCCGACGTCGCGGCCGATCACGAAGCGCGGTTCCCCGGGCGTGTCCGCGCGGTCCACCGCGGCGGCGGTGGCGCGTGTGTCATGGGTCATCAACAGATTCCTTCCGTGGATGCCCCGGTCGTCAGGCCGGGGGAGGAAACGGACCTCTTGCGGGGCGGGGCAAGGGCAGCCGGTCCGTTGCCTGGACGGGGCGGACGGCAGCGAGGCAGGACAGCGGGCGAGGGTCCGCTCGACGACCGGGAGCTGTGGGTGGCGTCGAGGAGGCGCGGACGGGCCAGGAGAAGGCGGACCGGCGGGACGAGGGCTAGAGCAGCGGGCCGACGGCGATCGCGCTGAGCGCCAGGGCGGCGACGACGAGCACCGTCCGGACCGAGTTCCACCTGCCCCAGCGGACCCGTGGATTGATCTGTTCGAAGTTCTCCGGCAACCGGTCCGGGTCGAGGGTCTTGAGCCACCGGTTGATCGGGACGTTCTTGGTCAGCGAGATGACCATCGCGCCGAGGAGCAGGACGGCGGACACCCCGAAGCCGATCCGGGACACCGGCTCGTCCACCACGACGGCCAGGATCAGGTCGACGACCAGTGACGCGATCATGCAGATGGGCATGAACGGGTCGAAGCGGGTCACCAGGAACTGGTGGATCGGGACGTACTGGTCGGTGGGTAGCCGGAGCAGCAGCGGCACCCCGCCGAGCACAGTGATCATCAGCCCGCCGGCCGCCATCCCGGTACCCGTCAGGGTGATCGGGACCAGGAGCTGGGTCCAGGTCATCTCGTTCTCGCTTCCAACCCGAGGGTGGCTCGACCGCGACGGTCGATCTGGCTTCGGGACATCCTCGGACGGGCGTCTCGACGCCAACTCCGGAATCGCTGGAGAAACCGGCGGCCGGAGATCGCCGCCGTAACCGGGCGGCCCGGGTCCTTCCAGGTGCCTTCGAACCGTTTTCGAGATCCACCCGCCAGTGTCGGTGCGGACCTGAACGACATCGGCGCGACCCGCTCGGACAGTCCTGCATGGGTCGCCGGCGGTGGTCGGGCCCGGAGCGGGAGAGAGGTGACCGCGATGGCAGCGACTGACGCCGCGATCGTGAGGTGGGCGGTCGGCCCGACGGGGGACGACCCGGGGACCACCGGCCGTGCGGCGACCGTCGCGACCGTGTTCGACCGGCTCGGCCCCACGGTACGGCGGGGCCGGCGTACCTCGCTCGTGCTGACCGGCACGAACCCCCCGGCCGGATACGAGGGCGGGACCACCTCGGCCTGCGTGCCGCCGGGTGCCGCCGGGGCGACGGTGTTCGTACCCCGGCTCTGCGCGGCGCTGCACCACGCGACGACCCGGCTGGCCCGGGCCGAGGCCGACCTCGTCCTGGTCGCCGCCGAGCTGGCGGACGAACCGGACCGCTGGCTGGTGGTGGCGCTGCGCCGGCTCGCCGAGTCCTGGTCGCCCGACGAGCCGCCCCTGGTCGTCGTCCGGATCACCGACGCGCTCACCGCGGCGGACCGCTCCCGTTCCGGCGTGCTCCGCCCCGACGACCTGCGTCGCGTGCTCACCGACGGCTGCCGCCACCCGAACCCGGTCGCCGACCACCGGGCTCCGACCCCGGTCGCCCTGCCGGAGACCTCCCGGCGGGGCCACTCGGTCGTCCTGCTGCCGCCACCCGCGCCGGTCCGTCCGCCCGGTGACCCGCTGGTGATCCGCTGGTCGGCTGTGGACGAGGCGGCCGACCAGCGACGGCGGCAGGCGATGGGACGGCTCGCCCGTTTCGAGGGCGGCCTGTTCGGCGACGACCGGCGGCGGGTCGAGACGCTGGCCCGCCAGGCCGCCCACCGGGCCACCTCCGGCGGGGTGCGCGGTGCCCTCGTCGCGGCCGACACCGCCGAGGCGGCCGGAGCGCTGGAACGGCACCGGGCCACCGCGCCGAAGGGCCGCCCGGTCGCGTTGCTCTTCCCCGGCCAGGGCGCGCAGTACCCGCGCATGGGTGCCGGGCTGTACGGCCACGACCCGGTCTTCACCACCGCGATGGACACCTTCTTCACCCTCTGGGGTGACGGCGGGGACCGGCTGCGCGAGGAGTGGCTCTCCGACGACCCGACCGTCCCCTTCGACGACGGCTCCCGCGCCCAGCCCCTGCTGTTCGGCGTGGGCTACGCGCTCGGCGCGATGGTCCGCTCCTGGGGGGTCCGTCCGGTCGCCCTGCTCGGGCACAGTGCCGGGGAGATGGTCGCCGCCACCCTGGCCGGGGCGTTCAGCCTGCCCGCCGCCGTCCGGCTGATGCGGGCCCGGGTCGCCGAGGTCCTGCGCACCCCGCCCGGCGGCATGCTCGCGGTGGCGGCCACCGCGGACGAACTCCAGCCGTACCTGACCCTGGACCCGACCGGGCAGGTCGCCGTCGCCGCCGTCAACGCGCCCCGGCAGACCATGCTGGCCGGTCCGGACGAGGCGCTGGCCGTGGTCCAGGACAAGCTGCGCGAGCAGGGCTACATCTGCCGGTTGGCCAAGGCGCGGCAGGCGTTCCACAGCCCGGCGGTGCTCGACGCCTCGCTGGCCACCCGGCCCGCCGTCGAGGCGGCCCGGCCCGGTCCGCCGGTCGACACGGTCTACTCCGCGTACGTCGGCCGGAAGCTCGACGCCGCCACCGCCGACGACCCGATGTTCTGGACCACCCAGATCGCCGACCCGGTGCTGTTCTGGCCGGCGCTCGACGCGCTGCTCGCCACCGGCGACCTGTTGGTCGTGGAGGCCGGCGCCGGTCAGGGGTTGACCAACGTGGCCCGCCAGCACCGTGCGGTGCGGTCGAAGGCCAGTGACGTGGTGGCGCTGCTGCCGGCCTCGCCCGGTGCGCCGGTCGCCGACCGCCGGAGCGTGCTCGCCGCCGCCGCGCGGATCTGGGCCGAGGGCCACGAACTCCGGTGGGAGGCGGTGGACGGCACGTCCGCCCGACCCTGACCGACCACCCCGACCACTGCCTGATCACGGAGGTTGCCCGTGTTGTTCGAAAGTTATCTCAACTACGACATCGAGGCTGCGCTCTTCCTCACGCTGCTGTGGGGTACGAGCGCGGTCCTGGTGGCGCGGAGGCCACGTCACCGCTCCGACCGGAGGGGCCGGCGTCGGGCCACCTTCATGCTGGTGCTGGTCGCCCTCGGCTGGCTCGGGGTCGCCGGTCGCGTCGTCACCACCGTGCTGATGGGCAGCTACGGCTACCTCTTCGTGGCCGACCGGGTCGCCGTGGCGCTGCCCCTGGTGATCCTGCCCGCCCTGGCCGTGCTGGTGCTGGCGGTTCCCCGGTGGCGCGCCCACCGGCGCAATCCGTCGGCCGAGACCCGGTTGGCGACCTTCGCCCCGCAGGCGGTGGTGCCGTTCCAGGCCACCGCGCTGGGCGCGCTGGCCGGTTTCGTCACCGCGATCATGGTCACCATGGGCCCGCCGCAGCTCATTCCGATCCTCACCGTCTACGTCAGCTTCCTGACCGTCCTGGTCGGACTCTGGCTCTGGCAGCAGTACCGGTACCGGTTGGCCGAGAACGGCGGTCCGGTCCCGCGTTCCCGGCCGGTCCGGGCGCTGCGCGCGGTCGCCGTCGCCACGGCGTTCGTCCTGCTCCTCGTGGGTGGGCTGGGCTGGGCGGCCAACGAGACCGTCCTGCCGGGACGGATGAACATGACCGACCACGCGCACGGTGGCGTCTCCGCGGCCGGCGCGCACGGCCACTCCGCCGGCCGTACGGTCAGCGTGGCCGACCTGACCGGGCCGCGCAGCGAGCCGCCGGACCGCACGTTCACCCTGGTCGCCGAGGCGAAGAAGCTGCGGTTGGCCTCCGGCAGGGAGATCGACGCGTGGGTGTTCAACGGGCAGAGCCCGGGGCCGGAGCTGCGGGTCAAGCGCGGTGAGCTGATCGAGGTCACCGTGCTCAACAAGGTGCCGGACACCAACGTGTCGGTGCACTGGCACGGCGTGGACGTGCCCAACGCCGAGGACGGCGTCGCCGGGGTCACCCAGGACGCGATCCAGCCCGGCGGCACGCACGTCTACCGGTTCCGGCCGGACGAGGTCGGCACCCACTGGTACCACTCCCACCAGCAGTCCTCGGTCCAGGTCAAGAAGGGCCTGTTCGGTCCGCTGATCATCGAGCCGGAGCAGTCGGACCTGGCCCCCGGTTCCCAGGACCTGATCATCTCCACGCACACCTGGTACTCCGACGAGCTGCCGCTGGAGCCGCCCGCCATCGGCACCGTCGACCAGCTCGACCGGCGCCGGATGGCCCCGGGCACCCCGGTCCGGCTCCGCCTGATCAACACCGACGGCGCCACCCACCGCTACTCGGTGACCGGCACCCCGTTCCGGGTGGTCGCGATCGACGGCAACCCGGTCAACGCACCGACCGAGGTCACCGGCGAGCAGATCGTCATCGGCGGTGGCGGCCGGTACGACCTCGAGTTCACCATGCCCGCGCAGCCGGTACGCCTCACCGAGCTGCGGCGCTTCGGCAAGGAACTGCGGGTCGTCGACGGCGGTCTGCTGCTCAGCGCCGACGGCACCGGTGACGTGCAGCCCGACAAGCCGACGGAGGCGTTCGACCCGACCACGTACGGCTCCCCGCTGCCCACCCCGTTCGGCCGGGACAGCACGTTCACCAAGACGCACTCGCTGGTCTTCGACAACGAGCTGTGGTTCTACGACGGCAAGTTCACCGTCGTCTGGGCCAGCAACGGCATGGCCTTCCCCAAGGCCCCGTCGCTGACCGTCCGGGAGGGCGACCTGGTGAAGGTCCGCTTCGCCAACCGGAGTCACTTCGACCACCCGATGCACCTGCACGGTCACCACGTGCTGGTGCTCAGCCGCAACGGCAAGCCGGCCACCGGCAGCCCGCTCTGGCTGGACACGGTCAACGTCGAGGTGGGGGAGATCTGGGAGGTCGCCTTCAAGGCCGACAACCCGGGCCTCTGGATGGACCACTGCCACAACCTCGACCACGCCGCGGCCGGCATGATGTCGCACGTCATCTACGAGGGCGTGACCACGCCGTACGAGGTCGGCCACGACACCCCGAACGAGCTGGAGTAGCAGACCCGCAGGTACCGACGGCGGCCCCTGGCGCGAGTGCCGGGGGCCGCCGCGTTGGTCGGGAGCCACGAACGCGGTTCCACACCTGGGGTGCGACATCGTCTGCGACGGTACCGTCGACATCGCCGAACCGATTGACTTTCGATAGGTTGCGAGCGATAGTCGATGTATGTTGGCTGAGCATCGAGCGGTGGCCCCGCTCAGAGTCTTCCTCGTGGTGCTGTTCGGGATCCTGGTCATGTTGCAGACCTTCTCGCTGCCCGGACAGTTCGCGCACATGGCCGAGGAGTCCCCGGACTTCGCCTACCTCCGGTGGCCGGCGACGGCCGTCGCGGTCTTCTGGGTGCTCTGCGTCCAGGTGGTGATCGTGGCCACCTGGAAGTTGCTCACCCTGGTCAAGCACGACCGCATCTTCAGTGACGTCGCGCTGCGCTGGGTGGACGCGATCGTCTGGGCGATCACCGCGGCCTGGGCGGTGCTGGTGGGGGTCTTCCTCTACGTCGGCTTCAACGCGGGCGACCCCGGACTGCCGCTCCTGCTGTTCCTGATGGTGGTCGGCGTCGCCGCGCTGGGGCTGCTGATGGTGGTGATGCGGGCCCTGCTGCGGCAGGCCACCACCCTGCGGACCGACATGGAGGCGGTGATCTGATGCCCATCGTCGTCCGCATCGACGTCGAGCTGGCCAAACGCAAGATGAGCGTCGGCGAGTTCGCCGAACGGGTCGGTCTCACGCCCGCGAACGTGGCCGTACTGAAGAACGGGCGGGCCAAGGCGGTCCGGTTCAGCACCCTGGAGGCCATGTGCCGGGTGCTCGGCTGCCAGCCCGGTGACCTGCTTGAGTGGGTCGACGAATGAACCACCCCGGCCCGTGCCGGGCCCTGTGGAGGGAGACCTCATGAAGTACGTCCTCGCCGTCGTCGTCCTCCTCGGTGTCGCGCTCGGCGTCGCCGGTGTCGTGCTCGGGGAGGCCGACGACTCGCCGGGCCTCCAGCTCCTCGGCGCCCTCGTCGTCATCGGCGCGATCGGCTACGCCGTGCGGCTCGCCCGACGCGGCGCTTAGCGGTACGGAAACGGCGGTGCGCCGGAGCCCGCGAAGGACTCCGGCGCACCGCCGACCACGCCGGTCAGTCCAGGACGATCAGGTCCCGGTCCAGGCTGGTGAGCATGGTGTTGCCGTCGGCGGTCATCAGGAACGGGTCCTCGACCTGCACCGCCCCGAGGCCGAACTCGTAGTAGGGCGTCTCGATGTTGACGATGACCCCCTCCTCGAGGACGTCCTCGTTGTCCGGCGTGACGTTGACCCGGTCGTACAACTCGACGCCGATGCCGTGCCCGACGTGGTTGCGGCGGTAGTGCGGCACCCCGGCCTCGTGCACCGCCTCGACCACCAGCCGGAACAGCTCGCCGCCGGTCATCCCCGGCTTGGCCTCCTCGAACGCCCGGTCGCAGCCGGCCTTCATCGCGGCGTAGTAGCGGCGCAGCTTCTCCGGCGGCTCGCCGAGGTTGACCACCCGGGCGATGTCCGCCCAGTAGCCGTCCACGACACAGCCGACGTCGAACCAGATCGCGTCGCCCCGGCTCAGCGCCACGTCGCTGGGACGGGTCTGGCCCCACACCCCGGCCCGACCGATCTTGATGTGGCTGAACTTGGCCCGGCCGCCCGCGCCGGCCACCGCCCGCTCGAACTCGCGGACCAGTTCCCGTTCGGTCACCCCGGGCGCGGCCAAGGCATTGACCGCCTGGATGCCGATCTCGGCCACGTGCGCGGCGGCGGTGACGCTGCGCACCTCCCGCTCGGTCTTGACCTTGCGGGCCCAGCGCAGCGAGGTCGACGCCATCCGCACGTCGAGCCGGGGCAGCTTCTGCCGCAGCGCGTCGACGTAGCCGTGCGCCACGCCGTCCTCGTCGAGGCCGATCCGCGCCTCGGCGAGCCCGGCCCGGCGCAGCGTCTCCACCAGGGCGTCCATCGCCGTCGGCAGCACCGGAGCGGCCACCGACGTCGCGACCAGCTTCTTCTCCCGGTCGGTCAGCGCGACGCCGTCGGGCAGCTCGCGGAAGAAGACGCCGTACCCGATCGCGCCGGCGATCTCGACGGACGCGTCAAGGGCCTGGTCGATGTCGCACCGGGAGGCGACGAAGTGCGGCCGGTCCAGGGCGTCCCGGGTGACGACCGCGTAGGCCTGGCCGGTGTGCGGGAAGATCTCCAGGCCGACCGCGGCGACGCCGGTCAGGTAGTAGACGTTCTCGATCGTGGTGGCGACGAGCCCGTCCAGGCCCTGCTCGTCCATGAACCGGGCCAGCCGGTCGAGGTTGGCGAACACGTGTCTCTCCTCAGCCACTCGTGACCAGACGGGACACCTGCTCCAGCGTCATCGACGGCCAGGCCGGCTCCTGCGCGGCGGCGACCAGCAGCTCCGTGGTGGCGAGCGCGGCCACCGCGTCGCCCAGGCCGTGCGCCCGCAGCCACTCGTCGTCGTACGACTCGCCGAGGTAGTTGCCGCCGTCGTCCGGGGCCACCGCCACGATCCGGGAGCCGGGGTTGTGGTGCGCGAAGTGCAGCGCCCCGAAGACCGCCGCCCCGGCCGACTCGCCGACCAGCAGGCCCTCCCGACGGGCCAGCAGCCGACTGGTGGCGATCCCCTCGTGGTCGGCGACCAGGTGCACCCGGTCGACCAGCTCGGTCTGGAGGTTCTCCGGCTTCCAGGCGATGCCCAGGCCGCGCATCAGCCACGTCTCGTACGGGAAACCGAACGCCCGCGACCCCTTCGCGTCGACCCCCACCGTGACCATCTCGGGGAGCTTCTTCTTCAGGGTCTCGGCGAGCCCGCTGATGTGGCCACCGGTGCCGACCGCCGCGACCAGCGCGTCGAACTGGCCGACGTCGTCGAGGATCTCGTACGCGGTCTGGTCCGCGTGGATCTTCGGGTTGGCCGGGTTGTCGTACTGGTTCGGCCAGAACGCGCCGGGCGTGGCGGCCAGCAGCTCCCGCACCCGGTTGAGCCGGGGCCGCTGGTATCCGGTCTCGTCCGGCTCCTTGACGATCTCCAGCTCGGCGCCGAAGGCGGAGACGTACTCCACCATGGACGACGGGGCCTTCGGGTCGGTGACCAGGATGACCCGGTACCCGCGGGCCGCGCCGATCAGCGCGAGTCCCTTGCCGGTGTTGCCGGAGGAGGACTCGATGATGGTGCCGCCGGGCTTGAGCCGCCCGTCGCGCTCCGCCTCCAGGACCATGGAGAGCGCGGTACGGTCCTTGACGCTGCCCGCCGGGTTGCGGGACTCGAGCTTGAGCAGGATCTCCGAGCCGTTGTCGACCCGGAGTCGGTTGAGCCGGACCACCGGGGTACGGCCGATTGTGTCCAGAACACTGTCATTGATCATGTCGTACCCCTACGCCGTGAAGTCGCCGATGCGAGCGGATTGGTGACGGTCGTGCGGGGAGCGGTCGACGCGTGTGCCGCTCAGGAGGCGGCGTTACAGCGCCAGCCGTACCCGGTAGTGCTGGAGCCAGAGGTTGAGCTGGAGGGTCAGCTCGGCCGCCGCGCGGGCGAGCCGGTCCTTGGCCAGTCGCGGCGCGTCGTCGGCGAGCGCCTTCGACGCCGCCAGGTCGATCAGCGGCCGGACCGGGGCGTCCGGGTCGGCGAGGATCGCCCGGAACTCGTCCTGGAGCCGTTGCGCGTAGCTCGGGTGGTTGCTGACCGGCGTCGCGCTCTGCCGGCGCTTGAGCACCTGCTCGGGCAGGAGGTCGGCGACCGCCGCGCGGAGCAGGCTCTTCTCGATGCCGCCGTGGTGCTGGAACGGCGCCGGGATGTTGTAGGCGTACTCGACGAGCTTGTAGTAGTTGATCGGGGCGCGGGTCTGGAGTCCGGCGGCGGCGAACACCGACGAGTCCAGCGGGCCCCGGGTCAGCACCAGGTACGAGACGCGGCGCATGTTGCGCTGCCACTCGTCCTCGCCCGGCAGGTACTCGATCTCGCCGATCGCCTTGTGGTACTCGTCGGCGTAGTAGTTCCGCAGGTCGAGCGCGGCGAGCGTGTCGGCGTTGAGCAGCGCGGTGCCGAAGCCGTTCGTCGCGCCGAAGCGCTGGGCCAGCGCGATCCACGGGAACGTCCCGGACTCCACGAGGCCCTGGTCGGTGGACCAGCGGGCGCCCTGGAAGAGCTGGTCACCCGCACCGCCGGTAAGGACGATCTTGCCGCCCTGTGCCCCCGCGTGCTGGATGAACAGGTACTGCGACGTCTCCATGTCGTAGATCCGGGTAGGGGCGTCCTTGGCCCGCAGCATGCCCTGCCGGATGATCGGGTGCAGGATGTCGGTCGACTCCAGCTCGACCAGGTTGTGCACCGAGTCGATCATGTCCGCGACCGCCTGCGCGTACGGCGAGTCACGGGTGTCCCGCATGACGTCCGCCTCGAACTCGCTGGACTTGAAGTCCACCGTGTACGTCCGCAGCTTGTCGCCGCCCCGGCGGCGCAGCTCGGCGGCGGCCAGCGCCGCCACCGAGGACGAGTCGATGCCGCCGGAGAGGGTGGCCACCAGCCGGGACGTGTCGGCGGGCAGCGTCTCCCGGATGCTGTCCTCCAGCATCCGGCGGACGGTGGCGGTGGTGCTCGCCATGTCCTCCTCGTGCGGGCGGGAGGAGAGCTTCCAGTAGGTCCGCTTGTTCCAGCCGGCCCGGCCGAACCGGGCGATCTCGGCGCCCTTGACCGACTCCAGGCCCTGGAAGAGCGGGCCGGGCGGCAGCGCGTGGGAGATCGCCTCGCGCAGCCCGGAGGCGTCCAGGACCGCGTCGACCTCCGGGTGCGCCAGCAGGGCCTTGCGCTCGGTGGCGAAGATCAGACCGGTGGAGGTGTGGGTGTAGTACAGCGGCTGCTGGGCGAGCTGGTCGCGGGCCAGCACCAGTTCCTCGGTCCGCGCGTCCCAGATGACGATCGCGAACGGGCCGGCCAGCCAGGGGATGAACTCCACGCCCCACTGCTGGTACGCGGCGGAGATCAGCTCGACGGCCGGGGTCTCCGGGGCGAAGCCGCGCCCGGCCGACCGCAGCCGCTGCCGCAGGTCGTCGAGGTGCAGCGGCGCGCCGGTCACGGCGGCGACCACCGGGGCGCCGTCGACCTCGGTGACGAACGGCTGCCGGCCGCCCGCGCCGTCCGCGTCGAGGGTGCGGTAGCCCAGCGCGGCGCGCGGCGAGACCCACACCGCCTCGCCGTCCGGGCCCCGCTGGGCCAGGGTCGCCGTGAGCATCGTGACGACGGGTCGGTCCAGGACCAGGTCCCGGGTGAAGTCGATCCAGCCAAAAACGCCAGACATGGAGCTACCTTTCCGCGCTGATCGGGGTGGGGGAGAGGGCGGTTGCCGGTGGCCGACGCCACCGGCAACCGGATTCGCCGAGGAGCGGTCAGCCCTGCTGCGCGCCGGCCGGCACCGGGCCGGGGTAGTTGTCCTTGGTGAGCTGCGCGATGCAGCGCATGTTGGCGTTGCGGAAGTACTCGGCGAACTTCTCCGGGCTGCTGGTGTCCCGCTGGGTCTTCAGGTACTTGGCGAGCTTGCCCTCGAGGTCGTGCACGCCGGACTGCTGGCCCATGTGGCGGCCGATGGCCCGGAAGTCGCCCTCGTAGTGGATGACCCGGACGACGATCTCGTCACTGATGAAGACCGCGCTGCCGAGCAGCTGGCCGACCTCCTCGCCCTGCTCGTTCTTCAGGACCGGGGTGCTGACCCGGCGGAAGCTGGCGAAGATCTCGGCGATCTCGTCCTCGTGTCCGGGAATGACGTCGTACCTGATCGCGGCGTACGGCATGCTCGCGGTCCTTTCGCGTGTCATCGGTTGCGGCGGGTGGCCTGACGGGGCGGCCTGGTGATCGCCAACTCCGCCGAGGCGCACGTTTCCATCGCCGGCTCGAAGGCGGATTGGGAAGGGCTCAAGCCAGGTGGGCGGCGGTGCCGCCCGCGCCCGCTGGTCACCGCGCTGCCCCGCGTCCGGGCACGCGAACGGCGACCGGCGCGCACCCCTCTCGGGTACACGCCGGTCGCCGCTGTGGTCGTACGGGGGATCAGACCACTTCGAGGTTGCTCATCATCACCATGTCCTCGTGTTCGAGGTTGTGGCAGTGGAAGACGTACTTGCCTTTGTAGCCGGTGAACTTGGCCAGCACCTCGACCACCTGGCCGGGCAGGACGTCGACGGTGTCCTTCCAACCGGCGTCCCGGGCCGACGGCGGCCGGCCCTGGCGGCTGAGCACCTGGAAGTGGGCCAGGTGCAGGTGCACCGGGTGGTGCACGTCGGTGACCAGCTTCCAGATCTCCACCGAGCCGAGCTTGGGCTGGGCGTCGATCCGCTTCGGGTCGAACGGCTTGCCGTTGACCGCCCAGACCTGCTTGCCGCCGGAGACCCCCTGGCCGAACAGGAACTGCCGGGTCTGCACGGCCATCGAGCGGTCGAGCTGCTCGAAGTCGGCCAGCCGGCTCGGCACGGTGCTGTCGTCCGAGGCGCTGCGGGCGACGTGGAACTGCATGATGGCGCCCAGCTTGCCGTTGTCCAGCTCGTTGCGGAGGGTGACCTTGGTGCCGACCTTGAACTTCGAGAAGTCGATGACCAGGTCGTACCGCTCGGCCGGGGCAATCTCGATCTTGTCGTGTCCGATCGGCGCGCCGAGCAGCCCGGAGTCGCTGCCGATCTGGACGAACGAACTGCCGTCGCTCGGCTTCGGGTCGAGGCTCAGGCCGTACCGCCGGGCGTTGGAGCCGTTGAGGACCCGGAACCGGTACCGGGTGTTGGTGACATCCATGATCGGCCACGGCGCGCCGTTGACCAGGATGACGTCACCGAGCACCCCGTTGGAGAACTGCCCGGTCACCCCCGGGTCGTGCAGGTTGTGGTCGGCGGAGGGGTAGCGGAACGAGCCGTTCTCGGAGAAGGCCCGGTCGCAGATGAACAGCGGCACCTCCCGCTCCCCCTTGGGCAGCGGCAGCGCGTCCTCCTCGTCGTCACGGACGATGTGGAAGCCGGCGAGCCCCCGGTAGACCTGCGGGCCGGTGAAGTCCATCCGGTGGTCGTGGTACCAGAGGGTGGCGGCGGGCTGGTCGAGCGGGTAGATGTAGTCCTTAGTGCCCTGGCTGGTGTTGCCGGGGGCCATGTCGTGCCCGGACATGCTGTTGCCCGGCTTCCAACCGCCGTTGGGCAGGATGTAGTCGATCGGGTAGCCGTCGTGCTCGGGTGGCGTCTTCCCGCCGTGCAGGTGGACCACCACCGGCACGGCGAGTTCGTTGCGGTGCCGGACCACGGTGCGTCGGCCGGCACGCGACTCGATGGTCGGCCCGGGGAACGTCCCGTTGTAACCCCAGATCTCGGTCTGGTGACCGGGGATGATCTCCACTTTGGCTGATCGCTGGGTGAGTTCGTAGAAGTCGGTGGTCCCGTCGGAGTTGCTCGGTTTGAGCACCTGCGGCCGGGGGAGGGGGACCTGGAAGGGCTCCGGGACGTCGAGTTCACTCTCCATCTTGGCGCCGGTGCTGGAGCCGGAACGGGTGCCGAGGTTGTCGCCGAGCTTGTCGCCCAGATCCGAGCACCCGACGAGTGGGACGGCAGCGGCTGTGCCGCCCGCCAGTTGGATCAGACGTCGACGGCTCAGGTTCATGACAGCTCCTCACGAGGGAGACCGGCGGTTGGACAACCGGTCATGTCCTAGTACGCTACACGTAGCCACCCTACCTAAGCCGAACGGTGGCCGGCGGGGTCGTCCACCCGGGGCGACCGGACTCGTCCGGCGCTCGAGCGGATCTCGCTACCGTCCGATCATGGCGGAGACCACGATCCACCGCGATCCCCAGTGGACCCACCGACTCGGTTTCCTGGTGCCGAGTGTGAACACGGTCATCGAGCGGGACCTGCGACTGAGCCTGCCCGCGGCGGTCAGCGCGCACGTGTCCCGGATGTCCATCATCCGGGACACCCCCGAACAACTCGCCGCCCTCGCGGACAGCGTGCCGGAGGCGGCCCGGATGCTCTCCCATGCCGCCGTCGACTCGATCGTCTTCGCCTGCACCAGCGGAAGTCTCTACCACGGCCTCGGCTACGACGCCGAGATCACCGAGCGGATCACCGCCGCGTCCGGCCGGCCGGCCTCCACCACGTCCACCGCAGTGGTGGCGGCGCTGCGCTCGCTCGGCCTGACCCGGGTGGTGCTGGTCACGCCGTACGAACCCTGGCTCGACGACCTGGTGGCGACCTTCCTGGGCGCGCACGGTATCGAGGTGACCGCCACCGCCGGTCCCGCCCTGCCGGATCCGCTGGACACCGCCTCCGTCGCGCCGGAGGAGATCGCCGCCGCGGTGGTCGACCCCGGGGCGGCCGGCGGCGTCTTCATCAGCTGTACCGCCTTCCGGGGGCTGGAGGCCGCCCGGATCCTGCGCGAGCGGTTCGGCCTGCCGGTCGTCTCGAGCAACGAGGCGACCTGCTGGGAGGGGCTGCGGCTGGCCGGCCGGGCCCCGGACACCTTCCCCCTGGCCGGGTACGCCGACCTGTGTCGCTGAGCCCGTGGCCCAGACGGGTCGGTCCGGTGAACGGTCCGGTGCGCTCCGCCTAAACTGGACGCTTCCGCGGGCGTGCCGGCCGGTTCCACCCGACCGTCGTCCGTCCATCCTGGTCCGGGAGAGGCATTGCCGACGATTCAGAACCCGCGCCTGACGGGGCTCGCCTGTATCCGCTGCGACCGCCGGTACGAGGTGGCCGACCACTCCACCGGCTGCCCGGTCTGTCTGGCCGAGGGCCGGCCGATGAACCTGGAGTGCGTCTACACCCCGGGGGACTCCACCGGCGTCGACCAGCCCTACCTGCGGCCGGTCACCCTCGGCGAGGGGCGTACCCCGCTGCTGACCGACGTCACCGGGGTCGTGCCCGGTCTGGACGTCGCCCTCAAGTGGGAGGGCGCCAACCCGACCGGCTCGCACAAGGACCGGTTCAGCGCGGTGGTGGTGAGCCGGGCGCTGCACGCCGGCTACGAGGGGATCGTGGCCGCCTCCTCCGGCAACGCCGGGGTGTCGCTGGCCACCTACGGCGGTCGGGCGGGGCTGCGCTGCGAGATCGCGGTCACCGACGACACCCCGGCCCGGGTGGTGGAGCTGATGCGCGACCTCGGCGCGGAGGTGGTCTCCTTCCCCCGCAGCGAACAGCGCTGGGAGCACGTCGCCGCCTACCGCGACTCCCGGACCATGCTGCCGGTCACCAACTTCGTCGTCCCCCCGGTCGGCAGCAGCCCGTTCGGCATCGAGGGGTACAAGCTGGTCGCCGAGGAGATCCTCGCCGACCGGGACGCCCGGGCGCCGGAGTGGGTGGTGGTGCCGGCCTCCCGTGGTGACCTCGCATGGGGCATCCACCTGGGGTTCCGGGAGCTGCTCGGGGCCGACGCGGTGCCCCGGATCTGCCTGGTCGAGCCGTTCCCCCGGGTCGCCGCGGTGCTCGCCGGCGCGGACGAGTACGCGACGTTCCCCGGCAGCACCCGCGCGATGCCGTCGCTGGGCGGCAACCAGCTCGCCATCCAGGCCGTCGAGGCGGTCCGGCGGTCCCGGGGACACGCCGTCGCGGTGGACGACGAGAGTGTCCTCGCCGAGACGCGTCGGCTCTGGCGGGCCGGGCTCCCGCTGGAGCCGAGTAGCGCGGCCGGGTTGGTCGCCGTCTCCCGGGCCCTGGCCGACGGCACGATGACCCCGGAGTCCGACGTCGTCGTCGTGGCCACCGCGCACGGTTTCAAGGGGATGTGAGGCCACCGTCGCCCACCCGTCCGGCGGCACCCGTGCGGCCCGGGGCGCGGGCGCCGGCCACCCCCGGGCCACGGGCGGCCCGAGGTGCGCCGACGGTCGGCCCGGTTCAGCGCAGCTGCGACCAGAGCCGGCGTTCCACCGGGGTCGGGGGAACGTGCGGGATCAACCGCTCGGGGTGCCCGGCCGGTGGGGTCCCCGGCTCCGCCCCGAACCACCGGAGGTCGGGTTCCGCGCGTGGCCGCTCCGGCTCGCCGGGTTCCGCCCGGCCGGTGCTGTCGGTGACCGTCCGGTCGGTCGGGGCGGCCCCGCCCGCCGGTGGCGTGGCCGGCGGAAAGGCCGCGGGCGGCAGTGGTGCGCCGATGAGCGCCGCGCCGAACGCCTGGAGCCCCGTGAACATCTCCCGGGCGAAGCCGGCGACCAGTCGACCGCACCTGCGCAGAAACCTGTACGCGTCCATCCCGCCGTCCTCGTCCGCACGTCGTGTCGCGGTGACGGGGGCCGTCGGCTGTCGGCGCGGTCCCGCCGTCGCCCGGCGTGGCACCAGGATGGGGGGCGGAACTCGACGCCTGGTCGAGGGGCGGTGGCGGTGGTCGTGCCGGGGGCGGATCGGCGGGGGCAACAGCCCTGATCATCCCAAATAGGGTATCTACCTGTAGCTAGGCTACCGAAGTGGCTTCGTGTAGATTGGCTACATGAGGCCAAACGCGTTGCGGGGGCACCTCGACGCCCTGATTCTCTCCGTGCTGGAGCGGGAGTCGCTGCACGGTTACGCGATCATGGAAGCTCTCCAGGCCCGTAGCGGCGGCGCGCTCGACCTGCCGACCGGCACCCTCTACCCGGCCCTGCGTCGGCTGGAGCGGGCGGACTACGTGCAGAGCGAGTGGAGCACGGTCAGTGGCCGAAAGCGCCGGACGTACCAGCTCACCGCCTCCGGGCGGCGGGCCCTGGCCGACGAGCGCTCCGAGTGGCGGGACTTCGCCGCGGTGGTCGAGGGCGTGCTGCGCCCGGGCACGGCGGCGGGCTTCGCCTGAGTCGGATCCGGTGCCGTCCGGGGACGGGCGGCACCGACCGGCGGTCGACGCGACCGCCCCGGCGCGGTGGTGTCCCCGTGCCGACCGGTGCGGTCGACCGGCCGGGTCCCCGGCGCGCGGCTGCCCGGCCGTCGAGACGCGGCGGTTCGGCTGTCAGGCGGCGCTCAGGCAGTTCCGGCCGGCGACGCCGATCCCGGCCAGCGGGATCCCGAGGAACACCAGTGCGCTCGGCAGTCCGGCCATACTCGTCAACGCGTTCGGCGTGAGTACCGTGAGTAGCACTCCGAGCACGGAGAAGACCAGGCAGACCGCGAAGGCGAAGACACCCGTGGCCCGGACGAGCCGGCGGCGGGCACCCAGGTAGCGCACGCCGTAGCCGGCGGCGGTGGCGACCATGATCGCGGCGAACAGGGTCGCGGTGCCCATCCAGCTGACCGTCTCGTCGACCAGCCGGTAGCCGGGGCTGTCGTACCCCACGCCGCCGGCCAGGTGCCGGGTCAGCCGCCACAGCACCGGCTGCGCGGCCAGCACGAAGAAGATCAACAGCGCGGTCCGGCGGCCCTGAGCGAGCCCCAACTCGGTCTGGTAGTCGGGAGCGATCTCGGGAACCGCCCCGAACTCGGCGACCGCCCGTCGCTCGGCGTCGCGCCGGTCGAGACCGGCGTCCTCGTAGGCGTCGGCCGCGTCCAGCAGACCGTCCCGCGCCTCCGCGAGGAGATCGGCCTTGGACGCCCGGGGGCCACGGAGGGCCTTGTCCAGCTCGGCGACGTATGCCTCGATCATGTCCATCCGGAGCAGCTCCCTCGCCGGGACCATCGCATGGACGAGTATAGGCAAGTTGCGCCTCGTGTTTCCCTCAGGGAACGCCCCGAGTTGACCCCTAGCTTCCCCCTCCGGGGCGACTCCGGTGCCTCCTGGTTCCACGTTTCCGCCGCTCAACACCATCGATGGGCCAGTGGTGGGCTGGAATGTCGACGATGAAAATCCCGCCTATGGGACCGGCGTGGCGTGCAAGACTCCCGCCTCGTGGAACACGTCGAGCTGCATACCCCTGAGCTGCTGCTGCGTCCCTGGCGGGAGGAGGACGCGGCGGACGTGCTCGCCGCGTTGGGTGATCCGGAGACGGCGCAGTGGAACCCCTCTGCCCCCGGCCTGGACCTGGCCGGAGCACGGGCCTGGACCCGGGCCCGCGCCGACTGGTCGGCCGGCACCCAGGCCTCGTTCGCCGTCACCGATCCGGCGACCGGGGCCCTGACCGGTTCGGTCTCGTTGCACCGCATCCACGGTGACGAGGCCTCGATCGGGTACTGGACGGTGCCGGCGGCCCGGGGACGGGGCCTCGCCACCGCTGCGGTCCGGCTGGTCACCGGCTGGGCGTTCCGATCGCTGGGCCTGCACCGGATCGAACTCTGTCACGCCGTCGCCAACCCCGCCTCCTGCCGGGTCGCCGATCGTGCCGGTTATCCGCTGGAGGGGACGCTGCGGCAGTCCCACCGGTACGGCGACGGCCGCCGCCACGACGAGCACCTGCACGCCCGGCTCGCCACCGACGAGTGAACGACGGCGGCCGGTGGGGGCGGTGTGCCCCACCGGCCGCCGCGTACGCCGGCCCCGGGCCCCGTCAGTCACCGATACGGCGGGCCGGCGTCAGCTGCATCCGGCCGAGCAACTCCTGCGCCTGGTCGGCCAGCTGGGCGTCGACGGTGACCGCGTACTGGCCGGCCCGCAGCGAACTGGCCGAGGTGAAGTCGCGGCGGCCCCCGGTCATGGCGTGGGCGATCGCCCCGAAGACGGCACCCCAGACCGCGCCGACCACCAGGCCGACCAGGATGACCCCGACCCAGCTGCCGACGGCGAAGATGCCGAACAGCAGGCCGATGAAGAGACCGAACCAGGCCCCGGTGCCGGCGCCGACCAGCGCCGACCGGCCGGTGGTCATCCGACCGAGCACGGTCTCCACCAGGGTCAGGTTGGTGCCCACGATGGCGGTGTGCTCCACCGGGAACCGGTTGTCCGCCAGGTTGTCCACCAGTCGCTGGGCGGACGGGTAGTCCGGATACGACCCGATGGTCACGGTCGGCCGCCCACCCTGTGGGCCCCGGCCGTCGTCGAACGGGATCGGCTGGCCGGCGGGACCGGACGGCATCGTGCCAGCGCCTGCTGTTCCGGGCTGCCCGGCAGCGGTCGGAGTCAAGGATCTGGTCATGAGGTGCCTCCTTCGGTCGACCATCCGGGTTCCCAGCCGTCGCGAGCGGTAACCCGGGCCGGGCGGTGCCCGCCGTGCCGGCCGGGCCGGATCCGATGCCGGCGGGGCGGATCGTGAATGCCCGACGGGCCGGCCGGGTAGGCCGTCACGTGGACAACGCACGGATCAGCGAGCACGGCTTCCTCGCCGACGGGTGCACCGCCGCGCTGGTGGACCGGTGGGGCACGGTGGACTGGTGGTGTCCGGCCCGCTTCGACGCGCCCTCGGTGTTCGGGCGGCTCCTCGACGAGGATGCCGGCCACTGGTCGGTCCGTCCGGACGGCCGGTACGAGTGCGAGCGCGCGTACCTGGACGACACCCTCGTGCTGCGGACCGTCTTCACCACCCGGCACGGGGCGGTGGCCGTCACCGACGCCCTGGCCACCGAGCCCGGCGCGCGGGGACACGAGATCGGCCGCCGTCCGCCCCGCATGCTGGCCCGCGTCGTGCGCGGCCTCTCCGGCACCGTCGGGATGCGCCTGGACTACCGGCCCCGATTCGAGTACGGCCGGGTGACGGCCTACCTGACCGACCGGGACGGACTGGTCGGGGCGTCCGCGGGTACCGCCACCCTGCGGCTGCGCAGCGACGTGCCGCTGACGTTCGGGGCGGGGGAGGCGGCGGCCCGGTTCGACGTCCGGGCCGGTGAGACCTACGGTTTCACGCTCGCCTGGACACCCGCCCGCGAGGGGACCGAGTCGCCGGTGCCGGCGGCCGACGAGGTGGTGGCGGAGGCGGCGGCCGGCTGGCGCTCCTGGGCCGCCCTGCACGACTACCGGGGCCGCTACCGCGCCGAGGTACGCCGCAGCGCGATGGTCGTGCAGGGGATGACCTACCAGCCCAGCGGGGCGGTGGTGGCCGCGGCGACCACCTCGCTGCCCGAGGAACCGGGCGGGGACCGCAACTACGACTACCGCTTCGTCTGGGTCCGCGACTTCAGCCTCACCCTGAAGGCCCTCTGGCGGGCGGCCTGCCCGGACGAGGCGAACCGGCAGTTCGCCTGGGTCGCGCGGGCGATGGGGCGGCTCGACGGTCGACCCGCCCCGATCATGTACGGCGTCGAGGGCGAGCGGGACCTGACCGAGCACCGCCTCGACCACCTGCGCGGGTACGCCGACAGCCGGCCGGTGCTCGTCGGCAACGACGCGTGGCGGCAGCGGCAGTCCGACGTCCTCGGCGAGGTGCTCGACGCGGCCTGGCTGATGCGGCACTACCTGGATCCGATGACGCCCGAGGTGCGTACCCTGCTGCGGGCGCTCGCCGACCAGGCGGTCACCGACTGGCGGAAGCCGGACTCCGGCATGTGGGAGGCCCGGGACGCCGAGCGGCACTACGTCTCGTCGAAGGTGCAGTGCTGGACCGCGCTGGACCGGGCGGTGAGCTTCGGTTCCCGGCTCGGCGACGAGGCGGACCTGGCCCGCTGGGCGGCGGCCCGGGAGGAGGTCCGCCGGGCGGTGCTCACCCGGGGGTGGAACGCGCGGATCGGCGCGTACACCGGGGCCTTCGGCTCCGACGAACTGGACGCCTCGGTACTGATCATGCCGTTGGTCGGTTTCCTGCCCGCGGACGACGCCCGGATGCGCGCCACCGTGGCGCTCGTCGAGCGGCGGCTGGGCCATGACGGGCTGCTGCGGCGCTGGGACGGCGACCCGGCCGGCTTCCTCATCTGCTCGTTCTGGTTGGTGGGCTGCCTGGCCCTGGCCGGCGAGCGGGACCGGGCCGAGCGGCTGTTCGTCCGGCTCGTCGGGCGGGTCAACGACCTGGGGTTGTTCGCCGAACAGATGGACCCGGTGACCGGGGAACAGCTCGGCAACTTCCCGCAGGCGTTCTCCCACATCGGACTGATCAACGCGGCCGGCCAGCTCACCGAGGCCGCCGAGCAGGCTCGGACAGGAGCGCAGCAGCCCGTGCCGACCGGCACGGGCACGAGGGAGGGGGCAGGATCGTGACCGGACGACTGGCGGGGAAGACGGCCCTGATCACCGGCTCGGACTCGGGCATCGGGCAGGCGACGGCGATCGAGTTCGGCCGGGAGGGCGCCGACGTGGTGGTGCACTACCTGCACGACCGGGACGGGGCGGAGCGGACCCGGGGCGAGGTCGAGGCGTGCGGCCAACGGGCCGTCGTGGTGCAGGGTGACATCAGCGACGAGCGGCGGGTCGAGTCGATGTTCGACGAGGCGCTGGCCGAGTTCGGCACGCTGGACGTGCTGATGAACAACGCCGGGGTGGACGCCTCCGGCACCCCGGTGGCGGACCTGGACACCGAGACCTGGGACCGGGCGATCCGTACCAACGTGTACGGGGCGTTCTTCTGTTCCCGCCGGTTCGTCCGGCACCGTCGGGAGTCCGGCGGCGGCGGGCGGATCATCAACACCACCTCCATCCATCAGGAGGTGGCGCGCGCCGGTGGCGCGGACTACGACACCAGCAAGGGTGCGTTGCTGGAGTTCGCGAAGACCCTGGCGCTGGAGGGCGCGCCGATGAAGATGAACGTCAACAACATCGCGCCGGGCATGGTGCTCACCCCGTTCAACCAGCGGGCCATCGACGACCCGGAGTACCTCGAGGAGCAGGTGCAGAGCATCCCGTGGAAGCGGGCCGCCCAGCCGCACGAGATCGGCCGGCTGGCGGTCTTCCTGGCCAGCGACGAGGCCGACTACGTGACCGGATCCACCTACGTGATGGACGGTGGGCTGATGCAGAACCAGGGCCAGGGCGCCTGACCGGCGCGGGCGTCCGGTGGGCCCCCGGCCGGTGCGGCCGGGGGCCCGGACGGGTCAGCTGGTGCAGGCGGTGCCGTTGAGGGTGACCTCCCCGAAGGCGGGCAGGGCGGTGCCGGTGAAGGTGCCCTGGAAACCGACGGTGAGCGTCCCGCCGGCGGGCACACTGCCGTTCCAGGAGACGTTGCGGGCGGTGAGCCGGTTGCCGGACTGGCTCCACTCGCCGTTCCAGCCGTTGGTCAGCCGGACGCCGTCGGCGACGGTGACGGTGAGCGTCCACCCGGTGAGCGCCGCACCGCCGTTGGTCACCCGGACCTCGGCGGTGAAACCGCCCGTCCAGCTGTTCGACACGACCGTGGCGGTACAGCCACCTCCGACCGGCGGGGTCGTCGGCGGCGGCGTGGTGGCCGGGGGAGTGGTGGGGGGCGGCGTGGTGGCCGGGGGCGTGGTCGGCGGTGCGGTGGTCGCCGGGGGCGTGGTCGGGCCGGCCGCGATGGCCAGCTCGTACGCCCGCTGCGGGACGAACTGCCCGGCCCCGGCGATGCAGCCGTCCGCCTCGCCGGGCAGCTTCACCCAGAGGAACGCGTCGATCGCCGGATCGCCGGTGGCGGTGGTGCTGGGCGTCCCGATGGCGCGTCCGGGCGGGTCGCACCACTGCGAGCCGGAGGGCCCGTTGCCGTTGCGGCTGGTGTCGACGACGGCCCGGAGCCCGCTGACCCCGGTGGCGGCCATCACCTGCTTGGCGTACGGGACGGCCTCGGCCGTGGTGCGGTAGTTCGACACGTTGACCGAGATGCCGTCCGCGCTGGTCGCGATCTCCGCGCCGACCAGGCGGGCGGCGATGTCGGCGGGCGAGAGCCAGGCGGAGTGCCCGGCGTCGAAGTACACCCGGGCCTGCGCCGAGGCGGCCTTGAGCCGCTTGCCGGCGTACGCCATCGACGCCTTCGTCTCGGCCTGCTGGCCGGCGTTCTGGCAGGTCGTCATCAACGGCAGGACGTCCGGTTCCAGGACGATGGTGGCCGGGCGGCCGGCCAGCCCGGCGGCGACCTGGTCGACCCACTGCCGGTAGGCGGTGTGGTTGGGTGCTCCACCGCCGCTGGCTCCGCTGCAGTCGCGGTTGGGGATGTTGTAGACCACCAGGATCGGGATCTTCCCGGCCGTGGCGGCGGCACCGACCAGGGCGTCCACCTCCGCGCGGACGGTCGCGGTGTTGGTGGTGGTGAACCAGCGGGCCTGCGGGACGCGGGCGATCCGGTCGCGGATCACCGCCGCCCGCGAGTCGCCCGGGTTGGCGGCGACCCAGGCGGCGGCGGAGGTCTGCGGGTCGACGTAGAACGCGGATTCGGCCGCGGTGGCGGCCGGCGGCCGGAGCGCGCCGACCGCGATCGTCGTCGCGGCGGCGAAGGCGGCCGTGGCGGCGGTCGCCGCGACGAGCCGGGGATGGATCCTCAATTCCCTCTCCTATCGGACATGCCCAATGGAAGCGCTCCCACGCTCCTCCACCGTACGGCCCGTCCTCCCCGAAGTGAAGACCCCCGGCTCCGGCTCCTCGCTGCCGCGCCCCCCGGGCTCCCGCCCTCTCTCCTCGGCGCGCTTCCCGGCCCGCCCGCCCCCGGTCCGTCCGCCCCCGGCCCGTCCGCCCCCGGCCCCTGCGCGCCGCGGCTGCCGGCAACCTCATGGTCGCCGCGACAGGTCGGGACCGGTGGGGGATGCTGGACGGGACAGGGGGCGGGAGGATCGTGTGCAGGTGGTGATCACGGCGGACACGCACGTGCCCAAGCGGGCCCGGGACCTGCCCGAACCGCTCTGGGCGGCGATCGACGCCGCGGACGTGGTCCTGCACGCCGGTGACTGGGTGGACGAGGCGCTGCTGGACGCCGTCGAGTCCCGGTCCCGCCGGCTGGTCGCCGTGTACGGCAACAACGACGGCCCGCCGCTGCGCGCCCGGCTGCCCGAGGTGGCCCGGGTCGAGCTGGCCGGACTCCGGGTGGCCGTGGTGCACGAGACCGGCCCGCGTGCCGGTCGGGAGGCCCGGTGCGCCGCCACCTTCGGCGACTGCGATCTCCTCGTCTTCGGGCACTCGCACATCCCGTGGGACACCGTCGCGCCGACCGGTCTGCGGCTGCTCAACCCCGGGTCACCCACGGACCGGCGGGCTCAGCCGTACGCCACGTACCTGACCGCCCGGGTGACGGCGGGGCGGCTCGACCGGGTCGAGCTGCACCGCCTGCCCCGTCGGTCGGGTCACTGACCCCGACCGGTCTCCTCCTGCAACGCGTCGATCCGCCGGGCCGCCTCCGCCTTGGTCAACCCGTCCGGCACCTCCGTGCCGGCCTCCCGGGAGAGCGTCGCCAGGTACGACTCCTGGGCCGCCGTCGGCGGCTCGTCGCCGGTCACCCACTCGTCCGGGTCCTTGATCGCCCCACGGGGGTTGGCGTGGGCACTGCTGTCGCGGTCGGTCATCGTCTCCACCTTTCCTCGAACAGGTGTGCCAGTACCCTCCGTCGGGTTGCTTCATGCCCCCGGCGTGCCGGCCCGGCAGCCCTCCGCCGGCACATACGATCACGCGATGACTGGGGAACGGGCGCGGGTGATCGTGGTCGGAGCCGGCATTGCCGGTGTGGCGTGCGCGCGGGAGTTGGTGGCGGCCGGCGTGCCGGTGCAGATCCGGGAACGGGCCCGGGTCGTCGGCGGCCGGATGGCCAGCAAGCGCTTCGACGGGCGCCCCGCCGACATCGGCGCCGCCTACTTCACCGTCAGCGATCCGGACTTCGCCCGCGTCGTCGAGGGCTGGCGGGCGGCCGGACTGGCCCGGGAGTGGACCGACACCTTCGTCGCCCACGGGGCGGACGGCCGGCGCGCGGCACCCGGACCGATGCGGTGGGCGGCCCCCGGCGGCCTGCGGTCCCTGGTGACCGACCTGGCGGCCGGACTCCCGGTGGTGGTCGACCGGCTGGTGCTCGCGGTGGAGCCGGGACCGAGCGTCGACGGCACCCCGTGCGAGGCCGTGGTGCTCGCCATGCCGGGTCCGCAGGCGGCGCTGCTGCTCGACCCCACGCTGGCCGACGCGACCCGGGCGGTGCAGGCTCAGCAGTGGACGTCCACGCTCACCACGGTGCTGCGTTTCCCGCACCGCCGGTGGCCCGACTTCGCCGGGGCGTTCGTCAACGACCACCCCGTGCTGACCGTGCTCTGCGACGACGGCGATCGGCGCGGGGACGGCGCACCGGTGCTGGTCGCCCACACCACCGCCGAGTTCGCCGGGCGGTACCTGCTCCAGCCGACCGCCGCCGCGGCGGGCGTCGAGGAGGCCGTGCGGGACCTGCTCGCCCTTCCCGAACCGGCCGACCACGTGCACGTGCACCGCTGGACGTACGCGAAGCCGGCGGTCGGGCTGTCCGGGACGTACCACCTGGACGACGACGGTGTGGGGCTGGCCGGTGACGCCTTCGGCAAGCCCCGGGTGCAGAGCGCCTGGCTCTCCGGTCGCGACCTGGGCCGGGCCCTGGCCCGCAGGCTCACCACCTGACCCGCCGAGGACCGGGGCCGGCTCAGGGGAGGGCCGGCTCGGGGCGTGCCGGGCTCGGGGTGCGTTCGCCGGCCCGGTCGAGCACCTGCATCACCGGCGTGGCCGCCACCCCGTGCACCACCACCGAGACGATCACCACCAGGCCGGCGGTGGCCCAGACCAGGTCGGCCTGCGGGAAGTCCGCCTTCGTGGTGGCGTACGCCAGGTAGTAGAACGAGCCCACCCCCCGGATACCGAACGAGGCGATCACCCAGTGCTCGGCCGGCCGGCCGGGCGCGCCGCGCAGCGACAGCCAACCCACGAGCGGTCGGACCACGAAGATCAGAGCCAGCCCGACCAGGGCCGCCGGCCAGGTCAGCGGGGCCAGGAGGCCGCCCACCACGGCGCCGCCGAAGAGCAGGAGCAGCAGGACGGTCAGCAGCCGCTCCACCTGCTCGGCGAAGTCGTTCAGGACGGTGTGGAACTCGTGGGTCCGCTCCGCCGACCGGATCGCCCGTGCGGCCACGAAGACGGCGAGGAAGCCGTACCCGCCGATCAGCTCGACCAGCCCGTACGCCAGGAACGTCGCGGCCAGCGCGAGGAACCCCTCGGCGTGCCGGGCCAGCCGCAGCTCGCTCGGCGCGCGGAAGAAGAGCTTGCCGAGCAGCCAGCCGACCAGCAGTCCGCCGGCCACCCCGGCGCCGACCTTCCAGAGCAGGTCGACGGTGAACCAGTGGGCCAGCCAGTCCGCCGGGGCGAGGCTGGTGGAGGCGATGGCGATGGCCGCGTAGACGAAGGGGAAGGCCAGACCGTCGTTCAGGCCCGCCTCGGAGGTGAGGGCGAAACGGACCTCGTCCTCGGAGTCCTCCACGTCGTTCGGCTCGCCCACCTGCACGTCGGCGGCGAGGACCGGGTCGGTCGGGGCGAGCGCCGCCCCGAGCAGCAGCGCGGCCGCCGGCACGAGCCCGGCCCACCACCAGCCGAGCAGCGCCACGGCCGCGATGCACAGCGGCATCGCGATGGCGAGCAGCCGCCAGGTGGAGGACCAGCGTCGCCAGCCGAACGAACGGTCGATCTTGAGGCCGGCGCCCATCAGGGCGACGATCACACCGATCTCGGTGAGGTGGGTGGCGACGGCCGGGTGGGCCAGGGGGTCCGGGACGGGCAGCCCGGTGGGCAGCAGGAAGATCAGCATGCCGAGGCCGAGGAAGGCGATCGGCATGGAGAGGGGACGCTGTTCCAGCATCCGGGGCAGGATCCCGGCCAGCAACGCGCCGATCCCGAGTACCGCGAAAGCGACGTCCACCGGTTCCACGACTCCACCCTTCGTCTGACCCGTGGTGCCCGGGCAGGCGGAGAGCAACTGTGCCCCGTGGACGGCGTGGCTATGCCTTCATGTTCAGATCGGCGTCGATGTCGTCATGTCGCCGGTGCAGGACGGAGGAGTCCGTCAGGTTGGCCAGCAGCGCACCCGGGTCGTCGTAGACCTCGACCGCGCCGGCCCCGGCCAGCTCGGCGCGACCGGTTCCGCCGCAGGTCAGGCCGATGCAGGGGATGCCGAGGCGGCCGGCGGCGGCCACGTCCCAGACCGAGTCACCGACGAAGACCACCCGCCCGGCGGCCAGACCGGACTGCTCCAGCGCGGCGACCAGGATGTCCGGCGCGGGCTTGCTCCGGCGCGCGTCCGCCGACGAGGTGACGGTGTCGACGACGTCGTCGGCGTCGAGCGCGGCGCGCAGCGCCCGGACCTCCTGCTCGGCCGCAGAGGTCGCGAGCACCACCCGCAGCCCTCGTTCGGCGCAGGCCCGCAGCAGGTCGGCGGCGTGGGGGAGCGGCGTCAGCCGCTCCGCGTACCCGAGGAAGAGACTGTCGTGGACGTCCCGGACCCGGTCGTCCTCGGTCCGGTCGCGTTCCGGCCCGAGCAGGTGGTCGAGGAGACGGTCCGAGCCCATCCCGATCGAGCGGTGGATCAGCGCCATCGGTACCGGGTGGCCGCACCGGCGCAGCGCCTCCCACCAGGCCACCGTGTGCAGGTACGTGGTGTCGACCAGGGTGCCGTCGACGTCGAACAGGACACCCTCGGGGCGCGCGGCGGCCATCGCCTTCCCTTCTGTCGGGGCGGACGCGCCGCCCGGCGACCTCACCCCGGCGGAATGAGGATCTCGAACCAGACCGTAGAGCCGCGTACCGTCGGATCCGTCCCCCACGCGTCGCTGAGCTGCTCGATCAGTCCCAGTCCGCGGCCCCGGCTGCTCAACGTGTCGGTCTGCGCCTTCGTCACGGTCCCCCGGGTTCCGGAGTCCGCGACGGACACCAGCAGCCGCTCGGGGCTGAGGTCGATCTCGACCCGGGCGGCGGTGCCGGCGTGCAGCAGGGCGTTGGTGGTCAGCTCACTGGTGCACAGGACGGCGGCGCCGATGACCGACTCGGGCACCCGCCAGTCGGCGAGCTGCCCGGTCATCCAGTGCCGCACCCGGCTCGGCGCGGTCGGTTCGGCGGGGACCTCCATGCTGGCCGACCGGCTCGGCATCAGCGCGTGTTCCACGGCGAGGACCGCCACGTCGTCCTCGGTCGCGTCGGGCACCGCGGCGGTCGCGACCGCGCAGAGCGCCCGGGGGTCGCCGCTGGCCGCACCGGCCACCGCCTCGGCCAGCCCGGTGAGACCCACCGAGAGGCTCTGCCGCCGCCGCTCGACCACCCCGTCGCTGAACAGCAGCAGGGTGTCGCCCGGCGCGAAGCGCACCGTGGTGGTGTCGGGCCGGCAACCCAGGCCCAGCGGCGCGCCGGTCGGCACGTCCAGGTACTCGGCGGTGGGCTCGGCGTCGGGGGAGGAACAGCGGCGCAGCAGCGGGGCGGGGTGCCCGGCGCTGGCCAGGGTGAGCCGTTCCCGCCCGGCGTCGATCACCCCGAAGACGACGGTCACGAAGAGCTCGTACGTGCCGGCCTCGGCCCCCAGGCTGGCGACCAGCCGGTCCAGCCCGGCCAGTACGGCGTCCGGACGCGGGTCGGTCAGCGCCAGGGCACGCAGCGCCGCCCGTACCTGCCCCATCCGGGCCGCGGCCTGCACGTCGTGGCCGGCGACGTCACCGAGGACGACGCCCAGCCCGCCGTCGGGCAGGACGAAGGCGTCGTAGAAGTCACCTCCGGCCGCGTTGCCGTCCACGCCCGGGTCGTAGCGGGCCGCGATGCGCAGTCGGGGCAGGTCCGGCAGGTGCTCCGGGAGCATGCTGCGTTGCAGCAGCTGGGCGGTGCCGTGCTGGGTCTCGAAGCGGCGGGCCCGCTCGCCGGCCTGGGCGACCAGCTCGGCCGAGGCCGCCAGCAGTGCCCGTTCGGCGGCCGACCACGAGTGCGCGCGTTGGTACCCGACGCTGAGCCCGCCGCGCAGCACCGGCGTCCGCAGCGGCAGCGCGGCCAGGGCCCGGATCTTCTGGTCGTGCCGGTCGGCCGCCGCCGCCGCGAGCGGTTGGCCGTCCGCGGTGAACTGCGGCACCCCGCTGCGGGCGGAGACCACCAGCGGCAGTGGTGAGGTATCCGGTGCGCGCCGCCAGAGCGGGGGCAGCCGTTCGTCGGCCTCGTCGAGCAGTTCGCCCCGGACCCGGCGGACGATGCGCCAGCCGCCGCCGTCGTCGACCCCGAAGGACACCCGGTCGGCGTCGAACGAGTCGAGCGCGTACCGCAGCGCGACCCGGGCCACGTCGTCCAGGGTGAGCGTGCCGGAGAGGGCGGCGGCCAGTTCACTCAGGCTCTGTAGCTGCTCGGTGACCTGGGTGGTCTCGGCCGCCACGGTCAGTACGCCGACCACCCGCCCGCCGCTGTCCCGCACCGGGGAGCAGCCCCGGGTGAAGACCGCCTGCTCGACCCGGCCGGTGCCGTGCCGCACGATCGGCAGGATCGACTCCTTCTCGAGCGTGGAGACGCCCTCGTGGAAGGTGCGTTCGACCAGGTCACCGATGCCGGGAAGGGCCCACACACCGGCGAAGGCCTCGGCCGCCGGGCGGCCGACCGCCGGGTGGGCCGCGCCGACCAGCTCGGCGTACCCGTCGTTGTAGAGCAGCCGGAACTCCGCGCCGAGGGTCAGCGCCATCGGCACCGGCGAGGCGAGAAGCAGGTCGACGACGGCCCGGACCGCCGGGTCCCACCGCTCGATCGGACCGAGTGGTGTGTCGGACCACGGATGGCCGAGCACGAGTGCCGCCGTACCGACGCTGGCGGCCCGCGGGATCGGGGCGGGTGAAGCGGGAACGTGCCCGACCGTGCCTGGCATGTGACGCAGCCTATCCGGCGCCGTCCCGTGGCGTTCCGGTCGCGCCCCCGGCGGTGTCCCGGGGGGTTCCGGCACCACCGTCCCGACCAGGGGCGACATGTCCGGAAACTGGCTGGTGCCGCTGCGGGTTGGTGCTTCTTCGGCCGGGTATGCGGGCGGCGCAGACCAGGCGACAGGAGGGACAACATGCGCAAAACCCTCGCGGTCAGGCAGGTCGACATCGGCGACGCCCTGACCGACATGTGGAGGTCGGTGCTGCTCTTCGTACCGAGGGCCATCGCCTTCATCGCGATCCTCGTGGTGGGCTGGATCATTGCCCGCGCGGTGCTCAAGGTCGTGGACACGGTGCTCGAGCGGGTGGGGTTCGACCGGGCGGTCGAACGGGGTGGCATCAAACGGGCGCTGGAACGCACCCGGTACGACGCCAGTGACATCCTGGCCCGACTGGCGTACTACGCCGTGCTGCTGTTCACCCTGCAGTTCGCGTTCGGGGTGTGGGGGCCTAACGCGATCAGCGACCTGATTTCGGGCGTGGTGGCGTGGCTGCCCCGGGCCTTCGTCGCGATCGTCATCGTGGTGGTGGCCGCGGCGATCGCCAACGCGGTGCGGGATCTCGTCAGCGGGGCGCTCGGTGGGCTCTCGTACGGCAAGGTGCTCGCCGACCTGACGGCGGTGTTCATCCTCGCGCTCGGGGTCATCGCCGCGCTGAACCAGGTGGGTATCGCGACCACGGTGACCACCCCGGTGCTGATCGCGGTGCTCGCCACCGTGGCCGGCATCCTGATCATCGGTGTCGGTGGTGGTCTGGTGAAGCCCATGCAGGCCCGCTGGGACCGTTGGCTGGACCGGGCCGCGGAGGAGTCCCGGGCGGTGCAGATGCAGCGGCAGGCCCAGGCGGCCGGACGCAGCGACACCGAGCGGCAGATGGCCGACCGTGGTGGTGCGCCCCGGATGCCGTCGGGGACGGGCGAGGCGGCCAGCGCCTCGGCGACCCCGTACCGCTCGGGGGCGATGGGGGAGGAGACCCAGCAGTTCCGTCGCGCCGAGTGAGGACCGGGTGCGGCACGACCAGGGGAGGGCGTCCGGTACGGGCGTCCTCCCCGCACGTGGCGCCGAGGGGACCGACCGGGGTCAGGCGGGCGTCGAGATCGGCCGGGCCAGCGCGCAGACCGCCAGCAGCCGGGTCAGCACCCAGTCCGGGGCCGTCCAGTCGGCCGGCCCGCTGGACGGGACCCAGCCGTGCTCCGCGGCTGCCGCGCGGACGCCGTCGGCGTACCCGGCCAGGGCGGCCAGGGTGAGCGGGCGGCGGTCGCCGTCGAGGCTGTCCCGGACGGCGGCGGCGTGCTGGTCGACCTGGGCGAGCAGATCGGGCCGACGGACGGCGGCAGCCAGGCCCGCCGTGCCGACCGACACGGTCAGGGCGGCGATGGAGGCCCGTGCCACGCCCACCGCCGTGCCGGCGGTCGGAGCCCCACTGAACTGCGCGTACATGGGAAACGAGAGTAGTCCCGCCGGGAGCGGCCCGACCTCGTCCGGACGGTGGGGGCCGGCTCGGCCGCCGGGTGGAGTTTGCCCGGACATGCGTGACCTGCTCCACATCCGGGCACTACCCGCGACGACCTGGACCGCGAACGGAGGCACGGATGGCACCACACGGGGACGGACCGGACGAGCGGCACCGCCGACCCGCCGGACTGGACGACGGGACGGTCGCCGCGCTCGGCAAGCTCAGCGAGGCGTTGGAGACCGTCGAACGGGCGCGGGGGCACCTCTACACGCTGCACCAGCTGATCGGCCATGCCGACCTGATGCTCGACGACGCCGTCGAACGGTTCCGCGCCGCCGGACACGACGGGATCGCCGACCGGATCGCCGAGGAACTGCTCGGCCGCAACGTCATCGCCGGCCGGTGGACGTTCCAGATCGTCGAGGACTTCGACGACGGGTACTACGCCCTCTTCCGGGAGCTGGACCGGCAGGCCCGCGACGAGCTGGCGCAGGGCCGGCGGCACCTCTACGAGGCGGAGATGAAGGAGCGGCGGCGGACCAGGGGACGTCCGGGACACGAGGCCCGCCCGGACCGCACCGGCTGAGTCAGCCCCGCTCGCCGCTGCGCACGTCGGCCGGCCGGCGTCGGCCGGCGTCGTCCGCGATGATCACTGTCGCGATCAGCATCGCGACACAGACGCTGAACAGCCACGAGCCGTCGGGGACGAGCCAGGCGGAGACCGGCGCCTGGAGCGCGGCGAGGAGGAAGCCGAGCCATGCCAGGCGGCGCTGACGAACGCTGAGAAAGCTACTGCCCTGTTGCATCCCGACAGTCTTGCGCGTGATGCCCGGATTGCCCTTCGTCCGTTCGGCCGATTCTGGATGACCTGTCCGGATCTCCGGCCGCGTCGCTGCTGCTTCCCGCAGGCGGCGTGGTATTTACCACTGCCAACGCCGGCCGGATCGGGCAGGATGGCCGGTCGTGCCGACCTCCCCGCGAGCCTCGCTGCTCCTGCTCGCCTACCTCGCCTTCGTCAGCCTGGGCCTGCCGGACGGACTGCTCGGGGTCGGCTGGCCCGCGATGCGGTCGGACTTCGGGGTGCCGACCGAGGCGGTCGGCGTGGCGCTCACCGCCGGCACCGCCGGCTACCTGACCTCCAGCCTCCTCGCCGGTTTCGGCATCGCCCGGCTCGGGGTCGGCCGGCTGCTGGCCGGGAGCACCCTGCTGGCCAGCCTGGCGCTCACCGGGTACGCGCTCGCGCCCGGCCTGGCCGTGGTGGTGTGCTGCGCCCTCGTGCTCGGGCTGGGCTCCGGGGCGGTCGACTCCGGGCTCAACGCGTACGCCGCCGGGGCGTTCGGCCCCCGCCACATGAACTGGCTGCACGCCTTCTTCGGCCTCGGGGTGGCCCTCGGTCCGCTGATCATGACCGGGGCGATCGGCGCCGGTCTCTCCTGGCGCTGGGGGTACGGTCTGGTCGCCGCCGGTCAGCTCGCCCTGGCCGTGGCGTTCGCGCTGACCGTCCGGGCCTGGGGGGACCGGGGCCCCGCGGCCGGCCGGACCGCCCGCCCGGCCAGCGTGCCGGTCCGGCAGACGCTGCGGCTGTCGGCGGTCTGGCTGGGCGCCCTCGGCTTCGGCGTCTACGCCGCCATCGAGATCGGCGCCGGGCTCTGGGCCTTCCTGCTGCTCACCGAAGGGCGGGGACTGGGTGCGGCGGCGGCCGGCATCTGCGTCTCGGGGTACTGGACCAGTCTCTTCGTGGGCCGGGTCGTCCAGGGCGTGATCGCCGAGCGGTTCGGCAGCGGACGGGTGCTGTGGGGGAGCCTGGTCGGCCTCGCCGTCGGGGCCGTCCTGGTGGCGCTCCCCGGCCCGGCCTGGCTGGCGGTGGCCGGTCTCGCGGTGATCGGCTTCGCCGCCGCCCCGGTCTTCCCGTTGCTCACCCTGACCACCGCCGACCGGGTGGGCGGGGCACACGCCGACCGGGCCATCGGGGTGCAGATCGCCGTCGCCGGCCTCGGCGGCGCCCTCGGTCCGGCCGCGATCGGGGTGCTGATCGGCCGGACCTCGGTCGAGACGCTCGGCCCGGCGCTCGTCGTGCTCGCCGTCGCGCTGATCGCCCTGCAACTCGCCGCCACCGGCCGGTCGTTCCGGACCCGACCGGTGTGAGCCGTACCGCCCGGCTGAGGTGGTAGCAGGAAACCCCTCCCCGTCGACAACCGGTGGCCGGGGCCCGGGCAACCACCTCAGCGCGCTGCGCCGGGATCAGACGTCGGGGCCGGTGCGGCCGGTCGGTGAGGGCCGGTACGCCCGCTGCTCGTCGGTCGCCTCCCGACCGTGGTCGCCCTCGGCGGTGGTGTGCCCGTCCGCCGGGACCGGCCCGTGCCCGAAGGCGGACTCGTAGCCCGCGTCGTTGCCGGTCACGTCGTCGGCCTGCCCGTCGCCGGGGGACGTCGCCACCACCTTGTCCAGCTCGCTGAGCGGGAGCCGCTGTTCGTCACGCCACACGGCGCCGTCGTTGTCGGTCATGCCATCGCCGTACCCCCGGCCCATCCCGGCAAACCGTCCCGGCGCCCGCCCCGGGCACGGCGACGGCCGCCGGATGCACCGGCGGCCGTCGTGACGCGTACGGATGTCTCAGGGCTGGGGCCGGTCGACCTTGCCCCGCCAGGCACCGGTCTCCTGGCCGCGCCGCTCGATGAACGACTTGAACCGTTCCAGGTCGCCCTTGGCGCGGCGGTCGACGATGCCGAGCTTGTCGCCGGCCTGCTCGACCAGACCGTGCGGCTCGAACTCCAGCTGGAGGGTCACCCGGGTGTGCCCCTCGTCGAGACGGTGGAAGGTCACCACGCCGGCGTGGTCGGCCCCGCCGGTGGAGTTCCAGGCGACCCGCTCGTCGGGGAGCTGCTCGGTGATCTGCGCGTCGAACTCCCGCTTCACCCCGGCGATCTCCACCGTCCAGTGGGTCATCGTGTCGGAGAGCTGCCGGACCTCCTGCACGCCCTCCATGAACTGAGGGAACTCCTCGAACTGCGTCCACTGGTCGTACGCGGTACGGATCGGGACGTCCACGTCGATGTGCTCCATTACGCCACTCATCAGGGCATCCTCCTCATCTGCCAGGTCGGCTCGGGTCGGGGGCGACTCGGCCGCTCACCAGCGCTGCGTCTCGTTCTTGTGGCCCAGTGCCGCCCACACCTCGGACACGGTGCGGTACCGGGTGCCGGCCGGCAGCCGGGCCAGCTCGGCGAGGACGTCGTCGGGCGCCTCGTTCTGCCGGGCGCTGCCGAGCAGCGTCTCCCGGTCGCCGGGCAGGGCCGACAGGCCGATGAACCGGCCGAGTCGGCTGCGCTGCTCGACGTCGGTGGAACTCATTCCCTGCGGCGCTCCGGTGCGTGACTCGCCCGCCGGTACGGTGGTCGTACCCGGCTGGTCCTCACCGGCCGGCTCCGCCTCGCGGAACTCGTCGACCCGGGAGCCACCGACCCCCGGACCCTGCACCAGGCCACTGACCTCCTGGCTCATCTGTTCGTCGAGCCGAGGTCCGTGCTTGTTGCTGCCTCGTTCCATGCTTACTGCGCTACCCGGTCGGGACGGGGATAAACCGCTCCGCCCCGGCCGGCGCCTCCGGACGCGGGGGCCGCTGCGGTCACGGAGCGGCGGCGCGCTTCGGGGTGAGGACCGGCTCCTCCGGTGCGGGGACGCCGGCCTGCATCATCCGGCCGCGTTGGAGTTCGGCGTTGATCTGCACCCCGAACATCAGCGCGCAGTTCGACAGGTACAGCCACACCAGGAACGCGATGACCGCGCCCAGGCTGCCGTAGGTGACGTCGTACGAGCCGAAGTTGGCGACGTACAGGCCGAAGCCGAAGGAGACGAGGGTCCAGGCCAGCAGGGCTACCGCGCCACCGACGGTGAGCCAGCGGAACCGGGGCTGCCGCACGTTCGGGGCGATCCAGAACAGCAGCGACAGCAGCACCATCAGGACCGTGGCGAGCACCGGCCACTTCGCCACGCTCCACGCGATCCGCGGCGCGTCGCCGAGGTCGAGCAGGTTGCCGACGGCCTCGGCCACCGGACCGCTGACGATCAACCCGCTCGCCACCACCGCCAGCAGCACCAGGGAGACCCCGGCCAGACCGATCTGCAACGGACGCAGCCGGTAGAACGGCCGGCCCTCCTCGACGCCGTAGATCGCGTTGGAGGCGCGGGTGAACGCGCCGATGAAGCCCGAGGCCGACCAGAGCGCGCCGAGCAGACCGAAGCTGAGCAGCGCCTTCACCCCGGCCCGCTGGTCCACCACGCCCTCGACGACCCCGACCACGCTCTCGTTGGCCACCACCGACCCGGCCCCCACGTCCCGGGCCAGGTCGAGTAGGGTGTCCACGGTCCGCTCGCCCTCGGAGACCAGCCCGACCAGGGCCACCACCACCACGATCGAGGGGAAGAGGGCGAGCACGCCGTAGTAGGTCAGCGCCGCCGCCCAGTCCGCGCAGTTGTCCTTGACGAAGTTCTGGCCGCTGCGGACCAGCACGCCCCGCCAGGTGGACCAGCTCAGCTGCCGCAACCGTCGGGGCACCCGCAGCTCGCGTCCTCCGCCGGCCGGTGCGGTCGGCTCCGTCGTCGTCGCTGCCATGACCGCTCCCTGCCGTCGCCGCCGCACCCCGGCCGTCCGGCGCGCCCCGGCGGGCTGGTCGGCCCGCGCCGGACCGGAACCCGGCGGTACCCGGGCCGGCGACCCGACAAACGTGGACGCACCGTTTGCCCCTGCCCGGACAGGGAACGGTCAACCCGAAGCACCCGACGCGGAGGAGGACGACATGCCAGGGCGCGAGGTCCTGCCCAGCACCGTCCGGCGCTCTCCTGAGAAGGCGCAACGGACCTGGGCCAAGACGCACGATTCAGCAGTGGAGACGTACGGCGAGGGGGAACGGGCGCACCGCACCGCCTTCGCCGCGCTCAAGCACGAGTTCGAGAAGGTCGGTGACCACTGGGAGCCGAAGGGGCGCAAGGGGCCCAGCGACCGGCAGGCCGCCGGGGGCGGGCCCGCCCGACGGGCACCGACCGCCGGCGGGGTGGACGCGAACGCGACCAAGGAGCATCTGATGCAGGTCGCCCGCAAGCTGGACGTCCGGGGCCGGTCCCGGATGACCAAGCCGGAACTGGTCGACGCGATCCGCCGGGCCAACGACCGGCGGACCCGCAAGGCGCGCGGGGACTGAACCCGGTTCCGGGTGGCGGGCACCGGCTCACCAGTGTCCGCCACCCGGGGCGCCCAGGTGTACCACCTTCGTGGTGGTGAACTCGTCGAGCAGCTCCGGCCCGTACCCGAAGCCCTGGCCGCTGCCGCGACGCGGTTGTGCGGCACCGCCCGGTGCGCCGCCGAAGACCGCGTTGACCTTGACGGTGCCGACCGGCAGCTCGCGCCACGCCCGCTGCGCGTGGCCCATCGAACGGGTGAGCACGGTGGCGGCCAGCCCGTACGGCGAACACGCCGCCCGCCCCAGCGCCTCGGTGAACGAGTCCACCACCAGCACCGGCGCGACCGGACCGAAGGTCTCCTCGCGTACCAGCGTCATCCGGTCCGTGCACTCGGTGACCACGGTCGGCGGATAGAAGGCCCCCGGTCCGGTGGGCACCTTCCCACCGGTGCGGACGCGGGCGCCCTCGGCCACCGCCGCCAGCACCTGTCCGTGCACGTGGTCCCGGTGCCGTCGGTCCACCAGCGGACCGATCTCGGTCTCCCCGTCCTGCCCCGGCCCGACCCGCATCGCCCGGGCCAGGTCGACCAGGGCGGGGAGGAAGTCGCCGGCCACCTCCCGGTGCACGTAGATCCGTTCCACCGCCACGCAGATCTGCCCGGCGTTGGCGAACGCACCCATGGCCGCCTGCCCGGCGGCCCATACCGGGTCCACCCCGGCATCGACGATCAGCGGGTCGCTGCCCCCGTTCTCCAGCAGCGCCCTGGCGCCGGTGCGGGCGCAGGCTGCGGCGATCGCCCGGCCGGCGGTGGAGGAGCCCACGTGCGCCACCACGTCGACCTCCTGCGCGGCCAGCGCGGCGCCGACCCGCGCGTCCCCGGTCAGCAGGGACAGCACGCCGGCCGGCAGTTCCCCGTCGAGCGCCCGGACCAGCAGCCAGCCGGTCGCCGGGGTGCGCTCGCTGGGCTTGAACAGCACCACGTTGCCGGTGACCAGGGCCGCGCCGAGCAACCCGCAGGCCACCGCCACCGGGTCGTTCCACGGGGTGACCACCGCGACCACACCACGCGGCTCGGGGGCCATGAAGTCGACCGCGTCCCGCCCGCCGTGCAGGGTCCGGCCGCCCCGCAGCGGTCCCAGTTCGGCGTACTGGCGCAGGGTGGCGATCCCCGCCGCCACACCGCCCCGGGCGTCGAGCAGCGGCTTGCCCATCTCCGCGGTGGTCGCCTGCGCCAGGTCCTCGGCGACCGCCTCGACCGCGTCGGCCGCCCGGCGCAGGGCCGCCGCCCGGTCCGCCGGGTCGGTCGCCGCCCACGTCGCCGCCACGCCGCGCGCCGCGCCGACCGCCTTGGCCACCTCGTCCTCGGTGGCCACCGGTACGACACTGACGTCGGTGCCGTCCGCCGGATCGGTCACGACGAACTCGCCGCCCGCCCCGCCCGCGCCCCACACTCCGCCGATGAGCTGCTCCACCCGCCACATGGCGCGCTGGATGCCCGGGGTCGGGCCGGACAAACGCGTTTCGCCGGTTGTCCCGGGGGTAGCGCCACCGGATGATGTCCCCCATGCGGCCAAGCGTCCACGCGGAGACCGGGTCCGGCGCGGAGCGCGCGGATGCCGTGGTCGTCGGTGCCGGTCACAACGGACTGGTCGCCGCTAACCTGCTCGCCGATGCCGGGTGGGACGTCCTGGTGCTGGAGGCGACCGGCGCGCCCGGCGGCGCGGTCCGCTCCGCCGAGGTCACCGCCCCCGGCTACCTCAGCGATCTCTACAGCTCGTTCTACCCCCTCGGGTACGCCTCGCCGGTGCTGCGCCGGCTCGCCCTCGACGAGCACGGCCTGGCCTGGCGGCACGCGCCGGACGTGCTGGCGCACCTGCTGCCGGACGGGCGGGCGGCGGTGCTCAACCGCGACCCGGAGCGCACCGCGGCGTCGCTGGCGGCGTTCGCGCCCGGCGACGGGGACCGCTGGCTGGAGTCGTACGCGGACTGGCGGACCATCTCCCGGCCCCTGGTGGACGCGCTGTTCACCCCGTTCCCGCCGGTGCGCAACGGGCTGGAGCTGCTCGCCCGGCTGCGGACGGCCGGCGTCCTGCGGCTGGCCCGGCGGCTGGTCCTGCCGGTCCGTCAGCTCGGCACGGAACTGTTCGACGGCGAGGGCGCCCCCGCGCTGCTGGCCGGCTGCGCCCTGCACACCGACCTGTCCCCCGAGGACGCCGGCTCCGGCATCTACGGCTGGTTGCTGGCCATGCTCGGGCAGCAGGTCGGCTGGCCGGTGCCGGTCGGCGGGGCACAACGGATCACCGACGCGCTGGTCGCCCGGCTGCGCGCCCGGGGCGGAAGGATCAGCTACGACGCGCACGTCGACCGGGTGCTGGTCGCCCGGGGACGGGCGATGGGCGTCCGCACGGTCGACGGCCGGAACTGGCGGGCCCGACGGGCGGTGCTCGCCGACGTGCCCGCGCCGGCGCTCTACCTCGACCTGGTCGGCGCGGCCCGGCTGCCGTCCCGACTCGTGGCGGACCTGGCCCACTTCCGCTGGGACGGCTCCACCGTCAAGGTCGACTGGGCGCTGGACGGCCCGGTGCCGTGGACCAACCCGGAGGTGGCCGGCGCGGGGACGGTGCACCTGGCCACCGACCTCAACGGCCTGACCCGGTACGCGACGGCGCTGGCCTGCGGCGAGGTCCCGCAGGACCCGTTCCTGCTGGCGGGGCAGATGACCACCGCCGACCCGACCCGCTCCCCGGCCGGCACCGAGTCACTGTGGGCGTACACCCACCTGCCGTTCCGGCGTGACTGGCGGGCCGAGGACGTGGCCGGGCACGTGGAACGGATCGAGGCGGTGCTGGAACGGCACGCGCCCGGCTTCCGCGCCCGGATCCGGGGCCGGTACGTGGCCGGCCCGGCGGACCTCGAGGAGCGCAACCCGAGCCTGGTCGGCGGCGCGGTCGGTGGCGGTACGGCCGCCGCGTACCAGCAGCTCTTCCTTCGCCCGGTGCCCGGCCTCGGCCGCCCGGACACCCCGATCGACCGGCTCTACCTGGCCAGCGCGTCGGCGAACCCGGGCGGTGGTGTGCACGGCGCGCCCGGGGCGAACGCGGCGCGGGCGGCGCTGATCCGGGACCGGGCGGTGACCGGTGCCCTCTACGCGCGGGCCCTCGGCGCGGCGAACCGCGCCGTCTACCGCTGAACCGCCTACCGGGTGGCCGCCTGCGATTCGTCGTCCGTGCCGGCCCGGGGCAGGGCGGCCGGCGGCTGGTCGTCGGTGTCGGCCGGCGGCGTGCTGCCGGTCGCCGCCGTCCCCGGCGTACGTTGTGCCACCACCTCGACCGGTGCGGCCTCCGTCTCCCGGACCGGTGCCGCCTCCGTCTGCTGGACCGGTGCGGCCTCCGTCTCCCGGGTCGGTACGGCCTCCAGTTCCTGCGGCGTGGCGCCGCCGATGTCCCGGTGCCGGCTGCGCAGCCGGAACGGCATCAGCGCGCTTTCGATCTTGGTGGCGGTGGTCATCTTCGACACGCCGTCCCGACGCTCCTCGAAGCGGATCGGCACCTCCAGGATGGTGTGCCCCAGCTTCGTCGCCAGGTAGTGCATCTCGACCTGGAAGCTGTACCCGTTGGACTGCACCCGGTCGAGGTCGATGTCGCGCAGCGCCTCCGCCCGCCAGATCTTGAAGCCGGCGGTCAGGTCGCGGATCCGGACCCGCAGCAGGGTGTGCACGTAGAGGTTGGCCCACCCGCTCAGCGCGCGGCGGTAGAGCGGCCACGCCTCGTCCAGTTCGCCGCCGGGGACGTAGCGGGACCCGATCACCACGCCGGATCCGGTGGAGAGCAGCGAGCCGAGCATGCCGGGCAGCGCCTCCGGCGGGTGCGACAGGTCGGCGTCCATCTGGGCGACGTACTCGGCGCCACCGGCCAAGGCCCGGGTCATGCCGTCCACGTACGCGCGGCCGAGCCCCTCCTTGCCGGGGCGGTGCACGACCTCGATCCGGCCGGGGTGTTCGATGGCGAGCTTGTCGGCGACCTCGCCGGTGCCGTCGGGAGAGTTGTCGTCGGCGACGAGTACCCGCAGCCCGGGGAGGGGAAGGGCGAGAAGCCGCTCCACCAGCACCGGGAGGTTCCCCGCCTCGTTGTAGGTCGGCACCACGACCGTCAGGCGCGCGTCCCGCCACGGCGAGGGTAACTGTACGGGTTCGATCATGACGAGCATCCTCAGTTTGCCGGCAAGTGTTCCTGAAAGGGTAGCCATCCGAGCGCGTCCCGCTGTCAGGGCTCCCCGGTGAGTCTTCGGGCGGTTCACCACGCGTGGCCCCGGTCGCCCCGGCTCCGCCCGGTACGGTCGGCTCAGCGCTGGTGGCGGGCCGGCCCGGCCGGGGTGGGCGCGACCGTGTCGCCCCCGGCGGCGGTGACCACCGGGCCCGACGACCGGCCGCGCGAGGACCGGCGGCACCGGACGCTCCGGGTCACCGGCCGGCCTTCTGCCGGGTCGCGATGTCCGCCAGCCGGTTGAGCGTCTCCTTGTTGCGCTGCTTCAGCACGAGGTCGTTGAGCTTGTTGCGGACCCAGCGCAACGGCCCGGCGGCGAAGTCCTCGGCGAGGCGGACGCGGGTGGAGTCCGGACCGGCCGGTTCGAGGGTGAAGACCACGATCGCCTCCCCGGCGGGCCAGAGCCCGGCGCGGATGACGAGCCGGTGCGGGGGTTCGCAGGCGAGCACCGTGGAGGTGTCGGTGAGGGAGAAGGGCCAGGGCCCCGCCCGGTGGTGCAGCCGCGTGCCGACGGCCGGCCAGCCGTCGTCGACGTCCCGCACGTGCACCGTGCCGACCACCCAGTCGCTGTACGTCCACCCGTCGGCGAGAACCTCGAAGACCTGGTGCGGGGGTGCTCCGACCACTCTCTCCACAATTGCCACGCAGGTCCCATACCCCCACCAGGGCGGGTGGTAACCGGTTAGCTTCTCCGGACGTCCGGGTAAGGCCGGTCGGCGAGCCCGGCCGGCGGCGCGCAAGCCGCGCCGGGCACCGACGCGGTCCGCGCGACCCGGCCGCGCCGCCGACGACGCGTACGCCCCGAGCGTGAGGTTTACGCCCCCGACGCTCGGGAACCCGCCGCCCGTGCGAGGCGGCCATGAGGGGTATCAGCGCAGGTCAGCCGGGGGACACCCGGCTGCTGGACCGGTGCCCGACGGGACCGCCCCGGCGCTGTACGACGCCGTCCTGTTCGACCGGGACGGCACCCTGGTCGAGGACGTGCCGTACAACGGCGACCCGGACAAGGTCCGCCCGATGCCGGGGGCGCGGGCCGCGCTGGACCGGCTGCGCTCCGCCGGCCTGCGGCTGGGTGTGGTGACCAACCAGTCGGGGTTGGCCCGTGGCCTGTTCACCGAGGCGGACATGCGCCGGGTGCACGCCCGGGTGGAGGACCTGCTCGGTCCCTTCGACACCTGGCAGGTGTGCCCGCACGACGACGGCGACGACTGCGGCTGCCGGAAGCCCGCGCCCGGACTCGTCCGGGCGGCGGCACGACGGCTGGGCACGTCGCCGCAGCGGTGCGTGCTGGTGGGGGACATCGGCCGGGACATGGCCGCCGCCCTGGCCGCCGGGGCGACCGGGGTGCTGGTGCCGACCCCGGTCACCCGGGCGGAGGAGGTGGCCGCCGCGCCGACGGTGGCCCGCGACCTGCCCGCCGCGGTGACGGAGATCCTGCGCCGGCGGGCCGCGGTGGTGCCCGCCGCGCCCCGGCGGGCCGGCACGGTGCTGGTGGCCCGGACCGATTCGGCCGGCGACGTGCTGCTCACCGGCCCGGCGATCCGGGCGGTCGCGGCGGGCGCGCGTCGGGTGGTGCTGCTCTGCGGCCCCCGGGGGCGGGCCGCCGCCGACCTGCTGCCCGGCGTGGACGACGTCGTGGAGTGGCCGCTGCCGTGGATCGACCCGGCCCCCGGCCCCGTCGACCGGGAACGGATGGCCGCGCTGCTGGCCCGGCTCGCCGGGGTGGACGCGGACGAGGCGGTGGTCTTCACCTCGTTCCACCAGTCGCCGCTGCCGCTGGCCCTGTTGCTGCGGATGGCCGGGCTGCGACGGATCAGCGCGGTCAGCGACGACTACCCGGGCTCGCTGCTGGACGTCCGGCACCGGGTGCCGACCGGGGTGCCGGAGCCGGAACGGGCCCTGTCCCTGGCCGCCGCGGCCGGCTTCGCCCTGCCACCGGGGGACGAACCGGTCCTGCGGCTGCGCCCGGAGGCGCTGCCACCATCACCCGGACCGCCCGGGTACGTGGTGGTGCACCCCGGTGCCTCGGTGCCCGCCCGGGCCTGTCCGGCCCGGGTGCACGCCGACGTGGTCGCCGCGCTGACCGCCGCCGGACACCGGGTGGTGGTCACCGGCGGACCGGAGCAGACCGGGCTGACCGCCCGGGTGGCCGGCGCCGGTGGGGTGGACCTCGGTGGCCGGACCCGTCTGGCCGACCTCGCCGCCGTCATCGCCGCCGCCGGTGCCGTGGTGGTCGGCAACACCGGCCCGGCCCATCTCGCCGCCGCGCTCGGCGTGCCGGTGGTGAGCCTGTTCGCGCCGACCGTGCCGTTCGGGCAGTGGGGCCCCTACCGGGTGCCCACCGTCCGGCTGGGCGACGCCGCCGCGCCCTGCCGGGACAGCCGCGTCGCGCAGTGCCCGGTCCCCGGTCACCCCTGCCTCTCCGGGGTCGACCCGGCCGAGGTGGTCGCCGCGGTCCGGCTGCTCGGCGTCACCGGCACCGACCGTACCGACGTTCCGGTCGCCGACCGTGCCGGCGTCCCCGCCGGCCGCCGCACCGGCGGCGGGTCCGGGGCGGGCTGGCGGGGAGGTGACCGGTGAACGTCCTGCTCTGGCACGTACACGGTTCCTGGACCACCTCCTTCGTCCACGGCAAGCACCGTTACCTGGTACCGGTCACCCCGGACCGGGGTCCGTACGGGCGGGGGCGGGCCCGTACCTACCCCTGGCCGGACAGTGCCGTCGAGGTGGCGCCGACCGCCCTGCGCCGGGCCGAGGTCGACCTGGTCGTGCTCCAGCGGCCCGAGGAGTACGACCTGGCCTGCGAGTGGCTGGGCCGCCGGGTCGGCCGGGACGTCCCCGCCGTCTACGTCGAGCACAACACCCCCAAGGGGGACGTGCCGAACACCCGTCACCCGATGGCCGACCGCGACGACCTGCTGATCGCCCACGTCACCGGGTTCAACCAGCTGTTCTGGGACACCGGTGGCACCCGGACCACCGTCGTCGAGCACGGCATCGTGCCGCCGCGCGCGGCGTACACCGGCGAGCTGGACCGGCTGGCTGTGGTGATCAACGAGCCGGTCCGGCGCTGGCGGGTCACCGGCACCGACCTGCTGCCCCGGTTCGCCGAGATCGCCCCGCTGGACGTCTTCGGCATGGGGGTGGCCGGGCTGGCCGACCGGCTGGGCCTGCCGCCGGAGCGGGTGACCGGTCACGAGGACGTGCCGCAGGACCGGATGCACGCGGAACTGGCGCGGCGGCGGGCCTACCTGCACCTGTGCCGGTGGACCTCGCTCGGACTGAGCCTGATCGAGGCGATGGCGATCGGCATGCCGGTGGTCGCCCTGGCCACCACCGAGGCGGTGGTGGCCGTCCCGCCCGACGCGGGTGTGGTCTCCACCCGGATCGACACCCTGCTGGAGGCCGCCCACCGGTTCGTGGCCGACCCCGCGACCGCCCGCCGGGTGGGCGCCGAGGCCCGCGCGGCGGCCGGGGCCCGGTACGGCCTGGCGCGATTCCTCGCCGACTGGGACCGGTTGCTGGAGGAGGAAGCATGCGCATCGCGATGATCTCGGAGCACGCCAGTCCGCTCGCCGTGCTCGGCGGGGAGGACGCCGGTGGGCAGAACACCCACGTCGCGGAGCTGGCCGCCGCGCTCGTCGCCGCCGGTCACGACGTGCGGGTCTACACCCGCCGGGACTCCGGCACGGTGCCGGAGTCGGTGCGCACCGGGGACGGCTACCGGGTGGTGCACGTCCCCGCCGGCCCGCCCGAGCCGGTCGGCAAGGACACCCTGCTGCCCTACATGGAGTCCTTCGCCGACTGGCTGGTCGAGCGGTGGGGCTCCGGGGACTGGACGCCGGAGGTGGCGCACGCGCACTTCTGGATGAGCGGCCTGGCCGCGTTGAGCGCCGGCCGGCGGACCGGGGTGCCGGTGGTGCAGACCTACCACGCGCTCGGCACGGTCAAGCGACGCCACCAGGGGGCGCAGGACACCAGCCCGGCCGGGCGGGTGGACTACGAACGGATCCTCGGCGTGGCCGTGGACCGGGTCGTGGCGCAGAGCCGCGACGAGGTCCGCGAGCTGGTCGCGATGGGGGTGCCCCGGTTCCGGATGACGGTCGTGCCCTCCGGGGTCAACCTGCGCGCCTTCAGCCCGGTCGGGCCGGTCGCCGACCGGGTCGACGGTCTGGCCCGGGTGCTGACCGTGGGGCGGCTGGTGCAGCGGAAGGGCTTCCACGAGGTGATCCGGGCGATGCGCGCCGTGCCGGACGCCGAGTGCGTGGTGGTGGGCGGCCCGCCGGCCGACGCGATCGACGAGGACCCGCAGGCCCGCCGGCTGCGGGCGCTCGCCGCGACGTACGGGGTCGCGGACCGGGTGCGTCTCGTCGGCGCGGTTCCCCGTGCGGAGATGGGCCGCTGGTACCGCTCGGCCGACGTTCTCGTCGCCGCCCCCTGGTACGAACCGTTCGGCCTCACGCCGCTGGAGGGCATGGCGTGCGGGGTGCCCGTGGTCGGCACCGCCGTCGGCGGGATCGTCGACACCGTCGTCGACGGGATCACCGGCGACCTGGTGCCGCCGCGCGACCCGGACGCGCTCGGCACGGCGGTCCGCCGGCTCCTGGCGGACCGGGACCGGCGCTTCGCGTACGCCACCGCGGCCCTGGACCGGGCCCGGCACCGGTACTCCTGGACCCGTACCGCCGCACACCTCGCCGAGGTCTACGCGGCGGTGACGGCGGCGCGTCGGCCGACCCGGGTGGTCGCCTGATGCCGGCCCCCACGGTCCTGGAGGCGCACCTGGCCGACCTGGCCGTGGCGCTGCGGGCGTACCGGCACTCGGCGGCCCGGCTCGCCGACTGGGGGAACGTCCTCGCGGCGACCCTGGGCGCCGGCGGGCGACTGCTGGTCGCCGGGAACGGGGGCAGCGCCGCCGAGGCCCAGCACCTCACCGCCGAACTCGTCGGCAAGCTGCGCCACGACCGGCGACCGCTCTCCGCCATCGCCCTGCACGCCGAGACCAGCGCGCTCACCGCGATCGGCAACGACTACGGCTACGACGAGGTCTTCGCCCGCCAGGTCCGCGCCCACGGCCGGCCCGACGACATCCTCCTGCTGCTCTCCACCAGCGGCACCAGTGGCAACCTGCTCGCCGCCGCCGGCGCCGGACGGGAGGCCGGGCTGCGCTGCTGGGCGATGACCGGACCGGCGCCCAACCCCCTCGCCGACGCCTGCCACGACGCGCTGACCGTCGACGCCCCGGACAGCCAGATCGTGCAGGAACTGCACCTGGTCTCGGTGCACGTGCTCTGCGAACACGTCGACCGGGCGCTGCTGCTGCCGGCGGGCGCGGTCGTCACCGGCACGGAGCCGCAGCCGGTCGCGGCGACCCGCGCGGCCCCGCGTGCCGGGGTGGAGGTCGTGCTCGACGACGTCCCCGGACCGGGGACCGGGTCGGGCGGGGGGACGGTGTGACGGGGCCGGTGGTGGTGCTCGGTGACGTCCTGCTCGACCGGGACGTGGAGGGAGTGGTGAACCGGCTCTGTCCGGACTCGCCCGGACCGGTGCTGGACGAGACCACGTACGTCGAACGGCCCGGCGGCGCGGGGCTCGCGGCGTTCTTCGCCGCCGCCCAGGGTGCCGAGGTCGCCCTCGTCACGGCCCTGGCCGACGACGCCGCCGGGGCCCGGCTCAGCTGTCTGCTGACCGCTGCCGGGGTGCAGGTGTACGCGCTGCCGCTGCTCGGCGCCACCCCGGAGAAGATCCGGCTGCGGGCGCGGGGCCGGGTGCTGGTGCGGCACGACCGGGGCGGCTCCCCGGGGCCGCCCGGAGAACCGGGCGAGGCGGTACTGCGCCTGATCGCCGATGCGTCCGCCGTCCTGGTCAGCGACTACGGCCGGGGCGTGGCCCGGCAACCGGCGCTCCGCGCCGCGCTGGCCGCCACCGCCGCGCCGGTGGTCTGGGATCCGCACCCGCGTGGCCCGGTGGCCGTTCCCGGGGTGCACCTGGCCACGCCGAACGAGGCGGAGGTCCGCGAGCTGGCCGAGGCCCCGCCGGGACCGTCCCGCCTGGCCACCGCCGCCCGGGGCGCGCAGGGGCTGCGGCAGCGCTGGCGGGCCGGTGCGGTCGCGGTGACCCTCGGCGCCGACGGCGCGCTGCTCTGCCACGCCGGGGCGACCCCGCTGGTGGTGCCCGGCCCCGGTGGCGCGGAGGGGGACACCTGCGGGGCGGGGGACCGCTTCGCGGCGACCGCCACGGTCGCCCTGGCCCGTGGCGCGCTGGTCTCCGAGGCGGTGCAACTGGCGGTCGCCGAGGCGTCGGCGTACGTCGCCGCCGGGGGAGTGGCCGGGATACCGCCGCCCCCGGTCGGGGAGCCCGCCCCGGCGGTGTTCGGCACCGGTGGGGAGCGGATCGGCGCGGCGGCGGCCGGTGCGGTGGTCGCCGCGACCCGGGCGACCGGCGGCACGGTGGTCGCCACCGGTGGCTGCTTCGACCTGCTGCACGCCGGGCACGTCGCCACCCTCCAGGCCGCGCGGCGCCTCGGCGACTGCCTGGTGGTCTGCCTCAACTCCGACGCCAGCGTGACCGGTCTGAAGGGACCGGACCGACCGGTGGTGTCCCAGGGCGACCGTGGTCGGCTGCTCGCCGCGCTGGGCTGCGTCGACGCGGTGATGATCTTCGACGAGCCGACCCCGCAGGCGGTGCTGTCCTGGCTGCGCCCGGACGTCTGGGTCAAGGGCGGCGACTACACCACCGGTGCCGGGGACGAGCCGGTGCTGCCGGAGGCGGAGCTGCTGCGCCGCTGGGGCGGGCACACCGTGGTCGTGCCGTACCTGCCCGGACGATCGACCACCGACCTGCTCGCCGCGGCCCGTGCGGCCGGTGCCGACCTGCTCCGGCCGGCCCCGTCGACCGGCCCCGACGACACCGGCCGGCGCGGCGCGGCCACCCCGGCACGGCGGTCCGGCACCGTCGAGCGCCAGCACCCGGAAGGAGCACGATGAGTAGCGGTGTCCTCCCCGACGGGTCGACGGTCCTGATCACCGGCGGCGCGAGCGGCCTCGGTGCCGCCGTCGTCACCGCCGTCGCCCGGGCCGGCGGCCGACCGGTGGTGCTGGACCGGAACCCGCCCGGCGACGGGGTGCCCTGGATCGAGTGCGACCTGGCCGACACCCGGGCCGCCGAGACGGCCACCCGGCAACTCGCCGAACGCTCCGGCGGCCTGGACGCGGTGGTCACCGCCGCCGGGATCGACGTGCCCGGCCGACTGGCGGACGTGCCGGGGGAGACCTGGGACCGGATCGTCGCCGTCGACCTGCTCGCCACCGCCGCAGTGGTCCGCGCCGCCCTGCCCTACCTGCTCAGCTCGCGCGGCACGGTGGTCACCGTCGCCTCGACCCTGGGCGTCAAGGCGGTCGGCGACGCCACCGCGTACTGCGCGGCGAAGTTCGGTGTGGTCGGCTTCACCCGCGCCCTCGCCGCGGAACTCGCCGGGCAGGTCGGGGTCACCCTGCTGATCCCCGGCGGCATGCGGACCCCGTTCTTCGACGACCGGGACGAGCAGTACCGGCCGGGGCCGGACGCCGCGCTCAACGAGCCCGCCGACACCGCCGCCGCGGTGCTGTTCGCGCTCTCCCAGCCGGCCGGCTGCGCGGTACGGGAACTGGTCGTCTGCGCCGCAGAGGAGTCGTCGTACCCGTGATCCTGGTCCTGCGCGCGCTCGGCGTCGGCGACCTCGCCACCGCCGTACCGGCCCTGCGCGCGCTGCGCGCCGGACACCCGGACCGGGAACTGGTGCTGGCCGCCCCGGGCTGGCTGACCCCCCTGGTCGACCTGGTCGGCGGCGTCGACCGGGTGCTGCCGGTGACCGGGCTGGACGGGCCGGAGTGGTCGGGACCGGGCCCCGAGATCGCGGTCAACCTGCACGGCCGGGGGCCGCGCTCGCACGAGCTGCTGCGCTCCGCCGCCCCCGGCCGGCTGTTCGGGTTCCGCTGCCCACCGGCCGGGCACCCGGACGGCCCGGAGTGGGACGACGCGGAGCACGAGGTACGCCGTTGGTGCCGGCTGCTCGACTGGTACGGCCTCCCGGCCGACCCGGCCGACCTGGCCCTGGCCCGACCCGCGCCGGACCGGGTTCCGGTCGGGGTGACCGTGCTGCACCCGGGGACCAAGGTCCCGGCCAAACGCTGGTCGCCCGCGCGGTTCGCCGCCGTCGCCCGGCACCTGACCGGGCTCGGGCACCGGGTGGTGGTGACCGGCTCGGCCACCGAACGGGGGGTCGCCGAGCAGGTGGCCCGGCGGGCCGGGCTGCCCCCCACGGCGGTGCTGGCCGGCCGGACCGGCCTGGCCGACCTGGCCGCGCTGGTCGCCCACGCCCGGCTGGTGGTCAGCGGCGACACCGGGATCGCCCACCTGGCGACCGGGTACGGCACCCCGTCGGTGGTGCTCTTCGGCCCGGTCCCGCCGGCCCGCTGGGGTCCGCCACCGGACCGTCCCCGGCACCGGGTGCTCTGGGCCGGCAGTGGGGACTACCGGGGATGGGACGGGGTAGGGGTGCACCCGACGATGGCGGCGCTCCCGGTCGAGCGGGTGCTGGCCGAGGTGGACGAGGCGGAACGGGCGGTACGGGACGACGATGCGGTTGCGGCGCAGTGATCCGGGCCGGCCGGGGTACGGCCGCCGGCGGGCGGGCCGGGGCTGGCGTTTCGTCGACCCGACCGGCGTGACCGTACGCGACCCCGACCAGCTGACCCGGCTGCGGGAACTCGTCATCCCGCCGGCCTGGCGGGACGTGTGGATCAGCCCCTACCCGAACGGGCACATCCAGGCCACCGGGATCGACGCGGCCGGCCGCAAGCAGTACCTCTACCACCCCGAGTGGCGGCGCCGGCGCGACGAGGCGAAGTTCGACCACGTACTGGAGGTGGCCCGCCGGCTGCCGGCGCTGCGGGACCGGGTCGAGCGCGACCTGACCGGCCGGGGGCTGCGCCGCGACCGGGTCCTGGCGACGGTGACCCGGCTGCTGGACATGGGCACCTTCCGGGTCGGCAGTGACCAGTACGCGGCCGGCGACGACCCGACCTTCGGCGTGGCCACTTTGCGTCCCGAGCACACCCGGTCCCGGGGCGACTGCGTGGTCCTCTCCTTCCCCGCCAAGGGCGGCATCGACCAGGTCCGCCGGATCGACGACCCGGAACTGTGCCAGGTGCTGCGCAACCTGCGCCGTCGTCGGCGGGCGGCGGACCGGCTCTTCGGCTACTGGGACGGCACCAGCTGGCGGGACGTGCGCAGCGACGAGGTCAACGACTACCTGCGCGAGGCCAGTGGCGGGGAGATGACCGCGAAGGACTTCCGCACCTGGCACGCCACCGTGCTGGCCGCCGTCGACCTGGCCGGGACGGGCGTACGGCGCTCGGCCACGGCCCGGCGGCGGGTCGTCGTCGCGGTCATGCGGGACGTCGCCGAGTTGCTCGGCAACACCCCCACGGTGGCCCGCGCCTCCTACGTGGACCCCCGGGTGGTGGACCTCTACCACGACGGTGTGGTCGCCCCGGTGGGTCCGGACACGCCCCGACCGGAGGCCGAGCGGGCGGTGCTGGCCCTGATCGAGGAGGCCTGACCGGGCCCCACCGGTGCGGGGGGTGGGGGCGGGGCCGGAGGCGGGTGCGGCGTCGGCCGCAGGATGACCGGGGGAACCGGTTGCCGGGGAACGCCGCCGCGGTTTGAGCCCACGTCGTGCCCCGTCGAGTGGCCGGCACGACGCTGCCGCAACCCCCGTTGCCCGCGCGGCACTCCCAGGCAGCCGGTCACCGGACCGGTGATCAGCCGGTCAGGGGCCAGTATGCCGGGGGCTCGTTGTCCCGGGGTGCCACCGGGTTGACCGTCCGTGCCAACGCCTCGGCCTCCCGGTAGGACTGGGGGCTCATCCCGTACGCCGCTCGGAACACCCGGCTGAAGTGGGCCTTGTCGGTGAAGCCCCACCGCCAGCCGATGGCCTGGACGGTCCGGCCGCGCAGGCGCGGGTCGGCCAGGTCCCGCCGGCAGCGTTCCAGCCGGCGGCGACGGATCACCTGGCCGACGGTCTCCGGCTCGGCGGCGAAGAGCCGGTGCAGGGTCCGTACGGAGACGTGGTGGGCGTCGGCGACGGCCTGCGGGGTGAGCGCGGCGTCGCCGAGGTGACGGTCGATGAAGGCGAGCACCCGGGTGAGCAGCGCCTGCTGCCGCACCTCGGCCGGCAGCGTCTCCTCGACGTCGAGGTGCCCGGCGAGCATCGCCGCGACCAGGTCGACGGTTATCCGGGCCAGCCGGGGGGCCTCGGCGGCGCTGAACTGCTCCGGGTGCCGGGTGAGCCGGTCGAGGTGCCCGGCGATGAGCGCCCCCATCCCCTCCGAACCGCTGAGCCGGGCCGCGGTGATCCGCTCCAGCCGGTCCGGGGCGATCGGCAGCATCGCCTTGGGGATCACCACGGTCAGCGCGCCCGCCTCCTGGTGGACGCCGTCCGCGATGTGCACGAGTTCGTACGGCCGACCGTAGTCGAGGAAGGTGAACGCGTCCCGTCCGACGAGGGTGTGTTGGCGACGGGCGCTGATCCCGCTGGAGCCGGCGACGGTCAGGGCGAGCTGGTAGATGCCGGGGTCGCCCTGGCGGATGAGCTTCGGGGTGCGCTTTCCGGCCAGGGACTGGTACCGGAACCGGGTCAGCGAGACGCCGCCGAGGTCGACCAGGCGGGCGCTGCCCCGGAAGTCGGCGGCGTGCTCGGTGCTCATGGCGATCGGCGCGGCGGCCCGGCCGGTGACGTCCAACCAGTACGGCCACCGGTCGGCGGGCGGCAGCCGCCTGGTGTCCACAGTCTCCGTCGGCAGCATCGTCCCCCCTTCCGGCCCACCATCGTCCCCGTTCGCGCCAGCGGGCACCGACAACCGGAGGCGGCGTGTGCCCAGGGTCACGGGCGGTCGCGTGGAGGTGGGTCGCCGGTGTCGTCCGGCGGGCGGGGGCGGCCGCCCCGGTAGGGCGGGACGGCCGGGTGGGGAGTCAGTCGTTGAGCACCTGTGCCAGCCGGTCCCGGAACCGGCGCTCGGAGTCGCTGACCACGTCCCCGCCGAGGCCGAGGAGCCCGCCCGTCGAGGCCGCCGTCACCACCTGGTCGGCGATCTCCACCAGCCAGTGCCGGTACGCCCCGGCCTGCCCCTCGTCCACCCGGGTGGCGAGCAGCGCGGCGGCCTGCCCGGCCCGGGTGAGCACGTCGTCGATCACGGCCTGGGGGTCCGACGGCGCGAGCACCGGCAGTTCCTCGCCGGCCTCCGGATCGCCCACCCGGGAGACGATCTCGCCGGCCACGGCGGCGACGAGCGGACTCGCCGACTCCCGGCCGGACGCGATGGTCTCCAGCCCGGCGGCGCTCTCCGCCCGGGTGCGCCGGGTGCCGTCGGACTCCGCCGCGCTCGCCGCGGTCAGGACCGACTGGGGCAGGCCGACCAGCAGCCCCCACTCCTCGTCGGAGAACCCGAACCCGGTGTACGCCGGCTGTTCGATCACGGCAACGCCCCTTTCGCTGTGCACTCACTCGACGGCCCCGCGCCGCGTGGGCGGCGGGGGCGGAAACAGGCTAGACCAGGGTCAGCAACGCCTGCCCGCTCACCACGGGCACGGACAGCGTCTTGTACCCGACGTCGTCGAAGAGAACCGTCATCCGGTCCTCCTCGTAGCCGAGCACCATGCCGGGCCCCCATTCCGGGTGGCGGACCTGGCTGTGCACCGGGTAGGGCGGTTCGCCGGCCTCCTCGACCGTGGCGACGCTGGTGCCGGCGTGGCAGTTGTCGCAGTGCCCGCAGACCTCGGTCATCTGCTCCCCGAAGTACGCCAGCAGCGCCTGCCCCCGGCAACCGGTGGTCTCGGCGAAGGCCCGCATCATGTCGGTCCGGGACCGGCTGACGGTCTGCTGGCGTTCCGCCTCGGCCAGCGCCGCGGCCGCGGCGTCCAGGGGTGCCGGAGCGTAGCGGGGGGCACCGATGCGCTGCCGGCCCCGGGGGGCGGCGGCGCCGACCTGCTCCAGCAGGGAGAGGTACTGGCCGAGCCTGCGGGGGCCGAGCCCGGTCAGCTCCCGCAACTGCTTACGGTTGACCGGCTTGGCGCGCAGCAGCGCGGCCAGTTCGTGCAGTTGCTGCTCGTCCGGCAGGCCACCGGTGAAGTAGCGTTGCAGGCCGACGTCCTCGGCCTGCCAGAGCAGCAGTACCCGGGCCGACTGGCCGTCCCGCCCGGCCCGGCCGATCTCCTGGAAGTAGCTGTCCGGTGAGTCGGGTAGCGCCACGTGCACCACCCAGGCGATGTTCGGCTTGTCGATGCCCATGCCGAACGCCGAGGTCGCCACCATGATCGGCACCTGGTCGGCGAGGAAGGCCCGGTGCAGGTCGTTGCGGGCCCTGGCCGGCATGCCGCCGTGGTAGTACTGCGCCGGGAAGCCAGCGTCGGTGAGCCGTCCGGCCAGGTCCTCCGCCGACCGCCGGGTCGGGGTGTAGATGATGCCCGGCCGCTCGTCCTCGCGCAGCAACGCGATCAGCCGTCGCCAGCGGTAGTCCTCGGTGGGGCAGTGCGCGACCTCCAGGAAGAGATTCGGTCGGTCCAGCCCGGACAGCACCAGTTCCGGGTCGCGCAGGTGCAGCCGGGCGACGATGTCGTCGCGGACCGGCGGCGAGGCGGTGGCGGTCAGCGCCACCACCGGCGGCCGACCGATGCCCTCGATCAGGTGTCCCAGCGCGAGGTAGTCGGGGCGGAAGTCGTGCCCCCAGGCGGAGATGCAGTGTGCCTCGTCGATCGCCACCAGCGCCGGCTCCAGCGCGCGGACCTCGGCCATCCGGGTCGGGTCACTGAGCTGCTCGGGGGTGATGAAGAGGAACTCCGCCCGCCCCGCCCGGATCTCGGCGAGCGCCTCGGCCTGCTGGGCGGGGGTCTCGACGGAGCTGACCCGAACCGCCCGCAGCTCCGGCCGGCGCCGCTCGTGCAGGGCGGCGATCTGGTCCTGCTGGAGGGCGAGCAGCGGGGAGATCACCACCGTGCAACCGGGGATGAGGCTCGCGGGGATCTGGTAGATGGCGGACTTGCCGGCGCCGGTGGGCAGGACCACCAGCGCGTCGCGCCGTTGCATCACCGCCCGCATCGCGGCGAGCTGATTGGGCCGTAGCTCGTCCCAGCCGAAGAGGTCACGGGCGGCGCGGCGCAGGGCGGTGGTGTCGCGGGATCGTGTCATCGGTGGCCGGTGGTACCCGTACCGATCGGCGGCGAAACCGTACGTTCCCGGCCGGCGGTGCGGGTGTTTCCGCCGGTGGCGGCGGGGCGTTCGGCCGGGGCCGGGGTCAGCGGAACATGGCGCGGATCGCGGCGATCAGGAGCAGGCCGCCGACGACCAGCCCGAGCAGGCGGACCCCGGGAACGTCGTACCAGTCGACCTCGTCGGCAGCGGTGATCAGCGAGGAGTGCACCACCGAACTGTCGCACGGCCACGCACGTCCGTGCCATGGCACGGGTCGACCGATCCGCCACTCTCAGTAATAGAAAGGTTTATTGACTATTAGTCGGGCCGGTGTGACCATGGCAGCACCGCAGACGGCGGGAGAGACCGCCGCCGGGACACCGAGGGGGTTCGGGGACCGCATGAGCGCACCGATGGGGAACCTGGCGAGCCTGGCCGCTGCCGTCCTGCAACCCGGCTTCGTCGGCACCACCCCGCCCCCGTGGGTCTGTCGGTGGCTCGGCGAGGGGCTCGGCTCGGTGGTCCTGTTCGCGCGCAACGTCATCGACCCGGCCCAGGTCGCCGCGCTCACCGCCGCGTTACGCGCCGAACGGCCGGACGTGATCGTCGCCATCGACGAGGAGGGCGGCGACGTGACCCGGATCGAGTCCGGGCCGGGCAGCTCCCGTCCGGGCAACCTCGCCCTCGGCGCGGTCGACGATCCGGCGCTCACCGAGGGGGTGGCCCGGGACCTCGGCATGGAACTGGCCGCCGCCGGCATCACCCTGAACTACGCCCCGGACGCCGACGTCAACTCCAACCCGGACAATCCGGTGATCGGGGTGCGCGCGTTCGGCGCCGATCCCACGCTGGTCGCCCGGCACACCGCAGCCTGGGTGCGCGGCCTCCAGGCCGGCGGGGTCGCGGCCTGCGCCAAGCACTTCCCCGGGCACGGCGACACCCGGGTCGACTCGCACCACGACCTGCCCCGGATCACCGCCGACCGGGCCCGCCTCGACACCGGCGAGCTGGTGCCGTTCCGGGCGGCGATCGCCGCCGGGGTGCAGTCGGTGATGACCGGGCACCTGCTGGTCCCCGCCCTCGACCCGGTCCTGCCGGCCACCCTGAGCCGGCGGGTCCTGACCGACCTGCTCCGCGACGAGCTGGGTTTCCACGGTGTCGTGGTGACCGACGCCATCGAGATGCGCGCGGTCGCCGACACCTACGGCTTCACCGGCGCGGCGGTCCGGGCCCTCGCCGCCGGGGCGGACGCGATCTGCGTCGGCGGTGAACACGCCGACGAGGAGACCGTGCGCCGGCTGCGCGACGGCATCGTGGCCGCGGTGGTCGACGGGGACCTGCCCGAGGAGCGGCTCGCCGAGGCGGCCAAGCGGGTCGGCCAGCTCGCCGCCTGGAGCACCGCCGCCCGCGCCGGTCACCCCCGGCCCACCGGGACGGACGGCATCGGGTTGGCCGCCGCCCGCCGGGCGGTCCGGGTCACCACCGGTGACGGTGCACCGCTGGTGCCGTTGACCGCGCCGGCGCACGTGGTGGAGTTCGCGCCGCCCCGCAACATCGCCATCGGTGCGGAGACCCCCTGGGGGATCGGCGCGCCCCTGGCCGACCTGCTCCCCGGCACCACCACCGTCCGGTACGCCGAGGCGGAGGTTCCCGCCGAGCCGGCTGCCGGCCCGCCCGACCGTCCTCTCGTCCTGGTCGTCCGGGACCTGCACCGGCACGGCTGGATGCGGGCGGCGGTGGACCGCGCGCTGGCCGCCCGTCCGGACGCGGTGGTGGTCGAACTCGGCCTGCCCGTACTGGTCACGGGGCGGGTGCACGTGGCGACCCACGGGGCCAGCCGGTCCGGGGCGCGGGCCGCCGCCGAGATCCTCACCGGTGCCGGGGTGGGCTAGGTCCCGCCGTTCCCCGTCCCGGCCCGTGCCGGCGTCGGTCCGGCGCGGTCGGTCACGGCTCGTCGGTGGAGGTGACGAGGTCGGCGTACCCGGGATGGCGGTCGACGAAGGCGGCCATGAACGGGCAGCGGGGGACCACCCGGGCACCCCGTCGGCGCACCTCGTCCAGCGTGCCCCGGATCAGCGCCTCGCCGACGCCCGCGCCCCGGAACGCCGGGTCCACCTCGGTGTGCGTGAAGACCAGCACGTCCGCGCCGCGCGGCCGGTAGGCGGTGAACCCGGCCAGCGCGTCGTCGACCAGGATCTCGAAGCGGCGGCGGGCCGGGTCGTCCTCGACGAGGTAGCTCACCCGGCCATTCTCCCCCCGCCGCCGGCCAGCCGGTCCAGTTCGGCCAGCAACCGGTCCGCCTCCTCCACCGTGTTGTAGTGGTAGACGCTGGCCCGGACCGCGCCGCCGCGCTCGCGCAGCCCGAGCGCCCGGAAGTACTCGTAGGCGTAGTAGTCACCGTGGGAGAGGCAGATTCCGGCCACACCGAGCGCGGTCGCGGTCTCCGCCGGGGTCGACCCGGCCAGCCGGAAGGAGACCGTCGGGCAGCGCCCGGCCGGGGCCGGCAGCACGGTCACCCCGGGCAGCGCGGCCAGCCCGGCCAGCAGCCGGTCGAAGACCACCTGCTCGTGCGCCCGCGCGGCGGCCAGCCCGGCCCGGACCCGCGTCCGCCGGTCACCCCGGACGGCCGGGTCCAGCCCGGCCAGGTGATCCACCGCGGCGGTCACCCCGGCCAGCAGGGGGAAGCTCGGGGTGCCGTACTCGAACCGGTCCGGCACCGCGTCGGACGAGGGCCGTAACTTCTCCGGACGCAGCGCCGCCCAGCGGTCCGGGTCGGCGACCAGCGCGGCGACGTGCGGACCGGACCACTTGTAGGCGCTGGTGACGAAGAAGTCCGCGCCGAGGGCGGGCACGTCGGTCGGCCCGTGCGGTACCGCGTGCACCCCGTCCACGCAGACCAGCGCCCCGGCCGCGTGCGCCGACCGGGCGATCGCGGCGACGTCCGGTACGGTGCCGACGGCGTTGCTGGCGGCGGTCACCGCGACCAGCCGGGTCCGCTCGCCGACCAGGTCGGCGTACTGGGCGGCGGGGAGGTCCCCGGTGACCGGATCGAACTCCGCCCACCGCACGGTCGCCCCGGCCCGCTGCGCCGCCTGCACCCAGGGCCGGACGTTCGCGTCGTGGTCCAGCCGGGACACCACCACCTCGTCGCCCGGTCGCCAGGTGTCGCCGAGCGTGCGGGCCAGCGTGTACGTCAGGGCGGTCGCGCTCGGCCCGAGCACCACCCCGTCGGGCGCGACGCCGAGCAGGTCGGCCACGGCCGCGCGGGCCGCCGCGACGATCTCCAGTGACCGGCGGCCCGGAGCGGACGCGACGCTGCGGTTGCCCACCGCGTGCCGCATCGCCCCGGCGACCGCCTCGACGACCCCGGCGGCCGGCTGGGTGCCGGCGGCCCCGTCGAGGTGCAGGTGACCCTCGGTCAACGCCGGGTAGGCGGCCCGGACCCGGGCGATGTCGAACGGCATGTCGGGCACCCTAGCGCGGTCGTCGGCACCCGCTGCCGCCCGCTCCGGCATGATCGTCGTGGTGCCGGGCTGGACGGCGTTGCGTACCCTGGCACCCGTGACGAACCGACGCGCCACCACCGCCCCCACCACCGCCCGTCGCGCCGCCGGTCTGCTCGCCGGCCTCGCGCTGGGCGTCGCCGTGCTCGCCGGGTGCAGCTCGGAGAACGCCTCCACCGACTGTGGACTGGACGCCTGTACCGTCACCTTCGACCGGGGCGTCGACGCCAGCGCCAACATCCTCGGCATCGAGGCCAAGCTGATCGGCGCCCAGGACGACCAGGTCACCGTGGAGGTCGCCGGCGAGCAGCTCACCCTGACCACCGGGCAGCAGGCCACCGAGGTCGGCGGCTTCACCGTCTCCGTGGACAGCGTCACCGACAGCAACGTGACGATCCGGGTGGCGCGCAACCCGGGCAACTGACCTGGCCCGGTCCCGAGGACGGTTTCGCGGGTGGTGGTGCCCGACGTTTGAGAAGCACGGCGATCGGTGAATCTGCCGCCATGTCTCTCACCCACAGTGCCCAGAGCACCGCCTCCCGCACGGCGAACAGCCGGTGGCTGGAAACCCTCGCCCGGATCGGCTTCATCGGTTACGGGATCGTCCACCTCCTCTTCGCCTGGTTGGCGTTGCAGATCGCCTTCGGTAAGTCCTCCGACGACGGGGACCAGTCCGGGGCCCTGCGTACCCTGGCCGCTCAGCCGATGGGCAAGTTCCTCGTCGTCGCGATCGCGGTCGGCCTGCTCGCCATGGCGATCTGGCAGGGGCTGGAAGCCGCCGTCGGGCACCGCGCCGAGCGGGGCGGCGAGCGGGTCGTCGAGCGGGCCGCCTCCGCCGGCCGTACCGTCGTCTACCTCTACTTCGCCTGGACGGCCTGGAAGGTCTTCTCCGACGCCGGCTCGAACAGCGCCGACAAGCAGGAGGCGCTCACCGGCGAGCTGATGACCTCCTCCGGCGGTCGCTGGCTGGTCGGCCTGGCCGGGCTGGGGCTCGCCGCGATCGGCGCCGGCCTGGTCGTCTACGGGCTGGTCAAGCGCTTCGAGAAGCACCTGAAGACCGGTGAGATGGACGCCCGCACCCGGAAGCTGGCCCGTCGCCTCGGCATGGCCGGCTACGTCGCCAAGGGCGCCTCGTACGCCATCGCCGGCATCCTGGTGATCGTCGCCGCGGTCAACTACGACCCGGAGAAGGCCCGCGGTCTCGACGCCGCCCTGCGGGCCCTGCGCGAGCAGTCCTACGGCACCATCCTGCTCACCCTCGTCGCGCTCGGCATCGCCGCCTTCGGCGCGTTCTGCTTCCTCCAGTCCCGCTACCGCAAGGTGTGAACCTGGTCGATCCGTCGCTTCGCGGGCAGCATGGTGCCTTCGCCAGCTGACCACCCCCGCTCGGCATGAGGGAGAGAACAAGCAGTGCACAGCTATCTCGGGACGGTCGTCGCCGCGCTCGCCGCGGCGGCGATCGCCCTTCTGGCGGTCGAGGTGACCCATCGGCTCGTCCGTCGGCTCGGTCGGACCTCGTTGCTGATGGGCGAGTTGGCCGACCACGCCCACCGGCCGTTGAAGGTCGCCACCACCGTGCTGGCCGTCCAGTTCGGTATCCGGTTCAGCACCGGTTACGCGGTCGGCGACCAGTGGCGGCAGGTGGTGCTGCACCTGCTGGTGCTCGGCGTGATCGCCAGCACCGCCTGGCTGGTGGCCGCGCTGCTGGTGGTCTGCGAGGACGTCGCGCTCGCCCGGTTCCGGATCGACGTGCCGGACAACCGGCACGCCCGCCGGGTGCGTACCCAGGTGGTGATGCTGCGCCGGCTGACCATCGCGGTGGTGGTGGTGCTCGCCGTCGGCGTGATGCTGATGACCTTTCCCAGCGTCCGGGGCATCGGCGCCGGTGTGCTGACCAGCGCCGGTGTGGTCGGCGTGGTCGCCGCCCTGGCCGCGCAGAGCCTGCTCGGCAACGTCTTCGCCGGTCTGCAACTGGCCTTCAGCGACGCGGTGCGTCTCGACGACGTGGTCGTCGTCGAGGGGGAGTGGGGCCGGATCGAGGAGTTGACCCTCAGCTACGTGGTGGTCCAGATCTGGGACGACCGGCGGCTGATCCTGCCCACGTCGTACTTCACCAGCAAGCCGTTCCAGAACTGGACCCGGACCCAGGCCGCCGTACTCGGCACCGCCGAGTTCGACCTGGACTGGGCGGTTCCGGTGCAGACCATGCGGGAGGAACTGCGCCGCCTGGTCGAGAGCACGGAACTCTGGGACGGCCGGGTCTGCGTGCTCCAGGTCACCGACGCCACCGGCGGGAACGTCCGGGTGCGTGCCCTGGTCAGCGCCGCCAACGCCGGCAATCTGTGGGACCTGCGGTGCCTGGTCCGTGAGCATCTGGTCGGCTGGGTGCGCGAGCAGCGGCCGACCGCGATGCCCCGGATGCGCACCGAGCTGGGTGACGCTACCGGCGACCTGCCCTGGCAGTGGGTACAGCCACGCCGGCCGGTCCGGCGCCGTCCGGACGGCGGCCTCCCGGACGACGCCCGCATCTTCGGCGGCAGCGACGACGGCGACGCCCGGAGCGAGGCCTTCGTCGGCCCGGACGAGCCACACGACGGGCACCACCGGGGTGGGGACGAGCCGGGCTCGGTGCGCCGCGGCGGTGCCGACCGCGACCGGGTCGACGCCGGGGGACCGGCCGACAACCACCGCTGATCCCGGCGTCCGGACGCTCGTCGGAGCCCGGTGTGCCCGGCGGACGCGCGCCGACCGCCGGCCCCGCGTCGCCCGCACGGGGCACTCCTGCACCCCACCCGTCTCTCGTCGTTCTGGTCCGCTTATGGGTTTGAGCGGGCGTTTTGTGGGGACGTGTCGCATGGCGCGGTCCGGTCCGACTGGTCGCCCCGCGCAGGATTGATCCCTGGCGAGTCAGGGCATACAGCGCGGTGATGAAGAAAGGAGGACAGCATGGCTGACATCGCGAACCCCAGTACGTCCCGGGCCCGCACCGAGCCGTCCACCGCGGAGCTGGTGCAGCGCGCCACGGAGCAGGTCTCCCGCCTCGTCCGGGACGAGCTGGCGCTGGCCCGCGCGGAACTGACCGAGAAGGGCAAGCACGCCGGCATCGGGGTCGGCCTCTTCGGAGGTGGCGGGGTGCTCGCCCTCTACGGGCTCGGCGCACTGCTCACCGCCGTCGTCCTGCTGCTGGCGCAGGCACTGCCGGCGTGGGTGGCCGCCCTGATCGTCGCCGTGGTGCTCTTCGCGATCGCGGGGATCCTCGCCCTGGTCGGCAAGAAGCAGGTCAGCCAGGCGGTCCCACCGGTCCCGGCGGCGGCGGTCCGCAGCGTCCGCGCGGACGTCGACACGGTCACCGCAGCGGTGCGAGACAGGGGGCGGTCATGACGAGCAACGGACACGGCGACCCGGAGGCCCTCCGTCAGGAGATCCGGCGGACCCGGGTGGAACTGGGCGAGACGGTGGAGGCGTTGGCCGCCAAGGTCGACGTCAAGGCGCGGCTGCGGGAGTCGGCCGAGCAGGCCCGGGAACGGATGCGGGAACAGGCCGGCCAGGCCCGGGAACGGGTGCTGGAGCAGGCCGGCCAGGCGCGGGAACGGGTGCGGGGCCAGGCGGGCCAGGCCCGGGTGCGGGTGCGGGAGCAGGCCGGGCAGGTCCGCAGCCAGGCGGCCCTGACCATGGCGAAGGTGCGTGGGCAGGCCGCCCAGACGGCCGAGACGGCGCGCGCCCAGGCGCAGGGCACGGGCACGATGGTGCGCCGCGACCCGGTGCCGTGGGCGATGGTCGCGGCCGGCGCGCTGGCGACCGTGGTGGTGTTGTTGATCGTGCGGGGGAGGCAGCGGTGAGCAGGGGTATCAACAAGGCCGCGTACAAGCCGGTGGGTGTGCTTCTCGGTCTGGCCGCCGGTGCCGTCGCCGGTGCGCTGTTCCGGCAGGTGTGGAAGATGACCGCCGGGGACGGCGACGCCCCCAGCGCCACCGACGAGGACCGGGGCTGGGGCGAGGTCCTGGCTGCCGCCGCCCTGCAGGGCGCGATCTTCTCGGCGGTCCGGGCGGCGGTCGACCGCGGTGGCGCGGTCGGCGTCCGTCGGCTGACCGGCCACTGGCCGGACTGACCAGCGTTTCCCGGCCCCCGTCCGACGTCCGGACGGGGGCCGTGACATGTCCACCCGGCCCGGTTTCCGGCGTCCTTCAGGTCACATGTAGGAGAATTTCGTCAGGTAGGCTGTGCAGAGTTTTTGCGTACGTGGTTTGCTGTTCCCCGCTGTTGCGAGACGGCGTGGGTTGAGAGAAGTCTCCTGCCAGGGGGCCGCCTCAGGCGCCGCTGCTCGAAAACGGCCAACCGGCCGCACGGCGTGCTCGGCCGCCAGTTTTAGAAGGAGATTCACATGGCGCAGGGAACCGTGAAGTGGTTCAACGCAGACAAGGGCTTCGGCTTCATCACCGTCGACGGCGGGGGTGCTGACGTGTTCGTCCACTTCTCGGCCATCCAGTCCAGCGGCTACCGCTCGCTGGAGGAGAACCAGCGGGTGGAGTTCGAGATCGCCCAGGGCCAGAAGGGCCCGCAGGCGGAGCAGGTCCGTCCCATCTGAGCAGCACCGGCCGGCCCCCGCCGGCCAGCCGGCTGATCCGCCCGCCGGGTCCGCCCCCGTGAAGCCCCGTGTCCGGTCCGGACGCGGGGCTTTCCGCATGTGCCGGCGCCCGCCAGGAGGCGTACCGCCGGGTCACCGGCCGGCGGCGCCGTGCGTCGGTGCGACCCACCGCGACGGCGTCCACCGTCCCGGTCGGACCGTCGCCCGTCCGCCGTCGCCCGTCGCCGTCCGCCGGTCGTCCGGTGGTCAGGAGCGCGGGCGTCGGGCGCGCATCCCCCTCCAGAGGGCCACGAGGCCACCCAGCACGAGCAGCGGGCCGAGCAGCGCCCAGACCCGCTGGTCGCTCAGCGCGCTGCCGCTGACGTAACCCAGCCCCTGCACCGTCCAGACCGCACCGACCACGACGGCCAACAGGCCGAGCGTGAGTGGAAGCCACCCCTTCACCGTCTCCCCTTCCTGAGATGGCACGACCGTCGTGCCATCGTGCCCGTCCCGAGGGGCGGGCTCACCGGTCGCACCCGGGGGCGGACCGCGTCGTGGCCGCCGGCCCGTCGTGCCGGCCGGAGCGCGGGCCGCTGGCGATCACGCCCGTCCCGGCGGCGACGGGTACCGTCAGGGCGTCGGACTCCGCGACCCGCCCCGGTCCGCGCTCCGCCGCCCGGAGCGACGACACCGGGCCGGTGCCCGGCCGGTCGGAGGTACGCTGCTCCATTCGGCTGAGCCTAGTGATCCGGTCACCGGGGGACGCGTGGGGTCACACCGGCCCAGCAGGACACACGTACGGTTTGGAGGTCTGCCCGTGTGGGATCCGGCCAGCTACCTGCGCTACGCCGACGAACGGTCCCGCCCCTTCCACGACCTGATGGCGCGCGTGCCGGCACGGCGGCCCCGAGCCGTGGTCGACCTGGGGTGCGGTCCCGGGCACCTCACCGCGACCCTCGCCGACCGGTGGCCGGAGAGCCGGATCCTCGGCATCGACTCGTCGCCGACGATGATCGACCGGGCCCGAGGGCGGGCCACGCCGGTCACCTTCGTCGCCGGCGACCTGCACGACTGGCGGCCCGATCCGGACGTCGACGTCCTCCTCGCCAGCGCGGTGCTCCAGTGGGTGCCCGGCCACCAGCGGCTGCTCACCCGCTGGACGCGGGAGCTGCCGCCCGGCGCCTGGCTGGCGGTGCAGGTGCCCGCCAACTACGACGCCCCCTCGCACCGCACCCTCTGGGCGGTGGCCGACCAGGGGCCGTGGCGGGCCGAGCTCCTTCCGCTGCTGCGCGAGGCGCCGGTCCGGGACGCCACCGCCTACGCCGAGCTGATGGCCGACGCCGGGTGCGCGGTGGACGCCTGGGAGACCACCTACGTGCACCTCCTGCCGGCCGCCCCGGGCGCCGACCATCCCGTCTTCACCTGGCTGGAGGGCACAGCCCTGCGCCCGGTCCGGGCGGCCCTCGACGACACCACCTGGGACCGGTTCCGGGTGGTGCTGGGCGGCCGGCTCGCCGAGCAGTACCCGGTCCGGCACGGTCAGGTGTCCTTCCCGTTCCGCCGCGTCTTCTTCGTGGCCCGTACCCCCATCCGCGCAGAGGAGAACCCGTGACCGACCTGCCCTCGTTCATCGCCGGACTGCCCAAGGTGGAACTGCACGTGCACCACGTGGGCTCCGCCTCGCCCCGGATCGTCGCCGAACTGGCCGCCCGGCACGAGGGGCGCAGCCCGGTGCCGGCCGACCCGGAGGCGCTCGCCGCCTACTTCGAGTTCCGCGACTTCGCCCACTTCATCGAGGTCTACCTCAGCGTCGTCGACCTGGTCCGGGACGACACCGACGTCTGGATCCTCACTCACGAGGTGGCCCGCGAACTGGCCCGGCAGCAGGTCCGTTACGCGGAGCTGACCATCACGCCGTACTCGCACGTCCGGCGGGGCATCGCGGCACCCGCCTTCTGCGAGGCGATCGAGGACGCCCGCAAGCGGGCCGAGGTGGACTTCGGCATCGAGCTGCGCTGGTGCTTCGACATTCCCGGGGAGGCCGGGCTGCCGGCTGCCGAGGAGACCCTGCGGATCGCTCTCGACCAGCGGCCGGACGGGCTGATCTCGTTCGGCCTGGGCGGCCCTGAGGTCGGCGTGCCCCGGCCGCAGTTCAAGCCGTACTTCGACCGGGCCCGGGCGGCGGGTCTGCGGTCCGCGCCGCACGCCGGGGAGACCACCGGCCCGCAGACCGTCTGGGACGCCCTGCGGGACCTGGGCGCGGAGCGGATCGGCCACGGCATCTCCGCCGCGCAGGACCCGGAACTCCTCGCCCACCTCGCGCAGCACCGCATCGCGCTGGAGGTCTGCCCCACCTCCAACCTGCGGACCCGCGCCGTGCCGAGTCTCGACGCGCACCCCCTCCGGCGCCTCGTCGAGGCCGGGGTGCTGGTCACCATCAACTCCGACGACCCGCCGATGTTCGGCACCACCCTCAACGACGAGTACGCCGTCGCGGCCCGGCTGCTCGGGCTGGACGCGGCAGGGGTGGCCGGGCTGGCCCGCGACGCGGTCACCGCGGCATTCCTGCCGGAGGGGGAGAAGCGGCGGCTCACCGCCGAGATCGACGCCTACCTCGCCACCGCGGTCGGCTGAGCCGTCGGTCGGGAGGGAACGCGCGGCGAGGGCCTGGTGTGGGGGACCGCACCCCCGCCGCGCGTTGGCTCCACCGGTCGATGGGAATGCTTCCCGGGGCGTGGACCGGTGGAACTGATGGGTTCGCGTCCCCGAGCCTGCCAGCCGGTGCACCGGTGTGGCGCTCCGTTAAGCCGGATCTAAGGAAGACCTGAGCCGGCCGAAAGCGAATCTTCCCCGCGCCGCCGGACCGTCGACGATCTCAGCCGTCCGACGGTCGGGAACGGGGCCACCGGCGACCCCCGCCGGGCTCCCGTTCCCGGGCCAGCCGGCCGACCAGCCCGAACCGGTTGACCGGTCGGGGCGTCGCCTCCGGGTCGGCCAGCAGCATCACCACGCTGGCCCCGCCCAGCCGGGCCCGGTCGATGCTCACCGAGCCGTTGGCCTGCAACGCGACCCGCCGGGCGATGTCCAGCCCGAGACCGGTCGAGCCCTGGTCGCTGGTGCCCCGGCGCAGGGCCCGGTCGGGGTCGGCGATGCCCGGTCCGGCGTCGTCGATGCGCAGCGCCACGTAGCCGTCCCGGCGGGAGAGCGCCACCTCGAACGCGGTGCCCTGCGGGGTGTAGCGGAAGACGTTGCCGATCACCGCGTCGAGCGCGGCGGCCAGTTCCGCCCGGGGCACCGGTGCCGGGATGCGCACCTGTGCCCCGGCCACCCGGTGCGGGCGGTTCTGGTCCCCGGCCAGCGCCGACCAGAACACCATCCGGTCCCGGACCACCTCGCTGACGTCGCACATCGCCGGGGCGGGCTCCTGGGCGACCGCCTTGCGGGTGGTCTTGATCAACACGTCCACCTCACCCTCGAGGGTGACGATGGCCTGCCGGATCCGTCGGATGCTCCGCCGCCGGTCCAGTTCGTCCTCGCTGAACGTGCCGACGCTGGTGTCGTCGGAGTCCAGCGCCTCGGCGTCCAGCCGGAGGACGGTCAGCGGGGTCCGTAGCCGGTGCGACAGGTCGGCCACCAGTTCCCGCTCGTCGGTGCGGGCGGCGACCAGCCGGTCGGCCATCCGGTTGAAGGCGTAGCCCGCCTCGGCCAGCTCGCGCGGACCGCTGGGCTCGACCCGGAACGCCAGGTCGCCCTCGCCGATCGCACCGGCGGCCCGGACCAGGCCCCGGGCCGCGTCGGCGGTGCGGACGGCGATCCGGTCACCCACGACGACGGCGGCGCCTACCAGGGCCAGGGCCACCCCGCCGAGCAGCAGCCAGGTACGGGTGCCGCCGCCGGAGGTCGCCGACGACGGCACGAAGACCTCGACCACCGCGACCTGGTCGCCGAGGACCACCGGGTCCAGCCGGACCAGCCCGCCGGGCACGTCGACGACGACCGAGTGCCGTTCCAGGCCGGCCCGCGCCACGTCCGCCTGGTCGGCCCTCCCGCCGGGATCCCCGCCGAGTCCGTGGACGACGGGCCGGGTGGCCGGGTCGCCCCCGGTCGCCTCCACCGCGCGGGCGACGTCCTCGGCCCTGGTGCTGACCGCGAGGGTCCCGGTGACCAGGGCGGCGCGTCGGGCGCCGTCGGCCAGCGCCTCCTCCCGGGCCCGGTCCTGCATCGTCGTGCCGAGCGGGATCAGGAACGCCAGCGCCACCAGGGTGCCCATCCCGGCCACCAGGGACGCCAGCGCCACCCTCAGTCCGGTGCCACCAGCCGGAAGCCCACCCCCCGCACGGTGCGCAGGTAGCGCGGCTTCGCCGCGGACTCGCCCATCTTTCGGCGCAGCCAATACAGGTGAACGTCGATGGTCTGGTCCTCGCCGACCGACGGCTGACGCCATACTTCCTCCAGGAGTTCCCGGCGGGACACTACCCGTCCGGGACGTGCCGCCAGATAGGCCAGCAGGTCGAACTCCTTACGGGTGAGCGCCAGCGGCTCCCCGTCGAGGTGGGCGCTGCGCTCGCCCACGTCCACCCGGAGCCCGCCGACGGTGTGCACCACCGGCTGGATGCTGCGGCTGGCCCGCCCGGCGCGGCGGAGCACCGTGGTGATCCGGGCGTCCAGGTGCGCGCCGGTGAAGGGCTTGACCATGTAGTCGTCCGCGCCCGCGCGCAGCAGCCGGACCACCGACTGCTCGTCGTCGCGGGCGGTGGCGATGATGATCGGGATGTCGGTGATCCCGCGCAGCATCCGCAGCGCGTCCGAGCCGTCGAGATCGGGCAGACCCAGGTCGAGCACGACCAGATCCGGTGTCTCGGCGGCGACCCGGCGCAGCGCCTCCAGCGCCGTGCCGACCGCGTGCACGGCGTGCCCCCGGTCGGACAGGGAGCGCAGCATCGCGCCGCGGACGACGTGGTCATCTTCGACCAGGAGCACGGTGGCCACGCACAGACGGTACTGCCCTTGGCAAGCGGGTCGCGTTGCGGCATACCCGCAGGCCGGGCAAGCTGGTCCAGCGATGTCCTTCACGATCTTCATCGACACCCGGCTCGCGCTCGCCCGGGACGGCCTCGCGGGGCTCTCCGTCAGCGGTCGGTGACGGGCTCCCCTCCTTTCCCGGCGGCGGTGGGGGGCGGGGCGACCGATAACATCGGCGCAGGGTCGTACCTCGGCCCTTTTCCGTGACCTTCTGGAGGAGCCATCGTGTCCGCACCCCGTACCCCCGCAGTGGCCGACCCCGTCGTCGTCGCCGCCGGGACGACGGCGGCCGACGCGGTGGCGGCGGCCGGGCTGCCCGCGGCCGGCCCCAAGGCGATCGTGGTGGTCCGCGACCCGCAGGGCCAACTGCGCGACCTGGACTGGTCGCCGGAGGCCGACACCGAGGTCGAGCCGGTGAGCCTGGACTCCCCGGACGGGCTGAACGTGCTGCGGCACTCGACCGCGCACGTGCTCGCCCAGGCCGTGCAGGACGTCTTCCCCGAGGCGAAGCTCGGCATCGGGCCGCCGATCGAGAACGGCTTCTACTACGACTTCGACGTCGACAAGCCGTTCCAGCCGGACGACCTGGCGAAGCTCGAGAAGCGGATGCAGGAGATCGTCAAGTCCGGGCAGCGCTTCCGGCGGCGGCGCTTCGGCAGCCTCGACGAGGCGAAGGCGGAGCTGGCCGACGAGCCGTACAAGCGCGAACTGATCGACGTCAAGGGCGAGGGGCTGGACTCCTCCGAGGTGATGGAGGTCGGCGGCGGCGAGCTGACCATCTACGACAACCTCGCCGCCAAGGAGGAGAAGGTCTGCTGGTCGGACCTGTGCCGGGGCCCGCACCTGCCGAACACCCGCCTGATCGGGGCGTTCAAGCTGATGCGCTCGGCCGCCGCGTACTGGCGGGGTTCGGAGAAGAACCCGCAGCTCCAGCGGGTGTACGGCACCGCCTGGCCGACCCGGGACGAGTTGAAGGCGTACCTCAAGCTGCTGGAGGAGGCCGCCCGGCGCGACCACCGCAAGCTCGGCGCGGACCTCGACCTGTTCAGCTTCCCCGACGAGATCGGCTCCGGCCTGGCGGTCTTCCATCCCAAGGGCGGCATCATCCGCCGGGAGCTGGAGAACTACTCCCGGATCAAGCACGAGCAGGCCGGGTACGAGTTCGTCAACACCCCGCACATCACCAAGGCGCAGCTCTTCCAGACCTCCGGCCACCTGCCCTACTACGCGGACACCATGTTCCCGCCCATGCAGCTGGAGGGCGCGGAGTACTACCTCAAGGCGATGAACTGCCCGATGCACAACCTGATCTTCAGGGCGCGCGGGCGGTCGTACCGGGAACTGCCGCTGCGGTTCTTCGAGTTCGGCACCGTCTACCGGTACGAGAAGTCCGGCGTGGTGCACGGCCTGACCCGGGTCCGGGGGCTCACCCAGGACGACTCGCACATCTACTGCACCCGGGAGCAGATGCCCGGCGAGCTGACCACCCTGCTGGCCTTCGTGCTCGACCTGCTGCGCGACTACGGTCTGGACGACTTCTACCTGGAGCTGTCGACCCGGGACGACTCGCCGAAGTTCATCGGCGAGGACGCCGACTGGGCGGAGGCGACCGAGGCGCTGCGCACCGCCGCCACCGCCTCCGGGCTGGAACTCGTCCCCGATCCGGGCGGCGCGGCCTTCTACGGCCCGAAGATCAGCGTGCAGGCCCGGGACGCGATCGGCCGGACCTGGCAGATGTCCACCATCCAGGTGGACTTCAACCAGCCGGCCCGGTTCGGGCTGGAGTACCAGGCCGCCGACGGCACCCGCAAGCAGCCGGTCATGATCCACCGGGCGCTCTTCGGGTCGATCGAGCGGTTCTTCGGGGTGCTCACCGAGCACTACGCGGGCGCCTTCCCGGCCTGGCTGGCCCCGGTGCAGGTGGTCGGCATCCCGATCCGCGAGGAGCACACCGACTACCTGCGGCGGTTCGTCGACACGCTGCGTGGCGAGGGGATCCGCGCCCAGGTGGACGCGGGCGACGACCGGATGCAGAAGAAGATCCGGACCGCCCAGCAGCAGAAGATCCCGTTCATGGTGATCGTCGGGGACGACGACGTGGCCGCCGGCACCGTCTCGTTCCGCTATCGGGACGGTTCGCAGCGCAACGGGGTACCGGTCGACGAGGCGGTGGCGCACGTGGCCGAGGTGGTCCGCTCGCGCACCAACGCCGGCCCGTCGGCCGCCTGACCCGGAACACACGGAGGCCCCCGCCGCCGGCGGGGGCCTCCGTCACGGGTGGCGGGCGTCAGATTCCGCAGGTCGGGGCGGACCAGGACTGGCCCGGCGTGTTGCCCACGTGGGTGTGGTCGTTGTGGCCCGGGTAGCCGGGGCCGAGGATGTTGGAGAAGCCGTGGTTACGGGCCTGCTGGGCGAGCCGGCAGAACGACGGCGAGCCGGTCAGGTCCACGCCGTCGCCGTAGAGGTGCCGGCTGTTGGACGCCCCGCCGACCGCGCTGTTGCAGGAGTAGCTACGGAACCCGCTGCTGATGTAGATCGGCACGCTGCCGAGGGCGCGCCGCATGGCCTGGAGCTTCCACATCGAGACCAGCGCGTTGAACTTTGCGGTGCTCGCGGAGACCGCGCCGCCCGACCAGTCGCCGTTGCAGCGGTTCCACTCGGCGTAGGTGAAGTTGACCGGGGTGCAGTCGTTGTCCTGGAGTTCGTAGAGCTTGGCCTGGGTCGCCGGGCCGGCGATGCCGTCGGCGGCCAGTCCGTACGCCTGCTGGAAGCGGATGACCGCGGACCGGGTCGCCGGGCCGAACGCGCCGTCGATGGCGATCCGCGCGCCGTAGCCGGGGTAGCCGGAGACGCGGATCTGGAGCTGGCGGACGTCCTCACCGCTCATGCCGGAGGAGAGGGCGCGGCCCCAGGTGTAGCAGCCGTCGGCCTGGGCCGGGCTGCTCGCCACGGTCACGCCGACCAGGCTGGCGACGGCGGCGAGGGCGCAGGCCGTCAGGGCGCGCCCCAGGCGGCGGAGAACGGTGGTACGTCGGTTCACGACACACACTCCCATCGACGATCATCACAATAGACCGGGATGGAAGTTTCATTGACCGTGGCGCGGGCGTCAATATCCTTCACACATTCTTAATCTGGGGCGAGGTGGAGTTGGGGGCATAGATAGCCATATGTCGTTGTGGCGCCCCGCTCCGGGGACGCCCGACCGGGGTGCCCGGACCCGCCGGGACGGGAACGTAGGATCGAGGCGTGACAGGGGCGGAACGGCACACGGACAGCGGTATGGCCGACGGCCTGGAGCGGCTCTGGACCCCGCACCGGATGACCTACGTCGCCGGCGAGGACCGGCCCGAGGGCGGGTACGAGAAACCCGCCGGCTGCCCGTTCTGCCGGGCCCCGGGGCTGGCCCTGCGGGAGAGCCTGGTGGTGGCCCGGGGCGCACACGTCTTCGCGGTGCTCAATCTCTACCCGTACAACCCGGGGCACCTGCTGGTCTGCCCGTACCGGCACGTCGCCGACTACACCGACCTCGACCTGGCCGAGACCACCGAGCTGGCCGCCTTCACCCAGACCGCGATGCGGGTGATACGTCAGGTCAGCAACGCCCACGGTTTCAACCTCGGCATGAACCAGGGCGGGGTGGCCGGGGCCGGCATCGCCGCGCACCTGCACCAGCACGTGGTGCCCCGCTGGGGTGGGGACGCCAACTTCATGCCGGTGATCGGGCAGACGAAGGTCCTGCCCCAGTTGCTCACCGACACTCGGGACCTGCTCGTCAAGGCCTGGCCACCCGCCTGAGCGGCGTCCGCTCTGTCGTATGTGTCCTGTCTTCGGGGTGCGCCGACCCGCCCCGCGCCACCCGCCCGGGTGACAGGATCGACCGGTGGCAGTGACGACGCGGCGACTGGGCCGCAGCGGTATCGAGGTCTCCGCCCTCGGCATGGGGTGCTGGGCGATCGGCGGGCCCTGGGCCGAGGGGAACCGGCCCCTGGGCTGGGGACCGGTCGACGACGCCGAATCCGTCCGGGCGGTCCGTCGCGCCCTCGACCTCGGGATCACCCTCTTCGACACCGCCGACACGTACGGCGCCGGGCACGGCGAGCGGATCCTCGGCCGGGCGCTGGCCGGACGGCGCGACGAGGCGCTCGTCGCCACCAAGTGGGGCTGGACCTTCGACGGGACCACCCGGCAGGCCACCGGCCGGGACGCCTCCCCGGCGTACCTGCGCCGGGCGGTGGTGGACTCGCTGCGCCGGCTCGGCACCGACCGGATCGACCTCTACCAGCTGCACCTCGCCGACCTGCCGGTCCCGCGCGCCGAGGCGCTGGTCGGCACGCTGGAGGACCTGGTCGCCGAGGGGCTGGTCCGGGCGTACGGGTGGAGCACCGACTGTGCCGACCGGGCCGCCGCGTACGCCCGGACCGGCACCCACCACACCGCCGTGCAGCACAACCTCTCGGTGCTGCGCGACGCCCCGGTCATGCTCGCCGTCTGCGACAAGTACGACCTGGCCGCGATCTGCCGGGGCCCGCTCGGCATGGGCCTGCTGACCGGCAAGTACACCGCCGGCTCCACCCTGCCGCCCGACGACGTCCGGGGCGTCACCTCCGGCTGGCTGGACTGGTTCCGGGGCGGGCGTCCGGCGCCGGAATGGCTGCGCCGGGTCGCCGCGGTCCGGGCCGCCCTCACCGCCGACGGCCGTACCCCGGCCCAGGGGGCGCTGGGCTGGATCTGGGCCCGCAGCGGACGGACCGTGCCCATCCCCGGCTGCCGGACGGTGGCCCAGGTGGAGGAGAACGCCGGCGCGCTGCACCGGGGGCCACTGCCGCCGGACCAGTTCGCCGAGGTGGAACGGCAGCTCGCCGCCCTGCGCAGCGCCGCCCTGCGGGACGCCGACCGACCGTACTGGCCGGCGCCCACCCTGCCCGGGTTCCGGCCCTGACCCCGGGGGCGCCAGGGCGGGCGCCCGGCCCCCGACGCCCCGCCGGGGCCGTGCCCGCCGCCCGGCGCGGTCAGGGTGCCTGCGCGGCGCGCACCTCGTCGGCCAGGTGGGCGGGGAGCTGCTCGTAGCGGGCGAAGGAGCGCCGGAACGTACCGGTGCCGGAGGTCGTCGCGCGCAGCTCCACCGCGTACCGCAGCAACTCGGTGGCGGGCACCTCGGCGCGGACCAGCGTGCGGTCCACGCCGGAGTCGTCCGGTGCGGTGCCGAGCACCCGGCCCCGCCGGCCGGAGAGGTCGCCCAGCACCGCGCCGACGTGCCGGTCCGGGATCCGGACCACCACCTCGTCCACCGGCTCCAGCAGCACCACCTCACCCCGTCCGGCGGCGTCGCGCAGGGCGAGCGCCCCGGCGGTCTGGAACGCCGCGTCGGAGGAGTCGACGCTGTGCGCCTTGCCGTCCACCAGCGTCACCCGCAGGTCGACCACCGGCTTCCCGGCGACCAGGCCCCGCTCCAGCTGGGCCCGGACGCCCTTCTCCACCGAGGGGACGTAGGTGTGCGGCACCGCGCCGCCGACGACCCGGTCGACGAACTCGAACCCCGCCCCCCGGGGCAGCGGCTCGACCTCGATGTCGCAGACGGCGTACTGGCCGTGCCCGCCGGACTGCTTGACGTGCCGGCCGTGTCCGGTGGCGGCGGCGGCGAACGTCTCCCGCAGCGGTACCCGCACCGGCTCGGTCGCCAGGTCCACACCACCGGCGCGCAGCCGGTCCAGCACCACGTCGGCGTGCGCCTCGCCCATGCACCAGAGCACCAGCTGGTGAGTCTCCGGGTTGCGCTCCAGCCGCAGGGTGGGATCCCCGGCCACCAGCCGGGTCAGGTTCCGCGCCAGCGCGTCCTCGTCGGCCCGGCTGTGCGCCACCACCGCCACCGGCAACAGCGGCTCGGGCATCTCCCACGGGGCGACCAGCAGCGGGTCGCCCTTGGCGGAGATGGTGTCGCCGGTCTCCGCGCTGCCCGACTTGGTGATCGCGCAGAGATCACCGGCCACGCAGTACGGCACCTCGCGCAGCGCCGCGCCGAGCGGACTGTAGACGTGCCCGACCCGCTCGTCGGCGTCGTGGTCCGGGTGCCCCCGGTCGGCCAGGCCGTGCCCGGAGACGTGCACGGTCTGCTCCGGCCGCAGGGTGCCGGAGAAGACCCGGACCAGGCTGATCCGGCCGACGTGCCGGTCGACGGTGGTCCGGACCACCTCGGCGACCAGTGGTCCGTCCGGGTCGCAGGTCAGCGGGGGGCGGGGTGAGCCGTCCACCCCGGTCACCGCCGGCAGGGTGTGCTCCGGGGGCGACGGGAAGGCCGCCGTCAGCACCTCCAGCAGGACGTCGAGACCCACCCCGGTCTGCGCGCAGACCGGTACCACCGGGTGGAAGTGCCCCCGGGCGACGGCCTTCTCCAGATCCTTGACGAGGAGGTCGGTGTCGATCTCCTCGCCGTCGAGGTAGCGGTCCATCAGGGTCTCGTCCTCGCTCTCGGCGATGACCCCCTCGATCAGCTCGTCGCGGGCCTCGACGATGGCCGGCAGGTGCTCCGGGTCGGGCTGGCGGATGGCGGCCGGCAGCCCGGCGGTGTAGTCGAAGACCCGACGGGTGATCAGCCCCATCAGGCCGACCACCGAGGTCCCGTCGTCGCCCAGCATCGGCAGGTAGAGCGGGAGCACGTTGTCGCCGAAGACCCGCTGGGACAGGGCCACCGCCTCGTCGAAGTCGGCGCGCGGGTGGTCCAGCCGGGAGACGGCCACCGCCCGGGGCATGTCGACGGCGGCGCACTCCTCCCAGAGTTCGGCGGTGGCCGCGTCCATGCCGTCGACGGCGGAGACCACGAACAGCGCGGCGTCGGCGGCGCGCAACCCGGCGCGCAGTTCTCCCACGAAGTCGGCGTAGCCGGGGGTGTCCAGAAGGTTGACCTTGACGTCGTTGTGCCACAGCGGCGCGCAGGCCAGACTCACCGAGCGCTGCTGGCGTACCGCGGCGGGGTCGTGGTCGCAGACCGTGGTGCCGTCACCGACCGTGCCCGGCCGGGTGACCGCGCCGCTGGCCGCGAGCAGCCCCTCGACCAGGGTCGTCTTGCCGGCCCCGGAGTGGCCCACCAGCACCACGTTGCGGATCCGACGCGGCTCCTCGGCCACCGGCACGCCGCCGGTGGTACCCCTGTCGTGACTCCTCTGCGCCATGGGCGCACCTCCCTCAGCCGGTGGTGTGGTGGCGACCGCCGCGTGACGGGGGAAGCGGCCCGGGCGTGCGCGGCGATATCCTCCGGTGAACTGCTGGCTACCGGGAACGTGACGGGCGGGTGGGTGAGCTGGCTCACGTCCCTGCCCCGATCTCACACCCGTTTGCCGATCCGACACAACCCCGCCGGCGGGTCGGTACGACCGGCCGTACCGCCCGTGACGGCGGACCGTTATCGTGGGACCGCCATGGCGAAGATCTTCCAAGTGTCGGCCCGAGCGGGGATGACCCGTGTCGTGGAGCCGATCGCACGTGCCCTGCTCCGCGCGGGCGTCACCCCCAACACGGTCACCGTCGCGGGCACCGTCGGGGTGCTCGTCGGCGCGCTCGGCTTCGGCGCGCGCGGGCACCTGGTCGCCGGTGCCCTGATCGTCACCGTCTTCGCGCTGACCGACCTGCTCGACGGCACGATGGCCCGGATGAGCGGCGGCTCCACCCGGTTCGGCGCGTTCCTCGACTCCAGCATGGACCGGGTCGCCGACAGCGCGGTCTTCGGCGCGGTGGCCTACTACCTGGCCGACCAGGGCGACCGGGGCGGGGTGGCCGCCGCGCTGGTCTGCCTGGCCGCCGGGGGTCTGGTCTCCTACGTCAAGGCGCGGGCCGAGGGGCTCGGCATGACCTGCAACGTGGGCATCGCCGAGCGCACCGAGCGGCTGCTCATCGTCGGCGTCGGCGGGCTGCTCACCGGAATGGGGATCGAGCCGGCCCTGGTCGTGGCGCTCTGGCTGCTGGCCGCCGTGTCGGTCTTCACCGTCGGCCAGCGGATGACCCACGTGTACCGGCAGGCCCAGCGGGCCCGGGCGGACGTGCCGGGGTGACCGGCCCGACCGGCGTGCTCCGCCGTCGTGGCCGGGTCGCGTCCGCCGTCGTGGCGGAGGCGACGGGCCGGGTGGTGGTCGCCGGTGCCCGGTTCCCGGCCGACGACGGGGGAGAACCGGGGTGAACCTCGCCGAGCTGGGCTACGTCGCGGGCTGGCGGCTGGTCCGTGCCCTCCCCGGGCCGGTCGCCGCAGCGATCTTCCGTGCCGGCGCGGACCGGGCCCACCGCGCCGGCGGCGCGGGCACCGCCCGACTCGCGGCGAACCTGCGCCGGGTGGTCGGCCCGGACCTGCCCGAGGCGGAACTGGCCGAGCTGGTCCGCCGGGGGCTGCGCTCCTACGCCCGGTACTGGCTGGAGGCGTTCCGGCTGCCCTCCCGCAGCCGTGCGCAGATCATCGCCGGGTTCCGGCTGACCCACGGCCACGACCTGCTCGCCGCCGACGTGGCCGCCGGGCGGGGCGCGGTGGTGGCACTGCCGCACGCCGGCAACTGGGACGCCGCCGGAGCCTGGGTCGCCGCCCAGGGCTGGCCGATCACCACGGTCGCCGAGCGGCTCCGGCCCGAGGCGGTCTACGAGCGCTTTCTCGCCTTCCGCCGGGGCCTCGGCATGGAGATCCTGCCCACCCACGGAGGCGAGCGTCCCCCCTTCGAGATCCTGGTCGACCGGCTGGCCGCCGGGCACGTGGTGCCGCTGCTGGCCGACCGGGACCTCTCCGCCCGGGGGGTGGAGGTCACCTTCTTCGGTGGGCGGACCCGGATGCCGGCCGGCCCGGCCCTGCTCGCCCTGCGGACCGGCGCGCCCCTCTACGTCGCCACGATGTGGTACGAGCCGGATGCGCCGTGCGCGTCCATCGTCGGGCCGTTGGAGCTGCCCGACCCGGACAGCGGCCCGCTCGACCAGCGGGCCCGGCTGCTGACCCAGCGGATTGCCGACGGTCTGGCGGCGGGCATCGCCCGTCATCCGGAAGACTGGCACATGTTGCAGCGGATGTGGCTGGACCAGGACGGCCCGGGGAACCCGTCGCCACGGCCCCGGCGGGAGAGCCGGCCACCGGCGACCTCCGGGCCGGTCTGACGGCACGCCGCGAGAGCGTGAGGAGCGAGGCGGCAGGTGAGCGAGCCGGAGTGCGAGGAGCAGCGGAGCGCCCGCCCCGCGGCAGTGAACGAGAGGCCCCAGCTGTGCGTATCGGCATCGTCTGCCCGTACTCCTTCGACGTGCCCGGGGGCGTACAGAACCACGTCGTCGACCTGGCGGAGGCGCTGATCGGGCTCGGGCACGAGGTGAGCGTGCTCGCGCCCGCCGACGAGGACTCGCCGCTGCCGCCGTACGTCGTGCCGGCCGGCCGGGCGGTTCCGCTGCCGTACAACGGCTCGGTGGCGCGGATCGCCTTCGGGCCGGTCTCCACCGCCCGGGTCCGCCGCTGGATCACCCGGGGCGACTTCGACGTCCTGCACGTGCACGAGCCGCTGACGTTGAGCCTGTCGCTGCTGGCCGTGCTCTCCGCCCGGGGACCGGTGGTGGCGACCTTCCACACCGCGATGACCCGTTCGCGGGCGCTCGCCGCCGCGCAGGGCGTGCTCCAGATCGTGCTGGAGCGGATCACCGCCCGGATCGCGGTCAGCGCGCTCGCCCGCAAGGTGCAGGTCGAGCACATGGGCGGCGGCGCGGTGGAGATCCCCAACGGGGTGACCGTCGCCCGGTTCACCGGCGTGGAGCCGCTGCCCGGCTGGCCGGGGGAGTGCGGTCCGGGAACCGGCGGCACGGTCGGCTTCCTCGGCCGGTTCACCGAGCAGCGCAAGGGCTTCCCGGTGCTGCGGGACGCCTTCGTCGAGCTGGCCCCGCACCGTCCCGGCCTGCGGCTGCTGGTCGCCGGTCCGGGCGAGGCCGACGACCTGTACGACCGGTTCCCGGCCGACCTGCGCGACCGGGTCACCTTCCTCGGCCTGGTCTCCGAGGCGGACAAGGCGCGCATGCTGCGCAGCCTGCACCTCTACGTCGCGCCGAACACCGGCGGCGAGTCGTTCGGCATGATCCTCACCGAGGCGCTGGCCGCCGGGACCACGGTGGTCGCCAGCGACCTCGACGCGTTCCGCCGGGTGCTCGACGGCGGACGGGCCGGGCAGCTCTTCCCCACCGGGGACGCGGGCGCGTTGCGGGCCGCGATGGCCGGCCTGCTCGACGACCCGGCGCGACGGGCGGAGCTGACCGCCTGCGGCGACCAGGTGGTGACCAGCTTCGACTGGCCGGTGGTGGCCCGCCGGGTCCTGGAGGTGTACGCGGCGGCGATCGAGGCCACCGACGGGCGGGTGATCGACCAGGAGTGGGTGGGGCTGGGCTGAGGTGTGGTGACGGTGGTGCGGAGGTGGCCGGTGGTGCCGGCGACGTCCGCGCCGGGCGGACAGGAACGGGAGCAGCACTACGATGCCGGGCATGTGGTGGGTGGTGGGCGCGGTCGCGTCCGTCGTGCTGGTGTCGACGTACCTGGTCTGGACGGCCTCCCGGGTGGAGCGGCTGCACCTGCGCGCGGAATCGGCCGCCCGGGCTCTCGACGCCCACCTGCTGCGCCGCGCGGCGGCTGCGGCGGTCCTGGCGGAGCAGCGCTACGGCGTGGAGCTCTATGCCGCCGCGCGGATCGCCCTGGACGCCGCCCCCGAGGAGCGGGAAACCGCGGAGAACGACCTCACCCGGCAGTTGCGCGCGGTGCGGCTCGACCCGGCGGACCCGGCCTGTGAGGCGGTGATCGCGGCGAGCCGACGTCTGGCGCTGGCCCGGCAGGTCCACACCGACCTGGTCCGGGACGCGCTCACGGCCCGTCGCCGGGTGCTGGTGCGCGTGCTGCGGATGGCGCGGCGGCACGACCGTCCGCGCTACTTCGACGTGGACGACCCCACCCTGGCCCTGGCGGCCGACGTCCCGGCCGGCTGAGCGTGACCTGCTCCCCGACGACGGGATTCCCGGTGATGGTCGTCACAGAGCAGGCCACTCGGGGCGTGATTGGCTGTCGGCCGGATGTTGACCCGGACGTAGCATTTCCGTGACCTGAGCACCCCCCGACACGCCGAGGAGCTATCACCCGTGTCCGAATCCACCCCCCAGCCCGCCACCGCCACGCCCGTCGTCGGCACCGCCCGCGTCAAGCGCGGCATGGCCGAGATGCTCAAGGGCGGCGTGATCATGGACGTGGTCAACGCCGAGCAGGCCAAGATCGCCGAGGACGCCGGGGCGGTCGCGGTGATGGCCCTGGAGCGGGTTCCGGCCGACATCCGCGCCCAGGGCGGCGTCTCCCGGATGAGCGACCCCGACATGATCGACGGCATCATCAACGCCGTCTCCATCCCGGTCATGGCCAAGGCCCGGATCGGCCACTTCGTCGAGGCGCAGATCCTCCAGTCCCTCGGCGTCGACTACGTCGACGAGTCCGAGGTGCTCACCCCGGCCGACTACGCCAACCACATCGACAAGTGGGCGTTCACCGTCCCCTTCGTCTGCGGCGCGACCAACCTCGGCGAGGCGCTGCGCCGGATCACCGAGGGCGCGGCCATGATCCGTTCCAAGGGCGAGGCCGGCACCGGTGACGTCTCCAACGCCACCACCCACATGCGCAAGATCCGTCAGGAGATCCGCCGGCTCCAGGGGCTGCCCACCGACGAGCTGTTCGTCGCGGCCAAGGAGCTCCAGGCCCCGTACGAGCTGGTCAAGGAGATCGCCGAGACCGGCAAGCTGCCCGTGGTGCTCTTCACCGCCGGTGGCATCGCCACCCCGGCCGACGCCGCGATGATGATGCAGCTCGGCGCCGAGGGCGTCTTCGTCGGCTCCGGCATCTTCAAGTCGGGCAACCCGGCCCAGCGCGCCGCCGCGATCGTCAAGGCCACCACCTTCCACGACGACCCGGACGTGCTGGCCAAGGTGTCCCGGGGACTGGGCGAGGCGATGGTCGGCATCAACGTCGACGAGATCCCGCAGCCGCACCGTCTGGCCGAGCGGGGCTGGTGAGCGCGACGAGCCCGACGGTGCGAGATCCGGGAAGGTTGGTGAGCAGGTGACGGCACCCACGATCGGGGTGCTCGCGCTCCAGGGCGACGTCCGCGAGCACGTGCACGCCCTCGCCGGCTGCGGCGCGGACGCCCGCCCGGTCCGCCGCCCCGAGGAACTGGACGCGGTCGACGGGCTGGTCATCCCCGGCGGGGAGTCCACCACGATCAGCAAGCTCGCCGACATCTTCGAGATGCGGGAGCCGATCGACAAGCGGATCGCCGCCGGCATGCCGGTCTACGGCTCCTGCGCCGGCATGATCATGCTGGCCCGGGAGGTGCTCGACGGCCGCCCCGACCAGCGTGGCTTCGAGGCGGTCGAGATGACCGTCCGGCGCAACGCGTTCGGCCGGCAGGTCGACTCGTTCGAGGCGCCGGTGACCCTGACCGGCATCCCGGGGGAGCCGTTCCACGCGGTCTTCATCCGGGCCCCCTGGGTCGAGCGGGTCGGCGACGAGGTCGAGGTGCTCGGCACCGTCACCGAGGGGCCGGCCGCCGGACGGATCGTCGCCGTCCGGCAGGGCAACCTGCTGGCCACCTCGTTCCACCCGGAGCTGACCGGCGACCTGCGGCTGCACGCGTACTTCGTCGACCTGGTCCGCGCCGCCCGCTGACCGGCCGTCCGCCGGCCGCGTCGCGCGTCGGCCGCTCCGCCGGCCCCTTTGCGGTCTTTCGGCGATGTCGCGGTGTTCCCCTCGCGGGACACCGCGACATCGCCGATTTGGGGCCGCTCGCCGCAGCCCGTGGTGGTGGTGTGACAGCGACCTGGGGAACCTCGGTAGGATTGCCGCGGTTCGGCAGGGCCATCGCCCGCCGTAGCCCTCCACGCGGAGTCGACCGGCCGCCCCCGCCGCCGGCGTCGAGGTGCCGTGGCGTGGGCGCGGGCAGTCGACGCAGGCGTGGGTCAACAGACGGAGGTACGAGATGTCCGGCCACTCAAAGTGGGCGACCACCAAGCACAAGAAGGCCGTCATCGACGCCAAGCGCGGCAAGATGTTCGCCAAGCTGATCAAGAACGTCGAGGTGGCGGCACGGACCGGTGGCGGCGACCCGGCCGGTAACCCGACCCTCTTCGACGCCATCCAGAAGGCCAAGAAGAACTCCGTACCGAACGACAACATCGACCGCGCGGTCAAGCGCGGCTCCGGCCTGGAGGCCGGCGGCGCCGACTACCAGACCATCATGTACGAGGGGTACGGCCCGAACGGCGTCGCGCTGCTGATCGAGTGCCTGACCGACAACCGCAACCGCGCGGCGACCGAGGTGCGGACGGCGCTGACCCGCAACGGCGGCTCCTTCGCCGACGCCGGCTCGGTGTCGTACATGTTCTCCCGCAAGGGTGTGGTGATCGTGCCGAAGGCCGACACCAGCGAGGATGACGTGATGCTGGCCGTCCTCGACGCCGGGGCCGAGGAGGTCAACGACCTGGGCGAAGCCTTCGAGGTGGTTTCCGAGCCGGGTGACCTGATCGCCGTGCGCACCGCCCTCCAGGACGCCGGCATCGAGTACGAGTCCGCCGAGTCCGCCCTGATCCCCAGCGTGAACGTCCCGCTGGACGAGGAGGGCGCGCGCAAGGTCTTCAAGCTCATCGACGTCCTCGAGGACTGCGACGACGTGCAGAACGTCTACGCCAACTTCGACATCTCCGACGAGGTCATGGCGGCCGTGGGCTGATTCCCGCAGCTTCCTTTTCCTGCTCGACGGCGGCGGCACCGAACTTCGGTGCCGCCGCCGTTTTTCTGTTTCCGGAAGGTCTTTTCCGCTTTTGCGAATGCGGTGGAATTCTTGTAGTGTAAATCAGCGTAACTTTGGTGGCCGGGCAGCTCCGCTGGAACCTCGAGATGCCATTATGGGTGCAATAAGAAGGGCCACCGGGATGAAGGCGGCTGGCTAGATGGAAGATTCTTTTGCTAGCGTGGGAGGGCTCCCTCTGCCCGCTGCTCTACTGCGTGCCATTCGCGAAGGGCGGTGGAACCCGCCGAGATCGGTCGATCTTATTCGGGGAGTTTTCGGTGACGAGCCGGACTGGCCGCAATTTTATGACCTTGCAACGATGGCTAGGCAGAATAGCTATTTCAAGCGAAGTTGCCGATGGAAATCGAGGAAGAGCTTTTTGGTGGTGGCGGGGTTGGTGTTGATCCTGCGCTTGCGGTTCTGGTGGGCTCGCTTGGGATCGACATATCAGTGGCCCTTGACTACCGTTCCTGTAGTGAAAATCCCCGGATCATATACTTGGCGCCAGATGGCTGGCGTGAAGTGGCACCTAATTTTGGTGCTTTCTGCCAGCGGCTTGGCTTGTAGGGGTCGTGTTTGTGCGGTGCCTGATGCGGGTGCTTTCCTGTAGATCGAGCTTGGGGGTGCGCCGGGCGGTGGCCTGTGGCGTGGATCGCCGCAAGGTCCTTGGTAGCGGTGCCTCGTTGTGGCGGCGTGAGGCGTACCCTGCCGGGGTGCTGAATCCCGACTACCCGATCCGTACCGAGCGGCTCGACCTGCGTCCGTTCACGGAGGGCGACTTCGCGGCGCTGCACGCATACCAGTCCCGCGCGGACGTCGCCCGCTATCTCTACTGGGAGCCGCACGACGAGGAGGCGACCCGGGAGGCGCTGGCCCGCAAGCAACGGCGGACCGCCCTGCGGGCCTCCGGTGACGTGCTCGACCTGGCCGTGGTGGTCCGGGAGACCGGCCAGCTCGTCGGGGACGTCCTGCTGTTCTGGGTCAGCGTCGAGCACCGGCAGGGGGAGGTCGGCTACGTCTTCCACCCCGACCACGGCGGCCGGGGCTACGCGACCGAGGCGGCCCGGATGATGATGGAGGTCGGCTTCGACCTGCTCGGGCTGCACCGGGTCGTCGGCCGGCTGGACGCCCGTAACACCGCCTCGGCGCGGGTGCTGGAGCGGCTGGGCATGCGCCGCGAGGCGCACCTGCGGGAGAGCGAGTTCGTCAAGGGCGAGTGGACCGACGAGGTGGTCTACGCGATGCTCGACCGCGAGTGGGAGACGCGACGTCCGGTGTGACGGTCCCACCGGCCGCCCCACCGGTCCGTCCGGCACCCGCCGGCAGCGGGTGAGCCACCACCGCGCCCGGTCGAGGGGCGGATCAGGCCGACTCGCCCACCGAGTAGACGCTCCACGGCCAGTGGTCGCCCTTGCCCTGCGCGACGAGGCTGAAGCCCGCCTCGCGGACCACGTCGTCGTAGTCGGGGGAGTAGTACACGATGGTGATCTTCTGCTTCCGCTTCTTCGTCGCGGCGACCAGGTTGCGCATCACGGTGTCGAAGACGGGCGGCCCGAACGGGGAGAACAGGTAGACGATCAGGTTCTCCGGGGGAACCACGAAGTCGACCGCGTCGACGGCGAGCAGTTCGATCTCCCGGCACGCCACCGGCCCGGTGTAGCGCTCGACGTTCTCCTTGGCCTGCCCGATGAAGGAGGGGGAGAAGTCCACCCCGACCACCTTCTTGTACGGCTGCTCCGCCGCGAGCAGCACGACCCGCCCCTTGCCGCAGCCCAGATCGACGAAGACGTGCTCGCCGTGGTCGATCTGGCCGACCGTGGCCATCATCCGGTCGAACTCCTGCTTGCGGGTGGGCAGGTAGTGGGAGGCCTCCTCCTGGTGCGTCCCGATGCTGTCGATGTCGGCCAGGCCGACGATGCCGTTGGTCTCGGTGCCGAACCGCTCGTCGAAGCGTTCCCGCCGCTCGTGGCGGCGGATCCGGATGTACTCGGCGCTGTCGACCAGGGCCTCCTTGAGGGTGGAGTCCCGCATCGTCTGTCGGAAGATCTTCCAGTCGGTGCGCAGATCGGCGATGGTCAAGACGGTTCACCTGTTCAGGAGGGTGGCGGAGTCGGTGGAGCTCCGCACGCCACCAGACCGGTTCGCTTCATGATCTGGGCGGCGTCCGGCAACTGTCCAGAGTGTTCGGCCAGTCCACCCGGCCAGGAATTGTGCACCGGTCGGGCGGTGGCGTGACGGCAGGAGATACCCATGGTCGAGGGTTCGGCTACGCCCCGGAGTCCGACCGGGGCCGGACTCCGGGGCACGGCGTCGGCTCAGCCCGCTGCGGGGTCGTCCATCAGCGGGATGAGATGGTCCTCCTCGTACGTCAGGTGTGCCTCCAGCTCGCCGGTGAGCCGGTCGACCTCGGCGCGCAACCGTGCCGTGTCGACGGCGGTGTCGGCGAGCAGCCGTTGGAGCTGGGCGAGGAGGTCGGCGATCCGTTCGTGTTCGACCCGGAGCCGGTCCAGGACGTCGGCGCTGCCGGGCTGACCGGCCAGGGCCGGGAAGATCCCGTCGTCCTCGATCCGGTGGTGGTACTCGAGCCCCTGGCAGAGGGCCAGGCAGTTGATCCGGAGTTGGGCGCCGAGGCCCGGTCCCGACTCGGCGACCTCACGGCGGATCGTGGCGAGTTCCCGCCGGAACGCGTCGTGGACGAGCCGGAGTCCCTCGCCGAACGAGGAGGCGTTCGGTCGTCCGGGAACCACCTCGGTCAGGGCGACCACCGGGATGACCCGGGTCGTCCGCGACTGGTAGTCGGCGTAGCCCGGGGCGACCTCGACGATCCGGGCGAAGATGCGGTCCCGCTCGGCGCCGGTGAGGACGCTCGCCTCGGCCCGGTAGGTGGCCACACCGTTCTCGACGGTGACTCGGGGGTCGGCCCGGATGTTGTGGTACCAGGCCGGGTGCCGGGGTGAGCCGCCCGCCGAGGCGACGACCAGCAGCCGGTCCCCGCTGTCCGGGAGGTAGCCCAGTGGGGTGGTGTGCGGTCGCCCGGTCCGTGCCCCGGTGGTGGTGAGCAGCAGGAGCCGGCTGTCGGCGAACATGCCGCCGACCCGCCCGTTGGTGGCCCGGAACTCGTCGATGATGGCGTCGTTGAAGTGGTTCGGCAATTCCCGTTCCTTCTTTTCCGCGTCAGGGGTCGCCGGCCGCCGGTGCGCGTCGCGCACCGGCGCGGCGGGAGGATGCGGCTGCGCGCCGGGCCCGTGGTCGGGCAGGGCGGAGCCGTGGGTGGTGGAGCTGACGGAGGAAACGGGGGAGAGGTGGCCCTCTCGCCGACCCGGCGGTCACGCCAGGGCCGGGAACCTCACGCGTTCGTGGCCCATGGCCGACCCGGCAGTCACCCGGTGACCCTAGACCACCACGCTACGGCGCGACCTCCCCGGGTACGCGAACCGGTCCGGCACGCCCCGTGACGTGCCGGACCGGTTCGGGTACGGATCAGGTACGGCTGCGGTACGCCTTGACGACGCTCTCGACGATGTCCCAGAGAATGACCAGCACCGTGCCGACGGCCACGACGGTGGCGACGGTGGTCAGGTTGTCGCCCTCACCGAGCCAGCGCAGACGCTCCACGAGGTCGGGGTTGATCAGCCGGTCGGTCAGCAGCAGCCAGACCAGCGGCACCGCGAACGCCAGGTCCAGCAGCACCTTCCCGGCGACTAGCGGCCACGTCCAGCGCCCGACCCGGTACTTGACGATCTCGAAACCGATGCAGGCGACCAGGACGGCGATCAGGTACGGCAGCCAGAAGCTCCACAGGGCCGGGTCGAGGATCGGCACGTCACCGCCCTCGCCGTCGGAGACGAAGGAGCGGTAGTGCTGCCAGGGCAGGTAGGCGATGACGAGCACGAGCCAGCCGATCGACGCGCCGGTGTCGGTCAGCGGGATCTGCCGGTCCTCCCGATCCTCCGGCAGCCGGTCCACGGTCCACTCCGGGAGGTTCGGGGTGACGTTGGTGCGCTCCAGCACCGCGAAGACCAGGGTGACCCAGAAGGTGACCTGCACCGCGGTCCAGAGGGCGCTGGTGACGCCCTCACCGATCGCCCCACCGGCGTTGCCGTCGATGGCCTCGATCAGCCCGACGATCGTGCCGACGGTCGCCGGCAGGAAGCTGAGCCAGCGCTTCAGCACCCGTTCCCAGGCCAGGAAGTGGGTCGGGCCGATGAGGTACAGCCGGCGGTCGGCGTAGCGGGCGGCGAGCTGTGCCGGGTCGCCCAGTTCGGTGAGCACCTCCCGTTCGGCGGTGGCGGTGTCCCGCCCGTCCGCCGTCCGGGCCTCGATCATGTCGTCGATCGAGGCACGCAGTTCGGTGGCGATCTCCTCGCGCCGCGCGACCGGCACCGAGCGCAGGGTGGCGGCGAGGTACCGCTCGGTCAGGGACGTCATCGGTCGACTCCTTCGATCAGTCCGGTCAGCGAGGTCTGCACGGTGGCGAAATCGTCCAGGAGCCGGCCCAGCACGGAATCGCCCTCCTCACTGGTCCGGTAGAACTTGCGGGGGCGGCTCTCCTCGGTGTTCCACTCGCTGGTCAGCAGCCCCTGCTCCTCCAACCGCCGCAGCAGCGGGTAGAGCGTGTTGGCGTCGACCGGGAAGCCGTGGGCGGAGAGGCGTTGCAGCAGCGCGTAGCCGTAGTCGGGGCGGCGCAGGGCGACCAGGCTCGCCACCACCACGGTGCCCCGACGCAACTCCTGGAGGTGCGTTCGCAGGATCTCATCGCTGACCATGCGTCACACGATAGTGTGTGGCACACAGCATTGTCCAGCGGTACATCGTCGTGCCGGCCTGTATCAGTGTGTTCGACGCGGGAGGGTGGGCGCGGGCCCGGACGTCACGGGTGTCACGGGCGTCGGCCGCGGCCGACGGGGGACGCGGCCGGCGGCCGTGCGGCGACGGCCGCGCGGAGCCGGCGGGGTGCTGCCGACGGCTCGCCGGTCCGTCTACTGTCGAGCGCGGCGGCGACGCAGGGGTACCGGCGGCGGGGGTGGTGCGGTGACCAGTCCGGAACGGATCGGGTCCTACCGGATCGAGCGGCTGCTCGGCGTCGGCTCGTTCGCGACGGTCTGGCTGGGCCACGACCCGGTGCTCGACTCCTCGGTCGCGATCAAGGTGCTGGCCGAGAACTGGCACCACGACCTGCGGGTCCGGGAGCGGTTCCTCGACGAGGCCCGCCTGCTGCGCCGGCTCGACGACGAGCGGCTGGTCCGGATCCACGCGATCGGGGAACTGGCCGACGGGCGGCCGTACTCGGTGATGGCCCTGGCCGACGGCGGCAGCCTGCGCGACCGGCTGGCGGCCGGCCCGCTGCCCGTGTCGGCCGCCCTGGACCTGCTGTCCGAGATCGCCGCCGGCGTCGCCGTGCTGCACCGCAACGGTGTGGTGCACCGCGACCTGACGCCCGGCAACATCCTGTTCCGCTCCCACCCCGACGGCGAGCGGGTGCTGATCGCCGATCTCGGCCTGGCCAAGGCGCTCGCCGCCGCCTCCGGTCTCACCGCCCGGGCCGGCACCCCCGGCTACATGGCACCGGAACAGGACGATCCGTTCGCGGTCGTCGACACCCGCGCCGACGTGTACGGGCTGGGCCGCCTCGGCGTCCGGCTCCTCCGGCCGGACACCCACCGGGACACCCCGGTTCCGTCGGTTCAGGGTGAGGCGGTCCGGCTGCGCGAGGGCGTCCCGCAGCAGGTGGCGGACGTGCTGCGCCGCGCCACCGCGCCCCGGCCGGCCGACCGCCACGACGACGCCGCCGCCTTCCGCGCCGCCCTGCGACACGCCGCCGCCGCGCCCGCGTGCCGGTCCGGGCCGGGGGACGGTCGGTCCGCTCCCGGGCCGGGGTCCGGCTGCGCTGCTCCCGGGCCGGGGGCCGGTCGGTCCGCCCCCGGGCCGGAGTCCGGCTGGTCCGGATCCCGCTCCGGGGATCGGCCGGTCGCGTCCCCCTCGACGTCGGGAGCCGGCGGTACCGGGCTGTCCGGAGCGCGGCCGGCCGGACGACGGCGGTTCGGGGCCATCGCGGTGGGCGTGGCGGTGCTCGTGGCGGTCGGCACCCTGACCGGGGACACCGCGACCGTCCGCCGCGACGCGGACACCTGGACGAGCGGGCCGATCACGGTCGTGTCGCCCCCCGGATGGCGGGCCGTCGGCACCGGCTGGGCCGGCCAGTACGGTGACGACGGGGACCTGGAACCTGCCCTGCTGGTGTCGCCCGACCCGTACCGGTGGGCGACGGACCCGACGGTGCCGGGTGCCTTCGTCGGCCTCTCCGCCAGCATCGCCGCGCGGACCACCCCCGCCGGCTTCGTCGCCGAACGTCCGCACGCGGCCTGCGCCGCCGCGCCCGTACGGCGCACCCGCCAGGCGGGCGTGGACTGGGTGGTGGCCCTGTTCACGTGCGACCTGGGCAGGCCCGTCATCGTTGAGGCGGCCGGGCTCGGCCCCGACCGTGCCGGCCTGATCTACGTGCAGGTCGTACCCCCGCCGGGCAGCGGCGCGGAATTCGTCGACCGGCTGCTCGCCGGGGTGCGGGTGCGGTAGGCCCGCCGCTCACCGCACCACCACCGTGATCGGGTAGGTCATGCCCTCCTGCGGAATCAGCACCGTCACCGTGCCCGGACGGACGAACCGGATGTCCACCACCCCGCCCGCGTAGCTGCGGGAAACCAGGTCCTCCCGGTCCACGGTCACCTCGCCGGGACCGATCCCGATGATCCGCAGCACCGCGCCGGTGGCGAAGCAGAGCGACGTCACCAGCGCCAACTCGGTCTCGGCCAGCACCAGGTCGTAGCGGACCGCGCCGTGGCAGGAGTCGGGCAGGCCGGTCGGCGACACGGTCGCGGTCGGCGTACGCGTGGACGGAGCCGGGGCGGGGCGTCGCGACGTGGGGACGACGACCGGTCTGCCCGCCGTCGGCGGCGGTGCGGCGGACGTCGCGGACGGCACCGGTGGCCCCGGGGTGCGGGTCGGCGCCACGGACGGCGGCTGGACGGGCAGTGGCGAGACGGGTACGTCGCCGCCCGCACCGCACGCCGCGACCACCCCGGTCAGCGCCACGGCGACCACCGTGGCCGGGACGAGCCGTACCCGCGCTCCGCCCCGCCGCCGGATCGCCCGGTCACGGGCCGGCCGCCCACCGGTGGGGCCGCCGCCCTCCCGCGCGGTTTCCACGGTCACCGCCCCTCTCCGGCCGTCGGCTGTCCGGACAGCCGCAGCCGGAGCTGCCGGCGCGCCTCGTGGATCCGCGACTTGACGGTGCCCTCGGGCAGGTCGAGCAGGGCGGCGATCTCCCGGTAGCTCAGCCCGAGGACATCACGCAGGGTAACCGCCTCGGCGAGTTCGGGACGTACCGCGTCGAGCGCGTCGAGCAGGTCGAGCCGGGTGCCGGCGACCACGCTCGTCCGGCGTGGGTCGGGCGGTTCCGGCAGTGGCACGCCGCCCGCCTCCATCCGCCACCGGCGCCGCAGCACCCGGTAGGTCGAGCGGGCCCGGTTGGCGGTCAGCCGGTACACCCAGGTGTGGAAGGACGACCGGCCCTCGAACCGGGTGATGCCCCGGGCCAGCGCGAGCAGGGCGTCCTGACACGCCTCCTCGGCGTCCTCCCGGTGGGGCAGCAGCCGGGCGCAGAGGCGGAGCACCTCGGGGCGTACCGCGGCCAGCAGCGCGTCCAGTGCCGCCGGGTCGCCCCGCGACGCCGCTCCGGCCAGGTCCTCGATACCGTCCGGGAGGGGCATCAGGTCGTCCCATGCTCGTGTGTGCCGTCCGGCCCAGGCTACGACGGACACCGTCGGCGGGGCCGGTCCGGGTCCGGCACCCGACTGTCGGCGACCGCCCGTCGCCGGTGACCGGCACCACCGGCGTCGGCGCTCCGCGCGGCGTGCTGGAGACGCCTCTCGGGGCGGGGCTAGGCTAGGCCGACTGCCGAAGATCAGACCCGGGGGGCGCTCTGCATGGCCGATTCGTTCGCGCATCTGCACGTGCACACGGAGTACTCGATGCTCGACGGTGCGGCCCGGCTCAAGGACCTCTTCGCCGAGGCGAGCCGACTGGGTATGCCGGCGGTGGCGATGACCGACCACGGCAACATGCACGGCGCGCACGACTTCTACAAACAGGCCATGGCCGCCGGGATCACCCCGGTGCTCGGCATCGAGGCGTACGTGGCGCCGGAGTCGCGCTTCCACAAGAAGCGGGTCAAGTGGGGCCGGCCGGAGCAGAAGAGCGACGACGTCTCCGGTAGCGGTGGCTACACCCACAAGACCATCTGGGCGCGCAACAAGACCGGCCTGCACAACCTCTTCACGCTCACCTCCAAGGCGTACACCGAGGGGTTCTTCGTCAAGTGGCCCCGGATGGACACCGAACTGATCGCCGCACACGCCGAGGGCCTGATGGCCACCACCGGCTGCCCGTCGGGTGAGGTGCAGACCCGGCTGCGGCTCGGCCACGACGCTCAGGCCCTGGAGGCGGCGGCGAAGTACCAGGAGATCTTCGGCCGGGAGAACTACTTCCTGGAGCTGATGGACCACGGCCTCGACATCGAGAAGCGGGTCCGCGACGGCCTGCTGGAGATCGGCCGGAAGCTGGCCATCCCGCCGGTGGTCACCAACGACTCGCACTACACCCACGAGGCGCAGGCCGAGTCGCACGACGTGCTGCTCTGCGTCCAGACCGGCAGCAACATCGCCGACCCGAACCGGTTCAAGTTCGGCGGCAGCGGCTACTTCATCAAGTCCGCCGAGGAGATGCGCGCGGTCGACGGCTCGGACGTGTGGCTGGAGGGCTGCCGCAACACCCTGCTGGTCGCCGAGCGGGTCGACCCGGCCGGCATGTTCGAGTTCCACAACCTGATGCCGCGCTTCCCGGTGCCGGAGGGGGAGAGCGAGGAGTCCTGGTTCCGCAAGGAGACCTTCAAGGGGCTGGCCCGCCGCTTCCCCGGTGGGATCCCGGAGGGGCACGTCGTCCAGGCCGAGTACGAACTGGGCGTCATCATCCAGATGGGCTTCCCGTCGTACTTCCTCGTGGTCGCCGACTTCATCCAGTGGGCGAAGAACCAGGGCATCGCGGTCGGTCCGGGCCGGGGCTCGGCGGCCGGTTCGCTGGTCGCGTACGCGCTGGGCATCACCGACCTGGACCCGATCCCGCACGGCCTGATCTTCGAGCGGTTCCTCAACCCCGAGCGGGTCTCCATGCCGGACGTCGACATCGACTTCGACGAGCGCCGGCGCGGTGAGGTGATCAAGTACGTCACCGACAAGTGGGGCGAGGACAAGGTCGCGCAGATCGCCACCTTCGGCACGATCAAGGCGAAGGCCGCGATCAAGGACTCGGCCCGGGTACTCGGCTACCCGTACGCGGTGGGCGACCGGATCACCAAGGCGATGCCCCCGGCGGTGATGGGCAAGGACATCCCGCTCGGTGGCATCTTCGACCCGAAGCACCCCCGGTACGCCGAGGCCGGCGAGATCCGGGGCCTGTACGAGTCCGACCCGGACGTCCGCAAGGTGATCGACACCGCCAAGGGCATCGAGGGGCTGATCCGGCAGACCGGTGTGCACGCCGCCGGCGTCATCATGTCGGCCGAGCCGATCATCGAGCACATCCCGCTGATGCGCCGGGACTCCGACGGCGTGATCATCACCCAGTTCGACTACCCGACGTGCGAGTCGCTCGGGCTGTTGAAGATGGACTTCCTCGGCCTGCGCAACCTGACGATCATCGACGACGCGGTCAAGAACATCGAGCTCAACCACGGCGAGAAGCTCGACCTGCTGGCCCTGTCGCTGGACGACAAGCTCGCCTACGAGTTGCTGGCCCGGGGCGACACGCTCGGCGTGTTCCAGCTCGACGGCGGGCCGCTGCGGTCGCTGCTGCGGATGATGAAGCCGGACAACTTCGAGGACATCTCCGCGGTCATCGCGCTGTACCGGCCCGGCCCGATGGGCGCCGACTCGCACACCAACTACGCGCTGCGCAAGAACGGCCTCCAGGAGGTCACCCCGATCCACCCGGAGCTGGAGGAGCCGCTGCGGGAGGTCCTCGCCCCCACCCACGGCCTGATCGTCTACCAGGAGCAGGTGCAGCGCGCCGCACAGATCCTCGCCGGCTACAGCCTCGGCCAGGCCGACCTGCTCCGCCGGGCGATGGGCAAGAAGAAGAAGGAGATCCTCGACAAGGAGTTCGTCCCGTTCCGGGACGGCTGCCGCGAGCGCGGCTACTCCGACGAGGCGATCCAGGCGGTGTGGGACGTGCTGGTCCCGTTCGCCGGGTACGCCTTCAACAAGGCGCACTCCGCCGCGTACGGGCTGGTCTCCTACTGGACGGCGTACCTCAAGGCGCACTACCCGGCCGAGTACATGGCCGCGCTGCTCACCTCGGTCGGTGACGACAAGGACAAGATGGCGCTCTACCTCTCCGAGTGCCGACGGATGCGGATCCAGGTCCTGCCGCCGGACGTGAACACCTCCGCCGGGCCGTTCACCCCGGTCGGGAAGGACATCCGGTTCGGGCTCGCGGCGGTCCGCAACGTCGGCGCGAACGTGGTGGCCTCGGTCATGCGCTGCCGGGAGGAGAAGGGCGAGTACGCCGACTTCTACGACTTCCTGTCGAAGGTCGACGCGGTGGTCTGCAACAAGAAGACCATCGAATCCCTGATCAAGGCCGGGGCGTTCGACGCGCTCGGCCACTCCCGCAAGGGCCTGCTCGCCGTGCACGCCGAGGCGATCGACGCGTACGCCGACGTCAAGCGCAAGGAGGCGGTCGGCCAGTACGACCTCTTCGGCGCCGGGTTCGGGGACACCGACACCACCAGCACGACCGTGATGCCGGTGATCGGCGAGGGGGAGTGGGACAAGCGGGACAAGCTCGCCTTCGAGCGGGAGATGCTCGGCCTCTACGTCTCCGACCACCCGCTGTTCGGGCTGGAACACGTCCTCGGCGCGGCGGCGGACTGCACCATCGTCGCGCTCTCGGAGGAGGGCTCGGTGCCGGACGGGGCGGTGGTCACCCTCGCCGGCATCCTTTCCGGGGTGCAGCGCCGGGTCACCAAGCAGGGCCGGGCCTGGGCGTCGGCCACCCTGGAGGACCTGGCCGGCGGGGTGGAGACACTGTTCTTCCCCAACACCTACGAGGTGATCGGCCAGTACATCGCCGAGGACGCGATCGTGGTGGTCAAGGGACGGGTGGACCGCCGCGACGACACCCCCCGGATCATGGCCATGGACATGCAGCTGCCCGACGTCACCAGCAACCCGGCCAGCAAGCCGGTCACCCTGACCATTCCGGTGCACCGGTGCACCCCGCCCCTGGTGGAGCGGCTCAAGGAGACCCTGGTGCTGCATCCCGGCGACACCGAGGTGCACGTGAAGCTCCTCAACGGCGGCAAGGTCACCACGCTGCGGCTCGGTCCGTTCCGGGTGGCCGCCACCACCGCGCTGATGGGGGACCTGAAGAGCGTGCTCGGCCCGGCGAACGTGAGCTGAACCCGCGCGACCCCGGGCCGTCCGCTGTCCGCTGTCCGCCAGGCCGGGCTGGCGCCGTCCGCTGCCCCGTCTGTGCGGGCAGCTCCACAGTCTCCGGACCCCCACCGTCCCGCTGGGCGGGGGCGTGGGCGTGACCGGTGGGTGGGCCGCCGGTCGGCGTCCTGGGCCACACCGGCGGCACCCGCGACGACCGTGCGCACCGGAGCCAGGGACGGGTAATTGGCTGTGACCGTGCCCTGCCTGCGCGGCTAGCGTCGGACGCATGGATCTGGACGAGGCGCGGAAGCTGTGGCAGCCGGAGCCCGGGTGGCTGAACACCGCCACCTACGGGCTGCCGGCCGAACCGACCTGGACGGCCGTCCAGGAGTCGCTGGCCCGGTGGCGGGTCGGACACAACGTCGTGGATGTGTGGAACGCGGCGGCCGAACGGTCGCGGGCGGCGTTCGCCCGGCTGGTGGACGTACCGGCCGGGGACGTGGCGATCGGGAGCACGGTGTCCCAACTGCTGGCCCCGGTCGCCGCGGCGTTGCCCCCGGGCGCGCGGGTGGTGGTGCCGGAGGTCGAGTTCATCAGCAACCTCTTCCCGTGGCTGGTGCAGGAGGACCGGGGCGTCGAGGTGCGGACGGTGCCGCTGGAGAAGCTGGTCGAGGCCATCGACGACCGCACCGACCTGGTGGCGTTCAGCCTGGTGCAGTCCGCCGACGGCCGGATCGCCCCGTACGACGAGATCGTGGCCGCCGCCCGCGCGCACGGTGCGCTGGTGTCGGTGGACGCCACCCAGGGCTGCGGCTGGCTGCCCTTCGACGCCGGTCAGGCCGACGCGGTGGTGGTCGGGGCGTACAAGTGGCTGACCGCCCCGCGCGGCGCGGCCTTCGGCTACCTGGCACCGGGGTTGCGGGACCGGATGCGACCCGACGCCGCCGGCTGGTTCGCCGGCGGCGACCCGGACGGCTCCTACTACGGGCCACCGCTGCGCCTGGCCGAGGACGCCCGGCGGTTCGACATCTCCCCGGCCTGGTTCTGCTACGTCGGGGCGGCCCCGGCGTTGGAACTCCTCGCCGAGATCGGCGTGCCCGCGATCCGGGATCACGACGTGGCCCTGGCCAACCGGTTCCTCGGCGGCCTGGGGCAGCCACCGGGGGAGAGCGCGATCGTCACCGTCGACGTGCCCGGGGCGCGGGAGAAGCTGGAGCGGGCCGGCGTGCGGGCCGCCGTCCGGGCCGGGCGGGTCCGGGCGTCCTTCCACGTCTACACCACCGAGGAGGACGTGGACCTCGCGCTGAACGCCCTCACCAGCTGACCGCACCCGTGGCCCCACCACATGCCGACGTGGTGGGCCGTCGGTACGGCGACCGCCCGGCCCCGCTCCCCCATGGTGGGCGGGCCCGGGTGGTCGTACCGGAATGTGGGTGAGAACGACATAGTTCGATGTCGCTGCCGCGCCGTAGGTTTCCTGCACGCGACGATCCTGTGACCGTGGTCACCGACCGGTCGTCGCCGTCGACCGGCGGAGGGTGTGGCGATGGTCGGGCAGGGACTGCTGTCAGCGCAGGGGCTGACCCGGGACTTCCGGGGCTTCCGGGCCGTGGACCGGGTCGACCTCGACGTCGTCGAGGGCACCGTGCACGCCCTGGTCGGGCCGAACGGCGCCGGCAAGACCACCCTGTTCAACCTGCTCACCGGCTTCCTGCGCCCCAGTGGCGGGCGGATCCTGCTCGACGGGCGGGACATCGCCGGCCAGCCACCGGAGCGGGTCGCCCGACTCGGCGTCGCCCGCTCCTTCCAGATCACCAGCCTCTTCCCCCAGCTCTCCGCCCGCGAACACGTGACGCTGGCGTTGCAGAGCCCCAGCGGCCTGGGCTGGCGGTTCTGGCGCTCGGCGCGCCTGATGCGCCGCTACACCACCCGGGCCGACGAACTGCTCGCCGAGGTCGGTCTCGCCGACCTGGCCGAGACTCCGGCCGACGCCCTCGCGTACGGGCGCAAGCGGGCCCTGGAACTGGCCATCGCCCTCGCCCTCGAACCCCGCGTGCTGCTGCTCGACGAGCCGACTGCCGGGATGGGGCTGGAGGACGTCGACCGCACCGTCGAACTGATCGCCCGGGTCCGCGTCGGTCGGACCGTGGTGCTGGTCGAACACAACATGAGCGTGGTCGGCCGGCTGGCGGACACCGTCACTGTGCTCCAGGCCGGCAGGGTCCTCGTCGAGGGCCCGTACGAGCAGGTCCGGGCCGACGAACGCGTGATCACCGCCTACCTGGGAGCCGCCGATGGAGCCACCGACGGAGCGACCGATGCTGCGCGTTGAGGACCTGTCCGCATGGTACGGCGAGGCGCGGGTGCTGCGCGGGGTGAGCCTCGCCGTCTCCGCCGGGGAGGTGGTCACCCTGGTGGGGCGCAACGGGGCCGGCAAGTCGACCCTGCTGCGTTGCGTGATGGGGCTGCACCCCGGCCGCAGCGGCACGATCACCCTGGACGGCCGGGACGTCGACCGGCTTCCGGCCCACCGTCGGGCCCGGCTCGGCCTCGGCTGGGTCCCCGACGACCGGGGGGCGTACGCCACGCTGAGCGTCACCGAGAACCTGACGCTGCCGCCGACGGTCGGTCCCGACCCGTGGCCGCTGGAGCGGGTCTACGAGGCGTTCCCCGCCCTGTACGCCCGCCGTGACTCGGCCGCGACCCAGCTCTCCGGCGGCGAGCAGCAGATGCTGGCCCTGGCCCGGGTGCTGCGGATGGGCGCGCGGCTGCTGCTCTGCGACGAACCGACCGAGGGACTCTCGCCACTGCTGGTGGGGCAGGTCGGCGACATCCTGCGGCAGGCCAAGGAGCACGGAGTGACCGTGCTGCTGGTCGAGCAGAACCTGCACTTCGCCACCGGCGTCGCCGACCGGCACTACCTGCTGGCCGAGGGACGCGTCGTGGAGGCGATGGACAACTCCGAGGTGCGTTCGCGGGAGCGCGAACTGCTGTCGTACCTCGGCATCTGACAACGACCCGCGCGCCGCGCGGATGGAGGGATGACCATGCGCAGGACCAAGTTGGTGGCCGCCGGGTCGGCGGCCGCGCTCCTGGTGGCCGGCTGTGGCGGGGGAGGGCCGCGGTCCTCGGGCGACGGGAAGCTCAGCGGCGACCGGATCGTGCTGGGTGTGCTCAACGACCAGTCCGGCGTCTACCTCGAACTGTCCGGCAAGAACTCGGTGAAGGCCGTGGAGATGGCGATCGCCGACTTCAGGAAGAAGTACGGCGACGACGCGGTGACGGAGAACATCACCGTGGAGACCGCCGACCACCAGAACAAGCCGGACATCGCCAACACCAAGGCCGCGGAGATGTACGACCGCAAGAACGTCGACCTGATCCTCGACGTGCCCACCTCGTCGGCGGCGGAGAAGGTGGCCGACGTGGCGAAGGAGAAGAAGAAGCTCTACTTCAACATCGGCGCGGCCACCACCACGCTCACCGGCGCGAAGTGCAACAGGTACACCTTCCACTACGCGTACGACACGTACATGTTGGCCAACGGCACCGGGCGGAACACCACCGAGCAGGGCGCGAAGAACTGGTACGTGCTCTACCCGAACTACCAGTTCGGGCAGGACATGGAGCGCAGCTTCTCGAACGCGATCACCGCAGCCGGCGGAAGGGTGGTGGCGAAGGACGCCGCGCCGTTCCCGAACACCAGCGGTGACTACTCGACGTACCTGCTGAAGGCACCGACGCTGAACCCGAAGCCGGACGTGCTCGGCACCATGCAGGCCGGGGCCGAACTGGTCAACGTGGTCAAGCAGTACAACGAGTTCAAGCTCCGGGAGAAGGGCGTCGGGCTGGCGGTGGGGCTGATGTTCCTCACCGACATCCACTCGCTCACCCCCGACGCGCTCGCCGGCACCACCTACACCGATGCCTGGTACTGGAACTTCGACCAGCGCAACCGGGAGTTCGCCGACCGGTTCAAGGCGGAGACCGGCACCCGCCCCACCTTCGCCCACGCCGCCAACTACTCGGCCGCCACCCAGTACCTCGAGGCGGTGCAGGCCGCCGGAACCGACGACGCGGACACCATCGTCAAGGCCCTGGAGGGCAAGACCGTCGACGACATCTTCCTCCGCAACGGCAAGATCCGCGCCGAGGATCACCGGGTGGTGCACGACGCCTACCTCGCCCAGGTCAAGCCGGCCGCCGAGGTGACCGAGGAGTGGGACTACGTGAAGATCCTCAAGACCATCCCGGCGGCGGAGGCGTTCCGCGCCCCGTCCCCGGACTGCCGGATGTGACGCCGCCGTGACCGGCTTCCTCCAGAACACCTTCAACGGGCTGGTGAGCGGGGCGTTCTACGCCCTGCTCGCCCTCGGGCTCGCGGTCATCTTCGGCATGCTGCGGGTGGTCAACTTCGCCCACGGCGCGTTCTACATGCTCGGCGCGTTCGGGGCGTACGTGCTGCTCACCGAGGCCGGGGTGCCGTTCTGGGCGGCCCTGGTGATCATGCCGGTCGGGCTGGGCCTGCTCGGCATGGCCCTCGAGCGGGCCTTCATCCACCGGCTCACCCGGCTCGACCCGCTCTACAACTTCCTGCTCACCTTCGGGCTGACGCTGATCCTCCAGGACCTGGTCAAGCTCCGGTACGGGGTGCAGTCCAGCCCGTACGCCACCCCGACCGAGCTCAGTGGATCGGTCGACTTCGGACTGTTCGACTTCCCCGCCTACCGGGTCTTCATCCTCGGCTTCGCGGTGGCCGTCTGCGTCGGGGCCTGGTGGTTGCTCGGCCACACCCGGGTCGGCATGGTCGTCCGGGCCGCCACCGAACGACCCGAGCTGACCCGGGCGTTCGGCATCGACGTCGGACGGTGGATCACGCCCGTCTTCGGCTTCGGGATCGCCCTGGCCGGGCTGGCCGGGGTGCTGGCCGCGCCGATGCGGGCGGTCAACCCGCTGATGGGAGCCGACCTGATCATCGTGGTCTTCGCGGTGGTGGTGATCGGCGGGCTCGGCTCCATCTTCGGCTCGGTCGCCGCCGGCTTCGGCATCGGACTGATCCAGGCGTGGGGCGAGGCGTACCTGTCGGACTGGCCGATCCTGGCCCAGACCGCCGTGTTCATCGTGATGGCCGTGGTGCTGCTCTGGCGCCCGGCCGGGCTGTTCGGCCGTGAGGAGGCACCGGCATGACCACGGTGGTCGACACCGAGCCCGGCGCGAAGCGCCCGCCCTCCGGGCTGGCCGCCGTCGCCCGCTCGCCGCGCTGGCTGCGGTACGCGCTGCTCGCCGCCGGCCTGGCCGTGGCGCTCTGGCTGCCCAACGGTCTCTATCCGGCGGTCGCGGTGGACATCCTCTGCTGGGCGCTCTTCGCCGTCTCGGTCGACCTGCTGCTCGGGTTCACCGGGCTGATGTCCTTCGGGCACGCCGCCTTCTGGGGTACCTCGGCATACGTCACCGGGCTGGTCGCGATCCACGTCGGCCTGCCCTTCCCGGCGGCCGTGCTGCTCGGCGCGCTCGCGGCAGCGGTGCTCGCCGTGCCCGTCGGCTACCTGGCGGTCAGCCGCACCGGCATCTACTTCGCCATGGTGACCCTGGCGTTCGCGCAGATGGTCTACTACGTCGCCAACGAGTGGCGCTCGGTCACCCGGGGCGAGAACGGCCTCCAGGGGGTGCCCCGGGACCTGTTCGGGCTGGACCTCACCGACGACTACTACTTCTACTACGCGGCACTGCCCATCACGCTGCTCGGCCTCGCCGCCGCGTGGCGGATCGTGCACTCGCCGTTCGGCCGGGTGCTGGTCGGCATCCGCGACAACCCGGCCCGCGCCCGCGCGCTCGGCTACCCGGTCCGGCGGTACAAGCTGACCGCGTTCGTCCTCTCCGGCTTCATCGCCGGGCTGGGCGGTGGGCTGTTCGCCGTCGGGCACCGCTTCGTCTCCCTGGACACCCTGCACTGGACCACCTCCGGCAAGGCGGTGATCGTGGTGGTACTGGGCGGGATCGGCACCCTCTGGGGCGGGGTGCTCGGCGCGGCCGTCCTGGTCCGGCTGGAGGACTGGCTGTCCTTCTCCGGCTTCGAGGCGATCGGCCTGGTCACGGGCGGCATCTTCGTCCTCGTCGTCCTGCTGTTCCGGCGGGGCATCTGGGGCACCGTGGCCGCGCTGGTCGCCCGTCGGGGTCCCGGACGCCGCGGATGAGGGGTGCCCCGAGCCGCCGGGGCACCCCTCGCGACGTGGGCCGTCGACTGCGTGCCGGGTCCCGGACCGGTTTCAGCGGTCCGGGTCGCGTAGCCGGTGCAGGCGGAGCGCGAGTTGCACCTCCAGCGCCCGGTCCGGCTTCTGCCATTCGGCGCCGAGCAGCTGCCCGACCCGTTCCAGCCGCTGGGTGACCGTGTTGACGTGTACGTGCAGCTGTTCCGCCGCGCGGGCCAGACTGCCACCGACCCCGAAGTAGGCCTCCAGCGTCTTCACCAGCGCGGTGCCCCGCCGGGCGTCGTAGTCGACCACCGGGCCGACGGTGTCGGTGAGGAACCGGGCCACGTCCCGGTCACCCTGGTCGCCGACCGCGCCGAGGAGCAGCCCGACGAACCCCAGCTCGGCGGTGCTCGCCCCCTGACCGGTCCGGCCCAGCGCGCCGAGGGCGGTCAGGCAGCGGTCCGCCTCGCGGAACGTCGCCGCCAGCGACGCCGGCCCGCGCGCCGGCCCGCTGGCCCCGGCGGTCACCGGCCGGCCGGTCACCCGGGACAGGTCCCGGGCCACCGCGCGGGCGGCGGCGCCGGCGTCCTGGCCGGGCAGCATCAGCACCACCCGGCCGTCGCGTGCGGCGGCCAGGCCGCCCCGGGTCGAGGCGTACGTGGTGGCCCAGGAGACCACCCGTTGCCGCGCCGACCCGGTGGACGCGATCACGTCGTCGCCGACCGCCACCAGCACGTGCGCGGCGTCCAGGTCGACGCCGAGCCGGCGGCCCCGGCTGCGCAGCGCCTCGGCGTCGGCCAGCGGCCGGGCGATCAGGTCGTCGAGCAGCTCGCCCCGGACCCGGCCCTCCGCCTCGGCGACCGTCCGACTGAACAGCAGCAGCAGCGCGGTGACCAGGGCGGCCCGTTCGAGGATGCGCTGGTCGGCGTCGACCAGTTCGTCCTCCGGGTGCAGGACCAGCGCGCCGAGGTTCTCCGCCCCGGCGACCACCGCGGCGTACCAGAGCCGACCCCGCCGGACGCTGCGGCCCTCGGTCCGCGACGCGGCCACCGCCTCCACGATGTCCGCGCGGTCCGGTTCGTCGATCTCACCGACCCGGGCCAGCAACCGTCCCTCGGCGTCCATCGCCAGCAGCGCCCCGTCGAGCACGTCGGTGACCGCCGCCGCGACGTCCTCCACCCCGCCGCCGCGCAACACCAGGGCGGTCATCCGGTCGTGCGCCGCCGCCGCCCGCTCCACCGAGGCGCTGTGCGCCCGGATGGTGGTGTTCGCCGCCGACAGCTCGGCCAGCGCCGCCCGGGTCTCGGCGAGCAGCCGGGCGGTGTCGATGGCCACCGCGGCGTGCGCGGCGAGCGAGACCAGCAGCGCCACCTCCTCCCGGGCGAACGGCCGGGCGGAACGGTTCGCCGCGTAGAGCACCCCGATCGAGGTCGAACCGAGGCGCAACGGTACGCCGAGGATCGCCACCAGACCCTCCTCGAGGACCCCGGCGTCGATCTCGCCGGTGTGGTGGAAACGCTCGTCGGCGGAGTAGTCGGCGGTGACGTACGGGGTGCCGGACTGGGCCACCAGCCCACCGAGCCCGGCACCGATCGGCAGCCGCAGCCGCTGGAACCGGGCGGAGACCGACCCGTCGGTGACCCGCATGTACGTGTCGCCCCGGTCGTCGTCGTTGAGGGTCATGTAGGCGACGTCCGCGCCGAGCAGGTTCCGGGCCCGGTGCACGATGGCCCGCAGCACGTCGTCGGAGTCCCGCAGCCCGGCCAGGTCACTGGCGGTGTCGTAGAGCCCGGAGAGTTCGGTCTCGCGGCGGCGGCGGCGCTCGAGCAGCGCGCGGACCCGCAGCGCCACCACCTTCGCCTGCTCCAACTCGGCGATCTTGTCGGCGGGCAGGCCGGCGGAGCGCGCGGCGACCAGCGGGCCCTCGAACTCGACGGCCGCAGCCTCCCGCGCCAGCAGTTCCAGGAACTCGATCGGCGACGACATGAGCGACATTGTGCTGGTCACCCCTAGTTCGCGGTCCAGCCCCCGTCGAGGGCGATCGAGGATCCGGTGATGAACGACGCCGGTGGGGAGCAGAGGTAGGCGACCAGTTCGGCGACCTCCTCCGGCTCGATCAGCCGCTTGATCGCCGCTCGGGCCAGCATGATCTTGTCGATCACCTCGTCCTCGCCGATGCCGTGCCGGGCCGCCTGCTCGGCGATCTGGTTCTCCACCAAGGGGGTGCGTACGTAGGCCGGGTTGACGCAGTTGGCGGTGACCCCGTGCGGCGCCCCCTCCAGCGCGACGACCTTGGACAGCCCCTCCAGGGCGTGCTTGGCCGAGACGTACGCCGCCTTGTACGGCGAGGCGCGCAGCCCGTGCACCGAGGAGATGTTGACGATCCGTCCCCAGCCGCGGGCGTACATGTGCGGTAGGGCACGCCGCACCAGCACGAACGGCGCCTCCACCATCACCCTGTGCAGGTGGGAGAAGCGTTCGACCGGGAACTCCACCACCGGCGCCACGTACTGGAGGCCCGCGTTGTTGACCACGATGTCGACCGCGGCGTCCAGCCGGGCCACCGCCTCCGGGTCGGCCAGGTCGACGCCCTCGGCCCGGCCCCCCGTCTCCGCGGCGACCGCCTCGGCCGCCGCCAGGTCGCGGTCCACCACCTGCACCGTCGCCCCGGCTGCGGCCAGCCGCACGGCACACGCCCGACCGATGCCACTGCCACCACCGGTAACCAGCGCGGTGCGACCGGTGAGGTCGACCTGGACTACGTGGGGGAAGACCACGGGTTCAGCCGTCATGGCGCAGAAGTTACGAGCTGTGTGGCCGACGGCACATGGGCGGCCCACACATACTCCGTGGCGGCGCTATGTGGCCCCGACGGTGGCCGGCGTGTCCCCGCCGCCGGCTGTCGGAGCAGACCAGTAGGGTGTCGAACACACGTACTGCCGGTGGTCGGGGAGGAGGCGGCGTGCGGGTGCTGGGCGTCGACCCGGGGCTGACCCGGTGCGGGGTCGGCGTGGTCGAGGGAGTGCCGGGGCGGCCCTGCACGCTGGTGGCGTACACCGTCGTCCGCACCGACCCGGACGACGAGCTGCCGCACCGGCTGCTGCTGCTCGACCGGGCGTTGACCGACCTGGTCGCCGAGCACCGGCCGGAGAGCGTCGCCGTGGAACGGGTGTTCAGCCAGCACAACGTCCGCACCGTGATGGGCACCGCCCAGGCCAGCGGGATCGCGCTGCTGGCCGGCGCCCGTGCCGGCCTGCCCGTGCAGACCTACACGCCGAGCGAGGTGAAGGCGGCGATCACCGGCTCCGGCCAGGCCGACAAGGCGCAGATGACGACGATGGTGACCCGGCTGCTGCGGCTGGCCGAGCCGCCGAAGCCGGCCGACGCCGCCGACGCGCTCGCCCTGGCGATCTGCCACATCTGGCGCGGCGGCACCCGCTCGAAGCTGGCCGCCGCCGCCGACCGGGTACGACGAGGAGGAGCGCCATGATCGCCAGCGTGCGCGGCACGGTGACCGCGACCGCCCCGGATCACGCCGTGGTGGAGGTCGGCGGGGTGGGTCTGGCCGTGCAGTGCGCCCCCGGCACCCTCGCCGAGCTGCGGGTCGGCCAGGAGACCCGGCTCGCCACCAGCCTGGTGGTCCGGGAGGACTCGCTGACCCTCTACGGCTTCGCCGACGACGACGCCAAGGCGCTGTTCGAGCTGCTCCAGACCGCCAGCGGGGTCGGTCCCCGGCTGGCCCAGGCGGTGCTCGCCGTGCACACCCCCGACGCGGTGCGCAAGGCCATCGCCAACGGCGACACCGCCGCGCTGACCCGGGTGCCGGGCATCGGCAAGAAGGGCGCCGAGCGCCTGGTGCTGGAGTTGCGGGACCGGATCGGCCCGGTCGTCGTCGGGCCCGACGGCGCAGCGGGGGTGACCAGCGGCGCCTGGCCCGAGCAGGTCCGTCAGGCGCTGGTCGGGCTGGGCTGGTCGACGGGACAGGCGGACCAGGCGGTGGCCGCCGTGGCGGAGACCGTGGACGGCCCGACCCCGCCGGTGCCGGTCCTGCTCAAGCAGGCGATCCGACTGCTCGGGCGGACCCGGTGACCGGGGCGCGCGGAGTCGGCCGCCCGGTGCCCGGTGACGCTGCGGCGCGCGGTGACGCTGCGGCGGGCGGTGACGCTGCGGCGCGCCGGCCGCAGGACTTGGCGGGCCCGGCATGACCGACGGTGGCCTCGTCTCGGCGTACGTCCAGGACGCGGAGCGGGACCTGGAGGTCAGCGTCCGGCCCCGGCGGCTCGACGAGTTCATCGCCCAGAACCGCGTCCGTGACCAGCTCGACCTGCTGCTCAAGGGGGCGATGCGACGCGGTTCCCCACCCGACCACATCCTGCTCTCCGGGCCACCCGGACTGGGCAAGACCAGCCTGGCCAACATCGTCGCCGCGGAGCTGGGCTCGGGGATCCGGGTGACCAGCGGCCCGGCGATCGAGCGTTCCGGGGACCTGGCGGCCATCCTGACCAGCCTCGCCGAGGGTGACGTCCTCTTCATCGACGAGATCCACCGGATCGCCCGGCCCGCCGAGGAACTGCTCTACAGCGCCATGGAGGACTTCCGGGTCGACGTGGTGGTCGGCAAGGGGCCCGGCGCGACCGCCATCCCGCTCGACGTGGAGCCGTTCACCCTGGTCGGCGCGACCACCCGGTCCGGCCTGCTGACCGGGCCGATGCGGGACCGGTTCGGCTTCGTCGCCCACCTCGACTTCTACTCCCCGGCCGACCTGGAGACGCTGCTGCACCGCTCGGCGCGGATCCTCGGGGTGCCGATCACCGACGACGGGGCCGCGGAGATCGCCGGCCGGTCCCGGGGCACCCCCCGGATCGCCAACCGGTTGCTGCGCCGGGTCCGTGACTTCGCCGAGGTCCGGGCCGACGGCGTGGTCACCGTCGAGACCGCCCGGGCCGCCCTCACCGTGTACGACGTGGACGCGCTGGGCCTGGACCGGCTGGACCGGGCGGTGCTGACCGCCCTGGTCGACTCCTTCCGGGGTGGCCCGGTCGGGCTCTCCACCCTGGCCGTGGCGGTCGGCGAGCAGCCGGACACGGTCGAGGAGGTCTGCGAGCCGTTCCTGGTCCGCGCCGGTCTGCTGGCCCGGACGCCCCGGGGTCGGGTGGCGACCGAGGCGGCCTGGCATCATCTGGGGCGAATTCCGCCGAATGGTACATTTGGCGTCAGTGCTCCTCCGGTGCCCGATCTCTTCTCCGGCGAGCCCGATCAGCCGTGATGGGAACGTGATCCGTGCGGCGTTCGGCGTTCTCAGGTGCAGGGATTAGACTCGCCGCGGTCTGTACAGGACGTGAGAACACGCCTCCGCTCCGGCGCCCCCCGCCGGACAGGTGGCCAATGGGAAGGTCTTTACCGTGCTTTACGCAGCAGAGGGCGGTGGGGGAGCCGGCGGTCTGACGCCGATCCTGATGATCGCTCTGCTCTTCGGCGTCATGTACTTCATGATGATCCGCCCCCAGCAGAAGCGCCGCAAAGAGGCCGAGGCGATGCAGTCCGCGCTCGGCCCCGGTGACGAGGTGGTCACCATCGGCGGGCTGTACGGCACGGTCACCCACGTCGCCGACGACACGGTCCTGCTCGAGGTCGCCCCGGGCGTGCAGACCCGGTACGCCCGTCCGGCCATCGCCCGGGTGGTCAGCCAGGCGGACCGGGGCGAGTCGACCGAGCAGGTCGTCGAGGACGTCGACGTCAAGGAGTGACCCGCGGGCCCCACGGGGCAGCGCGCGGATCGAAATAAGTGGATAGTAGGTCGACGTCGGTGTCGACCCGGACATACGCGACAGCGGCCCCCGGCCGGCCTCGTGCCCGTCCGGGCCGGCACCGACGTCCACCCTCGACACGTGTGGCCGGATCACCGGCCTGACCCCCGCCGCCGACCACCAGCGGCGCGACCGCACAGGGAGACAGGACAGCCGTGGCACCACCTCAGGGACAGATGCGGCCGGGACGGCAGCTCGCCGTGCTCGGCGTCATCTTCGTGGTCCTCTATCTTTTGGTGTTCTTCGCGGGCGGTGCCAGCGGTGGCTGGAAGGACCGGCTCGAGCCCAAGCTCGGGCTGGACCTGGTCGGCGGCACCCGGCTCACGCTGGAGGCGACCAACACCGTCGACGGCCGTCCGCCGAGCGCGGAGAGCCTCGAGGAGGCCCGGACCATCATCGACAACCGGGTCAACGCGCTCGGTGTCGCGGAGGCCGAGGTGGTCACCGAGGGCGACCGGAACATCGTCATCTCGCTGCCCGGTGAGAACCGGGACCTGAGCGAGGTGGGCACCGCCGCCGAGCTGCGGTTCCGCAAGGTGCTCAAGGTCGCCGACGGCAGCGGCGCCGCCCCGCCGCCGGCCGCCCCGGCGCCCTCGGGCAGTGCCGCTCCGGCCCCGTCCGGCAGTGCCGCTCCGGCCCCCTCGGGCAGCGCCGCACCGCAGGTCAGCGCCTCCCCGAGCACCGGTGGGCAGGGCGGTGGCGCACCCGCCCCGTCCGGCAGCGCCAGCCCGGCTCCGAGCGCCTCGGCCAGCGCCCCCGCCGCGCCGAGCGCCAGCGCCGCGCCGGTGCCGCAGGGCGTCGAGGAGCAGCGCAAGGCCGTCGAGCAGAAGGTCGGCGCCGCCGCGTGGCAGGCCGCCAACGGCCTCCAGGCCCCGGCCAACACCAGCGCCGACCCGGCGCTCGCCGAGCGGCTCAAGCCCTTCGGCACGCTGACCCCGCGCGAGATCGCGGTGCTCCCGGCGACCGTGCAGTTCAACGTGCCGACGATCACCTGCGAGCAGCTCGACAGCCGGCCGGCCGGCTCGATCAGCATTGCGGAGCAGCAGGCGGTGGCCTGCGAGTCCGGTGCCAAGTACCTGCTCGACGTGGCCAAGGTGCAGGGCACCGACGTCGAGGACGCCGACCCCGCCCTCGACCAGACCGGCCAGTGGGTGGTCAGCCTGAACTTCTCCGGCGACGGCCAGAGCAAGTGGACCGCGCTGACCCGGGAGGCCTTCAACAACGAGGGTCAGGCCTGCGACGCCACCGCGCTGGGCCAGGACGGCAAGTGCCGGGTGGCCGTGGTGCTCGACAACACGGTGATCTCCTCCCCGGAGATCCAGGGCGTGCTCACCGGCGACTCGCAGATCACCGGCAGCTTCAACAACAGCACCGCCAGCGATCTGGCAGGAAAGCTGCGCTACGGCGCCCTGCCGGTGACCTTCGAGCCGCAGGAGGCGCAGAACGTCTCCGCCACCCTGGGTGAGAGCCACCTGCGGGCCGGTCTGCTCGCCGCCGGCATCGGCATGCTGCTGGTCATCATCTACGCGTTCTTCTACTACCGGCTGCTCGGCTCGGTCATCTTCCTCAGCCTGGTGCTGTCGGCGCTGCTGGTCTTCGGCGCGCTGGTCTTCCTGGGCCGGCAGATCGGCTTCACCCTGACCCTCGCCGGCATCGCCGGCATGATCGTCTCGCTCGGTGTGGCGGCGGACTCCTTCGTCATCTACTTCGAGCGGCTCAAGGACGAGATCCGCGAGGGCCGCAGCCCCCGTAGCGCGGTCCCCCGCGCCTGGATCCGGGCCCGCCGGACGATCATCTCGGCGAACGCGATCACCATCCTGTCCGCCGTGGTGCTCTACATCGTCTCGGTCGGCGCGGTGAAGGGTTTCGCCTTCGCCCTGGGTCTGGCCACCGTCCTCGACCTGGTGGTGGTCTTCCTCTTCCGGCACCCGATCATGACGATGTTCGCCCGGACCCGGGCGTTCCTGTCGCCCCGGGTCAGTGGCCTGGGCCGGGTGCTCCCCGCCAAGGGTGACGAGCAGCCGACCACCCGCAACCCGCGTGTCAAGGAGGCCTGAGATGGCTCGTAGTGGTCTGGCGACCCGGCTCTACCGGGGCGAGGCCGGTCTCGATGTCGTGGGCCGCCGCAAGCTCTGGTTCGGCGTGGCCGGAGCGCTCGTCCTGCTCGCCGTGCTCAGCTTCCTGGTGAGCGGCTTCAAGCTCGGCATCGAGTTCAGCGGTGGTAACTCCTACCAGGTGCCGGCGAGCGTCGGCACCCTGGAACGGGCCGAGGCGGTCACCGAGGAGGCGCTCGCCAGCGCCGGTGGCGGCGCCGAGCTGGTCACCGCGCAGCAGGTCGGTGGCCCGAGCGGCAACTTCTACGAGATGCGCACCTCGGAGCTGGACGCCGAGGAGGCCGAGGCGGTCAAGGTCGCGCTGGCCGAGGAGTTCGGCGTCGACGCCGACCAGATCAGCGCCAACCGGGTCAGCTCGGCCTGGGGCAGCCAGGTCACCTCGCGGGCCCTGCTCGGTCTGGTCATCTTCGTCGCGCTGGTGACGGTCTACCTGATCCTGCGCTTCGAGTGGCGGATGGCCGCCGCCGCGGTCGGCTCGCTCTTCCTGAACCTGGCGCTGACCGCCGGCATCTACTCGGCGATCGGCTTCGAGGTGACCCCCTCGACGGTGATCGGCTTCCTCACCATCCTCGGTTTCGCCCTGTACGACGTCGTGGTCGTCTTCGACAAGGTGCAGGAGAACGTCCGGGGCATCACCGCCAACAACAACCAGACGTACGGCGAGGCGGCCAACCTGGCGGTCAACCAGAGCCTGATGCGGTCGTTGAACACCTCGGTGGTCGCGCTGCTGCCCGTCGGCGGTCTGCTCTTCATCGGTGCCGGCCTGCTCGGCGCGGGCACCCTGAAGGACCTCGGCCTGGTGCTCTTCGTCGGTATGGCGGTGGCCTTCCTGACCTCGATCCTGGTGGCCACCCCGCTGCTGGTCGTGCTGAAGAACCAGGAGCCCCGCATCCAGGCGCACAACAAGCGGATCCTGGCCCGCCGGGGCGCGATCGCCCGGGGCGAGGTCACCCCGAAGGGGGCCCCGAGGTCCGCCGAGGCCGGCGACGAGCCGATCGACCCGGACGCCGCCGCGCTGGCCGGCAGCGCTCCGAAGGTCGGCGCCCGTCCGGCCGGCAAGCGGCCCACCGGCGCGCGGGGCGGCCGTCCCGCCGGCGGCGGGGGCAACCGACCCGGCGGCAAGCGCCGCTGACCCGACGGGTGGGGGCGTAGCGCCCCACCCGCCGACCGGCGACATCGCGGCGTCCTTCATGCTGTGCGAGCAGCATTGAAGGACGCCGTGTCGTTGAAGGGGGCAAACGTGACGCAGACCCACACCGGGGTACGCGGGGACAGCGGTCCCGCCGTCGCCGAACTGGTGGCCGGCCGGGTGCTCGACGTCCCGGACTTCCCGAAGCCCGGGATCGTGTTCAAGGACCTGATGCCGCTCTTCGCCGACGGCGCGGTCTTCCGCGAGGTCGTCGACGGGATCGTGGCCCACCACGGGCGGGACTCGTTCGACGTGGTGGCCGGCATCGAGGCACGCGGTTTCGTGGTCGCCGCCGCCATCGCGTACGCCACCGGCGTCGGGGTGGTGCCGGTGCGCAAGGCCGGGAAGCTGCCGCGGGCCACCCACTCGGCCTCGTACGCGCTGGAGTACGGCGAGGCGACCCTGGAGGTGCACCAGGACGCGTTTACCGCCGGACACCGCGTCCTGGTGGTCGACGACGTGCTCGCCACCGGGGGCACCGCCGGGGCCACCCTCGACCTGGTGGAGCGGGCCGGTGGCACGGTGTCCGGCTTCACCGTCCTGCTGGAACTGGCCTTCCTCGGCGGCCGGGAGCGGCTGGCACCGCGTCCGGTCCATGCCCTGCTGACCGTTTGATCCGACAGCCGCCCGGACGGGCCCGGCGCGGGGCGTCCGGCGGAGCGGCACAGCAGGTCGTCGACGGGTAGCATTGCCCTCTGCTGACCCGGGCGGGGTGACCCGTCGGTGGACAGCAGCAGGGCTCCCGTCCGGGGACGTGCGGGTGGCCGGAGCGCGGCCGACGACGGCGGCGCGAGCAGTACCGAACCGCCGGCCCCGGCCGGCGGGTACCCGGCCGACCGGCCATGGTCGGCTTGTTCCGGCGAAGGGTGAGGAGGCCGGTGTCCTACGATGTCGTTCCTCCGGTGGAGGGCACGGTGCATCCGACAGGCGAAGCGGACAGCTCGGCGACCGACCGGACCGGGGTCGGTCCGGCGCGGCTTCCCGACGGCAGTGCTCCGGCCGGCGCCGGCGGGGCCGCGCCAGCGGCGACCCCGGTACTGCCCAACGGCGACGGGACTGCTCCCCTGACGGACCTGTCGGCGGCCGACGACCCGGCCGACCCCACGTCGGGAGGCGGGTTCGCCCTGGCGAACGCGCCCACCGGCCGGCGGGTCCGGGCCCGGCTGGCCCGGTTCAACGCGCCCTGGCAGACCTCCCAGGTCAGCGAGGTGCTGGAGCCGCTGATCTCCACCCACCGGGAGAACCATCCCAAGGCCGACGCCCGGCTGCTCCAGCGCGCCTTCGACAAGGCCGCCCGCTGGCACTCCGGGCAGTACCGCAAGTCCGGCGACCCGTACATCACCCACCCGCTCGCCGTCGCCACCATCCTGGCCAACCTCGGCATGGACACCACCACCCTGGTGGCGGCGCTGCTGCACGACACCATCGAGGACACCGAGTACACCCTCGACCAGATGAAGGTCGACTTCGGCGGCGAGGTCGCGCTCCTGGTCGACGGGGTCACCAAGCTCGACAAGGTCAAGCTGGGCGACGCGGCGAAGGCGGAGACCATCCGCAAGATGGTGGTCGCCATGGCGAAGGACCCCCGGGTGCTGGTCATCAAGCTCGCCGACCGGCTGCACAACATGCGTACCCTCACCTTCCTGCCCCGCCCGAAGCAGGAGCAGAAGGCCAAGGAGACGCTGGAGATCCTGGCCCCGCTGGCTCACCGGCTGGGTATGAACACCATCAAGTGGGAGCTGGAGGACCTGGCCTTCGGCACGCTCTTCCCGAAGCGGTTCGAGGAGATCAACCGCCTGATCGGGGAGCACCAGCCGCAGCGCGAGGCGCTGCTGCGCCAGGTCACCCAGAAGGTGCAGACCGACCTCAAGGTCGCGAAGATCAAGGCCGAGGTCACCGGGCGTCCCAAGCACCTGTACTCGATCTACCAGAAGATGATCGTGCGGGGGCGGGACTTCAACGACATCTACGACCTGGTCGGGGTGCGGATCCTGGTCGACACGGTGCGGGACTGCTACGCCGCGCTGGGCGTGATCCACGCGAACTGGCAGCCGGTGCCGGGCCGGTTCAAGGACTACATCGCGATGCCCAAGTTCAACATGTACCAGTCGTTGCACACGACGGTGATCGGGCCGACCGGCAAGCCGGTCGAGATGCAGATCCGCACGTACGCCATGCACCGCACCGCGGAGTTCGGCATCGCCGCGCACTGGAAGTACAAGGAGCACAAGGGCACCCAGATCGTCGGCCCGCCCGCGCACATCGACGAGATGACCTGGCTGCGGCAGCTGCTGGACTGGCAGCGGGAGGCGGCCGACCCGAGCGAGTTCCTCGACGCGCTGCGCTTCGACCTGTCCAGCCAGGAGGTGTACGTCTTCACCCCCAAGGGGGACGTCATCCCGCTGCCGACCGGTTCGACGCCGGTGGACTTCGCGTACGCGGTGCACACCGTGGTGGGGCACAAGTGCATCGGGGCGCGGGTAAACGGCAAGCTGGTGCCGCTGGAGTCGACGCTCTCCAACGGCGACGTGATCGAGATCTTCACCTCGAAGTCCGACACCGCCGGCCCGACGCAGGACTGGCTGGGCTTCGTCAAGAGCCCCCGGGCGCGGACGAAGATCCGGCAGTACTTCAACAAGGAGCGGCGCGAGGAGGCGATCGAGGCCGGCAAGGACGCGATCGTCAAGGCGATGCGCAAGCAGGGCATGCCGTTGCAGCGGATGCTCACCTCCGACGCGCTGATGACGATCGCCCGGGACCTGCACCTGGCCGACGTGGCCTCGCTCTACGCCGCGGTGGGGGACAGCCAGGTCTCCGCGCAGTCGGTGGTGCAGCGGCTGATGGCCGCGTACGGCGGCGAGGAGGGCGCGGTCGAGGACATCGCCGAGACGGCGGTGGCGACGCGTCCGCCGCGCAGCCGGGTGTCCAGCAACGACCCGGGCGTGGTGGTCCGGGGCGTCAGCGACGTCTGGATCAAGCTGGCCCGCTGCTGTACCCCGGTCCCGCCGGACGCGGTCTTCGGGTTCGTCACCCGCTCCGGCGGCGTGAGCGTGCACCGGGACGACTGCGCCAACGCCGAGGACCTCAAGGAGCAGGAGGAACGCGTGGTGGAGGTGAGCTGGAAGCTCACCTCGGCCTCCACGTTCCTGGTCGCCATCCAGGTGGAGGCCCTCGACCGGCACAAGCTCCTCGCCGACGTGACCCGGGTGCTCTCCGAGGAGCGGGTGAACATCCTCTCCGCCACGGTCACCACCACCCGGGACCGGGTGGCGGTCAGCCGGTTCAGCTTCGAGATGGCCGACCCGAAGCACCTCGGTCACCTGCTGGCCGCCGTGCGCAAGGTCGACGGTGTCTTCGACGCCTACCGGGTGACCTCCGGCGCCTGACCCACGTCCGTTCCTCCCGCCCGGGGCGACCCGGTCCCGGGCCGGGAGGCGGGACCGTACGCGAAACGCCCGCCGGGCGGGCCGGCGGGCGTTCACGCGGGGTACGTCAGCTCTGGAGCTAGCTCATGGTCAGCTTCTTGATGACGACCTCCTTCTTCGGGTGGCCACCACCGGCCTGCTGACCGAAGGCGTTGTCGTGCCCGGCCGCGCCGACCTGCTTGACGATGTCCATCCCCGAGGTGATCGTGCCGAGCACGGTGTAGTCCGGGTTGAGCTGCGAGTCGCCGTACACGATGAAGAACTGGCTGCCGGTGCTGCCCGGCTCGGAGGACTTGGCCATCGCGATGACGCCCTCCGGGTACGCCGGCCGCTTGTCGGTCGGCAGGTTCTCCTCGGCGAAGCGGTACTGCGGGCCGCCGGTGCCGTCGGTCTCCCGCCAGCCCTTGCCGGTGGCGCTCGGGTCGCCGCACTGCAGCACCTTCAGCCCCTCCGTCACCAGCCGGTGGCACTTGCTGTTGTCGAAGAAGTTCTTGCTGGACAGGTGGGCGAAGCTGGCCGCGGTGCAGGGGGTGTCGGCAAGGTTGACCTTGGCGGTGATCGGCCCCAGGTTGGTGTCGATCGTCATGGTCCGGGTGCCGACGTTCGGCTGCTGCGTGCCCGGCAGGCCGACATCCTTGGTCTGCGGCGTCCGCTGCTCGGCGGGCGCCTCGTTCCAGACGCAGAGCGCCGTGCCGGAGGGCGTGGCCGTCGTGTCGGTGTCGTCGTCGCCGAGGCTCGACACGAGCCACACCGTGCCGGCGGCCACGAGCAGCAGGGCCGCCCCCGCCGCGACGATCGCCTGCACCTGCCGGCGCTTACGGGCCTTGGCCCCGCGTTCGGCCATCTCCCGTTCGAGCCGGGCCCGCGCCGCCGCGCGCTGCCGCTCTCTGGTGGACGTCACGGTCACTCCTCGTCGTGTCTCGGCGGTCAACCGCCTGTGGTGTGGGCCGGCGGTCAGCCGGCGCTCGGAGTCGCCGACGGCGCAGCGGCCGGGCTGCTCGGAGCGGGGGCCGGCGCCGTTGCCGACGCACCGACGGTCAGGCTCTGGATCACCACGTCGGTCTTCGGCTTGACCTTCGCCCCCGACCCATTGTCCACGGTCTCCAGGGTGCCGACCTTCTCCACCACGTCGAGTCCGCCGGTGACCTTGCCGATGACCGAGTACGCCGGCTCCGGCGGGTTGAAGTCCTTGAAGAAGATCAGGAACTGGCTGCTGTTGGCGCCCGGCGGGCTGGCCATCATCGCCACGGTGCCTTTCGGGTACGCCGGGGGCTGGTCCGCGGCCGGGCTCGGCGACGGCGCGGCGGGGACGTTCTCGTCGTAGAACGAGTAGGTCGGTCCGCCCAGGCCGCTGCCGCTGGGGTCGCCGCAGCGCAGCGCCCCCTCGGTGGTGATCTCGTGGCACTTCGTGTTGTCGTAGAACGAGCGGCCCGCCAGGTGGGCGATGCTCGCGGCGGCGCACGGCGCACCGGCCTGGTCCAGCTCGACCGTGATCGGGGCACCCTGGTTGGTGGTGACCGTCATCGGGCGGGTGCCGGAGGTGGGCAGACCCGTGGTGGGCGGGGTGCCGACGTCCTTGAGGTCGCCGTTGCCCTCGGCGTTCTGCGGCGTCCAGGCGCAGACGTCCGGCTCGGCCTGGTTCTCCTCCGGATCCCGGTCGAAGCCGCCGAGCGCCCAGACCGAACCGACCACGACGAGGGCGAGCACCACCGCGGCGCCGACACCCGCCTGGATCTGGCGGCGGCGCCGGACGCGGGCGGCCCGCCGGGCCATCTGCCGGTCGAGCTTCTCCCGTGCGAGCTTGCGCTGCCGGTCCCTGCTGGAAGCCACCCGCGCTCCCCTTCCTCTACCCTGGTCGTCATGGCGGACGGGCGCCGGGCACCGCCGGGCGCAAGTGCGCCACGCCACACGCCCGCCAGAGTGTACGGGTACCGACCGGGAAAGTGGTGTACCAGGTCGGCCAAGGGTTCTATCGTCATCTTTCACTGGCCGTACGGCCGTGCCCACCGGGGGTGGCCGAGACGACCCGTACGGCTAGGCTGCGGTGAGGGTAGGCACCGACGAGAAAGGGGAGCGGAGTGCTCGTGGCCGGCTTTCCCGCGGACGCCTTCGGGACCAACTGCTACGTGGTCGCCACCGCGCCGGGGGAGCAGTGCGTGGTGGTCGACCCGGGCATCGGTGTGCTCGACCGTCTCGACGCGCTCCTCGCCGAGCACCGCCTGCACCCGGCCGCCGTGCTGCTGACCCACGGCCACCTCGACCACACCTTCTCGGTCGCCCCGGTGTGCGGGGCGCGCGGCATCACCGCGTACGTCCACCCCGGCGACCGGGAACTGCTCGCCGACCCGGCCAAGGGCCTCTCGATGGACCTGAACCAGCTCTTCGGCGGTCGCCTGCCGTACACCGAGCCGGAGGACGTCGCCGAGCTGACCGACGGGGCGACCCTCGCCCTCGCCGGCTTGGAGATCGCCGTCGACCACGCCCCGGGCCATACCGGCGGGTCGGTGCTGTTCCGGATGCCCGGCACCGGCTCGCCCTGGGAGGCCGAGCAGATCTGCCTCTCCGGTGACGTGCTGTTCGCCGGCTCGATCGGCCGCACCGACCTGCCGGGCGGCAGCATGCCCGCGATGGTGACCAGCCTCCGGGAGAAGGTCCTCCCGCTGGCCGACGACACCGTCGTGCTGCCCGGCCACGGCCCCGCGACCACCATCGGTCGCGAACGCGTGAGCAACCCGTACCTCATCGAGGCCGGCGGCGCGAGCCCGGCCGCCCCCAGCCGAGGCTGGTAGTCCCGTACCCGCGCGGCGCGCGGGCGATCGACGTCATCCCGCGTGCCGCGCGGGAGTTCAAGGAGCACCCATGAGCAAGCCCACGCCCATCTCCGGCTTCCCGGAGTGGACGCCGTCCCAGCGCATGATCGAGCAGTACGTCCTCGACCGGCTCCGCGACACCTTCGAGCTGTACGGCTTCGCCCCGCTGGAGACCCGCGCGGTCGAGCCGCTGGACCAGTTGCTGCGCAAGGGGGAGACCTCCAAGGAGGTCTACGTGGTCCGGCGGCTGCACGAGGAGGAGGGCGCCGCCCCCGCCGCCGACGACACCCTCGGCCTGCACTTCGACCTGACCGTGCCGTTCGCCCGGTACGTGCTGGAGAACGCCGGCCGGCTCCAGTTCCCGTTCCGCCGGTACCAGATCCAGAAGGTGTGGCGGGGCGAGCGTCCGCAGGAGGGGCGCTACCGCGAGTTCCTCCAGGCCGACATCGACATCGTCGACCGGGACACCCTCGGCGCGCACCACGAGGCGGAGATGCCGCTGGTGATCGGGGACGCGCTGCGCGGCCTGCCGATCCCGCCGGTGCGGATCCAGGTGAACAACCGCAAGGTGTGCGAGGGCTTCTACCTGGGCCTCGGGCTGACCGACCCGGAGGCGGCGCTGCGCGCGGTGGACAAGCTCGACAAGATCGGGCCGGACAGGGTCGCCGAGCTGCTGGTGGCCGCCGCCGGGGCGGACGAGGCGCAGGCCAAGGCGTGCCTGGCCCTGGCGCAGATCTCCGCCCCGGACGCCGCGTTCGCCGCCGAGGTACGCGCCCTCGGGGTGTCCCACCCGCTGCTCGACGAGGGCGTCGAGGAGCTGACCCGGGTGGTGGAGACCGCCGCGGCGCACTCTCCCGGGCTCTGCGTGGCCGACCTGCGGATCGCCCGGGGACTGGACTACTACACCGGCACCGTCTACGAGACCCAGTTGGAGGGCTTCGAGCGGTTCGGCTCGATCTGCTCCGGCGGCCGGTACGACAACCTGGCCAGCTCGGGGGCGAACCGGTTCCCCGGGGTGGGCATCTCGATCGGGGTGAGCCGGCTGCTCGGTCTGCTCTTCGGGGCGGACCGGCTCTCCGTCTCGCGGAGCGTGCCGACGTGTGTGCTGGTGGCGGTGCCGGCCGAGGAGCGGCGGACCGAAACCGACCGGATCGCGCAGGCGCTGCGCGGGCGGGGTATCCCGTGCGAGGTGTCGCCGACCGCCGCCAAGTTCGGCAAGCAGATCCGGTACGCCGAGCGGCGCGGCATCCCGTACGTCTGGTTCCCGGGGACCGATGGGGCTCCGGACGAGGTGAAGGACATCCGCTCGGGTGAGCAGGCCACCGCCGACGCGGGGGAGTGGACCCCGCCCCCGGCCGACCTCAAGCCGCTGGTCAGCTAGGACGTTACTCGCGCGTACGCGATAGAGTCCCTACGGTGGCGTAGGTTACGCCACCGTAGGGAGGACATGTGACCACCAGCGCCGCTCTCAGCCAGACCGCTCTGCTCATGGAACTCGAGCCCGTCGTCGAGAAGAACCTCAACCGCCACCTGACCGTGGCGAAGGAGTGGTTCCCGCACGAGTACGTGCCGTGGGGCGAGGGTCGCACCTTCGACGGGCCGTTGGGCGGCGACGCCTGGTCGGAGGCGGATGCGAAGCTGCCCGAGATCGCGCGGACGGCGCTGGTCGTCAACCTGCTCACCGAGGACAACCTCCCCTCGTACCACCACCAGATCGCCACCCTGTTCGGTCCGGACGGGGCCTGGGGAACCTGGGTGGGCCGCTGGACCGCGGAGGAGGGCCGGCACGGCATCGCGATCCGGGACTACCTGACGGTGACCCGGGCGGTCGACCCGGTGGCGCTGGAGCGGGCCCGGATGACGCACATGACGGAGGGCTACTCCAACGCGCACGACCACGAGGTTCTGCACACCCTGGCGTACGTGTCGTTCCAGGAGCTGGCGACCCGGATCTCGCACCGCAACACCGGCAGGGTGACCGGCGACCCGACCTGCGAGGCGTTGCTGGCCAAGGTCGCCGCCGACGAGAACCTGCACATGGTCTTCTACCGCAACCTGCTCGCCGCGGCCTTCGAGCTGGCCCCGGGACAGGCGATGCGGGCGGTGGCCGACGTGCTGGCCGACTTCCAGATGCCCGGCGCGGGCATCGACGGCTTCGCCCGCAAGTCGGTGGCGATCGCCCTGGCCGGCATCTACGACCTGCGTCAGCACCGCGACGACGTCGTGGTCCCGGTGCTGCGGCAGTGGGACGTGTTCAACGTCCCCGGCCTCGACGCCGACGGCGAGGTCGCCCGCGACCAGATCGCCGCCCAGCTCGACACGCTGGAGCGTCAGGCGTCCCGGTTCGAGGAGCGTCGCGCGGCCCGTGCCGCCCGCCTCGCCGCCGCCTCCTGACCCCGCCGGACGGAGCGGGGACCGGACGGGCGGCCGTCGCCGCCCGCCCGGGTGAGGCCGTGCTACCAGCGGAAGCCGGCGGCGTACGAGACGTTCGCCAACACCTGCTGTCCGCTGGTGTTCGGGTGGAAGTAGTCCCAGCCGGAGAGCTGGTTGAGCGTGAACGGGTAGCTGAACACCGCGTTGTCGTCGAAGTCGCAGTTGCTGCCGTACGCGGCGCACGCCTCGGCGAGCTGCCGGTTGTAGTCGACCACCCGCTGCCGGACCCGGGCCCGGCGGTCCACGTCGGCCTGGGCGGTGGAGGTCGGGTTCGCCAGCATGGACTGGCAGATGCCGAAGAGCGACCAGGCGGTACGGGCGGTGCCGCTGTCCTTGCCGACCGCCCAGAGGCGCTGGATGTCCGGGATGCTGATCAGCGCGACCCGGGCACCGGGTAGGCCGGACCTGATCCGGCTGAGCGCCGCGTCGATGTTCGCCCGGTAGGTGGCGACCGGGGTCATGCTCGACTCCGAGCCGGTGCAGGCGTCGTTCGCGCCCATCAGGATGGTCACGTAGCCCACGCCCTGACTGACCGCCGTGCTCGCCTGGCCGGGCAGGTCCGCGGACTTCGCCCCGGTGCGGGCGGCGTTGTGGTTGCGCCCGCCGATCGCCGGGTTGACCGCCCGGATCCGTAGGTAGTGGCTGTTGACGCCGGCGTCGTCACCGGTGCTGAACGAGCGTGACGTGCAGTCGACGTACCAGCCGCAGGCGTTGAAGCCCCGGGTGATGGAGTCGCCGAGACTGGCCATTGAGGAGGGCGGCGGACCGGCGTCCGCGGCGGCCGGGGCAGCCAGGAGAGGGACGCTGGCGATCAGTGCGGTGAGGGTGGTGAGGGCGCGACGGATGGGGGTCATCGGGGGCCTCCGGATCACGGTAGCCGACGGGGACGCCTGCGGTGAGCAGAGCCTATAGACGGCCGTCTCTGTCGACAATGGCGTCGTGTTATGACCCAGGTGATCGGTGGGGGTGCTTGCAGACGAACTGAGATATGTGAATACTTCAGTTCATCCGATCGGCTCCCCCCTCGTCGGTCTGGTGTTTCCGGGCTGCGTCGAACGGCGTGCCCCCGCCTCTCTTTGGAGGATGTTCATGCGCCCCACCAAATCAACGCTCCGCCGTGCCGCCACCGTCGCGGTGGCCGGCACCATGGTCGCCGGCTCGCTCCTCGGCGCACCCGCCCAGGCCGCTCCCGCCTCGCTCGCCTCCGCCGACGCCGTGGCCAGCCTGGCCGAGCGCCTCGGTGACCGCTCTGCCGGGTTCTACGCCGACGCCACCGGCAAGATGGTCGTCACCGTCACCGACGCCACGGCGGCCCGCCAGGTCACCGCCGCCGGTGCCACCCCGAAGATCGTCAAGCGCGGCGCCGCCGAGCTCCGCCGGGCCACCGCCGAGCTGGACCGCTCGGTCAGCATCCCGGGCACCGCCTGGTGGGCCGACCCGGTGACCAACCAGGTCGTCGTCTCCGTCGACAGCACCGTCACCGGCGCCAAGCTGGCGAAGGTCGAGGCCGTCACCGCCAAGCTCGGCGGCACGGTCCGGATCGAGGCCGAGGCCGGCGTGCTGAGCACCCGGATCTCCGGCGGGCAGGCCATCTACGCCGGTGGCGGCGGCCGCTGCTCGCTGGGCTTCAACGTCCGCAGCGGCACCACGTCCTACTTCCTGACCGCCGGCCACTGCACCAACATCTCGGCGAGCTGGTACAGCAACTCGGGGCAGACCGCCCTGCTCGGCTCCCGGACCGGCACCAGCTTCCCGGGCAACGACTACGGCATCGTCCGGCACAGCAACGCCGCCAACGCGACCGGCAACGTCTCCCTCTACAACGGCACCTTCCGCGACATCACCGGCGCCGCCAACGCGACCGTCGGCCAGTCGGCGCAGCGCTCCGGCAGCACCACCGGCCTGCGCAGCGGCTCGGTGACCGCGCTCAACGCCACGGTCAACTACGCCGAGGGCCGGGTCACCGGCCTGATCCGTACCAACATCTGCGCCGAGCCGGGCGACAGCGGTGGCTCGCTGTTCAGCGGCGGCACCGCCCTGGGCCTGACCTCCGGCGGCAGCGGCAACTGCCGCACCGGCGGCACCACGTACTTCCAGCCGGTCACCGAGGCGCTGAGCGTCTACGGGGTCAGCATCATCTGATCACCACCCGGATGATCCGGTAGTACGGAACGCGAGCGGGCCGTCGGGAGACCGACGGCCCGCTCCCGTGTGCCGGGACACCGGGATGGCCCGGTCCCGGAACGGGTACCGTCCGGCCGGTGACCGTCTCCGCACCGCGCACGTCGGCCTGGGCTCCGCTGCGCCTGGCCGCCTTCCGCAGTCTCTGGCTCGCCGTGCTGGCCAGCAACGTCGGTACCTGGATGCAGACCGTCGGGGCGCAGTGGCTCCTGGTCGACCAGCCCGGGGCGGCCACCCTCGTGGCCCTGGTGCAGACCGCGAGCATGCTGCCGGTGCTCCTGCTCGCCCTGCCGGCCGGCGCGCTCGCCGACATCTTCGACCGCCGCCGGCTGCTCATCGCCGTCCAGGGTTTCCTGGCCGCGACGGGCGTCCTGCTCACCGGGTTGACCGCCGCCGACCGAATGCCCCCGGCGCTGCTGCTCACCCTCACCTTCGCCATCGGTGTCGGACAGGCGCTGACCCTGCCCGCCTGGCAGGCGGTCATCCCCGAGCTGGTGCCCCGGGAACAGCTCGTCTCCGCCTCCGCGCTCGGCTCGATCAGCGTCAACCTGGCCCGCGCCGTCGGGCCTGCGGTCGCCGGTGTGCTGATCGCGCAGGCCGGCGTCGCGGTGGTCTTCGGCCTCAACGCCCTCTCGTTCGCGATCTTCGCGGTGGCCCTGCTGCGGTGGCGACCGGAACACCGGGAGAGCGAACCGACACCGGAGCGGTTCACCGCCGCGATGCGCGCCGGCGGGCGGTACGTCCGGCACTCCCCGGTGGTCCGCCGGATCCTGCTGCGGGTGGCCTTCTTCGTGGTGCCGGGCAGCGCGCTCTGGGCGCTGCTGCCACTGGTCGCCAGCAGCCGGCTCGGCCTGGGCTCCGGCGGGTACGGCGTCCTGCTCGCCGCGCTCGGGCTGGGCGCGGTGGCCGGGGCGGTCGTCCTGCCCCGACTGCGGCTGCTGCTCTCCGACAGTCAGTTGCTGCTCCTGGCCGGTCTGCTCTTCGGCGGCACGCTGCTGGTGCTCGCCCTGGTGCCCCGCGCGCTGCCGGTCACCGTGGCGCTGGTCCCCGCCGGGCTGGCCTGGATGACCGTGCTCTCCAGCGTCAACGCGGCGATGCAGCTCTTTCTCCCCGGCTGGGTGCGGGCCCGGGGACTCTCCGTGTACCAGATGGTCTTCGCCGGTGGGCAGGCGCTCGGCGCGCTCGCCTGGGGCGCCCTCGGCGCGCTGGCCGGGCTGGAGGCGGCCCTCGTGGCGGCCGGCGTGACGATGGCGGTGTGCGCCTCGACCGTGCTGGTCTGGCCGCTGCGCGACACCCGGGGCGTCAACCGCGACCCGGTCGTCTACTGGCCGGAGCCGCATCTGGCGTTGACCGCGCACCCGCGTACCGGCCCGGTGGTGGTGACCGTCGGGTACACCGTGCCACCCGAGCGGCAGGAGGCGTTCGTCGAGGCGATGCGGGCGGTGGGACGGTCGCGGCGGCGTACCGGGGCGATCCGCTGGGGACTGTTCCGGGCCGGTGAGCGGGAGCACGGCTTCGTCGAGGTCTACCAGGTCCCGTCCTGGGAGGAGCACCTGCGCCAGCACGGTGGACGGCTCACCGGCGCCGACCGGGTGGCCGAGGAACGCGCGCGGGCCCTCGTCGACGGCGACCCCGAGGTCACCCACCTGCTCCCGGCCGACCCGGACTGACCGGGGCGGTGCGGTGCCGCAGCATCAGTGCGGCCAGCAGCGGGACGAGCGCCTCCGCGCCCGCGACCACCCGTTCGGCCAGCCCGACCCGGGGGCCACCGGTGACCAGCTCCACCACGAACCACCCGAGGAGCGCCAGCAGCACTCCCGCCGTGCCCACTCCCCACCGGCGTGGAGCGGCCAGGGCCGGCCAGAGGGCCAGCGCACCGAAGGCGACCGCGGCGGCGAGCCCGTGTGCGGCGGAGGAGCCGTGCGCGGCCGGCAGCGGGAAGACCGCGACGGCGGCCGTGGCGACCCCGCCGAGCGCGAGCAGCAGGCGACCGGCGGCGCGCAGCGGTCGCAGTCCGGCCGCCGTGACGCAGTGGCAGGCCCCGAGCCCCAGGAGCGCCGTGGTCATGATCCAGCGGTCGGTGGCGTCGAGCGCCGCGAGCGCGCTGATCGTCCCGGCCACCTGGTCGAACCCGCCGGGTTGGCGGGCCGCGCCGAGGGCCCAGCCGCCGACCAGGAGGACCGGGGCGGCGGTGGCGGAGAGCAGGACCCACCGGGGTACGACGCGCACCTGCCGGACCGTACCGGGCTCGACCGGCCGGTGGTACCACCGGGGGACCGTCGCCGGGTGTCCCGGCCGGACCACGTCGAGCTGAGGCCTGCCGGCGGCGCAACCCGCAGGAGGGGGCGTTCCGCGCGGGAACGGCCCCTGCGGCGCAGTGGTCAACCGCGCTGGTGGACCGTCACTCCGCGAGCCTCCAGGCGGGTCGCGACGTCGGGATCGTCGAGGTGCGCCAGGCTGACGTCCAGGTTGCGCAGCGCCGGCAGCGACTCCAGCACCCCCGCCCCGGTGCAGTCGCCGGTCAGGACCAGCTCCGACAGCGTCGGGTGGCCGGTCAGCGGGGTCAGGTCCAACGGGGCCGGGTGATAGCCGTGGCCGTCCAGGTCCAACGACTGCAGGCCCGACAGCGCGCCGATGCCCTCCAGCGACGTCACGCCGTAGTCGTCGGACTCGCCGCCCGTGTCGATGTCCAGGGTCTGCTCGACGAGCATGTAGATGTCGTTGCCGCCGTCGAAGTCCAGGTGTTCGATCGCCGCAGCCGCGTCGGAGGGCACCCCGACGGCGTGCAGGAGGTCCAGCGAGGCCGCCAGGCGCGGACCCGGACCCGGATAGCCGTCGTCCGGGCCGTCCGGGCTGGTCGACTCGATGATCGCTCTGAGGTCGGCGGCGCTCACCCCGTCGTCGAGGAGGGCGTTCAGGACGCCGAGGTGCAGGCCGCGGTCGGCGAAGACGATGGTCATGACCGCGACCGTATCGCGTCGCCAGGGTGGCTGCCGACGGGGAGCGGGCGGCGGGCGGGCCGGGAGCCGCCCGGTGCCGGTCCGTACCGGGTGCCCCTGACACAATGCGAGGGGTAAAGCTGGACCGCAGATGAGGAGACGCAAGTCGTGATCCGTACCCATGACGCCGGCGGCCTGCGCGCGGCGGACGCCGGCACCACGGTGACGCTCGCCGGGTGGGTCGCCCGCCGGCGCGACCACGGCGGCGTCATCTTCGTCGACCTGCGCGACGGCTCCGGCGTGGTCCAGGTGGTTCTCCGCGAGGAGGACGCGCACGCGCTGCGCAACGAGTTCTGTGTCAAGGTCACCGGCGAGGTGACCCGCCGTCCCGAGGGCAACGAGAACCCGGAGCTGCCCACCGGCGACGTCGAGGTGACCGCCACCGGGCTGGAGGTGCTCTCCGAGGCCGCGCCGCTGCCGCTGCCGGTGGACGACCAGGTCGAGGCGGGCGACGACGTCCGGCTCCGCTACCGCTACCTGGACCTGCGCCGGGGTGGTCCGGCGAACGCCATGCGGCTGCGCTCCCGGGCCAACCAGCTCGCCCGGAAGGTGCTGCACGAGCGGGACTTCCTGGAGATCGAGACGCCGACGCTGACCCGGTCGACGCCCGAGGGCGCCCGGGACTTCCTGGTGCCGGTCCGGCTCCAGCCGGGCAGCTGGTACGCCCTGCCGCAGTCCCCGCAGCTGTTCAAGCAGCTGCTGATGGTCGGTGGCATGGAGCGGTACTACCAGATCGCCCGCTGCTACCGGGACGAGGACTTCCGCGCCGACCGGCAGCCGGAGTTCACCCAGCTCGACATCGAGATGTCCTTCGTCACCGAGGACGACGTGATCGACCTCGGCGAGGCGATCGTCGCGGAGCTGTGGCGGGACCTCGCCGGCCACGAGATCTCCCGGCCGATCCCCCGGATCACCTGGCACGACGCGATGGCCCGGTACGGCTCCGACAAGCCGGACCTGCGCTACGGCGTCGAGCTGACCGAGCTGACCGACTACCTGCGCGGCACCGCGTTCCGGGTCTTCGCCGGCGCGATCGACGCGGGCGGCTACGTCGGCGCGGTGGTCATGCCGGGCGGGGCCGCGCAGAGCCGCAAGGAGCTGGACGGCTGGCAGGACTGGGCCAAGGCGCGCGGCGCGAAGGGCCTGGCCTACGTGGTGCTCGACGCCGAGACCGGCGAGCCGCGCGGCCCGGTGGCGAAGAACCTCTCCGCCGAGCACCTGGCCGGGCTGGCCGACGCGGTCGGCGCCAAGCCCGGCGACGCGATCTTCTTCGCCGCCAGCCCGAACACCCGGGAGGCGCAGGAACTGCTCGGCGCGGCCCGGGTCGAGATCGCCAAGCGGGCGAAGCTGGTCGACGAGAGCACCTGGGCGTTCTGCTGGGTGGTCGACGCGCCGATGTTCGAGCGTACGGACGAGGGCGGCTGGACGGCGGTGCACCACCCGTTCACCTCGCCGAACGCCGAGTGGGTGGACCGGTTCGAGGAGGCCCCCGACCGGGCCCTGGCGTACGCCTACGACATCGTCTGCAACGGCAACGAGATCGGTGGCGGCTCGATCCGTATCCACCGGGGCGACGTGCAGCGGCGGGTCTTCGGCCTGCTCGGCATCACCCCCGAGGAGGCGCAGGACAAGTTCGGCTTCCTGCTGGAGGCGTTCAAGTACGGCCCGCCGCCGCACGGCGGCATCGCGTTCGGCTGGGACCGGGTCTGCATGCTGCTCGCCGGGGCGGACTCGATCCGCGAGGTGATCGCCTTCCCGAAGACGCGGGGCGGCTTCGACCCGCTGACCGGGGCGCCGACCCCGATCACCGCCCAGCAGCGCACCGAGGCGGGCATCGACGCCAAGCCGAAGGCGCCGGCCGCCGCGCACACCGGCACCGCCGGCCCGGCCGCCCCGGTGGCCGACCCGGCCTGATGCCCGGCCGGCTCCGGTCGCCGCCCCGACCGGAGCCGCCGGAACGACGAGAGCCGGGGTGGACGGTCACCGTCCACCCCGGCTCTCCCGGGTCCGCCGCCCAAGCTCTCGGCGGCGGTTCCCTCGGGTCCGCCGCCTCAGCCCTCGGCGGTGCGCTTCTGGGCCGCGATGACCTTGTTCAGCCGTTCCATCCGGGTGGCCAGGCTCATCATGCCCTCCAGCCGGAACGCCGGCGGGCGGCGGCCGTCGACGTCGGAGAAGCCGTACCGTCCGGCCAGGTCGCCGCAGGCGAGGACCTGCCCGGACTCCTCCCGGACCGCCGGGTCGGCGAGCAGGTGGGCGATCGCCCGGCCCACGTACTCGGCGGAGTGGACCACCGCCGCCGGGCCGCTGCCCAGCGCCGACCAGGCCGCCTCGACCCGCTCGGTGCGGACGAACCCGGGGTGCAGCCCGACCGAAGTGATCTTCGTCTTGCGCAGGTCACCGGCCATCGCCCGGCTGAGCCGGTCGGAGGCCGCCTTGAACATGTCGTACGCCGCCTGACCGAGGTAGGTGTCCCCGTCGGTGTAGCTGATCGTGACCAGCAGGCCGGCGTCCCGGGGGAGCATCAGCTCCACCGCGTGTCGGCTGGCGGTGAACTGGGCCCGCACCGAGGCGGCGTACGCGTCGTACCGCCACATCGGCTGCTGCCAGAACGGGGCGTCGAAGCGGGCCTCGTCGGAGCGCTCGTAGCCGCTCCAGGCGTTGTTGACCAGCAGGTCGAGCCGGCCGTCCTGCTCCTGCGCGATCCGCTCGAAGAGCGCGGCGACCTGCGCGTCGTCGTGGTGGTCGCAGCGCACCGCGATGCCCCGCCCGCCGCGCCGGGTCACCTCGTCGGCGGTGTCGTCCACGGTGCCGGGGAGCCCCTCGGTGCTCCCGTCGGACCGGGTGCTGCGCCCGGTGACGTAGACCGTCGCCCCGGCGTCGCCGAGGGCCAGGGCGACCCCGCGCCCGACCCCCCGACTGCCGCCGGTCACCACCGCGACGCTGCCGGCCAGGGCCGGCGGTTCCCACCGGCCGTCGCCGGTGGTCTGCTCGGTTTCGTCAGGCACCCTGCTCGCTCCAGTACTCGAGGCTTCGACGGTAGGCGTCCCGGTCGGAGACGTGCGGCAGGCCGTAGCGGCTGCGCAGCTCCTCCAGGGAGGACGGAAGGGCTCCGCCCGCGCACGCGGTCACCTCGCTGACGTCGGCGAGGACCTCCACGTACCGGCGGGACATCGGTGCCAGGGCGTCCAGCTCCGCCGGGGTCAGCTCGTCGGGGTGGACCACCCGGGGCGGGGTGACGGTCCGGCCCCGGCGGGCGGCGTGCTCGACGCAGATCGCCAGCGCCTCGTCGACGGTCATCGCCTCCTTGCCGTAGGTCACCCAGTACTCCCGGCCGTGGTCGCCCGCGTCCATCGCGGCGATGGTGGCTCGGGCCAGGGTGTCCTGCGGCACGATGTCCACCAGGTTGCCCGGATGCGCCGGGAAGAGCTTCGCCCGGCCCCGGCAGATCCAGTCCGACATGAGCTGCACGATCTGCCCGCGTGAGGTGAGCCCGGTCGCCGCGTCACCGATCAGGTTCGTCGGCCGGAAGATCACGTACGGCACGCCGGAGGCCCGCAGCAGCTCCTCGGCGGCGAGCTTCGAGCGGACGTACGCGGTGACCACGTTGGTCGGGCGCAGCGGCAACGGCGCGGAGTCGGCCAGCGCGTGCACGAAGGAGGTGCTCTGGTGGTAGATCGGCGCGTCGGCCCGGCGGGCCAGCTCGATCACCTCGCGGGTGCCGTCCACGTTGGTCCGTCGGTACCGGTCGGGCTCCTGGCCCCAGTCGGTCAACCCTCCGGAGTGGATGACCGCGCCGGTGCGGGCGACCAGGTCGGCGTAGCCGTCGTCGTCGAGGCCGAGCCGGGGGCGGGACAGGTCGACCCGCAGCATCTCCACCCCGGGACCGGCCACCGTGCCGGAGTTGACCAGGCAGAGCACCGGTCGCCCGGCCAGCTCGCGAATGATCGACTGACCGACCACTCCGGAGGCCCCGGTCAGGACGATCGTCTTCTGCCGGCTCATCCGCGCCGGTCCTTCCACTCGTACATCCGGGACAGCACCTGGTAGCCGGCGAAACTGATCGGCTCCGGCGGGAAGGTCGGCCGGGGCGCGTCGACCAGGGCCAGGGTCGAGTAGTCGGTCTCCTCGCCGAGGACCAGGTCGCGCAGGATCCGACCGCCGGTGTGGGTGGCGGCGATGCCGTTGCCGCAGTAGCCGTAGCCGTAGTGCAGGCCGGGCCGGAGCGTGCCGAAGTGCGGCATCATGTCGCGGGTGATGTCGATGACCCCGCCGTACGCGAACTCGAACCGCACGTCCCGCCAGGCCGGGAAGAACCGGACGAACGACTCGGTCAGCTCCCGGTAGATCGCCGGGTTGTCCAGGTGCGTCCGGTCGAACGGGCTGCGCGGGTAGTAGTACGCCCGCCCGCCGGCCCACATCAGCCGGTTGTCGGCGGTGAACCGGCCGCAGTGCAGGAAGGTCTTGGCCTCGACGAGGCCCTCCCGTCCGGGCCAGTGCACCCGGCCGAGCTGGTCCTCGGTGAGCGGTTCGCTGATCAGCACGTAGCTCCACATCGGCAGGACCCGTCGCCGGAAGCCGGCGAAGGTGTACTGCGACGCGCTGGTGGCCAGCACCACCTGCGGCGCCCGGACCCGCCCGGTGGCGGTCACCACCGTGTGCGGCGCACCGGCGGTCGCCGCCGGCTCGATCCGCTGCACGGGGGTGTGCTCGTGGATGGCCACCCCCGCCGCGCGCAGCGTCCGGGCCAGGCCCCGGGCCAGCTTGTACGGGTTGACCAGCGCCCCGCCGACCCGGACCGCCCCCCGGATCTCCGGGGAGTCGACGTAGGCACGGGCCTCCGCCGCGTCCATGATCTTGGTGTCGCTGCCCAGCTTGAGAGCGAGCTTCCGGTCGTGCTCCAGGCGGGCGAGCTGCCCGTCGTTGAGCGCCACCATCAGGTAGTCGTTCGCCTCGTACTCGGCGTCGACCTTCTCCCGGCGGCAGAACCGGCCGATCTCCAGGATGGAGCGGCCGACGATCGCCGACGCCCGGCCGGCCGCCTCCGCCCCGTAGATCCGGATCAGCTGGTCCAGGTCCTTGCCGAGGGTGGGGGTGACGAAGCCGTCGGCGGTGCCGGAGGCCGCGCCCCCGGCGAGCCCCGCGTCGAGCAGGTGGACGGAAAGCTCCGGGCGGGCCTTCTTCAGCGAGTACGCGGTCCACATGCCGGTGAACCCGGCCCCGACGATGGCGACGTCGCAGTCCACGTCACCGGTGAGGGCGTCCTGCGCCTCGGCGGTGTCGGTGGTCTGCCAGTAGACCTCATGTCGATAGTTCGGCACAGCACTCCAATCGCTGACCCGTCGCGCCGACGACGGTCAGACGGCCTCGAGGACCAGTCGGGCCAGCCCGAGGTGACGGCGTTCGAAGTGTCCGACGGTGGCGGAGAGGTACCGCTCGTACTCGGCGACCTGCTCCTCGCCCACCAGGTCCAGCGCCCGCTCCCGGTGGTGCCGGAGGCCGGCCAGCCACTGCGCGCAGGTCCGCGCGTAGTGGTCGGGGTCGTTGCGGACCGACACCACGTCGAAGATCCGCTCGCTCGCCTGGACCACCTCGGACAGCGCCGGGATCTCGGACTCGGTGAAGATCCGCTCGATGATGAAGAGCAGGTCGGCGACGGTCTGCCGGTCCATCCGGACGTTGTTGCCCTTGATGTTGGTCTGGATGGCGATCCGCCCGCCGGGACGCAGCCAGCCCCGGCACCGGGTGAAGAACTCGCGGTACGCGGCGACCCGCGCCGTCCGGGTCAGCCCCTCCCGGGCGAAGTGCTCGAACGCGCCGATCGAGATCACCGCGTCGTACGGCTCGGTCGGGGTGTGGTCCAACCAGTTCTGGACGTGTACCTCGATCCCGTCCGACGCGCGGGAGCGGACCCATTCGGCCTGGGAGTCGCTCAACGTCAAGCCGACGGCCTGCTCGACCCGGTGCGCGCCCACCAGGCGCTCCATCAGTCCGCCCCAGCCGCACCCGACGTCGAGCACCCGGCGCGCGCCGGTCGCCCGCGCCCCCTCGATGAGGTAGTCGAACTTGCGGAGCTGGGCGGTGTCGAGATCGTCCTCGGGGCCCGACCACATCGCGCAGCTGTAGGCCATCGACGGGCCGAGCCAGAGCGCGTAGAAGTCGTTCGAGAGGTCGTAGTGCTGCTGGATGGCGTCCATGGACGCGCCGTCGTAGCGGCCGGTGCCGGGATCGGCTCCGGCCGCCGGGGCGTCGGTCAGCGGTGCGTGGACGGTCACGACGCTACGCCTGGAGCTGGGCCGTGGAGTTGGCCAGGTCGACCAGGTCACCGATGGTCTTCACGTCCGCCGCGCGGGACGGGTCGAACTCGATGCCGAGCTGGTCCTCGATGCCGTAGACGATGTCCGCCACCTGGAGGCTGGACAGGCCCAGGTCGTCGAAGGCGGTCTGGGCGCCGAGCGTGGTCTCGTCGGCGTTCTTTCCACGCAGTTTCTTCTGCACCATTTCGCAGACCTGTTCAACAGTAATCACTGCGTCACTCCTCGTGCACGTGGGGTGATTGCGCTTTCGGCAGCGAGAGGTGTCACTGACCGATGCGTCGAGAATGCGTATCGCCGGCCCGCAGGGGCCGGTTCGCTGGATCATGCCACAGTGGAGTAGTCGGGGGCGACCCTGCAATGCGACCTTGTGTGTGGACGAATGCCCGTGCATGATGGGCAGCCTTGGGGGGACTTAGGCTTCGAGGTGCCACGGGGGCCATCCATTATGGACAGACCGTGCCGGGTAGTCGATTATCTGATCGGATCGTTGCACCTGATCGGGGTGCGACACATATTCGGCGTGGGCGGCGCCAACATTGAGGATCTGTACGACGCGGTGCACCTTTGCGGCGGGGCGGTCCGTGCCGTGGTGGCGAAGCACGAGTTCTCCGCCGCCGCCATGGCCGACGGGTACGCCCGGACCACCGGCCGCCTCGCGGTGGCCGTCTCCACCTCCGGAGCGGGGGCGATGAACCTGGTCCCCGGCGTGGCCGAGGCGTACGCCTCCCGGGTGCCGCTGCTGGCCGTGGTGGGACAGCCGCCCCGTTCGCTGGAGGGCCGGGGGGCCTTCCAGGACACCAGCGGCCTGGCCGGTTCCTTCGACGCGTACCGGCTGTTCTCCTCGATCAGCCGGTACTGCGCGCGGGTGGACGACCCGGCGGACCTCGCCCCGGCACTGGCCGACGCGCTCACCGCCACCCGTGCGCTGCCCGGTGGGCCGGCGGTACTGCTGCTGCCGAAGGACGTCCAGCAGGCCGTCCTCACCGACCCGCCCCCGATCGACGAACTGCTGGCCGCCCGGCGGGTACCGGTCGCCGCCTCGGCGGCGCGGGAGCGCGCCGCCGATCGGCTGGTGGAGCTGGCCGGCGAGCCGGTGCTGGTCATCGCCGGGGACGAGGTGGCCCGCCGGGGCGCCCGCGCCGAGCTGGCCGAGTTCGTCGCCGCGCTGGACGCCCGGGTCGCCGTGGTGCCCGACGGCAAGGACGTCTTCGGCAACCACGACCCCCGGTTCGTCGGGGTCGCCGGGGTGATCGGGCACCCGAGCGTCACCGACGCGCTGCGCCGGGCCCGGCTCTGCGTGCTGGTCGGCACCCGGCTGCCGGTGATGGCCCGGGGTGGCCTGGACGCCCTGCTCGCCGGCACCGAGCTGGTCTCCTTCGGGGCCGAGCCGCCCTTCTGCGACCCGGACGCGCTGCACGTGGACGGCGACCTGCGTGCCGAGCTGCGGGCGGTCACCGCACGACTGCGCGCCGCCCGGCCGGCCCCGTCGCCCCCGGCCCGCCCCGACCTGCGCTTCCTCACCGTGCCGCCGTTCGAGGGGGCGGGCATGCGGCTGCGCGACGCGGCCGAGGCGATCGGCGCGGCCGTGCCGGACCGCGCGACCGTCGTCGCCGACGCGGGCAACGCCGCCGCCGCCGTCATCCACTGGGTCGCCACGCCGCGCGACGGGCGGTTCGTCGTCGCGCTGGGCATGGGCGGCATGGGGCACAGCCTCGGCGCGGGTATCGGAGCCGCCTTCGCCACCGGTGAGCGCAGCTACGTGGTGATCGGCGACGGCGGCTTCCTCATGCACGGCATGGAGATCCACACCGCGGTCGAACACGACCTGCCGGTGACGTTCGTGGTCGTCAACAACAACGCGCACGGCATGTGCGTCACCCGCGAACAGCTCTACTACGACGACGCGTACACCTACAACGAGTTCCGACCGACCGACCTGGCCGCCGGGATCCGGGGCATGTTCCCGACCCTGCCGGTCACCCACGCCCGCACGCCCGACGAACTGCGGCAGGCCCTGGTCGACCACGGGTCGACCCGGTCACCGGCCGTGGTCTGCGTCGACGTGAGTCCGCGGGAGATCCCACCCTTCGTACCGTTCCTCAACCACCTCGACACCGTCAGTCCCCAAGGAGCACCCCATGACCAGCCCGTCGTCGCCGTTGGCTGACATCCCGAACCTGCTGCGCTGCGAGACCACCCCGCGGGAGGCAGCGCTGGCCAAGGCCGCGGAGATGACCCACGCGGTCTACCCGCACGACGCGGTGTACGGGCAGTTCTGCACCGTGCAGGACTACATCGACTGCCCGCCGGAGGACGTCTTCGACTACCTCGTCGACCTGCGCAACCTCGACGAGTGGACGTACAGCACCCGGCACTTCGAGCCGGTCGAGGGCGCCACCGACGGCCTGCACGCCGGCTGGGACACGCTGGCCGACGACACCCGCATCTACGCCCGGGTGGTCGCCAACCGGGAGGCGCTGACCGTGGACTACCACTGCGCCTGGGACCAGGGCGACAAGCTGTGGATGATCTACATCAACCGGATCATCCCGGCCGAGCTGGTGCTCAACAAGCCCGGGTCGGTGCTGGTCTGGACCAACTGCCGCCACCCGTACTACGACGACAACCCGAACAAGCACCTGGTCGCCGACCCGAACCGGGTCTGGGTGGGCGACATGTGGCCGCTGTTCTACGCCGGGCACCGGGCCGAGCTGGACAACCTCAAGACCATCCTGGAGTACCGGCACAGCCGGGGCATCCCGGTGACCGGCCACGTGGTACGCGAGGGAGCGTCGGCATGACCACCCCGGTCAGCCTGGTCGACCTCAACAGCGCCCTGCCGGAGAGCCGGATCGGCACCGAGTTCTACCGGGGCGCGGACGCCGCGCTGGACGACAGCGTCATGTTCAAGTCGCCGAAGTACCGTCGGCACATCGGACCGGAGGAGACCGCCGCCGACCTGATCGTCCGGGCGGCCCGGCCGGTGCTGGAACGGGCGCGTGAGCGCGGCGACGGTCCGGTGGACCTGCTCATCACCAACGTGCTCCTGCCCGACCTGCCGTTCACCGGCGCCGGGGCCGAGGTCGCCCACCGGCTCGGCGAGCGCCCGGAGTGGGTGCTCGACGTGCACAACGGCGGCTGCGTCTCCTTCGTCTACATGCTGAAGATCGCCAAGCAGATCATGCAGTCGGGCGGGGCGCGCACCGCGCTGCTGTGCAACGTGCAGAACAGCGCCGGCCAGGTCTTCACCCAGCCGACGATCCGCACCAAGTCGCACGCGCCGGTCCCGGGTGACGGCTGCGGGGTCGGCTACCTGCGGGTCGGCGACGAGTCCCCGATCCTCGACGTGGAGATCCGCCAGTACGTCGAGTACGCCACCGACGTCGGCCTGGCCTTCGACGACGACCGGAAGTACTGGCAGCCGGGACAGAGCGAGATGGACGTCAGCTTCACCGAGTCGAAGGTCGCGAAGATCATCGGACGGGGCAACAAGCTCGTGCCCGAGGTGGTCACCGCGCTCTGCGACCGGATCGGCACCCGCACGCCGGACATCGACGTCCTGATCACCAACCAGCCGAACCGGATGTTCCTGCGCAACTGGCGGGAGGCGTTGCAGCTCAAGCCGGAGCGGCACCTGGACACCTTCGACGAGTACGGCAACCTGTTCGGCGCCGCCGTGCCGATCACCCTGACCGAGGCCGTCCGCGACGACCGGGTGCGCCCGGGTGACCTGCTGGTCCTGGCCGGTTTCGCGCACGCCGGGGACATGGCCGGTGCCGCCGCCGTGCGCTGGCGGGCCGGCGGGTAGCCGTCCGGGTCCGACGACGGAGCCGGGGTGGGGGAGCGTTCCCCACCCCGGCTCCGTCGTACCGGCCCGCGGGTCAGTCCACGGTCACCCGGGCCAACGGACGCCACGCGCCGGACGCCAGCAGCGTCCGGCACCGGAACCGCTGGATCTTGCCACTCGGCGTCTTCGGCAGCGTGCCCTTCTCGAGGAACACGCACTCGGCCAGCGGCACGCCGGCCTTGGTCATCGCGATCGCCGCCGCCTCGTCGGCGAAGGCCCGGTAGTCGTTGCTGCGGCTGCGCAGCTCCACGAGCAGCACCAGCTCGCTCCGACCGCCCTCGGTGACGTCGACGATCACCGCGCAGCCCTTGCGGACCGCCTCGAGCCCGTCGATGGTGCTCTCGATCTCCCGCGCGTAGACGTTGCGCCCGCCGACCTGGAGCAGGTCGTCCGAGCGGCCCACCACGTACAGCTCGCCGTCGTGCAGGAAGCCCAGGTCACCGGTGCGCAGCCGGCCGTCGACGAACCGGGCGGCGGTGCGCTCCGGGTCGGCGAAGTAGCCGCTGGCCAGGCTGGGCGAGGCGATCCGGATCTCGGAGAGCCGGCCCGGCTCGGCGACGTCCACCTCCACCCCGGCGCAGGGCCGGCCGGTGGAGACCACCCGGGTGGCCGCCGGGTCGTCCGGCGCGCAGGCCACCACCTCGCCGTCGGCCAGCCGGTTGCCGTCGACGTCGAGGAAACGGGGCGCCTCGTCGTGCGGGCAGGCGGTCACCGCCAGGGTCGCCTCGGCCAGCCCGTACGCCGGCATCAGCGCCTCCTCCCGGAGCCCGTGCGGCCCGAAGGCGGCCACCGTACGCCGCAGCGCCGCCCACTCCACCCGCTCGGCCCCGACCACGCAGACCCGCAGTCGCAGCGGAGCGGCCAGCGCGCCGCTGCCCTGCCCCCGCGCGGCCAGGTGCAGGGCGGTGCTGGTGCCGGCGGTCATGGTGGCGCCGTACTCGGCCATGTCCCGGAACCAGGTCCGGGGCGACATCATGAAGCGCTCCGGAGTGGAGAGCACCAGCCCGAAGTCGTGCGCCCAGGCGTAGAGCAGGCAGCCGAACATGCCCATGTCGTGCGAGAGCGGCAGCCAGGAGGCGACCGTCTCCTCGCCGGGCACCCCGCCGGCCATGGCCAGGATCATCTCCAGCTGCCGGCCGATCGCCCGGGTGGTCAACGCGCACCCCTTGGGCACGCTGGTGCTGCCCGAGGAGTACTGCACGAACGCCAGCCCGTCGGCCTCCGGCGGGGTCTCGTCGATCCGGCCGTCACCGGCCAGCGACTGCCAGGACCGCACCGCCAGTCGACGGTGCAGCGCCTCCGGCAGCAGCGGGGCCAGCTTCTCGTCGGCCAGCAGCACCGGCGCGTCGAGCTGGGCGACCAGGGCCTCCAGATGGCCGGCGTACTCCTGCCGGTCCATGCCCCGGGTGGGCACCGGCAGCGACGCGACGGCCCCGCCGGCCAGCCAGACCCCGAGCAGGCCGCGCACCGCCTCCGGGGAGTTGTCCAGGACGGCGGCCACCTGCCGGCCGGGGCGTACCCCGGCCCGGCGGAGGGTGGCCGCCGCGCCCCGGGCGTCGGCGACCACCTCCGACCACGGTGTCGCGGTGAACCCGCTGCCGGCCCAGGTGTGCAGCCGACCCCGGCCCCCGGCTCCGGTCAGTCGCTCCCACAGCTGCATGGCGTCCCCCTCCGGGCCGGTACGGCGGTCGGTGTCCTCATTCGACGTCGGTGACCGAGACCAGCTCGGACGCGGACCGGCGCTCGGACAGCGGCGGCGCGGCCGGCGCGGTCAGCAGCTCCTCCGCGGTGCTGGCCGGGGTGCGGTCCGGCTTGACGTTGCCGACCAGGCTCACCCCGCCCTCCCGCATGGCCAGCCGCTCCGGGTCGATCCGGATCACGTGGGTGGCGAGACCGACCTTCTCCAGCGACCAGATGAAGCTGGCGCTGATGTCCACCTCCCACCACTTCATGCCGTGCCGGGCCGAGCGGGGGAAGGCGTGGTGGTTGTTGTGCCAGGCCTCGCCGAAGGAGGGGATGGCCAGCCAGGCCACGTTCCGGGAGTGGTCGAGGGTGCCGAAGCGGCGGCGGCCGAAGACGTGCCCCACCGAGTTCACCGCGTAGGTCATGTGGTTGACCAGGAAGAGCCGGACCAGACCACCCCAGAGGGCACCGGTCGCCGCGCCGACCAGGGTGCCGGTGAGGGCGAGCCCGATCAGGCCGGGCAGCACGATGCCGGCGAGCACGACCAGCACGAACTTCTCGCTGATCCAGCGCAGCGCCCGGTCGCGCACCAGGTCCGGGCAGTACCGCATCGGCTCCGACTTCAGGCCGACGTCGAACAGCCAGCCGAGGTGGGCGTGCCACAGGCCCTTGAGCACGCCCTTGGCGCCGGGCTCGAAGCCCAGGTGCGGGCTGTGCGGGTCGCCCTCGCGGTCGGCGACCCGGTGGTGCCGGCGGTGGTGCGCGGCCCAGATGATCGGCGGGCCCTGTCCGGCCATCGCGCCGGCCGTGGCCAGGGCGAGGTAGATCGGACGGGCCGTCCGGAACGACCGGTGGGTCAGCAGCCGGTGGTAGCCGGTGGAGATGCCGAAGGCGCAGATCGTGTACATGACCACCAGGGCCACCAGATCCGACCAGCCGAACAGCCTGTTCCAGAGCAGGACCATCGCCACCACGACGCCGAGCAGCGGCGCCACGGACGCGGTCAGGATGAACCAGCGGTGTTCTCTGCCGTCCATGTACCTACCTCTTGGTCTACGGGTTCTCAGCGGTGCGGTCGCGGCGCGTCCGGCGTTCCGCCGGCTGGGCGCGGGCGCGTGCCGGCCCTGCGGGACGGCTCGGTGGAACGCCTGGAATGGGGACGGGAATGTGTCATCGGCGCGGCGGGACGCTGTCCCGGGCAGTCCGTGATGCCGTCTGGGTGACGGAGTGGTGTACGCGCTGTCATCCGACGGCCCCCGTCCGTGGCTCGCGCAGCAAACAGGTACCGCACTTTATCGAAAGTGGATCGTATTGGCCATGGTTCGGCACGCCCCCGATCCACTCTGGACCTGCCAATCTTCGTCTGATCCGTCCGATTGAATATGTGCTGTCAGAAAGGTAACCCTCCGACGGGATCGGGCGGCCCCGGTCCACTCCCGACACTCGACTCGGACAAAGGGGATTGCGATGCCGGCATGGGTCAATAGCTGATACGGTCGGCATGCGTTCAGCGTCGTCGCAGCAAGGAGACGAAGATGCCCAGTCAGCCAGCCGTCGGTCTTCCCTCCGGTCACCTCACGATGCGGCTCGCGCACCGGGCGATGCTGCGCGACCTGGGGCGAATCTCGGCAACGGCCACGGGTCTGTCCCGCGCACCCGACGCGGCGCGGGCGGCGGCCCTGACCGACTACGCCGACCGGATCCTCCAGATCATCGAGCACCACCACGAGGGCGAGGACGAGTTCTTCTGGCCGATGCTGCGCGAGCGCGGTGCCGGCGAGGACGTGCTGACCCTGATGACCGAGGAGCACGCCGAGTTGCTGGGTCACCTCAAGGACGTGCGGGGGCGGCTGGTCGCCCTCGACCGCGCCCCGGCCCCGGCGTGGGCCGAGTTCGGCGCGGCGGTGCAGCGGCTGCGCGACTCGCTCGCCGCGCACTGCGCCGACGAGGAGCGCGAGTTGACCGACCGGCTGGCCCCGGCCCTGGACGCCTCCACGTGGAGCCGCTTCGAGCGCAACATGCTCAGGACCGCGCCGAAGTGGACGCTCGGGTTCATGCCGCCCTGGCTGGACTCGGTCGCCGAGCCGGACGAGCGCGCGGGCGTGCCGGCCCGCCCGGTGGCGAAACTGATGGCCGGCTCGCTGCGTCGCCGTCAGCAGCGCGCCTTCGGCGACTGACCCCCCGCCCGAGAAGCCCCCGCGACGCCGACCGGGCCCCGCTCCGCCGCCGGTCCGCCGCCGGCCCGGACCGGGTCCGACCACCGCGCCCCCACCGCCCCGGCCCCGGCCGGTGCCGTCCCTTCCGCCCGGTCACCGGGCGGAACCCCCGCCACCCACTGCGCACTGCTGAGGAGTCGTGATGGTGCAAGCCGCCGTGCCCAAAGGGGACCAGATGTTGAGCCGGGGGCGGGTCGCGCTCCTGCTCGCCATCACCTGCGGCGCCCAACTGCTCGTCATCTTCGACGAGACGGTGGTCAACCTCGCCCTGCCGTCGATCCGTACCGACCTGGAGTTCTCCACCTCCTCGCTGGCCTGGGTGGTCGACGCGTACATGCTGCTCTTCGGCGGCTTCCTGCTGCTCGGCGGCCGGGGCGCGGACCTGTTCGGCCGGCAGCGGATGTTCCTCGTCGGTCTGCTCGTCTTCGTCGGCGCGTCGCTGGCCGGCGGGCTCGCCCAGTCCGACACCGCGCTGATCGTCGCCCGGGGTGTGCAGGGCTTCGGCGCGGCGCTGCTCAGCCCGGCCGCACTGAGCATCCTGGTCAGCGCCTTCACCAATGCCGAGCAGCGGGGCAAGGCCCTCGGCGTCTGGGGTGGCCTCTCCGGCATCGCCGGCACCACCGGCGTGCTGCTCGGCGGTCTGATCACCGACACCATCGGCTGGCGCTGGGTCTTCTTCATCAACGTCCCGGTCGGCGCGCTGCTGCTCGCGCTCACCCTGGCCGGCCTGCGCGGCGGCGTCGACCTGGACACCGCGACCGGACCGCGCCGGCTGGACGGCTTCGGCGCGGCCACCATCACCGGCGGTCTGCTGCTGCTCGTCTACACCATGCTCAACACCGCGCACCGGGAGTGGAGCGACCCGCTCACCATCGGCGGGCTGGCCGGCGCGGTCGTGCTGATCGCGCTCTTCGTGTGGTGGGAGAAGCGCGCCCCGGAACCGCTGCTGCGTCTCGGTATCCTGGCCAACCGGCAGATCGCGGTGGCCAACATCCTCACCGTGCTGGCCGCCTCCGCGCTCTACGGCACGTTCTTCTTCCTCAGCCTCTACATGCAGGTGATCAACGGCTGGTCGCCGATCCGGGCCGGCCTGTCCTGGGCCCCGCTCGGCCTCACCATGGCGGTCTTCGCCGGGGCGGCCATGCAGCTCACCCCGAGGCTGGGCACCCGCACCCTGATCATGGCCGGTCTGACGCTGGTCGGGATCGGCCAGGTGCTGCTGCTGCGCAGCAGCGTCGACGGGTCGTACGTCGGCGAGCTCCTGCCCACCCTGATCCTCTCCGGCGCCGGCTTCGGCCTGGCCCTGGTGCCCCTGGTGGTCGCGGCGGTCAGCGGCGTCGCCAGGGAGGAGAGCGGCATCGCCTCCGGCCTGATGAACACCGCCCAGCAGGTGGGTGGCGCGGTCGGCCTCGCGGTCCTGGTCACCGTCGCCAACGAGCGGCTCTCCGGCCGGATCGGCGAGGGCGTCCAGGAGGCATCCGTGCTGCTCGACGGCCTGCACGCGGCCTTCCTGGTGGCGGCGGTGCTTACCGCCGCCGCGGTGCTGGTCAGCTTCGCGCTGCCCAGCACCCGCGCCAAGGTCGACCTGGCGGCCATCCACGGCGGCTGATCCCACACGGGCACGACGCGGCGGGCCGGACCGGGGAACCACCCGGCCGGCCCGCCGCCTTCTCTCTCACGACAGGAGTACGCACAGATGGGCCATTACCGCAGCGACCTGCGGGATCTGGAGTTCGACCTCTTCGAGGTCTTCGGGGTCGAGGAGTTCCTCGGCCCCGACGGCTACCCCGACCTGGACGTCGACACCGTCCGGCAGATCCTCGCCGAGGTGGACCGTTCCGCCCGCGAGGAGCTGGCGGACGCGTTCACCGAGGGCGACCGGCACCCGCCGGTGTTCGACCCGGACACGCACCGCGCACCGCTGCCCCCGGCGTTCGCCAAGGCGTACCGGGCGTTCCTGGACGCCGGGTTCTGGCGGCTCGGCGACCTCGTCCCGGAGCTGGGCGGCACGCCCGCGCCCCGGATGCTCTGGCGGGCCATCGGCGAACTGGTGATGGGCGCCAACCCGGCGGTCTGGATCTACGCCTCCGGTCCGCCCCTGGCCAACGTGCTCTGGCACGAGGGGACGGCGGAGCAGAAGGGGTGGGCCCGGATCTTCGTGGACCGCCAGTGGGGCTCCACCATGGCGCTGACCGAGGCGGACGCCGGTTCGGACGTCGGCGCGGGGCGTACCCGGGCCGTGCCCCAGCCGGACGGTTCGTGGCACCTGGAGGGGGTCAAACGGTTCATCACCTCCGGCGAGCACGACCTCACCGAGAACATCGTGCACTACGTGCTGGCCCGCCCGGTGGGCGTCGAGGGCGTCGGCGGACCGGGCACCAAGGGCCTCTCCCTCTTCGTGGTGCCGAAGTACCACTTCGACCCGGCCACCGGCGAGCCGGGCGCGCGCAACGGTGTCTTCGCCACCGCCGTCGAGGAGAAGATGGGGCTGAAGGTCTCCAACACCTGCGAGCTGACCTTCGGGCAGCACGGGGTGCCGGCGGTCGGCTGGCTGGTGGGGGAGCGGCACGACGGCATCCGGCAGATGTTCCGGATCATCGAGTACGCCCGGATGATGGTCGGCACGAAGGCCATCGCCACCCTCTCCACCGGTTACCGCAACGCCCTGGCGTACGCGCGGGAACGGGTGCAGGGGGCCGACCTGACCCGGATGGCGGACAAGACCGCCCCCCGGGTTCGGATCATCGACCATCCCGACGTGCGCCGGTCGCTGATGCTGCAGAAGGCGTACGCCGAGGGGCTGCGCGCCCTGCTCGTCTACACCGGCCGCTGGCAGGACCGGATGGTCTGCGGACCGGACGCCGACCTGGCCGCCCGGGTCAACGACCTGCTCCTGCCCCTGGTCAAGGGGGTCGGCTCGGAGCGGGCGTACGAGCTGCTCGGGCACGAGTCCCTGCAGACCCTGGGTGGCTCCGGCTACCTGACCGACTACCCGCTGGAGCAGTACCTCCGGGACGCCAAGATCGACACCCTGTACGAGGGGACCACCGCGATCCAGAGCCTCGACCTGGTGTTCCGGAAGATCGCCAAGGATCAGGGCCTGGCCCTGATGACGCTGGCCGGCGAGATCGGCGGGTTCGTCGGCGCGGAGAGCGACGACGATCCGTTCGCCGCCGAGCGGACCGCGCTGGGCCGGGCGGTCACCGACGTGCAGGGCTGCCTCGGCGCGATGCTGGAGTGGCTGGGCGCGGCGCAGGGCGGCGAGCCCCGCCAGCTCTACCTGGTCGGGCTGCACAGCCGGCGGTTGCTGCTGGCCCTCGGTGACCTGCTCGTCGGCTGGTTGCTGCTCGTCCGGGCCGAGGTGGCCGCAGGGGCCCTGGGCCGGGCCGACGTCTCCACCGCGGACCGGGCGTTCTACACCGGCAAGGTGGCGGTGGCCCGGTTCTTCGCCCGGGAGGTGCTGCCCCGGCTCACCGCGGACCGGAAGATCATCCAGGCTGCTCGCCTCGACCTGATGGACGTCCCCGAGGAGGCGTTCTGATCCACCGGCGGACCCGTCGGCCGGTGGTGGTGGCCACCGTCTGGTGGGCCGACCTGGGCATGTTGCGCCGGTGGCACCTCGGGCTGCTGGACGCCACCGAGCGTCGCCGGCTCGCCGCCATCGGCCACCCCCGCCACCGGCGGCAGTCCACCCTGGGCGCGGTGCTGCTGCGGCTGGCCGTCGCCCACCACCGCGGCGTGCCGGCGGACCGGCTCCGGGTGGTCCGTGCGTGTCCGAGCTGCGCCGGCCCGCACGGCCGGCCCCGGCTGCCGGAGCACCCGCTGGCCGTCTCCGTCTCGCACTCCGGGCGGCGGGTGGTGGTGGCCGTCGCCGACCGGGGGGAGATCGGTGTCGACGTGGAGCGGCACGAGGGGGCGGACCGTCCCGCCGACGACCTCACACAGTGGTGCCGGCGGGAGTCGGTGGTGAAGGCGACCGGCGACGGGCTGCGGGTGCGGATCCGGGACGTCCGGATCAGCCCGCCCTCCGATCCGCCCCGACTGCTCGCGTACCCCGGGCGACCCGGTCTGCGGGCCCGGCTCTGGGACCTGCACCCGGGGCCGGGATACCTGGCGGCGGCGGCACTGGTCACCCCGGCGACCCTGCCGGGCCGGGCCCGGATCGTCGAGCGGTCGGCGTCCCGCCTGCTCACCGGCGTGGTGGGCGGGTCCGGGGACAGCCCGTCGACCGGGCTGCCAGAGGTGCCGCACGGGTAGCGACGGGAGCCGGACCGGTGATGCACAATAGTTGTGCACAGAATGTGTGCACGGTTATTGTGCAGCCATGACGAAGGAGCAGAGCGGTAGGACCCGCTCGGTCCGGCTGGACCACCGGCAGATCCGGGTGCTCGCGCACCCACTGCGCCTGCGGCTGCTGGGCGCGCTGCGCACCGACGGTCCGGCGACGGCCACCTCGCTCGCCGGGGCGCTGCGCACCAACACCGGAGCCACCAGTTACCACCTGCGGCAGCTCGCCGAGGTGGGACTGGTGGCCGAGGAACCCGACCGGGGCACCGGCCGGCAGCGCTGGTGGCGTGCGGTGCACGAGACGAGCAACTGGGACCCGAGCGACTACGACGACGACCCGGACGCCCGGACGGCCGTGGAGTGGATGCAGGTCGAGCACGTGCGGTGGATGACCGAGCAGGCGGAACGGTGGCTCGCCGAGCGGGCGACGTACCCGCCGCTCTGGCGGGACGCGGCCGGCATGAGTGACGCCTTCCTGGTCATCGGCCCGGAACGGCTGCACGCGCTCAACCAGGAGATCGGGGAGCTGATCCTCCGTTACCGTACGCAGCCGCCTCCCGACGAGACCGACGTGAAGCCGATCCACCTGATCTACGCCGCCTTCCCCGGCACGGAGGACCTGTCCGGCCCGGAGGCCGGGCGGTGAGCGCGCTCACCATCCGCCAGGTCCGGCACCGGTTCCTGCTCCTGCACGGGCTCCGGTGGCTCCCGGTCGGCCTGCTCATCCCGGTCTTCGTCCTGCTGATGCAGGAGCGCGGCCTCACCCTCGCCCAGATCGGGCTGGCCGTCGCCGCCCAGGGGCTCGTCGTCCTCCTGCTGGAACTGCCCACCGGCGGTCTCGCCGACGCCCTCGGCCGGCGACCGGTGCTCCTCACCGCCGCCGCGGTCAACCTCGCCTCGCTGGCGCTCTTCGTCGTCGCCGACACGTTCGCCGTCCTGGTCGCGGTCTGGCTGCTCCAGGGGGTGTACCGGGCGCTGGACAGCGGCCCGCTGGAGTCCTGGTACGTCGACGCCAGCCTCGCCGCCGACCCCGACGCGGCGTACGAGAAGGGGCTCGGTCAGAGTGGGACGGTCCTCGGCCTCTGCATCAGCGCCGGCGCGCTGCTCGGCGGCGGTCTGGTCGCGCTCGGCCCGGTCGGCCCGGTGAGCGCGCTGACCATGCCGGTGCTGCTGGCCGTCGTCCTCCAGGTGGTCGTCCTGGTGGCGCTCGCGACACTCCTGGTCGAGCCGCGACCGGCCCGGGGCCAGGGCGCGCTGCGGTCGTCGATCGCCGCCGCGCCGGGCCTGGTCGGGCAGGCGTTCGGGCTGCTGCGCCGCTCCCGGGTCCTGCTCGCCCTGGTCGCCGTGGAACTCTTCTGGGGCTTCGGCATGACCACCTTCGAGACCCTGCTCCCGGTACGCCTCGCCGAGGTGACCGGCGACTCGGACCGCGCGGCGGCCCTGCTGGGCCCGGCCGGCTCGGTCGCCTGGCTCGCCTCGGCGGCCGGCGCTGCCCTCACCCCGCTGCTGACCCGCTGGTGGGGAGCCGCGCCCAGCGCCGCGCTGCTGCGGATCGTCCAGGGGCTGACCGTGGCCGGGATGGGCCTGCTCGCCGGACCGGTCGGTGTGCTCGTCGCGTACCTGGCCTGCTACACCGTGCACGGCGCGTCCAACCCGCTGCACATGGGGCTGCTGCACCGCCAGGTCGACGGCCCCTACCGGACCAGCGTGATCTCGCTGAACTCGATGGTCGCCATGCCCGCCGGTGCGCTCGGCGGCATCGTCCTCACCGCCCTGGCCGACGCCACCAGTGTGCGTACCGCGATGCTGGTCGGCGCGGTGGTGCTGGCCGTCGCCGCGCCGCTCTACCTGCCCGCCTGGCGGGCCACCCGCCGGACCAAGGTCCCCTCCGCCTCCGCCGCCGGGCGGTAGCAGGGCGCCCTGTCCGGCGGAGCGGTGTCCGGGTAGCCCTGGTCGCCACCCCAACCGGCTCAGCCGAGTTGCAGGCTGGTCGCCACCCCAGCCGGCTCAGCCGAGTTGCAGGGAGGTGCGCGCGAGGGTTCCGGTGAAGCCGAGACGGCGGTACAGCCGGATCGCACCGACGTTGCGGGTGTAGACGCCGAGCGCCACCCGGTCGTACCGGGCGAAGAGGGCGCGGGCCATGCCGGCGGTCAGCGCCGCGCCGAGGCCCTGTCCCCGCTCGGATGGAGCGACGGCCAGCCCGGCGAGGAAACCGATGTCGCCCCGGCTCCGGTCCGCCCCACCGGCGACCAGCCGGTCACCGGCGCGGATGCCGTACCAGTCGACCACCCGGGGGTCGCCGGGGCGTGAGGTGGTGCTCGGGAAGGCCTCGTCGACCAGTGCGGTGAGCGCCGGCAGGTCGGCCTCGGTGAGCCGTTCCACCCGCTCCTCGCCGGGCTGCCACGGCGGTGCGGTGGTGCTCCAGAGGAAGTCCCAGTCGTCGTACCGGGCGATCGGCAGCGGCCCGGCCAGCTCGGCCGTGCCGAGGCGGGGCAGGTGCAGCCACTGCCCGGGGCGGGCCGTGCCCTGCGCCCGGAGCGTCGCGAAGAGGCCGACCGCCAGCTCGGGAGCGCCGAACGCCCCACCGGCCGGGCCCCGCTCCGCCGGGAGCAGCCACGCGGTGGTGCCGTCGAGCAGCCACGCCTGCGGCTCGTCGTCCCGACCGAGGACGTGCCGGGCGTACGGGTGGTGACCGGTGGCCGCCAGGACGGCTGCCCGCCCGTGCACCGTCCGCGCTGTCCCGATCATGACGCCAGCCTAGTCAGGGCAGCAATGTGGTCCACGCTGGAGATTGGCGATCGGACCGATCGGGTACATCACGGCCGACGTACCCCGACCCCTATCGGAGGACCGACATGCTCGCCATCGCCGCGGCCGTCGTTTTCGGTTTCGCCCTGCTCATCGACCTGCTCAACACCGACTTCGGCGCACCCGACCTGTTCAACTGGAACACCCTGGTCCTGATCGGCCTGCTCCTGCTCTCGCTCTACCTGGCCGGCGTCGGCCGGGGCCCGCGCGGCGGTGGCGGCGGTGGCGGCGGTCGGTGGTACCGGGGCCGCCGTCCCGGTCGCGGGTGACCGCTTCCGATCATCCCCGGCCCGGCCCGCGCCGCGATTCCGGCGTCGCGGGACCGGGCCGGTACTGTCTTCGTGATGGAGTCCGACGCCCTGTTCACTCTCGGTGACCCCGCCGCAGCGCCGAGCGCGCTCGCGGCGTCCGGCGGTGCGCCGACCGGGACCGGCGGCTTCGACACCGTCGGGTCCGACGCGCCGCTGCCGGTGCGGATGCGTCCGGCGAACCTCGACGAACTGGTCGGTCAGGAGCACCTGCTCGCCCCCGGTGCGCCGCTGCGGCAGCTGGTCGGCGGCGCGGCCCCGATGTCGGTGATCCTCTGGGGACCGCCCGGCTGCGGCAAGACCACCATCGCCCACCTGGTGGCCCGAGCCACCGACCGCCGGTTCGTCGCCATGTCGGCCCTCACCGCCGGGGTCAAGGACGTGCGCGCGGTCATCGAGACCGCCCGCCGGCAACGCCGCTCCGGCGGCCCGCCGACCGTGCTCTTCATCGACGAGGTGCACCGGTTCAGCAAGACCCAACAGGACTCGCTGCTCGCGGCGGTCGAGGACCGGACGGTCACCCTGCTCGCCGCGACCACCGAGAACCCGTACTTCTCGATCATCTCGCCGCTGCTGTCCCGGTGCGTGCTGCTGACCCTGCAACCGCTCACCGAGGACGCGGTCCGGAACCTGCTGCGCCGCGCGGTCACCGACGAGCGCGGCCTCGGCGGCGCCCCCACCCTCGCCCCGGAGGCCGAGGAGCACCTGGTCCGTCTCGCCGGGGGCGACGTCCGCAAGGCGCTGACCGCCCTGGAGGCCGCCGCCTCCTCCGCCACCGCGCTCGGCGCCGACCGGATCGACCTGGCCACCGCCGAGCAGGCGGTCGACGTGGCGGCGGTCCGCTACGACCGGGCCGGGGACGCCCACTACGACGTCACCAGCGCCCTCATCAAGAGCATGCGCGGCTCCGACGTCGACGCGGCACTGCACTGGCTGGCTCGGATGCTGGTCGCCGGGGAGGACGCCCGGTTCATCGCGCGTCGACTGGTCATCTTCGCCAGCGAGGACGTCGGCATGGCCGATCCGGTGGCGCTGACCGTGGCGACCGCCACCGCGCACGCCGTGGAGTACGTCGGGCTCCCCGAGGCACAGCTCAACCTCGCCCAGGCGGTCATCCACCTGGCCACCGCGCCGAAGTCGAACTCGGCGACCAGCGCGATCGGGGCGGCGATCCGGGACGTCCGGGCCGGCCGGGGCGGGCCGGTGCCCCGCACCCTGCGGGACGCCCACTACCCCGGTGCCCGGGGGCTGGGGCACGGCACCGGCTACCGCTACCCGCATGACGACCACCGGGGTGTGGTCACCCAGCAGTACGTCCCGGACGACCTCGTCGGCACCGACTACTACCGGCCCACCGAACACGGCGCGGAGCGCTCGGTGGCCGCCCGGCTGCCCCTGCTGCGCCGCATCGTCCGGGGCCGGAGCGCCCCGGTCGCCGGGGCGGCGGGGGCGGGGCGGGGCACGACGGACGCGACCGGCGTCCCGGCGGAAGAGGGCGGCGCGGACGCCGCCAGGAAGGGTCACCAGTGACACCTCGTGGTGCGGATCGGCCGGAGGACGGCCCCGACGAGCGGCGGGATCCCAAGGCCAGGGGACGCCGCTGGGGACGCGGCCGGTCCGACGCGGAGCCGGAGGAACCGGTCAGCGGCGAGGAGTTCGGCTGGATCGACGACCTGCGTACCGCCAAGCGGCAGCGGGCCGACCTCAGCCCGGAGGCCGGTGCCCGGGAGGCTGCCGACCCGGCTTCCGCCGGTTCCCGGCCGCCCGCGACGCCGCCCCCGCCCCCGCCCGCGGGCCCCGTGCCCGGAGCGGGCGGGCCGCCGTATCCCGGTGACAGGACGCCGGCCCCACCGTCGGCCGTCCCGCCCGGTGCCGCCACCCGTCGGTCCGGGCGTCCGGACGGCCCGTGGCCCGGTTCCGCCGGCCCCGCGCCGCGCTCCGGTCCCGCCCCGCACCCCGGCCCCGAGGTGGCACCACCGGTCCGTTCCGGCCCGGGGGCCCAACCGCCGGTCCGTCCCGGTCACGATGTCCCCCCGCCGGCCGACCGGCCGCACCACCCGGCGGGTGCGCCGGAACCGTCGCCCCGGGGGCTGCCCGGCCGCCCACCGCCTCCCGCCGGGCGGGTCCCCGTCGAGAGGGCGGCCGGTGTGGCCCGTCCCCCCGCCCCGGACGAGCGCCCGGTGGCCCGGCGCCGGGCCCCGGAGCAGGACGGCCCACGGGTTCCGGCTTCGGGCAACGCTCCGCCCGTTCCGTTGTCGGGCAATGCTCCGCCGGTTCCGGCTTCGGGCAACGCCCCGCCCGTTCCGTTGTCGGGTAACGCTCCGCCGGTTCCGGCCTCGGGCAACGCCCCGTCGGTCCCGTTCTCGGCGGCGTCCGGTCCGGTGATCGCCGGGCCGGGCCAGCGGCACGACCCGCCGAGCGCCCCCGGGCGGCGGCGCGGTGCCGCCGACCCCGACGACGAGCGGGCCTCCGGACGTCGTCACCCCGCCGGACCGGACGACGACCGCCCGGTGGGGCGACGTCGGGCCGCCGATCCGGCCGAGGCCGGGCGTCCGGCGTCCGGCTCGGCCCGCCCGCCGGTGCCCGGTCCGGCCGGGCCGGCCCCGGATCCACGTACCGCTCCGCCGGCCCGGGGCGCCGCCCGCCCCGGTGCGGTGGTCCCGCCGGTTCGCCCCGGAACCGAACCGGCCGCTCCGGCGCGCGGCGCGGCCCGTCCGGTTCCCCCGGTGCCGGGGCCGGAGCGCCCTGCCGGACCGCCCCCGGGGCCGGGTGTCCTGTCGCCGGGCCAGGGTGCCGTACCGCATGGGGCCGGTGCCGTGCCGCCGGGCCAGGGTGCCGTACCGCACGGGGCCGGTGCCGTGCCGCCGGGCCAGAGTGTCGTGCCGCCGTCCGGTCCGGGTGTCGTGCCGCCACCTCGGCCGGCCGCGGCCCGGCCGGCACCGGCCACCCCGGTACCCGGACCACGGGTGACGCCCGCCGGGCCGCCCGCAGGTCCGGCGCGGGGCGCGGCCCGCCCTCCGGCGCCGGTCGAACCGGGCGCACGGGGCACCCGGCCCGGTTCCGGTCCGGGGGAGCCCGTCGTTCCGGGACCGTCCGTCGTTCCGGGACCGTCCGTCGTTCCGGGACCGTCCGTCGATCCGGCCTCCGGTCCGGGCCGGCCGCCGGCGGGCCCGGTCCGGGCCACCGCCGCGCCGACGTCCGGCCCGCCGGCCGTGGCCCGGGCCGCCGCGTCGGTGGCCCGACCCGTGCCGGGCCGGGCCACCCCGCCGGGCGGCGACCCCGAACGCCCCGGCGGCGCCGTGCCGCCCGTCCGCGATCCGGAGCGGGCCGGCGCCGTCCCGCCGGTCCGCGAACGGGCCGGGGAACCGGCCGGGCACCCGGTGGCCCGCGCCGCCGTGGCGCCGCCGGTGGCACCGGTGGACCCACCGTCGCTGCGCAGCGCCGCTGGCGACGAACCGTCCGACGACGACGGTGCCCGGACCGGGGGAGCGCTCCGCGTCGCCCGTTCCGAACTGCGGCGGCAGATGCGGGAGCGCCGCCGGCTCCGCCTCGGTGTGCTGGTGGCGGTGAGCGTGCTCCTGCTCGGCGCGGTGCCGGCCTTCTTCGCCGTCCGGACGCTGAGCCGGGACCCGGTCTTCGGCTCCCTCGACGACCTGCCGGTGCCGGCCTGGGCCGCGGCGGACACCGTGGACAACGTCAGCGGCAGCCGCTGGTGCCTCCAGGACTGCCGGCTGCGGGAACGCACCGCCTCCTCGGACCGCTCCCCGGAGGAGACCGCAGCCGAGTACGAGCGGGCGTTGTCGGCCGTCGGCTGGCAGCCGTGGCGGGTGACCCGCTGCCCGGAGCAGCCCGCCCCCGGGCGGTACACCTGCTGGCGGCGGGACGAGTTGACCCTCGACCTCTGGGTCCGTCCGCCGACGTGTGTGCCGCCGCCGATCGACGGCCAACCGGCGGTCCCGCCGTCGCCGTTGGCGTCGCCCACCGCTGCCGGCGACTGCACCGGGTCGTTGGTGTCGTTGAAGGTCCGCAACGCCGTCGACGACGACCGGACCCGGCCACAGCCGAGCACGGACCCGTCGCTCACCGGTGAGGATCCCTTCCCCACCTTCACCGACGACCCGCTCGACGACCTGACACCGGCACCGTCACCGTCCTGAGCCGCCGTCCATCACTGACGGTAGGGTCTGGGGCTGGCGGACCGGACGCCGTCACCGACCGGATCGGTGACGGCGGACCGGATCGGGTACGACGGTCGCGCGTCCCGCCGACGACGGGTCGGCGGGACACTGCTTGAGGAGGACACGCGTGGAGCTTGGAGAGGTCGCGGCGCTGGTGGCGGCGATCGCGTTCGCGATGCTGGTACTGATCCTGACGCTGCCCATCCTGCGCCTGCGGCACACCGTGGACGCCACTACCCGCATGATCAACGACCTCAACGAGCAGACCAGGCCGTTGCTCGGCAACGTCAACACGACGGTGGAGAACGTCAACACCGCCCTGACCCAGGTGCAGACCTCGCTCGACGGGGTGAACCTTCAGCTCGCCAAGGTCGACACCATGACCAGCCACGCGCAGAACGTCACCGCCAACGTGGCGAACCTGGCCACCGTGGTCTCCGCCGCCGCCGCCAACCCGCTGGTCAAGGTCGCCGCCTTCGGGTACGGCGTGCGCAAGGCCGCCTCCGCGCGCCGGCACGCCGAGACCGAGCGCGAGGTCCGCGACACCATCAAGCAGCAGCGTCGGGCCGCCAAGCGCGGCGACCGCTGACCCGGTAGCGGGAGGAAAAGGGCATGAGGCGTCTGTTCTGGCTCGGCATCGGCCTCGCCGTCGGTGTGGTGGTGGTCCGCAAGGCCACCCGTACCGCGCACGCGTACACGCCGCAGGGTATCGCCGGCTCGCTGGCGGAATCGGCTGGCGGGCTGATGGAGTCGCTGCGTAGCTTCGTGGAGGACGTCCGGATCGGGATGACCGAACGCGAGCAGGAGATCCACGAGGCGTTCGCCCGGGGCGAGGCGTTCGACGACCAGTTCGCCGAGCTGCGGGAGGACCCGCGCATCGGCGACCGAGCGATTTTCCCGGAGGAACCCCAGCGATGAAGACGGCGGAGATCAAGCGGCGGTATCTCGCCCACTTCGAGGCGAACGGCCATGCCGTGGTGCCGTCCGCTCCGCTGCCCGCCATCAGCGACCCGAACCTGCTGTTCGTCAACGCCGGCATGGTGCAGTTCGTCCCGTACTTCCTGGGACAGCAGACCCCGCCGTACCCGCGTGCGGTCAGCGTCCAGAAGTGCATCCGGACGCCGGACATCGACGAGGTCGGCAAGACCAGCCGGCACGGCACGTTCTTCCAGATGAACGGCAACTTCTCCTTCGGTGACTACTTCAAGGCCGGGGCGATCCCGCTCGCCTGGGAGCTGTCCACCAAGTCGGTCGCCGAGGGCGGCTTCGGCCTCGACGCGGAGCGGATCTGGCCCACCGTCTACCTCGACGACGACGAGGCGTACGACATCTGGCGCTCGGTCGGCGTGCCGGCCGAGCGGATCGTCCGGCGGGGCAAGAAGGACAACTACTGGTCGATGGGCATTCCCGGCCCGGCCGGCCCCTGCTCCGAGCTCTTCTACGACCGGGGCCCCGCCTACGGGCGGGAGGGCGGTCCGGAGGTCGACGAGGACCGCTACCTGGAGTACTGGAACCTCGTCTTCATGCAGTACGAGATCGCCGACGTGACCAGCAAGGAGCACTTCCGGATCGTCGGCGAGCTGCCCAGGAAGAACATCGACACCGGCATGGGGCTGGAGCGGATCGCCTCCATCCTCCAGGGCGTCGACAACCTCTACGAGATCGACGAGGTCCGCCCGATCCTGGACCGCGCCAGCGAGCTGTCCGGCAAGCGGTACGGCGCCCGGTCCGGTCAGGTGGCCGCCGAGTCGCACCCGGACGACGTCCGGCTGCGGGTGGTCGCCGACCACGTCCGTACCGCGCTGATGCTCATCGGTGACGGGGTGACCCCGAGCAACGAGGGGCGTGGCTACGTGCTGCGCCGGATCATGCGTCGGGCGATCCGGGCGATGCGGCTGCTCGGCTACCAGGACCGGGCGCTGCCGGAGCTGCTGCCGGTGGCCCGGGACTGCATGTCCCCGTCGTACCCCGAGCTGGCCACCGAGTTCGACCGGATCTCGCAGTACGCGTACGCGGAGGAGGACGCCTTCCTCTCCACCCTGCGGGCCGGCACCACGATCCTCGACACGGCGATCAGCGAGACGAAGCAGGCGGGGAAGCCGGCGCTCTCCGGGGACAAGGCGTTCCAGCTGCACGACACGTACGGCTTCCCGATCGACCTGACCCTGGAGATCGCGGCCGAGCAGGGGTTGACCGTCGACGCGGAGGGCTTCCGCCGGCTGATGGCCGACCAGCGCTCGCGCGCGAAGGCCGACGCGAAGGCGCGCAAGACCGGGCACACCGACCTGTCGGCGTACCGGTCGGTGCTGGACAGCGGCGGCCCGGTGAGCTTCACCGGGTACAGCGAGACCTCCCGCGAGTCGACCGTCCGGGCGCTGCTCTCCGGGGGCGCGCCGGTCGCCGCGGCCGTCGAGGGGGACACGATCGAGCTGGTGCTCGACGCGACCCCGTTCTACGCCGAGGGCGGTGGGCAGCAGCCCGACCAGGGACTGATCACCGTCGGCGGTGGCGAGGTCGAGATCTTCGACGTCCAGCAGCCGGTGCCCGGCCTGGTGGTGCACCGGGCGCGGGTGCGTCGGGGCGAGGTACGGGCCGGCGAGACCGGCTTCGCCGAGATCGACGTGACCCGCCGGCGGGCGATCTCCCGGTCGCACACCGCCACCCACCTGGTGCACCAGACCATGCGCAACTTCCTCGGCGAGTCGGCCACCCAGGCCGGTTCGCTGAACGCGCCGGGTCGGCTGCGGTTCGACTTCAACACCCCGACCGGGGTCGCGCCGAGCGTGCTGCACGACGTGGAGCAGCAGGTCAACGAGGTGCTCCTGGCCGACTTGGAGGTGCACGCCTTCGTCACCTCGCTGGAGGAGGCCCGCCGGATCGGCGCGATGGCGCTCTTCGGCGAGAAGTACGGCGACGAGGTACGGGTCGTCGAGGTCGGCGACTACGCCCGTGAGCTGTGCGGCGGCACCCACGTCGACCGGTCCGGGCAGCTCGGCCTGGTGAAGATCCTCTCCGAGGCGTCGATCGGTTCCGGGGTCCGTCGGGTCGAGGCGCTGGTCGGCATGGACGCGTTCCGCTTCCTGGCGAAGGAGCACCTGCTCGTCGCCCGGCTGGCGGAGCTGTACCGGGTGCCCGGCGACCAGGTGGCCGAGCGGGTGGAGCAGACCGTCAGCCAGCTCCGCGACGCCGAGCGGGAGCTGGAGAAGCTCCGCGCCCAGCTGGTGCTCGGCGGTGCGGCGGCGCTCGCCGCACAGGCGAAGGACGTGCGCGGCGTCGCGTACGTCGGCACCGAGGCGCCGGAGGGCGCGGCCGGCAACGACGTGCGGACCCTCGCCCAGGAGATCAGGGGCCGGATCGACGCGGCGCGGCCGGCGGTGGTCGCGGTGGCGGCCCGCGCGAACGGCAAGGCGTCCCTGGTGGTCGCGGTCAACGGCGCGGCCCGCAGCCGGGGTCTGGCCGCGAACGACCTGGTCAAGGCGGCCTTCTCCGGCCGGGGCGGCGGCAGCCCCGACCTGGCGCAGGGCGGCGGTCTGCCGGCGGCCGAGGCGCCGAACCTGCTGCTGACCGTGGAGAAGACGATCAGCGAGGCGTAATGCCCCGACGGGGGTGCACCAGGGCGGGCCACTTGGTCCGCCCTGGTGTGTTCTGTGGCGCGGGGCGCGAGGTACGTTTCCGGCGGTGTGCATCCCGCCGGTGCGGGCAGTCGCAGGGAGTGAACCCGATTGAGTGAATTCGCACGGGGCGTCCGCCTCGGGGTGGATGTCGGACAGGTCCGGGTCGGCGTGTCGATCTGTGACCCGGACGGCATCCTGGCCACCCCGCTGGTCACCCTCGCCCGCGACCTGACCAGCGGGGACGACGCCGTCCCCACCGACGTGGCCGAGCTGCGCCGGCTGGTCGCCGAGCACGGGGCCGTCGAGGTGGTCCTCGGGCTCCCGGTGAACCTGGCCGGGAAGCACGGCCCGGCCGCCGTACACGTCAGGTCGTACGCGAACCGTTTGGCTGATGTAATAGCGCCTGTTCCGGTGACGCTGACTGACGAGAGGATGTCGACCGTGGTGGCTTCTCGTAGGCTGGCCGAGCGGGGCGTCCGGGGTAAACGGCAACGAGCGGTGGTCGACCAGGCCGCCGCGGTGGAGATCCTGCAGAGCTGGCTAGAGGCGCAGCGGAGGCGGACGTAATGATCGACGACCTGGATCTCGGTTTCGACGAACGTGACCGGGGCGACAAGGGCAAGCACCGGCGCAGCGCCATGCGCAAGCGCCAGGGCAAGTCCGGTGGCGGGGGCCGTACGGTCCTCGCCCTCCTGCTGGCCTTCGTGCTGCTCGGCGCGATCGGCGGTGGCGCCTTCTACGGCTTCGACCGGGTGCAGAGCTACTTCGTCACCCCCGACTACGACGGCACCGGCAGCGGTGAGCTGACCGTCGAGGTCAAGCAGGGCGCGCTGATCGCCGACATCGCCAACGCGCTGTACGACGCGGGCGTGGTCAAGAGCGCCCAGGCGTTCATCGACGCCGCCGAGGAGAACGCGCGCAGCAAGAACATCCAGCCCGGCACCTACAAGGTGCGCAAGCAGATGAGCGGCGAGAGCGCCCTCGGCATGCTCCTCGACCTGAAGAACAAGATCGTCAACGGGATCACCATCCCCGAGGGGCTGACCGCCAAGCAGACCTACAAGCGCCTCTCCGAGCAGACCAAGATCCCGGTGGAGGACTTCGAGGCGGCGGCGAAGGACCCGGAGGCGCTCGGCGTCCCGGACTGGTGGTTCACGCGCACCGACGGCAAGAAGGTCGTCAAGTCGATCGAGGGCTTCCTCTACCCGGACACCTACGAGATGCCGCCGAAGGCCACCGCCGAGGTCATCCTCAAGGAGATGGTGGCGAACTTCCTGACCGTCAGCGGCAAGATGCAGTTCGCCGAGCGGGTGGAGAAGGAGCGCGGCGGGATCAGCCCGTACGAGGCCCTGATCGTCGCCTCGCTCGCCCAGGCCGAGGCGGGCACCAAGGCGGACCTCGGCAAGGTCGCCCGGGTCGCCTACAACCGCGCCTACAGCGGCACCTTCCCCTGCGGATGCCTGGAGATGGACGTCACGGTCAACTACTACCTGGAGTCGACCGGTCAGCGGACCAAGTCCTCCAAGGAGATGACCGCCGCCGACATGGACAACCCGAAGAACCCGTACAACCGCAAGCTGCCGGGCATGATCCCGACTCCGATCAACAACCCGGGCAAGGACGCGATGGAAGGGGCGATGGACCCGCCGGAGGGGAAGTGGCTCTTCTTCGTGGCGGTCGACAAGGCGGGCAACTCCGAGTTCGCCGAGACCTACGAACAGCACCGGCGCAACGAGGCCAAGGCGCGAGAGGCCGGCATCATCTGATGACCCACGCCCGCCGGGCAGCGGTGGTCGGTACGCCGATCGCGCACTCCCTCTCCCCGGCGATCCACAACGCCGGGTACGCGGCGGCCGGGCTGACCGGGTGGTCGTACACCCGGATCGAGTGCGACGCGGCCGGGCTGCCCGGTCTGGTCGGCGGGCTCGGCCCGGAGTGGGCCGGCCTGTCGGTGACCATGCCGGGCAAGGAGGCGGCGCTCACGGTGGCCGCCGAGGTGTCGCCGGTCGCTGCCGCCGTCGGGGCCGCCAACACGCTGGTCCACCGGCCGGACGGCAGCTGGTACGCGGACAACACCGATGTCGTCGGCATGGTCGACGTGCTGACCGCCGCCGGGGTGGCCCCGGGAGCCACGGTCACCGTGCTCGGCGCCGGGGGCACCGCCCGGGCGGCGGTCGCGGCGGCGGCGCGACTGGCCGCGAAGTCGGTGACCGTAGCGGCCCGCCGCCCGGAGGCGGTGGCGGAACTGCGTCCGGTGGCCGGGGCGCTCGGCGTACCGATGGTCGCCGCCCCGTGGGCCGAGGCCGCCGCGTACCTCGACGCCGACGTGGTGGTGTCCACCCTGCCGAAGGGGGCCGCCGACCCGTTCGCTGAGCTGGCCGCCTGGCGGCCCGGGACGGTCTGCTTCGACGCGCTCTACGATCCGTGGCCCACCCCGCTCGCCGCGTCCGCGCAGGCGGCCGGCTGCCCGGTGGTCTCCGGCCTGGACCTGCTGCTGGCCCAGGCCGTCGGCCAGTTCGAGCACTTCACCGGCGTCACCGCCCCGGTCGAGGCGATGCGCGCGGCTCTCGCCGCCGCCCGCTGACCCCGCCCCGGGCTCGACGCGAGCACGGGACGGGGACGGTGCCGGTTCGGTCCGGCGGTCAGGCGCCTGCGGCCGACTTGAGGTCGGCGGCGCGGTCGGTGTTCTCCCAGGTCAGTTCGGGCAGTTCCCGGCCGAAGTGGCCGTACGCGGCGGTCTGCCGGTAGATCGGGCGCAGCAGGTCCAGGTCCCGGATGATCGCTGCGGGGCGCAGGTCGAACACCTCCGCCACGGCCTTCTCGATCCGCTCGACCGGCACGTTCTCCGTACCGAACGTCTCGATGAACAGACTCACCGGGTGGGCCTTGCCGATCGCGTAGGCGACCTGCGTCTCACAGCGCTCCGCCAGGCCGGCGGCGACGACGTTCTTCGCCACCCACCGCATCGCGTACGCCGCCGACCGGTCGACCTTCGACGGGTCCTTCCCCGAGAACGCGCCACCACCGTGGCGGGCGTACCCGCCGTAGGTGTCCACGATGATCTTCCGGCCGGTCAGACCCGCGTCACCCATCGGCCCACCGATCTCGAACCGGCCCGTCGGGTTCACCAACAACCGGTACCCGTCGGAATCGAGGCCCAACGACTCCAGCTCCGGGTTCACCACGTGTTCCCGTACGTCGGGTGCGAGGAGTTTGTCGAGCGAGACGTCCGCCGCGTGCTGCGACGAGACGACCACCGTGTTCAGGCGGACCGGACGCAGGCCCTCGTACTCGATGGTCACCTGCGTCTTACCATCCGGCCGCAGGTACGGGATCGTCCCGTCCTTCCGCACCGCCGACAACCGACGCGCCAACCGGTGCGCCAGAGCGATCGGCAGCGGCATCAGCTCCGGGGTCTCCGCACACGCGAACCCGAACATCATCCCCTGGTCACCGGCACCCTGCGCATCCAACGCAGACTCCGACGACCCCG